>JBEKXF010000033.1:0-36546 GCA_049512315.1 Candidatus Aminicenantales bacterium | reverse complement strand
TTGCGCGCCAGCACCCATTCCGATCCGTTCCAGCCCATGATGAAATCCGGCGGCGTGACCGTCGGGTCTTCCACCCAGCCGGGCAGCTGCAGTTCGGCCACTGATTTGGCCACGGCCATGATCCGCGCCAGTGATGGCGGCTTCGGGGGGAGGTAAACGCGCAAAATTCCTTCTTCCGGCTGCACCCACTTGTCGAGCCGAAACAAGTCTCCGGGGCGGACGCTCTCCGGCGGCCCCGAACGGACCTGGGCCACGGATTTGCTCAGGCCTGTAACGTCCGTTATCTCGATCCGAACCGGCGTCTCGTCGGATGACCTTGGCATTCTCACCAGCTCGCATCCCTTCGCCAGCCCGACCACCTGCCCGCCCTGAAGCTCAACCGCCGTTCCCGTGACTTTCCGAGCCGCAACTGTTATGCTCCTCGTCAAATCCGCAGGCTGCCCAAATAAGCCCCGCTCGGTGCGCCCCTTCCCGGCCATGACCGGCTCCTGGACCGGCTCCTCCGACTGCACCAGCGCACGGACCCGCTCAAATATCCGGGACATGGGCTCGTTCTCCGGGGAATATCGCAAAATCTGCAGAAGCGCCCAGGTGAAAACGCCGTGCCAACCCGAGTCCGTGGCGATCTCGGCCGCACTCTGATAGTCCTGCGCTGCTGAAAGCACCAGGGCCCCCTCCTCTTCGGGATTGGGAAGCGCATGGCCGGCTTGATCGCGGTCGGGAGGATCCTCCACGTAAAAGCCGGCGTCCCCGGGAATTTCGCGCATCTTTAACCCGCCCCGGAGGAGAGAACCGCTGTGACAGCTGTCGGCGATGACCGTAAGGGCAATCCCTTTCTGCACGGCCTTGCGGAACAAACGCGCCAGCTCCTTATCACGGATGTCCGGGGTCCCCCGCCACCAGTCCGCCGGGACAATTGTCGAGTCGTACCCTGATTGCTTCGGCGTACTGAGATTGCGCATGAGCGAGCCATGGCCCGCGTAATAAAACAGGCTGACATCTCCGGGTTGGGCGCTATCGATCAGGTGCTTTTGAATGGCGCTCAGGATCTCGTCCGCCGTTGCCTCCTGGTTCGTGAGAGTCTTGATGTCGCCCTCGCGGAATCCAAACTTGTCCGTCAGGAGAATTTTCATCCCGTCCATGTCGCTCACGGCGCCGTCGAGCGATTCAAACTGCTGGCGCTTGGAATTCCCTTTGACGGCGACCCTCTTGGTGGAGCCGTGAATCGCCTTGGTTGGACCGGGCTTTGCGCCCGAAGGGGGATCGTATTTATCGATTCCGACGAGGAGCGCCCGCCGCGTTTCGGCGCCGGCGGTCAGAAACACGGCGAGAAGACAAAAAATAGAAAGCGCTGCGGTGAGGATGACGCGTCTTCTTTGCATTCACCTGCTCTTTTTCCAAATATACCCCCTCTGGCGTGAGATATTCAAGTTTTGGAGTCTCCGGCGCCGGAGGCTTATGGCCCCGAGAGCTATGGGGTCGCACCTCAGTCCCGAAAAACCGTCCAGACGCAATGGGACTCTTCTGGCGATAAAGGGAGTCGTTCGTCCGGAGTTGATCTCCGGGCGCAACTATTGACACTGCCGCACGGCAAGGCAGATAATATTATCTTTGATAGTAGGCGCGATGCGATACCCGGCGCGGCCATTCATCACTCGGCGGAAAAACGGGATTCCTTTCCCTATTCCCAAGCTCAACTGGAGGCTTTCCCATGTCTAAGACTCGCAGAGATTTTTTTAAGGATTTGCTGGCCATCGGCGCGGTCCAGGGCTTTGTCGCTTCTCCCGCTGCGGCGCGGGTCTTGACCGTGTTGGCCGACCCGTCCAGCGCGCAAGAGGTCAATCCCGATTTTGACTCGAAGGCGTACGACTTCTGGTCCGGCTTTCTCTCTTCCGATGCTGAACCTATCGTCCGCCCGACGCGCGGGCGAGGCGGGGAAAGCAATGTTCAGCCTGTTTTCTGGCACTTCAACGACAAGGACGGTTTCAAGAACGCCGCCGCATTGGACACAAGCAAGCTCATCTCGCAAGGTGATGTCGTCGTCAGCGTGAACACCTCGGCGATCAAGATCGCCCCCCAAGACCAGAGCACGTTCGATCGTCTTCAAAATGCTCAAATCCGAGTGGACGTCGCCCAGAAGAGTGCGATCCTGCCGTCGGTGATTGAACCGCTGGCTTACACGTTCGTTTCGGGAATGCTGTCCTCGAAGACACCACCGAAGTCGAAAAGTTCAACCGGTGGGAAGGCTGCGAAATCCGGCTCGACTGGGAAATCCGGCTCGACTGGGAAATCTAATTCCGTTCAGAGCGTCAGCGTCTCGGATGACCCAACATGGCAAAAAATGCAGAATATCGTCCTGCCCGGCGGCCAGGGCCGCTGGGCGTTGAACGTCGAAGCCCAAAAAAAGGATTCTTTATTCCACAAAATACTTCAAACGATCATCGGAGGATTGGGCCAATTCGCGCCCATGATCGGACTGCCGGGCATCGCCATGTCCGCGCTCCAATCCTTTAACGCTCTCTACGGCGCCATTCATGCCAGCCCCGTCCAAGTCATCAAATCCAACCCTCAGCGCGTCTTCGCCACACAGGACGCGATTCAGAAGACCGGCTCGCCAGGATCCGTCAGCGGCCTCATGTTGAAAAGTGGGACCTATGTTCTGATCCCTGCCAATCGAGCGCCCGCCGCGGAACAGTTGAAAAATCTCCACGTCATCCAGGGCCGTGTCGTTCCCCAAGAAGTGAAGAGAGAAACCCAGCAGCCGGACGTCGATGCCGCCGCTGCCGATACGCTTCCAGGCGTAACCTACGTCAGCTTCGAGGTTGAAGTTCAGCCCACCTCGATCATTTCCTCGGGAAGATAAGCACGATGATCAAACGCGCTTCAGCTTCAACGCGTCCACAACGCGTGTACGTCTTGTGCGGTGGATCATCTGTTTAGCGGTGGCGGGCCTGGCGGCCACCCGGAAAAAGGAATTCCCTGTCCTTGACCAGCTGTTTTGCCGGCGGCCGTCGCCTGAATGACATGAACCACGGGAAGATGAAGTCGTGGATGACCGGATCAGACAAAGGGAGCAAGATGGACCAAACCGAGAAGATACTAATTGTGACCTGTCTGGTGATCGGGCTGCTGGCGGGGACGACAGCGGTCCGCGCGCAGAGTTCGCCGTTGCCTGATCAGATCGACCAGCACGAGAAAAAGCTCGCGGAGGCGCGTGCGGCACAACTCACGAAAGATGAAGGGATCGAGCTGATTACCCTTGGCTATCTGTACCGGCAAGCGGGGAAGATGCAAAAGGCGCTGGAGTGCCTGAACGAGGCCTTGCCCATTGAAAAGAATGCGGGCAACGAACTCGCCCAGGCCCTGACGCTGAACACCATGGGCAGGGTGTACACGGACTTGGGGCAGGAGGACAAGGCAATGGCGCTGTTCGACCAAGCGCTGCCGATGTGGCGCGCGCTGGGGGTTCCCCAGGGCGAAGCGAACACGCTGAACAATATGGGCAGAGCCTATGACAACCTGGGACAGAGGCAGGAGGCGTTGAAGCACCTGAACGAGGCGTTGTCCATCTGGCGCGCCATCGGCAGCGGGCAGGGCCAGCCGCGTCGCAGCCTGGGGCAGATGATGGCTCTCAAGCGCATGAGCGATGCGATGCCGAAATTGCGGGATGCGAGCGGCCGCGCCGGCGAGGCGAGCACGCTGGACAATCTCGGCAAGACGTATTCCGACATGGGCCAGGGAAAGGAAGCGCTGGATTATTTCAACCAGGCGCTGCCGATCTGGCGCAAAGAGGAAGAGCAAGGCGGCGAGGCCCTGACGCTGAACAATATGGGCCGGGCGTATGCCGACCTGGGACAGAAGCAGAACTCGCTGGACGTCTACAACCGGGCGCTGTCGATCTGGCGCACGATCGGCAACCGGCAGGGCGAGGCAATCACCCTGAACAACATGGGCCGGCTGTATCGCGACCTGGGGCAACAGCAGACGGCGCTGGACTACTACAACCAGGCGCTGCCCGTCTGGCGCGAAGTGGGAAACCGCAACGGGGAGGGGCTGGCGCTGAACGATATCGGCCGGGCCTATGCCGACCTGGGCCAAGGCCGAAAGGCGCTCGAGTACTTCGACCAGGCGTTGCTTATCTGGCGCGAGACCGGGGCCCGTCGCGGCGAGGCGGCGGCGATGAACAATGCCGGCAAAGTCTGGTCCGACCTGGGAGAGGCGTGCAAGGCGCTCGACTTGGATTACCGGGCGCTGGCCATCTGGCGCGAGGTGAAGGACCGCCGGGGCGAAGCGCTGGCGTTGAGCACCATCGGCTCGGCGTACTACGTGCAGAAGGATATGGACAAGGCGTTGGCGAGCAAGCTGGCGGCGTTGGCTTTGGCGAAGGCTGCGGGCGACCCGGACATCGAGGGCGGGATTGAAACTTCTTTGATGATCGGCTTCCGCAGCGAGAATCGCCGGGAAGAAGCGATCCTGTTCGGGATGGCGGCGGTGAACAGCTACCAGCAGATACGGAAGAACATCTCCGGGCTGGGCAAGGAGCTGCAGACGGGGTTTGCGCAGTCGAAGTCGGCGACCTACCGGACACTGACGGAGCTGCTGGTTCAGGCCGACCGGCTCGGCGAAGCCGAACAGGTTCTGGATCTGCTGAAGGAGCAGGAGCTGAAAGAGGTTGTTCGGGGAGCGGCGGATCATCCGGAAGCGCGGGTGGAGCCGTTGAAGCTGAGCTCCGCACAGCAAACGGCGCAGAACGAACTTGAGGGCCCGGAGAAATCGGCGGTGGCGCTGATGGAAGCGAGCGCGGAATATGCCGAATTGCGGGCCAAGGCGGCACGGACTCCCGAAGAAGCCGCTCGGCTAAAGGCGCTGGAAGCGAAGATCGAAGCGGGAAATGCGGAGGTTTCGGACTTTTTCAGGAAGACGCTTTATCCGGAACTGGCGCAGAAAGCCGGAACGCAGGATGCGAACGCCCTATTGAGCAAAGAGAAGTCGGAGGTCAGCCGCTTGCAGAATACGCTGGCGGAACTGGGGCCGCACGTGATGGGCATAAGGCTGCTGCTGGGCGATGAGCGTGCGTTCGCGATCGTTGTCACGGCACAAGGACGCAAGAAATTCGAGCTCAAGGCGACTCCGGCAGAGTTGCGCAGCAAGGTGCTGCAGGTGCGGGACGATCTGCGCACTCCTGCGTCCGATCCCAAGCCGCATCTGGCGGAGCTCTACGCGATGGCCGTGGCTCCATTCGGAGACGAGTTGAACGCTCTGGAAAAGAGCTATCAAGAAAAAGGCGGTGTTCCGACACTCCTCTGGTCGCTGGACGGCGCCATGCGCTATCTGCCGATGGCCGCGATGTATGACGGCAGCCACTACCTGGCCGAGCGGTTTACCAATATCCTCTTTACTCCCGAGAGCTACGGGCACATGACAACCTCCTCCGACGAAAACAAGGCTGCGCTCCGCGTGCTGGCGATGGGATTGTCGAAAAGCTATGGAGGCCTTCCGGCATTGCCCGGTGTGATGCCGGAGCTGGATGCCGTGGCGCGCGACCCTGCCGTGCCTGAGTCCCATGGTCCGATGGATGGAGTCCTTCTGTCAAACGAGCGGTTCACTTACGACGCATTGAAAACGGAGCTCAGCGCCGGATCGACCTTTCCCGTGGTCCACATCGCCAGTCACTTTGTCCTGGAAACGGGCGGCGGAACTGAGCCCTACTTGATGTTGGGCGGAGAAAACGCCGGCCAGCCGGATGGATATCCGCTGACCCTCTCAAGACTCGAGGACTCTGCCATCAGTTTTCACGGAACACGGCTGTTGACCCTTTCGGCCTGCAGCACGGCGAAAGGCGACGTGGCAAAGGACGGACTGGAGGTGGATAGTCTGGGGATGATCGCCCAGCAAAAGGATGCACAAGCTGTGCTGGCTACGCTGATGAGCGACTTCTATGCCAGATGGGTCAAGGCCCCCGCTGATGGAAAAGCGGAGGCCTTGCGCCAGGCACAGCTGGCCTTCCTGCGAGGGCCCGTTGTGTCCTCGCATGCGGGAAATGATCGCGGTGTTAAGATCGCGGAGGGCTCAACACCTGCGCCACATGACGCCGGCTATTCTCATCCGTATTACTGGGCGCCGTTCGTTCTGATCGGAAATTATAAATAGCGCAGTTAAAAAGTCCTGCGGTGTGCCGACCCAGTTATGAGCGCTGGGAACTTCATCCCCTGAAAATGAACCACACCGCGGGGCCGGTCACGCCCTCCATGCCGTTCTTCAGAACGATGGACTATAGTTTGAAGGAAACACCAATGGCCCAGAAGCCAGCTGTGCCATCGCGGTTAGAGGCGAATCCGAGTTTTAGAAAGACTCCGGTGCTGGGGTTGAAAAAGTAGCGCGCGGCGCCGAAGGCCTTACCGCCGAATAAGGTTCTTCCATCCGTGCCGAATCCGAAGAAAAGGGACGGGCCTGCTCCGGCATAAACATCGAGGCCCCGGACGTTGACATTGAAGTGATATTCAATATCGGGGAACAAGGACAAGCCGCCGGGGGATTTAAGATAGAAAGAAACGTCCCCCCCGACCGCGATTGCCTTCGATAAGAAGTATTCGGCATTCGCACCCAGCGCGATTTTTCCATTGCTACCTGCGGTAACACCGATCACTTCGGGACAGAGAAAAAAATCGCCTACGTTGAACGCGACAGCGGATGGTTCTTTCTGAGCGTCGGGCGGCTCAGTCGAAAAGGCCAATGGAGCAAGAAACGCGAGGAAAAGAACCAGGCACTGCATTTTCTTTGTGGTCATTTTAAACCTCCTATTAAAACGATCTTTTTACTACGCAACGGGGAAGAAGTCAATAGAAAATTGGAAACGAGCTTACTCATGGCCGTAATAAGATAATAGTTTTTCATCAAACCTTTTATACCCCCAGATTAAGGGTATGGACTCGCGCAATTTACGCCCCTATGACTTGCCCGCCAATATACGGGACCTCATCCCTGGAAAATGGCCCACCCATAATGTGAGTTTCTTTGAAGATGTGAACCTGCCCCCTGATTAGGTCCATTCTTTATATAAAAAAAATATTTTGCGAGTCATCGTTGTTCGTCTCTTCGTGCCGGATTTTGCCGACTTCAGCGGCTCCATTCAATGTTGCATATTTCTCCGGCTCTCCCAAGGTCGTGCGGGACACCGTTTATTAGGCGATACTGACTTGACTTCCAACGTGGATAATTCTATTTATTGACTTATCTATGTTCACGAACAATCCCATCTTGCCTGAGTAGCCAATTAACTCCTGTTGGGCACAATAACACATCAATTACTTAGCAGCCAGGGTTTTGCGCAGAAAGTCCACGACTCGGATTAGTGTGTCATTTGCCGCCTTCGCGTCCCAAGCCTCATAGCCTTTCCAACCTTTGGCAGAGGGGTCATG
This sequence comes from Candidatus Aminicenantales bacterium, assembly GCA_049512315.1. Taxonomy (GTDB): domain Bacteria; phylum Acidobacteriota; class Aminicenantia; order Aminicenantales; family Saccharicenantaceae; genus DATKJS01. Next base: position 29,128 of record JBEKXF010000033.1, on the reverse strand, counting down.
GTAGCTTATCGCAGGCTCATTTCTATTAAACCCATGATAGGCACCAACATATTCGACCGTAGTCACCTCAAAGCTGTATTTTTCCAAAAGTAAGCGTTTAAACTCCGGAACGTTCTTGCCATCGCCGTAGGCGTCTTCAGTCCCGTAAAAAATAATCATCGGAGCTCCGGTCATCGTGCAATCGTCTCTCTTTAAAAAGGGTCTGCACACCGGATAAAATGCCGCATGGGCTGCGAATCCCTTCTCATCGCCCATCCACAATTTGCGGTTTGTTTCAAAAGCCGTAGTCACGGTCAGGTGCCCCCCCATTGAGAACCCCATGATTCCGATTCGGTCGGGATCAATGGTACGCAATTTACGTAATTCCTTTAACGCCGCAAAACCCATTGGCACCATGGCCTCGGGCGAGGGTCGAGTTAATGGACCCTTATAAATCCCGGTCTTAAAATCTACCTCGAAAAACGCAATCCCCGCCTTTAAGATCAATTCCCGATAAAACGCACCGCGTGAGTCGATTCCCATGGTCCCGTGAACGACGACAATTGCCGGGCATGGACTTGAATTGTTTTCCGGCAAGTAAAGTGTCCCTGACAGTTTATGGGGGTGATTCTTATCGAGTGAAGAAAAGTTAATCGTAGTTCCAGGGGATGAGGCTCCAACAGACATGACAAAAACAGTTAGAAAAAGCACTGTAAGTAACCCAAGACATCTCAAAGACCTCATCACAAGCCTCCAGTTCCGAAATTTCAACGTTTTTCTAATTATTTAGCTCGTAACCAAGATACAAATTTTCTTTATATTATATATAAGAAAGATTAGAAACAACCAATTGATTTAGCTTTGCCCTTTCACATCCTCACGGAGACGTGGCTCGGGTTTCAAAACTAATGAGAAAAAAGCCCCGCTGACGAGGCGGGGCTTGGCATCCGACGGGACCGGCCGGGCTGGTCCTCTTTCTATTCCGCCCGCGGGTGGATGAAGCGGCGATCAAGGGTCACGGGGTGCTTGGCGGGGACACAGGCATCGTCTACGGTTATTTTTGGCCCAGAGGCCTTCAGAGGGTTCAGACCTGGCCCCTGGACCGTCGGAGAAGTGGACCTTCCACCACACGGACCCAGCTAGATTAGACTCCAGGCTGATGATCTATTTTGGCGACCGTATGTGTGAACGTGCTTAAATGCGAAGAAGGGGTTTAGACAGAATATCTGATACTCCCTCTTCCCGATCTCATGGCCGGAAGTCGCCGAAGAGTTCACGAGGCGGACGCCGAAGAGGCTCCAACCGCTTCGGAATCAATCAATTATAAAAATCCCCATGAGGCCTCAAAATTCCGTCCGGGGCAACTCGGATGTGGGTTCGATTCCCTCTACCGGCACTGTTTAATCTCTTTATAATTCAGCAACTTATAGGCCATCTTGGCGTGGCCTGTTCTACCCACCCTGGGCCTCGTCAATGGAGCCAAAATACGCCAAAAAAGGCGTTTTTCAGCCCCTAACACGAAAGCCTACACGAAAGGTGGTCAGACCGATCTGGTATGACGTGGGCCTAGCGCGACTCCTGTGTCGGGGACCGAGGGGGTATGGGACCAACGCCCCAATCGTGCGCGTACAGGTCGATCGTGATGCCTGAAAATATTCATCATAATTTTCACTAAAGGACCCCTTCCTACCAGAACTCGCCCAATGCCGCTTGCCCATAAAACATCTTCCTTTCCCTGCCCCAACCGGGCTCCCCCCCCACTCCTATCCTGCGCTGGAAGCCCCTCCAGAGCGTCATGAGCGGCAAGAATAAGCCTTCTGCGGCCGGTATGTGGCATCATCGGCCTCCCTGAATCCTCCCGTGTCCTTGGTGCAGTTCCTGATAAGCTTTTTTCCATTATGGCCGGATCGATTTAGGGGAGTGGGCACGGGGTGCTAGATGGTGAATTAACTAAACAGGACTAGAAAACCGGGTTGACAGGCCCCCGCACCCCTCCTAGACCGGGGTGGAAGGGAGATCAATATGGCTCCAGACAAGAAGGTATGCCCGTTGATGTCGAGAATCGCTGTAAAGGTGTCTTGTAGCAGAGAGGAACTCCAGTGGTGGTTCAAAGAGGATTCACCTGCCGGCCAGGAGGATTGTGTTATCCAAGCGATCAGGATGTATCTCTCCCTGTCAGCCACGAAGCCGAGGTAAGGGGTGCCATGCCGGATACGGTGCCGCGCCGACCATGACGAGGCGCTTCTCACTTAAAACCGATGGTCAAAGGCGATTGCTATTTTTTCCTCGGAGAGACCAGGTTGGGCATCACGCCCGTCGCATAAAAGTCCATACGGAGTCGGGTTAATAAACCACTCTCCGTATAGGCTATCAGCGCTCTCACTGCCTTCATCAGCTTTTCCTCCAAAGCCTTGATCCGTTCTTCCTCAGTCATCTCACTTTTTCTCTTTCTTTTTCCTCGGGCGGCGCGTTTTAATATTGTCTCTGTAAATCGTGAGGGTCTTCGTAGGGGGCAGAGAGGGCAGAGGCTTCATTGCGTCAAGGATAATCCCTCTCACGCGAATCGGCAGCAACGCAGTATCCGTCTTCAACCCTCGGTCCACGTTATCCAGCCGTTTCTCCAGGGCGGCGATTTTTCTCTCCAGGACGGAGACTCTTTGCCTCACTATCAGGGATATCTTCCACTCGAGTTGCGATTCCAATTCCCTCGCATTCCCTTCATCATGCCGGAACCATTGGGGTTTCCTTTTGGGCATCATCGCTTTCTCCTTCCGCAGGACATCATCCGTCCTTCTCCGGGCCAGGTCAAGGGCTTTCCTTTTGGTTTGCGGCAGCCGCTTTTGCCTGCTCGTCCTTGTCGTGTTTAGCCTTAATTTTTCACAGCCGTTGGCGCTCCGCGTCTAGGTCATCAGGGGTTCGTCGAATCTCTCTATATTTCTTCCAAGTCTTTGCCGTAGCTTGGACCTCCTCTCTAAAAAATGGACCAAACCAGGGAGCAAGTCCAGGACCAAGAGCGAGATCTACGCCGAATTCCTGCCGCTGGGGTGACGCAGGGCCGCGTCAAACTGCTCGACCATAAGCAACAGGCCGCCGCAGGCAGCTAGAGCGGCGGCCGGGGCGCGGCGGGGGAAGGACCTAATTGACCATCCGGCAAGGGCGGGAATTCACGATGACGCGGCGAACGCCTGTGCCCTCGCCGCTGTCGCGGCTTCGATCCATCGGCCTGGCGCCTGGTGGTCTTCTCTTTGCGAAGTCCCGGCGAGCGCCCCAAGCCGGCCTTCGAGGGCGGCCATTTAATCCGAGAGTGGTGGAAATAGACCAGGAAAAATATAGATTGACATTCATTGATATTGGCATACAATGGATGATAGAGGTCTGAAATGGACGAATTCCTGACGGTCAATGAGGTTTGCAAAAAGCTCAAGGTCACTCGCGCGGCTCTTTGGGCTTGGATGAGCCAGGGCTGGCTAAAAGCATACCGGGTGGGGAGGTCCGTGCGGATCCAGGAAAAGGACCTCCTGGCCTTCCTGCAGGAATGGAAGCCGCGGAACAAGCGCGCTGCGAAAACGGAACACGGTCCGAAGAGTAGGAAATAAGCCATGAGCGAAAACAAATCATTGGAGAGGATTCATGATGAGCTGTGCGTCATCGGCCATGCCTGCGTTGATGATGACCTGAACAACGGCGTCATCGTCAGGACCCTCGCGAAACTTCCGGCCGAGGTTCGCGATCGGGCGCTGTCGGAGGTTGTGTTCGTCCACACCGTGGCGGACGGCACGGTTTACCCGTCCTTTATCGTTGATGGCAGGAAGGCGTTCATCTTGTTGAACTTCAAGGGCATGAGGTCGGAGCGTTCGAAGGCGGATCTGGTTGCCCACGAGGTGGCGCATTACGTCCTGGACGATAGCGGCATCAACGAGGGCGGCGAGGCCGCGGAGCGCGCGGCTGATGACCTTTGCGAGAAGTGGGGACTTCGCCGGGCCTACAAGGACTATAGGAGATTCCACCTGGGGGGCAAAAATGAGCGTCCAAAGAAATAGCGCTGGGAAGCGGGTCATAGATTTTACCTGCAAGGACAAGAGGATCAAGCGGGTTATCGGCGAATCGAAGCGCGAGGCCTGATCGACGAAGGGATCGACGAGAAGGTGAGGGGACCATTGAGCAAAAAGAATCCTCCCACGAGACAGGAACTTGTGAGAGGATCTAAGGCTCCGTGCGCCTTGACGTTGCCAATGCCTCGCCTTGCCTCTCCGCGCGCCATGCCCAGCTTCGCCCTGCCGGGCTTCCCGTGCCCCGAAGGAGCAATGCGTCCTGTAGCTTGACAATTATAATATGGGTGCGCCCACTGGTCTTGTCAAGGAGCAAATAATAATTTTTTTTCTCAGTTTTCCTTGCACTCCCCTTCCCGGATGCCTGATCGCTCTCTCCAGCCGCCCTGCGTAGGGTCAGATACATTAGTGACACCTTGGGTTAAGATATGAGGCACGATGTACTTGCCATCAGCCCAGGGTTACGGGTCCCTTATACCGGGGCTGAGTACATCCCGTCGCTCGTTCACTAGGGGAAGATCTCCCAGGGGGCCGCTAAGCGGCTCCGGTGGATGGATCATTATGCCCGTAGCGGCAACGCCCGTCAGACGTGCCGGTACTTCGGCATCAGCGCCCAGACGTTCTACCGCTGGAAGAACCGACATGATCCCTAGGACCTGACGACGTTGGAGGAGGGGTCGAGACGACGCCATAGAGTCCAGCAGTCCAGACCCCCCCCAGCGGTGACGGAGAAGATCCTGGAGCTTCGGCAGCGTTATCCCCGGTGGGGGAAGGAGAAGCTGGCGGTTTTATTGGCCCGGGAAGGCCTCCGGGTGTCGGGGTCGACGGTGGAGAGGGTCATGTCGCGGCTGCGGGCTCGGGGGCTGCTCGTGGAACCGGAGAACGTGAGGCAAGCGAAGTTGGCCCGCAAGAGGCGGCGCAAGCCCGGCTACGCCGTCCGTAAGCCCAAGGGCTATCGGGTGGAAGCCCCCGGAGACCTGGTCCAGGTGGATACGCTTATATCTGCCCGCACCAAGCGCTGGACTATCTGACGCCGTATGAATATTATCGCCAGTGGAAGAAAAATCTGAAGACCCGGGTGTCACCAATGCCCTGACCCCATTCACTGCGACGGCGACGGAAAACTACTATCTCCTGCACTATGTCCCAGAAAACTACCAAACCGACGGGAAGTTCAAGGAGATCAAGGTCGTCGTCAAAGGAAAACGATTCCGAGTCACCAACCGGGCCTGCTATTTCGCCAACTGAATAGCACTCCGTCGCGACAGATGTTAAAATGAAGCGGGCAAAGGAGAAAGCATGAAACGCATCGGCATCCTGATGGTCCTGGCCCTCCTGGCGTTCGGGGCGGGCTCCGTATCGGCGCAGGCGCCGAAACCGGCTGATCCTTGGGCCCGCCTGAATTTTCTCATCGGAGACTGGGAAGGCGTGGGCACGGGCGCACCCGGCGAGGCGGTGGGCGGAACGGGATTCGCTTTCGGCCTCGATAAGAAAATCCTCGTCAGGAAGAATTGGGCCAAGTACCCCCCCAAGGCCGGCGAAAAGGCTGGCCTTTCGCATGAAGACCTGATGATCATCTATCCCGCGTCCGATGGGGCTTCTTTTCGGGCGATCTATTTCGACAACGAGGGCCACGTCATTCATTACGCCGTGTCGTTCCCGCAGTCTCCCCATTCGGTGGTCTTTGAGACGGACTCCGCCGGGCCGGGGCCGCGCTTCCGGATGACCTACGCCTTGAAGGCTGACGGCGGGCTCGAGAACGTCTTCTGGATCGCCCCGCCGGGAGGGGAATTCAAGGTCTACGTCCAGGGGGCTCTCAGGAAGAAGTAGGGAGGACCCCCTTCGCTTCACCTGATGACGGTATGAAGAAACGCTGGAAGAGAGCTCTTCGGACGGGCGGCATCGTCCTCGCCTCCGCCCCCATCCTCGTCACCGGATTTTCCCTCTACGTCTATTTTCACAAGCCGGCGCTCAAGAGCTACATCGAAACGACCCTCTCGAAAGAGCCCGGCCTGACCGTCACCATCGGTCGGCTGAATTACCGGGTTTTTCCTCTCCGCGTCGAGGCGGATTCGGTCAAGGTCGTGTTCGTCAACGTGCTGGGCCGGGCAGGCTCGTTGACGGCGTTTCTCCGGCGTGCGATAAGACCCGACTTATGGCCGGAGAATGAAAAAAACCACGGCTCTCCTGTTCGTCCTGATCTTCGCGGGGCTCAGTCTTTACTTCTTTTTTGCCGAAGATTATTGCCACGTGCACAATCCCATGCCCGGGGGGACGTTTTCCCACTCTCACGGCTACGCGGCGTCGATCTGTCTCTGTTTCTGGAGCAACCTTTTCTCTCCCGGGGCGTTTGATTTTTCCGGCTTCCAGGGGGTTGAGCGCCTGAGGGTCGATCCGTTCGACCGGTCTCCCGTGAAGGCGTTCAACGCCGACATCGCCCACCCTCCCAAATCCTTCCTCTCTTGATCCCGGGCGATCCCGGCGGTTCCTCACGGTCGCGCCGGAATCGCGGACGCGGTCTCCCGATATCCAGGAAGGAGGAAAACGCATGGCTCGTTGGAAGCCGTTCATCCTAGGGCTCTTGGTCGCCGGCGCCCTTGGCCCCGCCCTCGCGGCCGGGGACCGGGCGGTCTCGCTCGATGACGCCGTGACCCGGGCCCTCGCCAGCCATCCCGCGGTCCTCAAAGCCCAAAAAGAAGTCGATGCGGCCAGGGGCCGGCGTCTTCAGCTCGAGGCGGTCCCCAACCCGGAGCTGAGCTTCGACGCCGTGGGGCTGCCTCTTTGGAACTCCCAAAGCGATCGGGAATTCAGCTTGGGTGTCCGGCAACGCCTCGAGTTCCCCGGAAAACAGAGCCTCCGGCGGGAGATTGGCCGGTCGGGCGAGGACCAGGCGGCTCTCGAGCTCGAGCGGGTCAGGAACGTCGTCCGGGGCCGGACGGAACGAGCCTATTTCCGGGCGGCGTACGCTCTGAACCGGGTGGCCGACCTCGAATCGATACTGGCGACCCTGAAGGAATATTCGGAGCTGGCGGCAGAGCGCTACAAGAACGGCCAGGTCCCGTACCTGGACGTCATCCGCGGCCGGCTCGAGTCGCTCCGCGTCCGGAACGAGATCGTCGAGGCCCGGCGGGAGCTCAAGGAAAGAACGATGGCCCTCGGCCTCCTTATGGGAGATGAGCGCTACGAACCGCTGGAATTCACGACCGGGATCGACTTCTCTCTGCTCGGCCGGAGCTTCGAGGAGCTGAAGGCGGCGGCCTTGGCCGGCTCGACCCTCCGGCTCGCGACGGCCAGGGGGACTCAGGCCGGCCTTTCGCTCTCCCTGGCCCGGAAGTCGGGGCTTCCAGATTTCATCGTCGGACTGTTCACTCCGAGCAAGAAGCTCGGCGAATGGGGGGTCGAAGTCGGGCTGACCCTGCCGCTCTTCCGCAAGGAATATCGGGGGGCAGCGGTCGAGGCCGAGGCCGTGTCGGAGCAGGCGGCCATCGAAGCCCGGGGGCAGGCGCGGAGGGTCCTCCTCGTCCTGGAGAGGTCCTACGCCGACGTCCAGGCCCTCGAGGAGCAGATCGGGCTCTTTCGCGATTCCCTGATCCGGGACGTTGAGGAATCCCTGAAAGCGGGCCTCATCAGTTACCAGTACGGGAAAACGGACGCTCTCGGCGTCCTGGACATCGTCCGGAGCCTGAAGGAGAGCCGGGCGGAATTCCTCAGGGCCCTGCTCAACCACCGGCTCGCCCTGATCGAGATCGCCGCGGCCGGCGAGGACGAGGACCTCGGTGTCGGGAACAACGAATGAAAGCGTGGACATGAATGCGAGGACGGTTATGAAAAAAACTCTTGGGATATTGCTGCCGGCGGTCCTGGTCGGATCTTCCTTTATTTTTCTCCAGGCGTGCACGGCCAAGCCGGGCAAAAGCCAGGCGGCGCCGCCGGGCGGGCAGACGATCGAAGGAAAGGTCGTCCTGACGGCGGACGCGGCGAGGACGGCCGGGATCAAGACCGAGACGGCCCGGGTCAGGACTTTTCACCCCGCGGTCAAAGCCTCGGGGACGGTTGCCCTCAACCAGAGAAAATACGTCAAGGTAACCCCGCGTATCGCCGGCCGGGTGGAGAAAGTATTCGTGTTCGAGGGCGACCGGGTCCGGGCCGGCCAGGACCTCTTCTGGCTCTGGAGCCCCGATCTGATGGCGGCCCAGGCCGAATACCTCCAGATCCTGGCCCGCGTTCCGACGGGCGATAAGGCCCCCGCCTCAGAAGATGAGAAGTTGCACGAGGGCCTGCTGCGGTCGGCCGAGGCCAAGCTCAAGACCATGGGCTTCGAGCAAGCCGACCTCGCTTCTCTCCGGACGGACCGCCGGGCCCTTTCCGTCCTGCCCGTCCGGGCCCCGATCTCGGGGACAGTCGTCGAGGCGGAGGCCGCGGTCGGGACCGCCGCGGAGACCGGGACTTGTCTCTGTGCCGTCGCCGACTTGACGGCGCTCTGGGTCCAGGTCAATGTGTTTGAAGTGGACTTGGCCTCGGTCGCGGTTGGGGATCAGGTGGAACTCACCGTCACGGCCTATCCGGGGGAAGTTTTCAAGGGGACCCTGAACATGGTGGGCGCGTTCATCGACGAGGCCTCCCGGACCGTCAAGGGCCGGGTCGAGGTCGCCAACAGCGCCGGCAGGCTCAAGCCGGGCATGTTCGGCGAGGTTCGGATCATCTCGAAAGACCCCGTGACGATGCTCTCGGTCCCCGAGCGGGCCGTTCGGACGATCGCCGGCAGGACCGTCGTCTTCCTGCCCGGGCCGGGCGGGACGTTTGTCCGGCGGGACATCCGGAAGGGGAGGACGGTCGGGGAATACGTCGAGGTCCTCGAAGGGCTCAAGGAAGGGGAAAGCGTCGTGACGGACGGCAGTTTCGACGTCAAGGCCGAAATGCTCAAGAGCACGCTCGAGGGAGAGAAATGATGATCGAAAAGATCATCGCCTTCTCCCTCCGGCAGCGGGCCCTCATCCTCATCGTCCTCGGCCTCATCGTCGTAGCCGGGGTCTATTCCTTCCTATCGCTCCCGATCGACGCCTTCCCGGACGTGACCAACATCCAGGTCGAGGTCGTGGCCACGGCGCCGGGCCTGTCGCCCCTGGAGATCGAGAAGCTCGTGACCTACCCGGTCGAGATGTCCATGAGGGGTCTGCCCGGCCTCGAGATCATGAGGTCGGTCACGAAGTACGGGATCTCGGTCATCACCCTCGTCTTTGAGGACAAAGTGGACATCTATTTCGCCCGCCAGCTCGTCTTCCAGCGTCTGGCCGAGGCCAAGGACGGCCTGCCCGAGAACGTCCGGGTCGAGATGGGGCCGGTGGCGACGGCGATGGGGGAGATCTACCAATACACGCTCGAAGGGCCGGAGCCGGCCGACGTGACGGCCCGGGAAGCCCGCCTCACCGAGCTCCGGACCGTGCAGGACTGGGTCATCAGCCCGCTCCTCAAGTCCGTGCCCGGGGTCAGCGAGGTCAATTCCTTCGGTGGCTATATCAAACAATACCAGGTCATCGTCGACCTGGACCGGCTGCTCAAGTACGGGCTCGGCGCGAGCGACGTCTACGAGGCCGTCAAGAACAACAACCAGAACGTCGGCGGCGGCTTCCTCGACCGCCATTCCGAGCAGTTCCTCATCCGCGGCATCGGGCTCATCCGCTCGGTCGACGACATCTCGAAGATCGTCCTCAAGTCGTCGGCGGGGGTGCCCGTGACCATCGCCGATGTCGCCGAGGTCAAGACGGACCACGCCGTGCGCCAGGGGGCGGCCGTCAAGGACGGGACGAAAGAGTGCGTCGGCGGGGTCGTCATGCTCCTCCGCGGCGAGAACAGCCGCGACGTCGTCCGGCGGGTCGAGGCCAAGGTCGTCGAGCTCAACGACTCGAACCTCCTGCCGGCAGGCGTCCGGATCGAAGCCTATTACAAGCGCTCAGACATCATCGTCAAGAGCATCGACACGGTGACGGGAGCGCTTCTGCTCGGCTCCATCCTGGTCGTCATCGTCCTCTTCCTTTTCCTGCGGAGCGTCCGTGGGGCGCTCATCGTCATCCTGGCGCTGCCGTTCTCGGCCCTGCTGACGTTCACGGTCATGAAGAGCGCGGGCCTGACGGCCAACCTCATTTCGCTCGGCGGACTGGCCATCTGCATCGGCATGATCATCGACGCGACCATCATCCAGGTGGAGAATGTCCAACGGCACCTGAGCGAGACGGGGCGGGGACGATCAACCATCCACGACGTTTTCACGGCCGTCCTCGAGGTTCGCAAACCCAGCATCTTCGGCGAGCTCATCATCGCCCTGACCTTCCTGCCCATCGTCTCTCTCCAGGGCTATGAGGGCAAAATGTTTTCACCCCTGGCCTTCACGGTGGCCATCGCCCTGCTGTCTTCGCTTCTCCTCTCGATCTTCGTCATCCCGGTCCTCTGCTCGCTCGTCCTCAAGCCGGGGCGCGAGAAGGAGAGCTTCCTGTTGCGGGCGGCGAAGAAGGCCTATCTGCCCGTCCTCCGGTTCGGGCTGCGGCGGAAGGCGCTCGTCATCGGGGCCGCGGTGCTGCTTCTGGCCGCGGCGGTCGCCGTCATCCCGCGCCTCGGGACGGAGTTCCTGCCCGTCATGGACGAGGGGGCCTTCGACATGGACTTCCAGCTTTTGCCCGGCGTCTCGCTCGATAAGGCCCTGGAAACATCCAAGCTCGTCGAGCAAAAGGTCATGGCTTTTCCCGAGATGGCGGTCATCGTGGGGAAGACGGGCCAGACGGGGATTGCCATCGAGGCGCGCGGCGTGGACAGGACGGGCTATGTCGGAGCCCTCCGGCCGCGGTCGGAATGGAAGAATGCCAGGACCAGCCCCGAGCTCATGGAAAAAATGCGCCGGGCCGTGGCCGACGTCCCGGGCATGGTCATTTCCTTCAGCCAGCCCATCCAGTGCCGGATCAACGAGCTCATGGAAGGCACGAGGGCCCAGGTCCTGGTCAAGGTGTTCGGCGAGGACATGGACGGGCTCAAGTCCACGGCCGGGGCCATCGCCCGGGTCCTCTCGGGCGTCCGGGGAGCCAAGGACATCCTCGTCGAGCAGGTCTCCGGCCAGCCGTACATCACGATCACGGTCGACCGGGCGAAGATCGCCCGTTTCGGGATCAACGTCCGGGACGTCCTCAACGTCGTCGAGATTGCCGTCGAGGGGAAGCCGGCCAGCCTCGTCTACGAGGAGAGCAAGTTCTTTGACATCATCACCCGGTTCGCAGAAGATCACCGGGACTCCGTCGAGAAGCTCAAGACGATCCTCATCACCGCGCCCGGCGGATACCGGGTGCCGCTCGGGGACCTGGCCTCCGTCGAGGCCGTCGAAGGGCCGGCCCAGATCAGCCGGGAAAACGGCCAGCGCCGGATCGGCATCGAGATGAACGTCGCCGGCCGGGACATCGGCGGCTTCGTCAAGGAGGCGCGGGCCAGGGTCCGGCGTGAGGTCCCGCTCCGGGGCGAAACATACGTCAGCTGGGGCGGCCAGTTCGAGAACCAGCAACGGGCCATGGCCAGGCTGATGGTCATCACGCCTGCGGTCATCGCCCTCATCTTTTTCCTGCTGCTCATGACCTTCCGCTCGGCCCGGCTGGCCCTGCTTGTCCTCTTGAACCTGCCTTTCGCCCTCATCGGCGGGGTCTTTGCCCTCCTCATCTCGGGCCTCTACCTTTCGGTGCCGGCCTCGGTCGGATTCATCGTTCTGTTCGGGGTGGCCGTTCTCAACGGGCTTGTCCTTGTCTCCTATGTCTCCCAGCTCCAGGACTGCGGGATGCCCCTCGAGGAGGCCATCCGGAAGGGCGCCGAAACCAGGCTCCGGCCGGTGCTCATGACGGCGTCCATCGCCGTTTTCAGCCTCATCCCGATGCTCTTCGCCACCGGTCCCGGCTCCGAGATCCAGAAGCCGTTGGCCGTCGTCGTCGTGGGCGGGCTGATCTCCTCGACCCTGCTGACGCTCCTAGTGCTCCCGGTCCTCTACGGGTTCTTCAGGAAGAAGCCGGAGGCAAGCCTTCCGAAGTCGGAGTTCGAAGTGACGGAAGGGGAGACCTGCCCGGAGGAATAGCGAACAGAATCGGCCGCTTTCCTTGACGAAAGATTTTGAGAATCTTGACCGAATCTTGACAACTTTTGCCTCGTCCGCGCTATATTGATCGTCAGAGAGGACGGATTCCCGGGGGGGCCGATGGCATTTTGCGGGGATCCTCCTTGTTGCACGCTCAAAGGAGGGTGAAATGGTCAAGAAAGCCACCGCAGTCTTCACGCTGCTTGCCTTCATGCTCTTTTCGGTTTCTTGCTTCAAGGTCTACAAAGTCAAACAGGAGAGCGTTGAAGGACAGCCGGCAGGAGCTCTTGCGGGCGCAGAAATCACGGCCGTCCAGACAAAGGCCGGCAAAACCTTCGAGTTTCCCAAGGGACACAGGGCGTTCATCAAGAATGATCTCATCGTGGGAGAGGCTCAAGAGATTTCCCCCATCGATCCCGCGGACATCAAGACGGAGAAACGGGACGACCGGGGCAAGATCATGGAGGTCACGACCAAGGACGGCAAGATCCACCGGGTGGTCAACGCGGGCGAAGGCAAGGAGGGAATGGTCACGGTCGGAACCGTCCCCGTTTCCATTCCCCTCTCCGAGGTCGAGCTGATCTGGCTCAGGAGCGTCGATCAGGGAAAGACTTTTCTCTACAACGGTCTGGTGGTCGGGGGCGTGGTCCTCGTGGCGGCCATCATCTCTGCGGCCGTCTTTTTCCATGCCCTAAATAAGACCCTCAGCCATGCTGAGTCCTGCCCGTTCATTTACTCTTTTGATGGAAAACAATACGTCTTCGATGCCGAGCCCTACGGGACGGCCATTTGTCAGGCGTTGAAGAGGACGGAATGGGCCTCGCTGGATCATCTGCGTGAAACCGGCGGCCATTATAAGGTTAGGATTGCTAACGAGCTTGACGAAACCCAGAACACGGACGAGCTGAAGCTCGTCGTCGTCGACCATCCCGAGGGGGTGAAGGTCGTGCCCGACGCTCTGGGCGGGTTTCATACCTTCTCCAAGCTCGTGACGCCTGACAAGGCGGTCGATCAGACGGGCCGGGATATCAGGCCCCTGGTCGCCGCGAATGACAGGTCTTTCTGGCTCAGCCAGGTCGATGGGAAAGACCCGGCAAAAAGCCAAGACCTGAGGGACGAGCTCACCCTGGAGTTTCCCAAGCCCGCCGGCGCGCGCCAGGCCAAGCTCCTGGCCAACGCCTGGACGACGCATTGGGGATCGGCGGTGGCCAGGAAATTCCTGGAGCTGCCGGGGCGCAGTCTGCCCGGGCTTTATGCCGAGATGAACAGGCGCGGGCCGTTCTATGGCATTTATACGAATTGGGCCCGAAACGAGGAGCTATTCCTGCTTAGAATCTGGGTGGAGACCAGGGACGGGTGGAAGGTCAAGGGTGTGCTCAACGGGGGAGGGCCCTTCATTTCCAAGGACAAGGCTTACGTCCTTGATATCAGCGATGTCGAGGGGCTCACCCTCAAAATCAGATTGCGGCCGCCGGTAAATTTCTGGATGTTCAATGAGCTGGCCGTGGATTATAGCGACGATATCACGGTCCGGTCTTCCGAGATCGCGGCCGCGGCCGCCGTCGATAGGACCGGCCGGGACGTCCGGGCGAAAATCGTAGCGGACGACGATGACTATCTCACCGCTCCGGCCCGGGGGGACTGGGCTGAAGCCGTCTTCCCGGCTCCGGCCCGTGTGGCCGGCCTCGACAGATCAGTCTTCGTCAAAGCGACCGGCTACTATGACATCCATCTCGACGCCACGGGAGAACCCCAGTTGGCTGCCCTTTTCAAGCTCCTCTCCGAGCCGGGGTCCGCAACCCGTTTCGCTCTCGTGGAATACCAGAAGCGGGTGGCCGGTCTCCAAGCCAAGGAGGCGAAGCGATAAAATCACCCCTTTGATTTTGACAACCCCGGCGCCCTGTGTTATAAAATCGGCTTTCCTATGGCACCCATATCCCCGACGACAACCGAACCGCTGACGGTCGCCGCCTCGTCTTTCCCGAAAGGAACTCCATGATCAGGGACCTGGTGGCCAAGAAATCCATCGACCAGCTCTCCCGGGAGGCGTCCTCCGAGACATCGGGGCTCCGGAGGGTCCTCGGCCCGTGGCACCTCCTCTTCATGGGCGTGGGCGCCATCGTCGGAGCTGGGATCTTCGTCATCACCGGGCACGCGGCGGCCCAGTACGCGGGTCCGGCCGTGACCCTGTCCTTCGTCCTGGCCGGGCTGACCTGCTCCTTCGCCGGCCTCTGCTACGCGGAGTTCGCCTCGCTCATCCCCATCGCCGGGAGCGCCTATACCTACGCGTACTCGACCCTCGGCGAGATCTTCGCCTGGATCATCGGCTGGGACCTCATCCTCGAATACTCGCTGGGCGCGACGACGGTCGCCATCGGCTGGTCGGGCTACCTGGTGAACTTCCTTGAGACGAACCTGGGGATCAGGTTCCCCGCCTTCCTGGCCTCCGCGCCCTATGCCTTCAACCCCCAGACAAGCACTTGGACGAAGACCGGGGCCCTCATCAACCTGCCGGCGGCGCTCATCATCGCCGTCATCACGTTCGTCCTCGTCATCGGCATCAGGGAATCGGCGACGATCAACTCGGTCATCGTCTTCCTCAAGATCGCCATCATCCTCGTCTTTATCGGAGCCGGGCTCTTTTTCATCAAGCCGGCGCTCTGGAAACCCTTCATCCCGCCGAACCGGGGCCAGTTCGGGTTCTTCGGCCTGAGCGGAATCCTGCGCGGGGCCGGGGTCATGTTCTTCGCCTACCTGGGGTTCGACGCCGTGTCCACGGCCGCCCAGGAGGCCAAGAACCCGAAGAAGGACATGCCCTTCGGCATCCTCGGCAGCCTGTTCGCCTGCACCGCGCTTTACATCGTTTTTTCCCTGGTCCTGACGGGCGTCGTTCCCTATTCGCAGCTGAACGTGGCCGCCCCGGTGGCCGTGGCCATCGACGCCATGCGGCTCATGTGGCTGTCGCCGCTCATAAAGATCGCGGCCATCTTCGGGCTCGTCTCGGTCATGATGGTCCAGCTCATCGGCCAGCCGAGGATCTTCTTCACCATGGCCAAGGACGGGCTGCTGCCCCCGGTCATGGCCCGCGTCCACCCCAAGCACAAAACTCCGTACGTCACGACCATCGCCACCGGGATCGTCGTCGCCCTCGCGGCCTCGGTCCTGCCGATCGGCATCGTCGGCGAGCTGGTCAGCATCGGGACCCTGTTCGCCTTCGTTATCGTCTGCGGGGGCGTCCTCGTCCTGCGCTATACGCAGCCGGACCTCCCGAGGCCCTTCCGGACACCCCTGGTCCCGTTCATCCCGGTCCTCGGCATCCTGAGCTGCCTCTACCTGATGTCCGGGCTGCCCCGCGACACCTGGATCCGGCTGATCGTCTGGATGGCGATCGGCCTCGTCATCTACTTCACCTACGGCATCCGCAAGAGCAAGCAGAGACATCCCGAGACGGCCGGCCCGGCCGACCGTGTTGAGCCGAGGAGGATCGCATGAACATCAGCCCCGCTCCGTCCGCGCCCTCCGCCGAGGTCCGCGAGTTCAAGCGCGAGATGTCCCTTTTCGACGCCATGATGGTCGTCATGGGGGCCATGATCGGCTCCGGCATCTTCATCGTCAGCGCCGACATCGCCCGGACGGTCGGGTCTCCCGGGCTCCTGCTCCTCGTCTGGCTCATCACGGGCGTCGTCACCATCATCGGCGCCCTGAGCTACGGCGAGCTGGCCGGGATGATGCCCCACGCCGGCGGGCTCTACGTCTACCTCCGCGAAGCCTACAACCCGCTCATCGGGTTCCTCTACGGCTGGACGACGTTCCTTGTCATCCAGACGGGGACGATCGCCGCGGTCGGGGTCGCCTTCGCCAAGTTCACGGGCCTGATCGTCCCCTGGTTTAGCGAGCGCCACGTCCTTTTGAGGGTCCTCGGCCGGAACATCACCGCCGCCCAGGTCCTGGCCATCGCCAGCATCGTCGTCCTGACCTATCTCAACATGCGGGGGCTGCGGACGGGAAAGGCCATCCAGGGCATCTTCACCGTGACCAAAACCGTTGCCCTGTCCGGACTCATCCTGCTCGGGTTCATCGTCGGGGCCAACGCCACGGCGATCAAGGCCAACCTGGCCGTCTTCTGGAAGGCGAGCTGGACGCACATGGCCGACGGGAAGATCCTCTCCGTGGAGCCGCTGACAGGGCTCATGGTCCTGGCGGCCATAGGCGCGGCCATGGTCGGCTCGCTCTTCGCTTCGGACGCCTGGTATACGGTGACCTACATCGCCGGGGAGGTCAAGAACCCCAAGCGGAATATCCCGCTAAGCCTCTTCCTCGGGGCCGGGATCGTCATCTTCCTCTATTTTCTGGCCAACGTCGGGTACGTCGTGACCCTCCCCGTACACGGCAGCCCCGAGGCGGCCGACGCCCTCGGCCGGGGCATCCAGTTCGCCCAGTTCGACCGCGTCGGGACCGCGGCCGCCGGGATGATCTTCGGTGGCCCGGCGGCGGTCATCATGGCCGCCCTGATCATGATCTCGACCTTCGGCTGCAACAACGGCCTGATCCTGTCCGGCGCCCGGGTCTACTACGCCATGGCCAAGGACGGGCTGTTCTTCAAGGTCACGGGGAATCTGAACCGGAAGTCGGTCCCGGGGACGGCCCTCGTCGTCCAATGCGTCTGGGCCAGCCTGCTCTGCCTGAGCGGGACCTACAGCGACCTCCTGGACTATGTCATCTTCGCGGTGCTCATCTTCTTCGCCCTGATCGTCTCGGGGATCTTCATTCTCCGGAAAAAGCGGCCCGACGCGGAGAGGCCCTACAAGGCCTGGGGATACCCGGTCGTCCCGGCGCTCTACATTGTTTTCGCGGCCGCGCTCGCTGTCGACCTCCTGGTCTTCAAGACGAAATACACGTTCCCGGGGCTGATCATCGTCCTCCTGGGCATCCCGGTCTTCTTCCTACGGAAGACGCTTGCCAAACGCACATCCTGAATCGATTCATGAAGCCGCCCGCGTACGGGATGGCTGAAGCGGATGGGTGAAAAGTTAGACTCACCAAGATTTGATTCAGATATTTACCAGAATTGCAGCTTCGAGCCGCTCAGCCGCAATTCTGCCGGTCGCTCCGAAGACTCCGCTCCCCGCCGCTCCCCGTCGGCCGCTATTCTTTCTTTTCAGCAGCTAGGAGGCCGGCGGCCATGTACTCCTTCGAGGAGAATTCCTGGACCCAGACCCGGATCGTCTCGAGCGGGGCGTTGATGGATTCGTGAACAGCCCGGGTGACCGCGGCGAGGAGGGCTTTTTTCTGCTCGTCCGTCCGGCCCTCGAGCAGGTGGATCTCGATCAGCGGCATGGGAGCCTCCTTTCGCCGGCATTTTATCAGAGACGGCGGGGCCGGGCCACCCCTTATTGACTTTCTCCGGGGCTTTTGATAAACACATAAGCGAAGGCGGGAAACGATGGATATCAAGACTCGGGACTATAATAGCATCATCATTTTCGATATCGACGGGGAGATCCGCCGCTCCGACATGACGGACGCGACCCTCCACCAACTCGTCAAGACCCAATTGGAACACGGCAAGAGGGACATCCTTCTCAACTTCGAAAAGGTCGAGTTCGTCGACAGTTTCGGCGTCGGCGAGATCCTGGCCAGCTACATCTCGACTAGCAACCTTGGAGGGAAGCTCAAGCTCGTCCGGATCTCCAAGAGGCTGTACCTCATCTTCCAGGTCACGGGGCTGATCCGGGTCCTCAGTATCTACGAGGATGAGGCCGCCGCCCTGGAGAGCTTCGGAAAACCTTGACATCCCGCCGGCCTGAAGAGGGGGGCGTCCGTTGAACGATGCCCGGCTTTATCGGCTCCTGAGGAAGGTTGCCGATGTCCGGTCGGATGAGGTCCGGTCCGCCCTCTTCCTCTTCTTCCAGTTTTTCCTGATCACGTTCACCTTTTATATCATCAAGGCGATCAAGGAAAGCTTCGTGATCGGCGTCAACCCCGCCTGGTGGCCTTACGCGGACCTTATCACAGCCGTCCTGATCGGCTTCGTCATCGCCTTCAACGCCAGGCTTCTCGCCCGCCTGCCGCGGAGAACATACGCCTCCTCCACGCTCATCTTCTTCGCCTCGAATCTCCTCTTCTTCTGGTTCGTTTTCTGGCTGAACACCCGGAGGACGTTCATCATAGGCTCCCTTCTTCCGCTGGCCCAGCGGAGCTGGGTCCCCTTCGTATTCATCTTCAGCTTCTGGTCCGATATCTTCATCGCCATGTCCGTCACCCAGTTCTGGATCGGCGTCAACGACTTCTTCAACCCCCACCAGGCCAAACGGCTCATCGGTTTTCTGGTGACCGGGGGCCTGCTGGGAGGGATCGGCGGCTCTCTCCTGACCTCGCGCCTGGTCCACCTGATCAACCCCGTCAATCTCATCCTGGTCTGCCCGGCCATCCTGTTGCTCATGCTCGTTTTGGTCAACCTCCTGCACAAGGAGCGGGAGACAACCCGGGCGGGATCGGAAGCGGATAAGGCCAGGGCCGGCACCGGGATCGGATATCTGGAGAGTTTCCGGACCGTCCGGGGCAACCGCTATCTCCGGATCCTCGCCGGGGTCCTCGCCTCAGCCATGGTCATCGGGCAACTCGTCAAGTACCAGTTCAACTTCATGGTCAAGGCCCAGGGCTGGGATAAGAGCACGCAGACGTCTTTCATCGCGACGTTTTTTCTGGCCATCCTGGTCCTCTCCACGGTCTTCCATCTGGCGACGACGGGACAGGTCCTGAAAAAGTTCGGCATCCGGCTGGCCCTGCTCGTCGCTCCGTCGGTGCTCCTCCTGGGCTCGCTGGCCGTATTTCTCATTCCCGCGTCCGGGCTCCTCGTTTGGGCCTGCTTACTCAGGGGAACCGACAGGGCCTTCGACACGACCATCAGCCAATCCGTCAGGGAATTGCTTTATATCCCCGTCCCGGCGGACATTAAATACAAGGCCAAGATCTTTATCGACATGTTCGTAAACAAGTTCGGCGCGGGGCTCGGCGCCGCCCTCTATTTCCTCGCCTATCACACGCTGTCCTTCGCTATGTATCAGGAGGCCAGACCCAGCGTCCCCATCCGATACCTCGGCATCCTTGTCGTCGGATTCACCCTCGTCTGGATCACCCTCATCTGGATCATCTATGCCGAATACCTCAGCGTGGTGAAGAAAGACCTGACGCGAAAATGGCAGGACGCGACCGGGGTCGTCAAGCAGCACGTGGACATGGACGTGACGCGCCTCATCTTCGACACCGTCCAGAGCCGCGAGAAGAGCTCGACGCTCTATGTCATGAACCTGTTCCAGCTCGTCAAAAGGGAGAAGCTGACGCCCGAGCTCATGGAGATCCTCGATTACCAGGAAAACGAGATGAAAGCGCGCTCCATGGACTCCCTTCTCGATGTCGGCGGCGAGGTATTCTACAGGGGGGTTGAAGAGACGTTGAGCGATAAGGACTTCGAGGTCCAGGTCCGCGAGATCATGGCCCTGGATTCGTTCAAGCTCCTGATGGGGCGGCGCCTCGCCGAGATCGTCGGGAAAGAAACGGCCTCCGAGGTCGAGCGGATGGAAGCGGCCAGGCTCATTGGCCAGATGGAGCCTTCACCCGACGTTTTTCACTCCCTTGAAAGCCTCCTCCGGGACCTATCGCCCGACGTCCTCAACTATGCCCTGAGCAGCGCGGCCGTCCACCTCCGGAAAGAGCACGTGCCCCTCATCATCCCGCTCCTCGGAAACCCGATGAACCGTCAGGCGGCCCAGGACGTTCTCGAGGCCTACGGCCCCCGGATCGAAGATGTCTTGAGGAAGCATCTTCAGGACGCCGGGGAGCGGCTGGAGGTCCGGCAGGCCATCCCCGAAGTCCTGGCCCGGATCGGCAACCAGAGGGCGGCCGATGTTTTGACGGGAGAACTCGCCCGCGGCGAGGAGGATCTGGAGCAGGAGCTCACCGACGCGCTTTACAAGATCCGCTCGAACCAGCCGAAAGTCCGATTCAAGGTCGCGAAGATCAGGGCCGCGATCCTGTCGCTGATCAAGAAAAATTACGAGGCGTTGCTCGCCGAGGGCGACAGCCGGCCTGCCAGGGGGGACTGCTCCGTTTCCGGGCCGGACGTGAAGGCCGCCCTTGACCTCCGGACCAAGCGGATCTTCGACCTCCTGGCGCTCATCCACCCCCCCGAGGATATCGTCACGGCCTATCAGAATATCCTTCAAGGATCGAAAAAGTCCGTCGATTATTCCCTTGAGCTCTTGGATAATATTCTGGACCGAGACCTCAAAGTCTACCTCTCGCCGCTCATCGAGGACCTGCCGCCGGAGGAGAGGATCCGCCGGCTGAAAAAGCTGGCCCGGGGCCTGGGCATAGTCCCTCCCTAGAGGAGGTTGAAATCGCCCGCCGTGTCCATTAGAATGAGATGAGGGAGCCACGATGAGCGATCTTTTCATCTATCCCAAAAAGGGAGAACCCTGGAAATTCCCCCTGGGCCAAAAAAAAATAAGCATCGGCCGCTCCCCGACGAACGACATCGTCCTCCCAGACCAGTTCACATCGGGCTGCCATGCGACCATTTCCGCCACGGACGCGGGATATGTCCTGGAAGATCAGGCCAGCAAGAACGGGACTTTCCTCAACGGGCCCCGGACTACCGGCGGGACCATGCTCACGAGGGGGGACAAGATCCACATCGGGGAGACCGACATCTTCTTCGAGTGCGAGTACGAGCCCGACTTCAAGATCATCGACGGCACGACCTTCACCCACAGCTCGAACACGATCATCAGCGTCAAGGACATCCTGAAGAAACCCCCGACCGCTGTCTTCCTCAAGCCGGCGGCCGGCGGCCAGGATATGGCCAAGCTCCTGCAGGACCAGAAGTTCGCCGCCGCCCTAAGCGAGGTGAGTCAGGCCCTCATCTACCACATGAAGCTGCCGCCGCTGCTCGACCACATCATGGACCTCATCACCCAGTACATCCCCATGGACCGGGGCGTCCTCATGCTGAAGGAGGGCCGGGGCGGACAGCTCGTCCACAAGGTGGTCCGCGTCCACGACAGCCCGCTCCGGAACCTGAGCATCCTCGTCAGCAAGAGCATCATCCGGACGGCCCTGGACAAGAATGCGGCCGTGCTCATCTCCGACATTCAGAGCGATGAGCAGCTGAGGGGACAGGTCAGCGTCATCCAGGCCCAGATCCACTCGGCCATGTGCGTTCCGCTCTGGAGCAACGAGGAGATCATCGGCCTGATCTATTGCGACCGGGCCGCCCTCCTGGGACAATTCACGGAAGAGGATCTGAAGCTGCTCACACTCCTGGCCAACCTGGCCGCCAACAAGATCGAGAACGCCAGGCTTATCGAGAAGGCCCTGGAGAAAGAACGGCTCGAACTGGAGATGAAGACGGCGGAGCAGATCCAGCGGAACTTCCTACCGAAGAATGACCCCATTTTCGAGCCCTACGATATCAGCGGCAGCATGCGGGCCTGCCACCAGGTGGGCGGAGACTATTATGATTTCATCCCCGTTGACCCGGCCCGGCTGGGAGTCGTCATCGCCGATGTCTCCGGGATGGGAGTCAGCGCCGCCCTCCTCATGGCCTCGTTGAGGGCGTCGCTCCACGCGGAAATCCCGGTCACGAAGGACTTGGCCCCCCTCGCGGCCAAGCTGAACGATTTCGTCCACTTGAGCTCCGACAGCCACTCTTTCATCTCGTTTTTCTTCGGCATTCTGGACCGCAAGACCGGCGAGGTCGTCTATGTCAACGCCGGCCACAACCCGCCCCTGGTCGTGAACCCGGCCGGCGGCGCCCGGACCCTGGACTCCACCGGTTTTTGTCTGGGCATGTTCCCGTCCGTCAGCTTTGAGACAAGGACGGTCAGGCTCGAGCCCGGCGAGATCCTCTGCCTCTTCACGGACGGCATCGTCGAGCACCAGAACGCGGAAAAAACGGAATTCGGGGACGACCGGCTGGCCGGGAAGATCCGGGAATCGGCCGGGCTCCCGGCCCGGGAGATCATCGACAGGATCTATGACGAGGTCATCAGCTTCGCCGGCTGCGACGAAGCCGGCGACGATATGACCCTGGTCGTCGTCAAGAGAAAGAGCTGAGAAACGCCATCGAGGAGGAACCGTTGAACGCCCCCGGATCGAAAGAGCTGACCGTCCGGGCGGACTTGGCCGAGATCGACCGGGTCCGCGGGTTCCTCTACGAGAGCCTTCGCGGCCTTCCGCTTGCCGAGGAAGACCTCCTGAAGCTCGAGCTCTCGCTCCACGAGATCTTCGTCAATATCGCCCTTTACGCCTATCCGGGAGCGACCGGTGAGATGTCGGTCCGGGTCTGGGACGACGCCGGGACCTTTTACATGGAGATCCGCGACCGGGGAGTCCCCTTCGACCCGGTCGCCTGGCCGCCGCCCGACCTCGACGATAAGATCCGCCGCGGAACGAGGGGAGGGTTCGGGGTCCATCTCTTCAAGACCCTGATGGACGGGTTCTCGTACCGCAGGGACGACGGAGAGAACATCCTGACGATCTACAAGAAGCTCTAGGCCCGCGCCGGCGGCGCCGGTCAGTACAAGACCTGATCCTCTCCGTTTTTCTTGATGAGCTTATCGATCTCTGCCAGGATGAGGTCCCGGCGGATCAAGACGGCCTTGATCTCCTCGTCCGTCAGGTATTCGCCGACGGCGGCTTTGATGCTCTCAGGGGTGAGCGCCTTGATCTTCTCGACGAGCGCCCGGGGCAGCTCGCTCATGAGCTTGGGGCCTTCCGGGTGTTTCTCCGTATAGATGAGCTTCTCCGTGAACTTCTTCGAAGTCCGGAACGTCCTGGAGTGGTCAATGAGGATCATCCGCCAGTCCTTGGTGAGCAGGATCTGGTTCTGGTGCCGGTCCTCGTTGGCGATCAGGTTATCCCAGAATCTCTGCAGGTAAATACTCCGGTTCATAGGGAAGACCTTGTAAGAGGGCGTTTTGATCTTCTTTTCTTCTTTTTCCTTGAGCGTGACGCAATCATCGATCCAGTACTGGCAGGAGCCCCGGTTTTCCTGGAACCTGCGTTCCACGGTCGGCGGCACCATGTTGAGGCCGAGGAACCTGTCCAGGCGGTAGGCGGCAATCTCCCACTGCCAGCCCTCGATATACCCTTTTTGCCGGCCCTCGGCATTCTTCCACAAAGCCCGGTGCGTGAGGTCGCCCTTCTTGAGCGTCAGGACCCAGGGGTTCGTGACCGCTTCTTCACCGGTGAGCTGTTTTTGGCCGGTGATCTGGGCCGTCTTCAGGAAATCCTCCCATTGCGCCTGTTGGGCCAGCTCCTCGGCCGTGAACTGGGCCAGGAGCCGCGGGGCCTCCACGGCGGCCAGGCCGCAAAGGACCAGAATGATCAGACCCTTTTTCATCTTTTCCATCGTGACCCTCCCTTCGGATCTTTATGTCCCTCAGACGGCCCCGGCCGTCTCAGTCGTAGAGGACGTTGGCTTCCCCCTGCTGCCGGACCTGAGCGTCGATCTCCTTGACGAGGAGGTCGCGGCGGGCGAGGAGCGACCGGATCTCTTTTTCGGTCAGGGTGGCTCCTACGGCTTCCTTGACGGAGCCGGAGGTCAGGGCTTTCACTTTTTCGTAGAACCAGCGGGGGACCCGGCGGAAGAGCAGGGCACGTCCGTCTTCACCCTTGACGATCCCGTCGGCCCCGAACATCAGCTTCTCGGTGAACTTCTTGGTCGACCGGAAGGCCCGGGAATGATCGATCAGGATGGTCCTCCAGTCTTCCGTGTAGAGGACATTCTGCCGGGTCCGGTCCTCGTTGCCGACGAGGCTGTCCCAGGCCCGGGCGAGCCACTTCATTTTTTCGACCTGGCCTTGGGCTTCGTCGGGAATCCGGATCCCCAGGTCGGTGACCTTGAGGAGGCTGTACTTGTTCTCGGCAGAGAGAGAAAGATCTCCCTTTTTGCCCTGGAACTCGCGCTCCACAGTCACCGGGACCATGTTGAGCCCGATGAGCTTGTCGAGCCGGTAGGCGGCGATCTCGTACTGCCAGCCTTCTAAGAAGCCGTCCATCATCCCGCTGGGATTTTTCCAGAAAGCCGTGATCTCGAGATCGCCCTTCTTGAGAAAAAGCCGGTAGGGATGGGTGACGCCCTCGCCGACCGGTTCGGACCGGACGATCTCGGCCGTGACGAGGAACGTCTCCATCTCGCCGCGCCGGGCGATCTCCTCGGGCTTGAACTGGCCGTAAAGAAGTCCGCTGGCGAAAGACAACGCCAGAGAAAAAAGGAGGATCGCCGCACTGCGCTTCATGAGAATCTCTCCAGCCGGTTTCCCTTTTGGCCGTATCATAGAGCTCATTTATTTCAAAGTCAAGTCACCGCTTAACGCCCCCACTACCCCTCCCACAAGTCATCCGAATTCATATCTGCTGGGACTCGGGGGAATCATCAAACGGAACGATTTGTGCCCAAGAGGAATTCGGCTAAGACGATTGCCCAAGTGCGGGTACCGCTGCCCTGGCTTTGATTTTTTTGTATTCCCGAATCACCAAGAAGCAAAAGACAATCCAGATCAAGGTGACAACCACATTGAGTTTGGCAAAACTCTCAACGGTGAAATGCAGGTAGCTGAGTCCGATAAAGAATATGAGCGCCGCCAGGGCATCTCCTCCCCGATAGAAAAAGGTCTCGGAGGCCGCCTTGGCCTTGTACTTTTCTTCCCTTGACGTGATGAGAAACAGGGCCCCCTTGGTCGTGTTCATGAGGGAGTAGTCGACGCCGTTCTCGAAGCCTTTCACCCACTTGATCAGCACGAGGGAGGCACCCAGGCCCACGAGGGTGTATCCGCCCAGGGCAATGAGGGGGAAGATGAGCAGGGCTCCGCTGACTCCGACCCATTTGAAGATGCGCGACACGAGAAAGAGCTGGACGACCAAGGCAATGACATTATATAGAAATTGATATTCGGAATAGATGCCGGCCGTATATTGCGCTTCGTTCATTCCCCCCGTCATCCCCATATGAACGGCCTTGACAGCCGCCTGTTTGACGATTAAGCCCCATATGTTTTCTCCCATGTAATTGACGTAGTTAAGGAAGAATATGAGGAATGCGTAGAAGAGGAGGTATCGGCTTTGGAAGATCAGGCGGAACCCGCCCCCCTTTTTAAGGGGCTGCTCTTTGACTTTTTCCTCCTCAATGATCTTTGGGTCGACTTTGAAGGCTCTTTCCCGGATTTGTCTGATCTCCCTGTTGTGAACAACGATGGTCAGGGCGATGGGAATTCCCAGGAGGCCGGCCGTCATCAGCATCATGATGTAGGCAAAATGGGCCCCCAGAGGGCGGATGATCAGAAGGGCGATGCTGCTCCCGAAAACAGCGCCGCATGTCTGGCCGACGGCAATCAAGGGAAACAAACGCTTTCCGTCTTCGTCGTTGTAAATGTCGTTGGCAAAGCCCCAGAACTGGGCCACGACCATGAGGCTAAAAATGCCAACCCAGATGAAAAAGGCTACGGCCATTGTCCTCATGGGCATCCGCCAGAGATGGAAGAGGTAAAAAAGGCCTAGGTTGGAGATGAAAAAGACAGTCACCCAGGTGATGAGAAGCTGTCTCGGAACCTTGGAGGAAAGGCGGCTGAACCCTTTAATGACAAAGATGAAAAGAATGGCCTGAGCTCCCGCCAAACAACTTCTGACAAGAGGCCCCAAGGAGGCAATGACCAGAGCTTCTCGAACAGGCTTGATGAGATAGTAAGCCAGAAGCAAAAGAAAGATGTTGAGAGTCAAGAGAAAAACAGTGAGGGCCTCGCCGGGGCGGATATCGGCGAAGAGCCGGAGAAAGCGGTAAAAGATATTGTAGGAAACAGATTCCGGCCCGCGACCCCCCGTTTGACCGGTGTCGGCCATCCCCCCTCCCTTAGCTCAAGCGTTCAGAACAGGACCGCGCGCTCCCCCTGCGTTTCGATCTGCCTCCTGATCATCCAGACGATTGAGCCCCGACGGGCGTCGAGGGCCCCCAGTTCTTCCCTGTTGAGAAAGGGGGACAGAAGGGCCGTAACCTTGTCCGGGTCCCAATCGAGAAGCTTCTTGTAGAGCTTCCGGGAACACTGGAGGATCTCGCATCCCCGGACCGTATTTTTCTGCGGTTCGAAGGCCTGGGCGAAATCAACCCTGTAGACTTTCCAGTCGTCCTGGCTGACCAGGGTGTCCTCGTCGTTCGTGCAGGAATCATAAACGAGATTTTCAAAGACCCTGAGGTCATCCATGGCCTGGTCGAAGGCTTTCGGATCGCCCGGCAGGAGTCTGCGTCCCTTTCTCTCCGCTTCCTTGACGGAGTTCTCGACGAACATCTGGAGCGATCCCGGCTGGCCGTCGATCTCCCGTTCCACGACAGGAGGCACGAAATCGAGGCCGAGGTATTTGCAGAGCTCGTAGGCCGCCAGCTCGTACTTGTAGCTTTCGGGGATGATCCCCGGCCGCCGCCGGTCGATGTACTTGAAGAGCGCCTTCCGGGAAATCCCCCCGCGCTCTAGGGTGACCTTCCAGGGCTCCGTCCGTCCCGCCACGGTGCCCTTCTGGACCTTGACGACGGTGGCATCTTTGAGGAATTTCTCATGATCCTCGGCGGACAATGGGCCTGCCACCGTCGGGGAGGTTTCAGGGCCTTTCGTGTCCATTTCCTCGGGCGGCTCCCATAGGCTGAAATGACCGTCATTGATGAGTAGGGCCGAGGGAATGCCCCCATAGACGCGGGAGATGCCCGTGTCGATGATGAAGACCCTATTGTGAAATCGGCTGATGCTCTCGATCTCACGGGAGACGGTCGGACTGTTTCCGCCGGAACGGCTATACGTATGGCCGACGACGATGGCCCGGGCCCCCAGATTGGCGAGGATATGGTCGACCTCATTCTGGGAGGACGTTTCGTCCATGTAAGCCAGGCCCCTGTACCAGAGCGGACCTTCGGAGTTGTAGACGATCTTCGGCTGGAAAGGCCTAGCGATGGAGTTCGGGTTCCTCATCCGCCCCCGGAAGAATTCGAGCTCGGCCCGGAGAGTGGCGTTGATGTCCCGGAGTTTCCATGATGAAAATTCCTTGCTGATGCCGGCGTGGGCGAAGATGATGTCGTTGATCTTGATGACGGCGTTCTTCTGAAGCAGCCATTTTCCGTAAGTCTCGTTGAAGCCATTGATGTAGGCGCGCCTGGCCGCATCGTCCTTTTTCAGGGTCGTCCAGAAGAGACGCAAGGCGCTGTCCGAAGCTAGGTCCAAACCCTTCGTTTCGGCTACGGCCCGCTCGGCGGCCGGAAGTCCGGAGATGTATTCCTTTTCCCGGGCCTTCCGGAAACCCTTGGGGAGGAAGGAGACGAACTGCTCGACGGTGACGTAGTCGGGATAATCCAGGGCGATCCCGTCGATGTTCATCTCCTCGTGGTTGCCGAGAAGGACGTGGACCATCCCGCCGGCCTCAGAGGCCTCTTTTTCGAGACGCATCAGGAGGTCGAAGATGTCCTTGGCCCTCGTCCACCTGTCCAAGATGTCGCCGGTTTGGACGAGGTGCGTGGCCCCCCCGCTCCAGTGAAGGTCGTCGGTGACCATCCCGGTGCTTTTCAGGATCAGGACGAAGTTGTCATAGTCGCCGTGAAGATCGCCCACGGCCACGATCTTTTCGACGCCGGTCCAGACGCAGGGAATCTCCGCGGCGGGGGAGAGGAGGGCGCAGACGAGAAGGGCGGCCGAGGCCGCGAGCACGCGCATCAGCGGTCGCTTACCCCTCAAGATTTCCCTGGCCTTTCCGGATGAAAACATCCTTCTTTCGTTTATAGACCATTTCCCGGCAGGAATCAACCTGAAATTTCCGGCCGCAATGATTTCTGCGCCAGGGTCCCCACGCCGGTTGACTCCCGGAGGAAGGTCTTGATATTCTTGTCCGCGTCTGACTTCCTCCCTAGGAGGGTGAGCCATGATGAATCAGGCCGCATGCGTTTCCCGAAAACCGTCGAGAACTCCCCTGATCTGGCCGGCCTTTTTGGCCTTGGCGGCGTCCCTAGTCGTCCCGGCCTGCTCGCCGGGCCGGCGGGCTGAGACGCCTCTCGCTGCCGGACGGGTCAAGACGGGCGTTGAGGTACTCCTCGAGAAGCATCTCGACCTGGTCACGGGGAAAAGGGTCGGGCTCATCACGAACCCGACGGGAGCCGACGGCCGGCTTCGGAGCACGGTGGACCTCCTGGTCGCCAACCCGAAGGTCAAGCTGGTCGCCCTCTACGGGCCGGAACACGGCGTCCGCGGGGACGCCCAGGCCGGGGAGTACGTCCCGTTCTACTACGACAAGAAGTACAACCTGCCGGTTTTCAGCCTCTATGGCCAGTCGATGAAGCCCGAGCCCGGGATGCTCAAGAATATCGATGAGTACATGCGGTCCTTCGACACGAAGTCCGACGGCAAGGCGCCCGGAAAAACCATGGTCCGGGATATCGACGTCATGATCTATGACATCCAGGATGTCGGGACCCGGGTCTATACTTATATCGCGACGATGGCCCTGGCCATGCAGGCGTGCGCCGAGAGCGGCGTCGACTTCATCGTCCTTGACCGGCCCAACCCCGTCAACGGAATCGACATGGAAGGCCCGGTCGTCGACTATCCCGGCTCGAGCTCCTACATCGGCCTCTATCCCATCCCCGAACGGTTCGGGATGACCATGGGCGAGCTGGCCCGGCTCTTCAACGGCAGGTTCCTCCCGCGGAAGGCCAAGCTGACGGTCGTCCCGATGGAAGGGTGGAGGCGGACGATGTGGTTCGACCAGACCGGCCTCCCCTGGATCATCCCGTCCCCCAACATGCCGATCCTCGAGACTGCGACCGTCTATCCCGGCCAGGTCGCGTTCGAGGGGACCAACGTCTCCGAGGGCCGGGGGACGACGAGGCCTTTCGAGCTCTTCGGCGCGCCCTGGATCGACGGGTTTGCGCTCGCGGCGAAGCTCAACGCCCTCGACCTCGCGGGGGTCGTCT
>JBEKXF010000032.1:0-35319 GCA_049512315.1 Candidatus Aminicenantales bacterium | reverse complement strand
CTCACCCAGGCCGCGGACATCATTTCCCGAAACCCTCAGGCCCTCCAGCTCCGCTTCCTCAGCACCCTGGCCGAGATCGCCACCGAGAAGAATTCCACGATCGTCTTCCCGCTGCCCCTCGAACTCCTCCGGGCCTTCTCTTACGAAAAACCGCAGGAGAAGAAATAGCATCAAGGAAAACGAGAGTCTTCATCCCCACCTATATTTCCTGGTGACCGACGGTGGAGTGGATGACGTGAGCGTCTTCCATAAGATCCCGCGCTTGGAGGATGGACGTCTGGCCGGGATCTTCGTCAAGGAGGTCCTCAGGTTTCTTGTCGGGAGCGAGCTCCTTGGTCCTGAGTGGGCCGAGCGGATCCTATATTATGGGCTCGATGCCAACCGCCTTGCCCAGTGCCGAAAGACGTCCCCCCTTACCCCGACCCGCCATCTCCCCAACGTGCGTACAGTTGGGTTAGTCCACTAAGTTATCTCGGGGAAAATCCCTTGCCTGTCACGCCGGAGGTCGCGAGTTCGAGTCTCGTCGGCCCCGCCAATCCTTAATCAAAAGCGCTGTCCTTCAGTTCCCCCTAATTACAGAGGGGGATAAGGGAGTAGTGACACACTTCCTACCCCTGCCCACCCACACAGGCCCACTCCCATTTCGCCTTAGAAAGTTCCCCCAGAGCGCTTAGGCGGTAAGAATAGGCCTTCTACGGCCGGTTCGCGACGTAATAGGCCTCGCTTAAGCCTTCCGGGGCGTTGGACCAGTTCCAGATATGCTTTTTCATATTATATCCGGATCGATTTAAGGGGGGGGGGCAGGTCTAAGGCTTGAATATTCCATTTTACAGGTGGTACATTGATCGAGAGCAGGTCACCATAGCTTAGGAGAAATCAATCCCTGTCCGAATTCCGCTGACGTCAAGCACTCGTGGAAATGAGCGTAACTCGGGCGCCGGGCATCTACGATGGCGCCTTCCGTCAGGCGGACCCCGCCGCATGTCTGCCCCGAGGGCCCGAGAGCAATGCCGTGCGATAGGCATCCTCGGTCGCGCGAATCACAGCATCGGGAGCGAACGTCAAGGACCGCTCCTTCCCAAGCTGACCGAAACGCTCGCGAAGATCCGGATCCGCCTCAAGGGTCAGCAGTCTTGCCGCGAGCTCGCCGACGTTCTCGGGATCGACGATGTAGCCGTTTCCCCCCTCATCGACGAGTTCCCGCGCCGCCACGATTGACCGAGTCACAATCACCGGCCGCGCGAAACGCATCGCTTCCATCGCAACGAGCCCCTGGGTTTCGACCAAGGACGGCAGAACGAACACATCGCAAGCGGCGTAATAATTGCCAAGCCGCGAATGTTCCACCTGTCCCAGGAAGTGCACATGTTCGCTGATGCCCAGACTCTTGCAGACGGACTCGAGCCGGCGTTGCTGGCTGCCCGTGCCGGCTATCCACAACCCGGCTCTCAGGCCCGTGTTGAGCGCCGAGCGGAAGCCTTCCAGGAGGAACCGGATGTTCTTTTCCGGCTCGAGCCTGCCTGCGAAAAGCACCATGAAGGGAGCCGGTCGCGGAACGGGTTCGACGTGAGCTGCCGGATTGAACACTACGGGGTTCGTGATATGTCGGATGGGTGTGCGGACACCCTCTTCCCGAATCCGCTCGGCCAGGTTGAGCGACGGGGAGATGATCAAGTCGAACTTGTTGCAGTAATCCACGATTATACGACTGAAGAGCGGGCGGAACATCTGCATCGGCCACCACTGGACAAGGACGTCAACCGGCATGTGGTAGGTATACACCTGCGGCAAACCCAGACGCCGTGCCACCTTTTCCGCCCGCATCATCATTACTCCCAAGTAATGATGATGGAGGATCGCGACGGAGTTTTCCTCCAGTATCCGGGTGATCGTTGATGCGGAGGGGAAGGCCTGGTAGTAACCGCGAATGCTCACGCTGAATACGCGATGAACGTTTGCTCCCTGCCAGACTTCACGGTGTGGCTGTCCGGACCGCCGGGTCGTAATGATTGAAACCCGATGCCCCCGCCGGACCAGTTCTTCGGTGATCCGTTGGACGTGTGTCCCGGCTCCCGTGACCGCGGGAAGGAAGTCGTCAGAGCAGAGACAGATGCTGACTGAATCCGAATTGGCCATCACTCAAGAAATTTTGCGATGAAAAGATGTCGACGCAACTGCATTACGGGGTGCCCTGGCAGACCTGAGGCGCCAATCGCATGCACGAGACAGATCAGTTTCCACTGCCGACGCTGGCGCCTTCCAATTGCCAAAATCGCTCATACATGTCCGCCGGCGCATCCGCGGGGCCCACCACCATCGACTTCGAGTACCTGCGGTAGCGCGCAACGCAATCCGTGCGGCTGACGGAGAACTGGCTGATCTGCGATTCGTAGCGATAGCAGGCTTCGATCTTTGCGTCGAAGTGTCCTGTGATACTTTGTACCATGGGCTTGAGGGTATATTCAGCTTCGCGCTCTCTCCTCATACTCCGATGCTTCGCGAGAAGAGTTCTCAGGTAGAGCGCAACCACCAGGGCCGCCACCCCTCGCTCCGGCCAAGCCATTGTCTTGATCGGCGCCAGGGTCGCGCAGTCCGCGCTTGTCTCATACCACTCCTGAGCGAAGCTCCGCGGGGAGAGCGCACCATCCGCATGCTCATCCGCGATCTTCCCAAGTTCCCTTAATCGATACTGAGTGGCATTCGGGATCAAGCAATACGGCGCATCCTCACAAAAATAAGTGCTCGGCAGTCCGTGCAGATGCTTGGTGGCGAGGTGAGACAAGACGTGATCGACGTGCCAGCCGATGCCGAGAGGCAGGTAGATGGCATCGTAATGTATGGAGGATAGAAAATCGCCAATCCTGGCGGACGTCGCTGCCAGGCGATCGATATCCTCCGGAACCGGGGGGCGGAACAGATTTGCTGGAGATCGGTAGGCGGGATGGCGAAGCGCGGCATCGACTTCATCCAGGTTCTCGGTCGTGAAACCGAGTAGCGCCGCCGCCTTGGCGTCCTCGTCGAACCTTTCCCGTGAAATCACGACCGGCCCCCGGCGAACTTCGGCGGGATAAGAGCTGAATACGTTCAGGACTAGGATCGGTCCCTCGCCAGCAAGCTTCGCGATGCTTCCCCCACAGGAAAACACAGCGTCATCGAGGTGGGGTGAAAGGAAAACGGCCCGATAATATTTGATCATCATCGTTTTCTCTGGCAGCCATTCGGCATGGTGGGATCAACGGATAGGATTTTCCTTTTTCCGTGCGGGCTGAATTCTCACTCCGCGTGACGAATCTCTCCCCTGGTCATGCCGGAATTGTATCGCCGGCCGTGCGCCGATGTCAATAACCGTAACAAGCGGAATCTGAAGAGCGTGCGGAGACTAGAATTGCTCTCGGGCCGACCGAAAGACGATGGACTCCCGCTCCCCTATATTTTTTCCTAAAGGGCCCTCAGAAGAACCTCGTCTCTGCCCGCGGAAAGGCTAATTGACTTGGACCCGTGGCCGGGAATATCATCATTTCGTCATGGAGGCATCGGTTGCGAGCCCGAAGGGCGGCGATTCCGTGCGGCACGAACTCCGAAAATAAATTTCCTATCAATAAACCTGATATGAAAACTGCGCGCAAATGTTAGGTCCATTGTTAGGTCGGGGGAGGCGAAATTTGGGAACTATGAGCCTGGGCTGGGTAGGCAGCAACCGCCGGTTGGCAGGCTTTCGGGAACGACTCTTGCTGGGACTTGCGGCCTGTGCAGCCGTGTTGTGTGGGGTAAGTTTTGTCCGGGGAGCGGCCGCGAGACCCATCTCGAGTGAGGAATCGCCCTACGTTCTGGCATCTTCGCGCGTCCCCGCGGAGCATCTGCAGCAGTACGCCGATCTCGCGCTGACATGGATGCAGCAGTACTTGCGCATCGACACCACCAATCCCCCTGGCAACGAAATGCGCGCGGTTTCTTTCTTCAAGAAGATCCTCGATGACGAGGGAATCGAGAACCGCGCCTTCGAGTACTCTCCGGGACGCGGCGATCTGTGGGCGCGCCTGCCGCATGCCACGGCAGAAGCCAAGCGTCCCATCATTCTGCTGAACCACATGGACGTGGTGACCAGCGACGCCTCGCACTGGCGAGTTCCGCCCTTCAGCGGAGAGATCAAGGACGGCTACCTCTGGGGCCGTGGCGCCCAGGACATGAAAGATGAAGGTCTGGCGCAACTGGTGGTCATGGTCATGCTGAAACGCGAGAAACTCCCGCTGGACCGCGACGTGATCTTTCTCGCCGTTAGCGATGAAGAGGTCGGCGACACCGGCACCGATTGGTTTATCGCCCACCAGCGCGACCTGCTGGAGAACGCGGAATTCCTGATCAACGAAGGCGGCGAGAACCTGCTGGAGAATGACAAGGTCAAATACGTCGGCGTGGACGTGGGCGAGAAGACCACTTTTTGGTTGCACGTTGTCGCTCATGGACGGCCGGGGCATGGATCGCGCCCGAATTCAGATTCCGCGCCGAACCGGCTGGTCCGGGCGCTCGATCGCATTCTGGCCTATCGCACGCCACTCCGAGTGCTGCCCGTGGTCGATGAATTCCTGCGCGACATGGCGCCATCAGAACCGACAGAGCGGGCGGGCCAGTACCGCAACATCCGCAAGGCCCTCGAAGACAAGAAATTCCAGGAGGCAGTCGAACACGACGAATCCCTGAACTTCCTGCTGCGCGACACAATTTCGCTGACCATGATGGGGGGCTCCCAGCAAACCAACGTGATTCCCCCGGAAGCATGGGCGAATCTGGACGTGCGCATCCTGCCGGGAGGGGACCCGAAAGCGTTGCTGGAGGCGTTGCGGCGGGTGGTGAACGATCCCAATGTGACGATCGAACCGTTGGACGAGGAGTTCCGCGTAGCCAATTCTTCGCCCACGGATACGGCCTTGTTCACCGCCATTCGCCAGGTTTCGGCAAAGTATTTCCCCGGGACACCGGTCCTCCCGAACATCACGAGCGGTTACACCGAGAACCAGCGCTACCGGCCGCTGGGCGTCCAGTCCTACGGTTTCACTCCCTATGCCTCAACGGAGGAGGAAGGCAACACCGAGCACGGCAACAACGAACGCATTCGGGTGGAAGAAGTGCGGCGCGGGCCGAAGATTCTCTTTGATGTCGTGGCAGCGGTGGCGGGCGGGAAATGAACGGCTTCGTTGAAGAGACGTGTCCTGACGCTTAAAGTTCTTTTTCCGTGTTATGTTTCTCTTTGAGAGTAAACTTTTCAGGATTTTTCTTAATTTCCTCACGCAGCCACTTTTCGGGATAGCCAATTTCTCGCGGTCGTCCTTGCTCGCCATGAACATAACCATCGTTATATTTGGTTATGAGAAAATCAGCCAGCTTCCACCAGCGGTCTAAGTTCATCTGGGCATTGGAAAGGCAATAGCGCGTCAGAAGAGCCGGAATCATCTGCGGATTGGGACTGTTTAAGTTCAGGGCTGCTTGTTCCATGGCCGGTTGAAGGTTAAACTCCAGATCCTCGATTTCCTTCTGGACTTTCTGAATATCCTGAATCATGTCACTGTAGCGTAAATTGGCATAGTTGGCGACAAAATTGAATGTCCACCAGGCGGAATCGCGGCTAAAAGCTTGCATGGAACCCTTGGTGTAGGCTTCAGGGATATCGGTTATGCTGGTATAAAGCGGGACAAAGAAATTGGTAAAGGGATTATCCATTCCGTACCAGTAGACACCACCCACAGCGTCGGGGACAAAAGACCTTGCCTGAGAGACAAAAATAAAGGCCACCTGCTGGGCGGAGATAGGGCGTTCCCAGGAATAATCCTGGCCATCCACTTTCCAGCTGATCGGCCGCCAGCGATCCGCTGCTCCAAAAGGACCGGCTGTCAGATCTTTGGTCATATCAAAGGGAGTCCCTTCATAATGATCCCGATGGAGAGCCATGACGTCACGAACAGAAAGCTTGCGGTCCGGCTTGATCCAGAGAGGATAAGGTTTGGCATTTTTGACCGAGGAACTGTAGTCAGGAGAAAGGTCCAGGGATGAGGCGGCGCGCCGGAAAATGCTCCAGACTCTTCGGGCCGAATATTTGACCTGCTGTTCAGTGGGCGGGTTATAGACCAGGGAGAAATTGAAGGGACCACTCTTTGGATTGTAATAGCCTTTCTCCATGGCAAAAGAGACGACGTTTTTGGAATAAAGGCAGTTTTCAGGGTCTTGGAGAGGAAATTCACCTATCCGGGACATGTTGGCATGAGCACAGATCATGCCATCCGGAATCCTCTGGGCTACCCAAATCGCACCGTGTCCGCCCTGACCCGTTCCGATCATCTCCATAATCCAAGCTTCATCTTTATCGGCGATGGAAAAGGATTCTCCGCTGCTTTCATAACCGTATTCCTCGACCAGGTCGGTCATGACCTTAATGGCTTCTCGGGCTGTCTTGGCCCGCTGCAGAGCCAGGACCATCAACTGAGGGTAATCGAGCAAGCCAGCCGGGTTGACAAGCTCCAGGCGACCGTCAAAGGTCGTCTCGCCGATGGCCCCTGAAATTCATTCATCAGGTCAAGGACTTTATAAGTATGAGCAACCTCAGGAATCTCGCCACGTTTTCCTCTGAATCCCATGATTTCAGCTTTTTCCCCAACTCCATGGTCAGCTGCCGGATAAAGCCGAAGCCTGGGAAGAAATTCTCCATCACAGGAATAAGTAATGATGACCGAACCATCGGCTGAGGCACCCTTAGTGACGATAATGGAAGTACAAGGGAAGCTCAGCCGGGAGACCAGGAATAAAAGAACCAACACCCATAAAATTCGATGACCATAGCCAATGATTTTCATTTTCTCAAGCTCCTCTATTTCAGCGCGGATTGGAGGATAGCCGTCGCCTGACGGATTTCCCGTGAATAAGCTTCCAGCGTGTTCGCGACCACGATCATCTGCTGGTCAGCTTCTTCCCACTGTCGTTGTTCGATGGCCTCCCGGACGCCCGGAAGTGTTTTCACGCTGTAGCCCGTGTAAAAGCCCGGCGCGTAGATTTCGTGGATGAACCAGGGACGTCCTTTCAATCCCTCGGGCTTTGTGAGCGCCCGCTCGGTCCTGAAGATGATCTCGTTCAGATGCATCTGCTGGTTGCCGGCCAGTTTCCTCCCGCTGTCCTCGAGATCATGCCTCGCTTTCTGATATTCCTCCGCGCTCTTTCGGACGGTGCCGACGGCATTCTCGAGCGGCGCGAAATTCAAGTACGGAACCGGATCCTGGGCTTTGGGCGCCCGATAGATTTTGGCCGGATCGGCCACCTCGGCGAACACATTGTCCTCGAGCTCCCGGTCCAATTCGAGCGTCTCTTCCCTCATGTTCTGAGTCAGGGACTTGACCTGGTTCAGGTACCCGGACACGGTTTCCGCAAAATCCGAGAAGTTGAAGGGAAGGATATCGGCGTCCGCCAGACGCAGGACGGCATGTCCGCCGGTCTGGGCGAGAGCCACCCCGTAGGCGAACGTCGGATCTCCAAAGCGCATAAAATGATCGAAAGAATCGTAGATGGAATGGTAGGCGCCTCCTTCACTTTCACCGCCATAGCCGATATTCAGGGACGCAATGCCAATGTGTTGAAGGAAAGGCGTGAAATCGGAACCGGATCCCAGAGCGCCGATCTTCAAATCCTTCGCGGACCGGATGTCCTTTTTCTCCCCGGGAGGGCTGGCCAGAAGCCTGGCGGCCCTCGCCCTCTCCCAGACGCTGACATTCTTTTCGGGGTCGAGGACATCGCGGGCGACATCGTTGATGAACTGCTGGAGCGTCTGCGATCCGTCTATAAAGATAAACCCTCGCCCGTTGGAATCGGAATTGATGTAGGCCACCGCCTTTTGCCGCAATTCGTCGGCGTGAGTTTCCACCCATTCTGTGGAGCCGATCAATCCCGGCTCTTCTCCGTCCCAGGCGCAATAGACGATGGTCCGTTTCGGCCTCCAGCCGCTTTTGACCAGTTCGCCAAAGGCCTTGCCCTCCTCCATCGTCGCCACCTGTCCGCTGAGAGGATCTTCCGCCCCGTTCACCCACCCGTCATGGTGATTTCCCCGGATGATCCATTGATCCGGGTAAAGGCTCCCCCTGATCATGGCGATGACGTCATAGATCGGCTTGATATCCCAGTTGAACTCCAGTTTCAGATGAACCTTGGCCGGCCCCGGACCGACATGATAGGTCACGGGCAGAGCCCCTTTCCAATGGTCCGGTGCCACCGGCCCGGTCAAGGATTGAAGCAGGGGAAGAGCGTCATGATAGGAGATCGGAAGAACCGGTATTTTCGTCAGGACCTTGATCTCCTTGAGGGGGAGGCGCTTCACTCCCGGTGTCGCCCCGATAAAAGGCGTCGACGGATCGCCGGGGTAGACGGGCATATCTGCGACCGATCCCCGCTGGACGCCGAATTCGTTCCTCCAGGCGCCTTTGGGATAGACATCGCCGACGTAGAAGCCGTCGTCTTTCGGATCGGAATAGATCAGACAGCCGATCGCCCCGTGCTCTGCGGCCACCTTCGGCTTAATCCCTCTCCAGGATCCGCCGTAACGGGTGATGACGATCTTGCCCTGAACATCGATCCCCATCCTCTCGAGCTCATCGTAGTCGGAGGGGATTCCGTAATTCACGTAGATGAGGTCACCGGTCACATCGCCGTCAATGGAGTAGGCGTTATAGGTCGCCAGCTGTTCGGCGACCTCGTTCAAGGTGCTATCTTCCTTCAGGGGCGACTCTTTCAGGACCGCCGTGTAGGTGACGGGGGCGGTCATCTCCAGCAGGCGCGTCTTGGGAGTTGGAAACAAGGCGCTGAACTCTTCGATGCGGGCATCGAATCCCCACGTTTTGTACTGGGAAAGAATGAACTCGGCGTTTTCCTTATCATAAGGAGAACCGACATGGTGAGGACGTGCGCTGAGTCGCTTCATTCTGGCCCTGAGATCCGCCGGAGAGAGATGGGAATCAAACTGCTTTTCCAGGGCCCGGCCCATCGGGGCATTCTGAGCCTGCGATGAGCTGCCAAGAAACCAGGGAACAAGGGCCATCATCCAAATCCATCTTGAAAGATTCTTCATCTGGCGTCTACCTTTCAACGGACAAAGCCGACGGCATTGAACCGATCGGCCGATCTCGTTCAGTTAAAGGACTTCCGGGAGTCTCAGATATCCTGTGTAAACCTCTTCTTCGCATTTAAGCTCGCTCACCAAACGATATCCAAATATATCAGCCGGGAGTATATCATAGCCCAGTTCCTGAGGAACCCTCACGAAACAACCATTCCAACCGGCTTCGCCGGTATCCCAAGGACTGGGAGCTAAAAAGGGAGCTCCCATGGGATTGGTTCCTGGCGGCATACAGGCTTAAACGTCCATCACCCCGAGGAGGCGCATCACATCATCTAGTTACCTATTTCAAGTAACCTGTTGGCAGTTTGGGAGTAAGATTAGGAGTAATATTAGATGAGAATAATAATTAAGAAAAGAACATAAGGGTCGAGATGGAAAAAGCCAGTCCCGGGTATTGGTCACTTTGGGTTTGCCCTGTTCTAACCGTCATCCTCGTCGGCTTAATCGCCGGAGCGGCGGGAAGGACATGACCAGCGTGGTCAAGAAGGCAGACCCATCGGCCGGAGCGGTCAGTGCGGTGCTGCGGAAAAGGAATTGTTTATCCGTCGTGCCTATGACGCGATACCCGAAGAGAAAATGTTCAGTCGGGACAGCTTGGGCTCGGCTGGGGATCGTGACGCTTATTCAAGAATTTCTCTTCTCGGGTGTCATGGTTGAGTCAGCGCTGCCATCGGGAACTTCATCGCCGGAAACGGCAACAGTCCAATCGAACTCTGCCCATTCCCCAAAACGGAGGCCTTCTGTAAAAACATGAAGGCCTCCGGCAACCGCAAATCGGTCCGGGTTTAATGCCATGGGCTTAGACCCAGGCTTCCATCCAATGCATGATGCGCAGCTAAGGCGACAAGTATTAATAGTCCGAATCCTATGCCGTTGACCACAACTGTCGACGCGATAGCGGGTTCCCTAACCTGGGCCATCTGGATATTGGAGAGCGGAACGGCAACGGTGAAATAGGCCTTAGCCACGACAACTTTTTCTTTCTCCTCGACGACATAATAATCCGCCCCGTCTTTGGTGACGATTCTTTCGATTTTCCCCTTCCGGTTCCTCTGCACGTTTTGAATCTCAGCCCTGTCGATCTCCATGGTTTTCAATGTCTCACCGACGACTGAACCTGATTGTATTCTCACCGTGTCTTTCCGGAATTCGATATACTCGCCGGACTTCGTCCGGATGGCTAGGATTTCGGTCTTTGCGCCTTTCTCGGCCACCTGTTGAACGCTTTCCGCTGTCGTTCTGTAGAGTAAGCAGGATGTGGAAAAAGCGATAAAGGCCAGAATCGTGAAACCTGACGCGATTTTCTTAAACATGTTCCCCTCCTTCTCAAAAGATTAAAAGTGGCCTCTCCCGGATTTCATCGACCATGAATGAAGATAGCCATCTCCACATAAGAAGTTGTTAAGATTTCGGTCAAGAGTCTGTCAAGACATTGTCAAAAATGGGGAGGTATACCCCTGCCCGAAACGCACCCAAAGCTACTGTACCACCTCCAAAATGAGATTCTCGAGTTTTTTGGACCTGCCCGCTGATTTGGTCCATTTTTTAGGGATGAGGTCCGATCTTCTCTTTCTTGATGCAGCCCCGGCGGACATCCTAAAAGGCGATGGCTTTTTGACGAAAACCCTGATATACATACCTTCGGCAACTATCTGCCGGCAGGGAAAAGAAAACTCTACATTATCGATGATCTGCCGGAGAAAAATAAATCAATCGAAGAGGAGGAAGAAATGGGATTAAAACGGAAGCAGATGCTCGTGCAACAAAAGACATATTTCGAACATCAACTGCAAGACCGGTTGTCTCTCCTGTCCGGGAAGGGGATCCAATCTCCCAAGGCCGACAAAGATACCCTCGTTCGAAAACTGCAGGCCGATGTCAGGGCCGTGAATAAAAGGCTGAGGCTGATCGCCGACAACGAAAAGAGAACGGAAGAAATGGCGAAGATGAAGGCGGAAAGGGCGGCAGCCCCCAAGAAAGAACAAGAAGGGGGTAAGGGCGAGAAGCCTAAGAAAGCCCCCCAAGAGGGCAAGGGAAAAAAGATAAAGGCGGAAAGGGCGGCAGCCCCTCCGAAAGCACCGGAAGGCGGAAAAAGCAAAAAAACGACGGAACCCCCCGGAGAAGCCCAGGCAACAATGGAAAAGAAAGTAGAAGAAACGAAGGAGGAACCGGCCGGCCAAGTGAAGGCAGATAAATAATCAACGGGGGAAGGTCCCAGGAAACCTCAGATTCCTGACATCAAGAAAATGAAGGAATCCCTCGATCAGCTCCAGAACCAACAACCTGGTTGCCCGGATTTCGTGAAAGCCATGGTTCCGTCCAATGGCAAGATCATCCTCTGCGGATTTCACCCGACAATGGTGAATACGACGATAGAAATCAAGGCTAAAGCTGGGAAAGCGCAGAGATTCGATGAAGCATACGAGTTTGAGCTTAAGATCACCTATTTTGACCCCAAGATGGGAATGTGGGCTATGTATAAGGATGAGACCACCGGGCAAGAAAACGCTAAGGCGGAGAAGCAAAT
Organism: Candidatus Aminicenantales bacterium; assembly: GCA_049512315.1. Lineage (GTDB taxonomy): Bacteria > Acidobacteriota > Aminicenantia > Aminicenantales > Saccharicenantaceae > DATKJS01. The sequence continues at coordinate 23,644 of JBEKXF010000032.1, read as the reverse complement.
CAAGCAAGAGGAGCGGGATGCAAAACAATCCCCCCTGGTGGTTGGACCGGTTGAAATCAAGCCGTTGAACGACGGTACCGGCAAGGCTTGGTATCAAAAGCAAATCCTGTCTGAAGACAACGTACTCGGTACGTCAAAAAAACCACCTGAGGATATTTACTATTGTGATTATCTCATCATCCAAGATAAGGGGCTCGTCATCAACTTCCCCGCGACCGCTGGCAGCAAAGAGATGGCTGATGGGTGGCTGGACAATATCAGAGCCAAGCTGACCCAAGCGGGCTATTAGGCATAAGAATCCTCCTTCTCGCACGGAGCGGCCATTCAGCACGCCGCCAGCCGGCGTTTCGTCGACGATCTCAAGCAACTTCGGCCCCAAGCATTCGGCTGAGTCCGTCCGAAAGGAGGGAGGCGTCCTTGACACACGCCGGTGGCGCAGTTGATAATTCCGTCCGAGAGGAGAAGTCCGATGTCCGTTGAAGCGCCGTTTCCGGGGCTGGACGAGATGATCGCCATGATCGGCGAGGCAGGCCAGCGCCTGTCCCAGATCGACGCTTGCGAGGGCGCCGCGGGTAATATCTCGGCCTACCTCAGCTGGCCGGTCGATCCACGGCATCATTTCCCCAACTCGGAAGCCATCCAATTGCCGGTCGCCGTGCCCTCTCTTGCCCGGGGCTCCCTGCTCGTGACGGGCTCGGGCCGCCGTCTGCGCGAAATCGTCCAGGACCCCGCGGCCAACCTGGGATTCGTCACCGTCGAGGAGGGCGGCCGCACGGGCAGACTGTACACGTCACCGCGGCGCCTGTTCGACCGGCTGACCAGCGAATTCGATTCCCACCTGGCCGTGCACCAGGATCAAGTCGCGGCGACCGGGACCAACTTCCACGCTGTGGTTCATGCCCAGCCGGTTTTCCTGACCTATCTGAGCCACATCCCCCGGTATCAATCGGAAGATTATTTGAGCCGTCACCTGCTGCGCTGGCAACCGGAGACGGTCGTGAACTTGCCCGAAGGGATCGGCTGCATCCGTTTTCTCGTCCCCGGGTCGGCCGAACTCGCCGCCGCCACATCCGGATCGCTCCGTTCCCATCGGATCGCGGTCTGGAGCAAGCACGGCGTCGTGGCTCGCTCGGACCGATCGGTCAAGCGCGCGGAGGACCGGATCGAATACGCGGAGACGGCGGCCCGCTATGAATTTTTGAACCTGACGAACGGCGAAGCCGGTCAGGGTCTCAGCGATGAAGAGATCCGTGAAATCTGCCGGGTGTTTGGAATCGCAAAGTCTGTGGGCGTAGGGAGGTACTCTTGACGGAAAGACCTATTGCAAGGAGAGGACGGATGCATTTTAAAAAGACGATCATCTGCTTTTTGCTCATCGGGATGGTCTGCGCGGGCGTCATCCTCGCCGCCGATTTGACCAAGGAAGAACAGTCCTGGGTGGCCAAGGCCTCCCGGGAGGAGAGGAACGGCTGGACCTTCCTGCACATTGAGGGAAAGCCTTTTGCCCGCGGTTTTCAACACGGCTACCTTCTGGCCAAGGAGATCGCGGAAAGCCTGCGCGTCGAAAAACATATGACCTGGTGGAGCACGGGCCAGGAGTGGCCCTATTTTGTCGGGCAGACCCTCAAGATGTTCGCTCCGAAAATCGATCCCGAATTCCGAGAGGAAATGGAGGGGATCGCCGCCGGCGCGCGCAAGGCCGGGGTTGACGTCAGCTATGGCGATATCGTTCTGGTCAACGCATCATCCGAAATCATGGGCTACTGGTACCCCTCGTCCCAAAAAGACGGTCAGCCGCAGAAAACCGGCGGCTGCAGCGCCTTCATCGCCACCGGGAAAGCCACTTCCGACGGTCGCATCGTCATGGCCCACAACACCTGGTCCCAGTTCGTGCCGGCCGACTCGAACGTGATCATCGATCTGCTGCCCGAAAAAGGGTTTCGGATCCTGATGCAGGGATTCCCGGCCGCCATCCACAGCGGCACGGATTTTTTCATCTGTTCATCGGGACTCGTGGGAACCGAAACGACGATCGACTACTTCAAGGGATTCGACCCGGACGGGATTCCCGAGTTCGTCCGTATCCGCAAGGCGATGCAATACGCCGGTAACCTGGACGAATCTCTCAAGATCATGATCGACGGCAATAACGGCGGTTACGCCAACACTTGGCTCTTCGGCGACGTGCACAGCAACGAAATCGCCCGGCTCGAGCTCGGCCTCAAGTATCATTCCGTCGAGCGGACCCGGGACGGTTTTTATAGCGGGTCGAACATCACTGAGAATATTCCGCTGATGCGCCAGGAGACCGAGGCGGATTTCGATAACATCAAGCACAGCGATATCGCCCGGCGAGTGCGGTGGCTCGAGCTTTTTGACAAATGGATGGGGAAAGTCGACGTCGAACGCGGCAAGCTCATGTTGGGCGATCATTATGACGTTTATGCCGGCAGGGAAATGCCGGGCGACCGCACGATCTGCGGCCACTGGGAGCTGGCCCCTGACCCGGCCGGCAGCTCCAGTGACGCCTGGGCCAAGCCTTTTTACCCGGCCGGGGCCCTGGACGGCAAGGTGGTGGACGCCCGGATGGCCCAGGAGATGGCCTTCTGGGCCAAATGGGGAAGCTCTTGCGATATTCCTTTCGATGCCCAGAAATTCCTCCGGGAACACCGGCAGTACGACTATCTCAAGGGCTATTTGAAGAGCCGTCCCGCTCAGCCCTGGACGGTTTTCAAGTCGAGCTCGAAATAGGAGCGAAGGCAGCGCTATTTTTTCTTGATGATCTTGTTCAGCTGAGTCCTGGCGGTCTCCACGGCATTCCTGATCTCGACGTTGGCCGGGTCGAAGGCCAGCAAGTCCTCCCAGACGGCTATGGCCTTGGCCAGGTTCCCTTTCCGGTATTCCTCGAGACCCGCTTTGGTCAAGCCGTCCCGGCAGACCGCGATGGCCTCACTCAAAGTCCCCCTGGAAAAAGCGACGGGCGGCCGCAGCCCTTCGAATGAAGGAAAATTCTTGAGCAGAAAGACGTTCACCCTTCCGGCATGGGCGAAATCCTGGTCGGCCAGCGCTTTGTCGCCCACCGCTTTGATCGCCTGGACTGCTCTGACATAGCTTGCCGCCCACCCCGCGTCCCCCGGATGCTCTTTGAGAGCGGCCTGATGGGTCTCAAGGACCTTGGCCAAATCCCCCCTCTTCAGGTCCTCTTGGGCCTGGCCGTCGACGATGCCGATCCGGCAATTTTTCAACGACGTCTCAAGATAGGACTTATTAAACGTGAGCTTCGCGGTGAACCCCCCGAAGCTGGCGTAGTTGTTCAAAAGGACACGATAAATGTTGCTCGCTCGAGCGAAATCCCGTTGGCCTAGGGCCCGGTCAGCGGTCCGCTTGATCTCTTCGACCGTCCGGATATAGTTCTCCTTCAATTCCTTGCTGCGGGGATTTTTCTTGGTGGCCCCTTTGAAGCCATCGAGCGCTTTTTGGAAATCGCCGGCGGCCAGGGACTTCCGGGATTCGACGGACGCTTGTTTCATCAGGTTCTGGTTGACCGTGGAGCAGGCCGATAAAAAAAGGCAAGGCAGGACAAGAGAGGCAAGCGTTCTCTTCAAAGACAAATCCGGCATATTTTCATCCTGATTTCTCCACGATCCCCAAGAAGATCGGGGACAGCTCGGGGCTGAATTGCTTCCCCGAAAACTCCCGGATCGTGTCCAAAGCCTGCTCTTTGGTCATCGCCGTCCGATAAGGCCTGTCGGATGTCATGGCGTCATAGGCGTCGGCGAGAGAGATGATAGCCGCAGCCCGGGGGATTTTCTCCCGGGTCAGCCCGTCCGGGTAGCCGCTCCCGTCATACCACTCATGATGGTGCCTGACGGCGGGGACGAACCTGCGGAGGGAGGGTGCTTTGTCAAGGATCTCGGCGCCGTATTCCGGGTGTCTTTGCATTTCCTTCCACTCGGCGGAGTCCAGCCAGCCCTTCTTGTGAAGGATGGAGTCCGGGATCTTGATCTTGCCCACATCGTGGAAAAGACAAGCGATTTCGATGTCTTCCAGCTCCTGCCCGCTCAACCCGATCTCCTTGGCGAGGGCGACGGCCAGGTCGGAAACGCGGGTGGAATGTCCGAGCGTATAAGAGTCGCGCGCGTCAATGGCGGCGGCCACGACCCGAACGGTGGAAACATAAGCTTCTTCCAGCTCCTGCGCGTTCTGGGCCAACCGGTCCCGCTGCGTGGTGATGAGCCCCGACATCTCGTTGAAGCTCGCCGTCAGCCGGCCGAGCTCATCCCCGGAAAAGATCCGGAGCGGTTTGCTCATTTTCCCGCGCTTGAGATCCTCGACGCCGGACGAAAGCTCCTTGATCGGCTTGGTCAGGCTGGAGGACAGGAGGATGCTGCTGATCGCGCCCAGGGCCAGGATGACGGCGAACAAGCCGATGACCTTGCGGCGGGCTTCGCCCTGGGCCGTCAATAAAACGGACCAATCGACGCTGAGGACGACGGAGCCCAGGTTCTTGTTCATGAAAACGATCGGACTTTCGATCTCGATGAGGCTGCCGGGCGCGCCGGAAATCTTGCGGACGGAGGTCCCGTCCTCGCTCTTCCTGAGGACTTCTCCTCCCGCCGGCTCCATCTTCCGGCCGCGCTCCTTGATCTCGCTGTGGACGATGATGTCTCTCCGGGGACCGAGAATGCCGATCGACTTGATGTCGGGATTCGTCTTCCTGATCTGGTAGACCATGTAATCGAGGCCGAGCAGATCCTGGGCGCCGATGAGGAAGCCCGCCGAGGGAGCGATACTCCGGCCCAGGGACTCCGCCGTCCGGATGACCTTGTCCGCGATGTGGTTGTTCATGATCCGGATCGTGATGATATAGGACGTGAAGGTCGTAGCGGTGAGTAGGAAGAGGATCAGGAGGGTAGTCTTGGCCCGGATGTTCCTAAAGGATACGGGCCTTTTCAAAACGGACTGAGTCCACATTGCATGGAAATATTAAACCATATCTTGGAGCCGACCATCCCTCAGGGCAATGATTTTGGAGGTGACTTTTCGGATGTCCGTATCCCCCCAAGGGGTGAGGAGACCGTAAACGATCGCCAGTCCGCCCCTCTTGGATCGGCCCGTTGACCTCACCGGCCAAAGCCTGTGTTAGCTCCCCCGCATAAAGGAGTGTAAGGGAAACTGTGTAGGCCTCCTTGGATGAGCAAAACGAATCAAGCAGTTTCTATTGGCTCTTGACAAGTGTGAAAACGGGCTCAAACGCGAAAAGGGGTCTACACGGAAAACCTGATAGTCCCGATCTTGGTCCATTCGGAAGGACGATATTTCCCAAAAAACTCACATTATAGGTGGACTATTTTACAGGGATGAGGTCCGAGTGCCTGTTAGCCCGGCCAGTTGTCGGGGGATACAGGTGTTTACTGTTCAGGCGCTGATTGCAATGGGCTAGCCCAGCCGCTCATAAAAACAGCACAGACTGAATCCGCTTTTGCGGTCCCGTCCCCCATTTTATCGCCGGCTCTTTCCGGGAGCGGCGGCGCCGTCAGGTCGGGCTTCGGGTCGCCGAAGATGTAATGATTGAACCAGGCCAGGTTGTGCTGGGTCACGGCCCGCGTCGCCTTGGGCTTGTTGATGCCGTGACCGAAGCCTTTGTAAACGACCATCTCCACCGGAACCCCCCGATTTTCGAGCCCCTGCCGGAGTTCGTAGGCGTTCGGAATAGGGACGCGGCGATCGAGCTCGCCGTGCTGGATGAGGGTCGGGGTCACCGCGTTCTTGATGTAGGTCATGGGCGAGGTCTTGAGGTAGACCTGCGGGTCCATGGCCGGGTCCGCGCCCAAATACTGGATCGTGAACGGCGTGATGTCGGTGTTGTAGTAATACGTCGCCCAGTTCGAGATCCCGGCCCCGACCGAGATCGCCTTGAAGGCCCGGCTCGAGGTCGTCAGGAAAGCCGAGATGTAGCCGCCCTGGCTCCAGCCCATGCAACCGACACGCGCCGGGTCGACCCAACCCTTGGCCACGAGATAGTCGACGCCCGAGAGGACGTCCCAGGCGTCCCCGACGCCGAGGTTCCGGTAGTTGAGCCGCCGGAATTTCTCCCCGTAGCCGGCGCTCCCGCGATAATTGACCTTGAGGACGAGGGCGCCACGGGCGGCCCAAATGTCCGAGGGATAGGTCCGCGTGTCGCCGGAGAGAAGAGCCGGCCGGTCGACGCCCGTCGGCCCGCCGTGGATGACGCAGAGCAGGGCATATTTTTTGGCGGCGTCGAAGTCCGCCGGCTTGATGAGCACGCCTTCGATCATCGTCCCGTCCTGGCTTTTCCAGGAGATAACCTCCCTGGTCCCGAGGATGAAGTCGGAGATCTGGTCGGTCATCCGGGTCAGGAGCCGCGGCTTGAACGGGAGATCGGAGACATAGATCTCACTGAGGGTGGTCGGGGAGGCGGCGGAGAAGGCCAGCCGCTTTCCGTCGCGGGAGAACGAGACGCCTCCGATGAGGGCATTGTCCGGTTCGGTGAGCCGGGTTATTTTGAGTGACGACGGGTCGAGCCGGAAGAGGTGGCTGGACGTTTTCTGGAGCGCCGAGAAATAGATCCCGTCCTCCAGCCAGAACGCGGAGCCCGGACTTTCGTCGAACGCGTCGGTCAGCGAACGAACGGCGCCGCCCCCGGCCGGGACGACGGCCAGCCGCGAATTCCCGGCGAAAAAGTCCGCGTGCCCCATGGCGCTCGAAAAAAGGATCGAGCGGCCGTCGGGCGACCACTCCGGACCGTTGTCCGGGCCCGGCTGGGCCACGATCCGCTTCACCGAATCGCCGGCCAGGTCGAGGACGAAGATGTCGGCCGTGCCGCCGTTGATGAGGTCGGGGTTGACTGTGGCGCTAAAGGCGATCTTCGTCCCGTCGGGCGCCCACGAGAAGCCGCCTACGGTGAAGTCCTTCCCCGACGTCCGGCGCCGGCCGGCTTGAGGCGTCTTGAGGGCTTCGGCCACGTCCACGGTCCAGAGGTGCGCGTGCCTGTATTCCTTGCGCACGACTTCGTAGTCGCCGTAACGGTCCTTCCGGTCCTTGGATTCCTTGGATTCGGGGTCGGTCGCGGTGAAAGCGATCGTATTTCCGTCGGGAGACCAATCGAACCCGTTAACGCCCGTCTCGGATTTCGTGATCTGGATGGCCTCCCCGGCGGCGGGATTGATGACGAAGATCTGGGATTTATCCTCGGCCCGGGTGGAGGTGAAGGCCAGCCAGCGGCCGTCGGGCGACCAGCCGGGACCCGAAGAGGACTTTTTGCCGCGGGTGAGCTGGATCGTCCGGCCGGTGGCGACGTCGGCCAGCCAGGTCTGCGTCACGTAGGCGTCCTGGTCGAAATCAGCTTCCGTCACGGCATAGGCGACCCTCGTCCCGTCGGGAGATATCTGGGGCGAGCCGGCGGACTTGAGGGCCAGGAGGTCCTCGATCGTCGGGACGCGCTTGGCAGGGGCGTCCGCCATTGCGACCGTAACGATAAATAATAGGAAGATGACCGCGGCAGCAATGCCGTTCGAAATACGGGTTTTGCGGGCCATGAGAAACCTCCTCCGAGGGCGCGGCACCAGGCCCTCCGACGTTATGGATCTATGCTACTTCAGCCGTGAGCCTCGGACAAGATGATTTCCGAGGCTGGCCGTCGATTCTTCAGCCAGGATATTACAAACGCAGTGATGACCCAAAATGTTGCTCAATTTCGCCGACCGTTGCCGGCATCTTGATAAATCGCTAGAATGACCGATAGGGACAATCAGAGCGAGGGAGAAATGAAAAGAAAATATTTGTCTTTGACCATAGCCTTGGGCGTGACGTTATGGCTATTGTCCGCCGCCGGTTTATCAGCCTCCGGGCCGGATAGCCAGGAAGCCCGTCTCAAGGGCTCGATGCGGGAGACTCGGCACGGCTGGATCCATGTCCGCCTCGAAGGACAGCCGCGGGAGATCGGCTTCCAGCACGGTTGGCATCTCGGTCCTGAGATTGATGACACGCTCAAGGCCCTCTCTCTCCTTCTCGAGAACTCGGCCAAGCGAGACTGGGCGTTCTTCCGCGAGGCCGCCGGCCGCATGTTCTGGCCCAGGCTCGACCCCGAATACCGGGAGGAGATCGAAGGCATCGCCGAAGGCCTGAAGGCCCGGCTCCCCGGCACACATTATGACAAGATCGATCTCACCATCCTCAACGGCTGGCTCGAGCTCGCGTCCTATTATGTCCCCTATCTCGAGGAAAAACTCAAAACCGGCTCCGGCGCCAGCCGGGCGCCCGGAAGCTGCAGCGCGTTCATCGCCACGGGACGCTATACCGAAGACGGCCGGATCGTCATGGGTCACAACAACTGGGTCGATTACATCATCGGCGAGCGCTGGAACGTCGTCCTCGACATCCGGCCCGAGAAGGGTTACCGGATCATGATGGACGCCCTCCCCGGCTATATCCACAGCGGCGACGATTTTGTCGTCAACGGTGCCGGCCTGGTCTATACCGAGACGACGATCGACAAGTTCAAGGGGTTCCAGGAAGATGGAATTCCGGAATTCGGGCGGGCCAGAAAGGCCGCCCAGTACGCCGGCTCGATCGACGATTTCATCCGGATCATGACGTCGGACGGCAACGGGGCCTACGCCAACGATTGGCTCGTGGGCGATATCAAGACGAACGAGATCGCCAGGCTCGAGCTCGGCCTGAAAAACCATCGTGTCTGGCGGACAAGCGACGGCTATTTTATCGGTTCGAATTTCCCGAGCGACGAAAAGCTCATCGCCGAGGAGACGACGTTCGACCCCAAGGATATGACCCAAGGCACCTATGTCCGGAAGGCCCGTTGGGAATGGCTGATGGAAGAGAACAAGGGCAAGATCAATGTCGAGGCCGGAAAAGGGTTTGAAGAAGACCATGTCGACTCGAGTACGGGCGTCAAGGCGTCCAACGGCAACATTCTCTGCGGCCATATCGAAAACGATCCGAGAGGCTGGCCCCCTTCCTGGGCGCCCTACTGCCCCGCCGGGGCCGTCCAGGGCAAGGTGACGAGCGCTGCCCTCGCGAAGGATATGAAGTTCTGGGCTAGGATGGGCCATCCCTGCGGCGAGGACTTCATCGCCGCGCCGTTCTTCGTCAAGCACCCGGAATACGGGTGGCAGAAGAAATATCTCAAGGACATGAAATCCCACCCCTGGACACTGTTCGAGGCCCAAAAATAGGTGGCGTCTTATAGCCGATAAACAACTTTTTATTGCGCCCTTAAGGATAAATTCGGGGCTCTGTTCTGATTCATGATTGACGGATGAAACCCATGATGACCGAGCGGGAACGGGTCCTGACACTGCTCGCCGGCGGGACGCCCGACCGTGTGCCCTGGTTCGGGGACCTGGATTACTGGGCCACGTCACTCATCGGCCGGGGCCTCAAGCCGAAAGATTTCAAGGAAAGCCCCGCCTACATCGAATGGCACCGGGACCTCGGCGTCGGCTTCTACCTCCAGGGCTATTTTCCGTTCAAAACCATCATCGAACGCTGTCGGGTCACCGAATGGCGCGACGGACGGGCCCGGCGCCGGAGGATCGAGACGCCGCACGGCGTCCTGACCGAAGCCTGGACCTGGCTGCCCGACTCTTTTTCCGAAGCCCCGACCGAGCGCTTGATCAAATCCGCGGCCGACCTCAAGGCCTATCGCTTCATGTTCGAGAACATAAGCTACGAGCCGGATTTCGGGTTTGCCGAGTCGAGGCGACAACAGGTTGGCGGGATAGGCGTCGTCCTCTGTTACCTTCCCAAGAGCCCCTTCATGCAGATGGTCGCCCTGGACGCGGGCATCGTGCCGGTCACGGAGATCTTCGCCGATGCGCCGGAGCTTCTGGCCGAAGCCCTGGCCGCGATGCGCCCGGCCCATGACGCCGCCGCCCGGATCGCGGTCGGGAGCCCGGCCGAAGTCCTCATGATCCCGGAGAACCTCTCCTCCGAGGTCGTCGGCCCCAGGTTTTATGAGCTCCACATGCGCGACTACCATGAGACCTGGGCTGGACGGATCGCGGCGGCCGGGAAGTCCTCATGCGTCCACCTCGACGGCACCCTCCGGGGGCTTCTCCGGCAGGTCTGCGCCGCCGGTTTCACCTTCATCGAGGCCATGACCCCCGCTCCGGTCGGCGACCTCGCGGTCGAGAAATGGGCCGCGTGGAGCCGCGATGAGCGGACCGTCCTCTGGGGCGGACTTCCCGGCATTTACTTCACGGACAAGGTCTCAGACGCCGAGTTCGAGCGGCACGTCCGGGCGATCCTCCGGGTCATGACCTCCCGCCCCCGCTACGTGCTCGGCGTCGCCGATCAGGTCCCCCCGGACGGCCTGGAGCGCCGCGTCCGCCGGGTGGCCGAGCTGGTGGAGAAGTTCGGGCGGTACTGAGCTCAGCCGTTCATTGATCGTACGAGCTCGGCGGCCTTCATGGCCGCGCCGTCACCAGAACCGGACGGGCCCGGTGTCGATGTGGACGAAATCGGAACCCTTGTAGTATCCGGTCCCGCCGCGCTTCATGGATCGGGCGACCTCCCAGACTTTTTTCATGTCGAGGCCCGTCAGCCGGAAATCCAGGGCCCGGCCCTTGGTATGCATGCTGTTGAGCACCACGCCGCTGGTCGTGTTGTGCAGCATCGTGTTGGTCTCGACCGACCGGAAACCGCAGACAGCCTGGACCTCACCGCGATAATCGAGCTTTTCGAGCAGGTCGTATAGGAAATCGAGGACGCCGGGATCGATGGGATGCTCGTCTCCGCAGACCGGGTCGCGCAGGATGTGGTTGATCTCGGCCAGCCCCTCGGGCAGATATTCGTCGCCGCGGCGATAGACGACGGAGAGATGAGCGCCGTTGTGGATGTTGAAGAAGGAGAGCACGCGCTCCGGCCCGGCCGCCGGAGCGGTTTCCTGAGGCGCGACCAGCACCGGCAAAGCGAGGGCCAGCAGGGCCGCGGCGAGGACGGATCCGATAAGTGTTTTCAAGATCGTGCCTCCTCTCCACTCCATCTTTTGTCGTTCCATGGCCCTCATGTCAGAAGATCGCTTTCTCGAGCAGGGCGTCCCGGCCGTAGACGTCGCGATAGAAATACACCTCGCGGCTCTCCGGGTCAACGACCGCCGTATTGTAAAGAATGTAAATCGGCAGCGACGACTCGAGATGGACGATCCCATGCTTGCCGTCGGCGACCAGGCTGCGGACCCGGTCTTCGGTCCAGCCCTTGTCCGGCCCGCCCAGGACGTAGGCGGCGAGCGCCTGGGCCCTGGAGACCCGGATGCAGCCGTGGCTGAAGGCCCTCTGCGGCAATCCGAACAGGCCGCGCGCCGGCGTATCGTGGAGAAAAACGTCGTAGGCGTTCGGGAAGCTGAAGGCCACCGTCCCGAGGGAATTGTCGGGCCCGAAGTCCTGTCGCAGGCGCCAGCGGCCCATGTCGTCGGGCCCGACTTTCGTCCAGTCCACGGTCGTGGAGTCGACCTCGTCTGCGCTGTCGCCCCAACCCCTGAACATCCGGATCCTCTCCTTCTTCAGGTAAAAGGGGTCTTTCCGGAGCTTGGGGAGCATTTCCTTCCGGGCGATGCTGAGGGGGACATTCCAGTACGGGTTGACCTCGACGTAGCGGAGCCTGTCGCTGAAGACGGGCGTCATATGGTATTCGTCGCCGACGATGACCGACATGACGAGCTCGCTTTTGCCGCCGCGCACGGCCGTGAGCTCGAAGCTCGGGATATTGACCGCGAGCCACCAGTCGCCGTGGTCGCGCCCCACCCAGCGCCAGCTCTCCATGTTGACGATGAGCTGGTTGATGCGCTTGCCGACCGGGACGTTCATAGCCGCCAGCGTGGCCTCCCCGATGTTTCCGTCGGGGTCGAGGCCGTGATGCCGCTGGAACCATTTGACGGCCGCCGCCAGGGCCTCGTCATACGCAGTCCCGTCTGGAGGACCGCCGGCGGGCCACTCGCCGGTGACGCTCAATCGGCGCCGGACCGCGGCCACGCGCGGGTCCGTCACCCCCGGTTTGAGCGTGGGGCCCGGAGGGACCTCGGGCCAGCCGCCCCGAGCGGCGATGCCGCGGTAGGCGGCCAGGAGGTCGCGCAGCCCGCGATACTGGGGGAAGGGCGGCGCCTGGTCCTCCAGGAAGGCCTTGAAATCGGGGGCGGCCAGGCTCTTCTCGACGAGGTCTGCCTCATCGATGTTGCAGTCGCAGGCCGTGGGGAAGGCCTTCGGGTCGAAATCCCTCGGCTGATGCCGTCCTTCGACGAGGTCCGACGTATATTCGCCGAGCTCGAGGGTGAGCAGCAACTCCAGCCGGGCCAGGCTCTCGGCGCCCTTCCTGTCCCAGGCCCGGTTGATCTGGTCGATGGCATAATCCGACGGGTTCAATCCCTGACTGTCGGCGGCGGCGAGGACGGAGCGCAGGATCTCGGCCTTCAGGTTTGGCCCCGCCGAGGTCACCCAATAAGGGAGCATGTCCCGGTCGTGATAGAGGCGGACGAGCTTCGGATCCATCCGGGAAGGAAGCGCCCCGTGCCCCGGGAGGTCCACGAGCTCTGCCGGGCTCCTGTGGATCTGGCGGTCGATGGCGTCCCGAAGGTCCCAGGGGTCAAAGGGGCCGGCCTTCAGGCAGACGCCGGCTCCGACGAAAGCCAGGACGGACAGCAACCCCGCCGCGGCCCTTCCGGAAATCGAGCGCCTGCCGATTCTCATATAGTATTCCTATCAATATTCTAGCAAATCGCCAGGAAAAATGATAATCCCCCCGGCGAGGCCCCCGCCGGCCGGTCCGGGGTTTGACAACCTTTCTTTTGATGAATTACCATCTCCGATCGACCCGACAGCTTGAAGGAGGAGCCATGATCCCAAATAAACGCAGGCTCAGATCTCTGGCCCCATTCCTGGCCTCGATCGCCGTTGTCCTCTGGATCGGCGGTGGGTCGTCGGCCCAGGAGCCGCTCGATAAAATCATCGTCGACGCCTCGCCGTCGCACGTCGTGAACTCCTTCAGCCCGGTGCGCGCGCTCGGGGCGGGCGTCGACCGGCTGAAGCTCGGGGTCGCCGATAAGGCGCTCAGCGGGCCTCTGCTGAAGCAGATCCTGTCGGCGGGCTGGCAGTCCGTGACCTATCGCCAGAACACGGAGCTCTTCGTCGAGGCCTGGCATTGGAACCCGAAGGGGACGTGGAGCGACCCGTCCGGCCGGGGCTACTTCACGGGCAGCCCGGAACCGGGGGAGATGATCAGGCACTCGTACGCGTACCCGCTTCCCCGCCGCGGCTTCACCCGGAACAGCGGGACCGAGCGCGGCTACTCCCGCCTGACCGACGGCGACCTCGGGACATTCTGGAAGAGCCATCCCTATCTCACCCGGGCCTTCACCGGGGAGGACGATTCGCTCCATCCGCAATGGGTGACGCTCGACCTCGGCGAGAAGTTCCCGATCGACGCCGTGCAGATCGCCTGGGCCGAGCCTTATGCGCGAAGCTACAAGGTCCAGTTCTGGACGGGCGACGCCGATCCCGTGAACGCTCCGACGAAAGGCGTCTGGCAGACGTTCCCGCTGGGGACGGTGACGGAAGGCCGCGGCGGCACGGTCACGATGCGCCTCGCCTCCCGGCCCGCCCAGGTCCGATACCTGCGCCTCTGGATGACGGTGTCCTCCAATACGTCGGCGACGCCGGGCTCGGCCGACCGCCGCGAGTCCGTGGGCTACGCAATCCGCGAGCTCGCCGCCGGGAGCCTGGCCGCGGACGGCCGGTTCGAGGACGTCGTCCGTCACTCCCCCGACGGGAAACAGTCCGCGACGCTCTGCTCGTCGGTCGACCCCTGGCACCGCGAGTCCGACCTCGACGAGACGCTCGGCGACCAGGTCGGGTTCGACCTGTTTTTCACCTGCGGCATCACCCGCGGGCTCCCGGCCATGGTCCCAGTGGCGGTGATCTATTCGATTCCCGAAGACGGCGCGGCCGAGATGGCCTATCTCAAGAAGAGGGGCTATCCGGTGTCCTTCGTCGAGCTCGGCGAAGAACCCGACGGCCAGTATATGCTGCCCGAGGATTACGCGGCCCTCTATCTCCAGTTCGCCTCGGCCATCCATCAGGTCGATCCCGGGCTGAAGCTCGGAGGGCCGTCTTTCCAGGGCGTGAACAGCGACGTCGAGGTCTGGCCGGACGCCGAGGGCCGAGTCTCTTGGCTCGGCCGGTTCATCGACTACCTGAAGGCCCACGGCCGGCTGAGCGATCTGGCCTTCATGTCGTTCGAGCATTATCCCTATGACCCGTGCCACACGTCCTGGAGCGACCTCTACAATGAGCCCGATCTCATCACTCACATCATGCAGGTCTGGCGGGACGACGGCCTGCCGCCGGACGTCCCGATGTTCGTCACCGAGGTCAACCTGTCCTGGCAGACAGGCGAGACATTCGTGGACATCATGGGCGGGCTCTGGTTCGCGGACTATACGGGCGCGTTCCTGACCGGCGGCGGAAACGCCAGCTACGTTTTCCACGACATCCCGTCGCCTCTCCATCCCGGCTGTAACGATTCCTGGGGGTCTTTCGGGCTCTTTAACGTGGACGCGGACCTTCAGGTGGAAGGACATCTCGCCCAGTACTACGCTTCACGACTTCTCAGCCAGGAATGGGTCCAGCCCGTGGACGCCGCTCACCGGGTTTATCGGGCTTCGAGCGGGATCCGCGACGCCTCCGGGAACCTCCTGGTCACGGCCTACGCCCTCGAGCGTCCCGACGGCCAGTGGTCCCTGCTTCTCGTCAACAAGGACCGCGAGAGCGCCCATACGGTATCGATCACCTTCCGTGACCCGCAAGCGAAGAGCGACCGGTTCCTCTCCGGGCCGGTCGACGTGATCACGTACGGCGCCGGCCAGTACGTCTGGCGTGCCGGAGGGGCGAAGGGTCATGCGGACCCGGACAACCCTCCTGTGAAAGCAAGGATCACCGCAGGCGCGAAGACGGTCTATACTCTGCCGAAAGCCTCCATCACGGTCGTCCGAGGCAGGGCCGGCAGCCGATGACGATGGGCGGCTAGGTCCTTAGCCGGCCGAGAAGGGCCTGGAGGAGCTTCTCCCGCGCCCTGAGGCTTTCCTTGTAGTCGTAGCCCTCGGTGTGGTGGATCTC
This sequence comes from Candidatus Aminicenantales bacterium, assembly GCA_049512315.1. Lineage (GTDB taxonomy): Bacteria > Acidobacteriota > Aminicenantia > Aminicenantales > Saccharicenantaceae > DATKJS01. The sequence goes on along the minus strand of JBEKXF010000032.1, from coordinate 8,498 downwards.
GGTGCGAGTTTCGTCCATCTCCTTCTCCAGAAGACCGACCAGCAGGTCCTTTTCCTCACGGCTCAATTCGATGGGCATGTGCACCTCCCTCCTTGATCTTCTTATCAATATAGCCTCCGGCGGCGGTGTTTTCAACCGGAGTGGAGATGCTCTGCCCAAAATCCCCCGGCGATGGCTGACGCGTCATCCTGTATAATAGTCCGGAGAGATGTGACCATGCAATTCAGAGCGTTCGGCCGGACCGGCTGGAAGGTTTCCGCCCTCGGCTTCGGGGGCATGCGGCTGCCGACTTTCGACGGGGCGCCGCAAAGCGAGAAGATCGACAAAGAGACGGCGATCCGGATGATCCGGACCGCGGTCGACCGCGGGGTCAATTACATCGACACGGCCTACCCCTATCACAACGGGGCCGGCGAGGCCGTCGTGGGCGAAGCCCTGAGGGCCGGCTATCGGGCGAAAGTCCGGCTGGCGACGAAGTCCCCCGTGTGGCTGATTCGGCGGGCGGAGGATTTCGACGTCTATCTCGACGAACAGCTGACCCGATTAGGGACGGGGCACATCGATTTTTACCTCCTCCATGCCCTGAACAAGCCACGCTGGGATTCCGTCCGCGAGCTTGGCGTCCTGCGCAGGGCGGAGTCCGCCGTGAAGGACGGCAGGGTCGGGCACGTCGGCTTCTCCTTCCACGACAAGCCCGAGGTTTTTCGGGAGATCGTCGACGGCTACGGCGGCTGGACGCTCTGTCAGGTCCAGTACAATTACATGGACACGGAGAGTCAAGCAGGAACGGAGGGGCTGATATACGCCGCATCGAAGGGCCTGGCCGTCGTCGTCATGGAGCCGCTGCTCGGCGGCCGGCTGGCCAACCCGCCCCGGCCCGTCCGGGAGATCTTCGACCGCTTCGACCCGGCGCGCTCTCCCGCCGACCTGGCCCTGCAGTGGGTCTGGGACCAGCCGGAGGTTTCCGTCGTCCTGAGCGGGATGACGACACCCGGCCAGGTGGAGGAAAACCTCCGCTCCGCGGAGAAGTCCGCTGTCCATTCCCTGGGAGCGGATGAATCCCGGCTGGTCGATGAAGTCCGCCAGGCCTACCTCGGGAAAATTCCCATCCCCTGCACGAACTGCGGCTACTGCATGCCCTGCCCGAACGGGGTCAACATCCCCCGGAATTTCGACCTGTACAATGGCGGCTATATCCACGAGGACCCGGGCACCAGCCGCGCCCTTTATTCGAGGTTCCTGACCGAGGCCGAGAGGGCCGGCGCGTGCACCCAATGCGGCGTCTGCGAGGAGAAATGTCCCCAGAAAATCCCCGTCCGACGGTGGATGCCCAAGGTGCATGCGGTCCTGGGGGAAGGGAACGGCTATGAAGATCACCGCGATGAAGATCCCGGCTGATCCTCCCGGGCCTTCCTGGCCGGCCTAACATGAGCGATAGGAGGACTGCCATGACCGCATCGACCTTCAGGACCGCGCTGATCACGGGCGCCTCGGCCGGAATGGGGGCCGAGTTCGCCGCGGCGCTCGCCGCCGCCGGCTCGAACCTCATCCTCGTCGCCCGCCGGAAAGAGAAGCTGGACGCGCTCGCCGCGGAGCTGGCGGAGCGGCATGGCGTCACCGTCGAGGCCCTCCAGGCCGACCTTGAGAAGGACGAGGACCTCCAGCGGGTCGAAGGCCGGATCGCGGCCGACGAGACCCTCGACCTCCTCGTCAACAACGCCGGCTTCGGGAGCCCGGGGCCGTTTTCGAGAACGCAGATCGGGACCTATCTCTCCATGATCCAGGTCCATACGGCCGCGTCCATCCGCCTGACCCGGGCCGCCCTGGACGGCATGATCCTCCGCCGCCGGGGGTGGATCGTCAACGTGGCCTCGATGGCCGCTTTTTCGCCCCTTTCGGGGCCGGTCTACAGCGCCACCAAAGCTTTCCTGGTCAGTTTCTCCGAGAATCTCCAGTACGAGCTGGCGGGAACGGGAGTCCGGCTCCAGGCCCTCTGCCCCGGCATGACGCACACGGAGTTTCACGAGGTCATCCGGATGGACAAGTCCCGCATCCCCGGATTCATGTGGATGTCCGCCGGGGACGTCGTCCGGATCTCCCTCCGGGCGCTCGGCCGCCGGAAGGTCGTCTGCATCCCCGGCCTGAAGAACCGCCTGATCGCCGTCCCGATGAGGTGCGCCCCGATGTCCGCCTTTCTCAGGTGGGTCGCAGGTCTTCCGTATTTCCGGAGAAAAGCCGGCCTCCCCGCCGGTCCGATCCGGTGAGGGCTCCTCCGGTTGACACCCCCGGCCGAGCCCCCTATAATGAAATGGAAAGGAGTATGGGGGCGAATTGGTCTCGACGGAGGTAGTGAGACACAAGTGGCATGCCGAGGTCCCACCCACCTCGTTAAACCGGTGGAAAAAATTTAACTGCAGAACCTTTAGCAGTCGCGGCCTGATAGAAAGGCACGCCGTTCCCGGGGCCCTCTCCTGCGGGGTTTCGGGAGCGCCGACCCAGCAGGATAGCGAACCGGTTTCGCCCTGAGGCCGGCGAGCGAAACACCTTCGGGGCTGGTCCTTCGGGGTCCTTCCTCTTCGGGCGCCGCGGGACGAGAAAGCTGAAGAGGATAAGCATGTAGGCACCTGCTGTTGAATGCCTTCGGACGCGGGTTCGATTCCCGCCGCCTCCACCAGACCCGAAATTGAAGAACTTCCTGACGGATAAACAACGGAAAGCCGGGCGCGGCCGCCTCCTGCTTTCCCTGGTCATCCTCGCCGGCCTGACCAGGCCCGCCTTTTCCCAGGCGGCCGGCGATCCCGGCGCCCGCTCCCGCTCAGACGCCCGGAAACCGCGGACCGTAGTCATCGACCCCGGGCACGGGGGGATCGAGCTCGGGGCCAAGGGCAAGCTGGGGACTGTCGAGAAGGATATCACTCTGGCCATCGCCCTCAAGCTCAAAGCCATGATCGAGAAGAATATGGCCTTCCAGGTCGTCCTGACCAGGGACAAGGACATGGACGTCCCGCTCGAGAGCCGGTCCGCCATCGCCAACAACCAGAAAGCGGACGTCTTCATCAGCATCCACACCAACAGCTCCCGCCAGAAAAGCGCCGAAGGCTCGGAAACGTTCTTCCTGAGCACCGGGGCAACCCCGGACGAGGAGATTCGGCGGCTGGCCTACCTCGAGAACAACTCCTCCCGGATCGAGGGTCACGTGGACAAGACGAGCGAAGATGACGTCAAGATGATCCTCTGGGACATGGCCCAGACCGCCTACATCCGCCAGAGCAGCCAGCTGGCCGAGATAATCCAGGCCGAGCTGAACTCGCTCCTGGGGACGAGGAACCGGGGCATCAAGCAGGCCCCGTTCAAGGTCCTGACGGGGGCCGCCTGTCCCGCCGTCCTTGTCGAGGCGGCCTTCATCTCCAACCCCGAGGAAGAGAAGAAGCTCGCCTCGGACGCGTTCCAGGCGAGTGTCGCCGAGGCCATCTATCGCGGCCTCACGAAATACCTCCAACTCTATCCGTGAAGACCCATGGCCGATAAAAAGAACCAGTGGAAGCCGGCCATCATCCTGGGGGGGGGTCTCGTTGTCCTGGCCGTCCTCGTCATCGTTTTTTTCACCGGCGGCGGGCGGGAAAAGGTCCGGCGTCTCGCCGAGATCGGCATTCCCAAGGCCCAGCCGCCCGCCGGCGAAACCGCGGCCCGGAAGACCGTGACCCTCTTCTTCCTCTCCGACGGTGACGACTTTCTCCACGGCGAATCGCGGGAGATCGCCGCAGGACCGTCGGCGGCCGACGAGGCGGAACGGGCCCTGGCCGAGCTCGTCAAGGGGTCGGCGAGATCTCTCGTCTCGCCCCTCCCGGCCGAGACGCGGGTCCGTCAGGTGTTCATCACCAAGGAGGGCGTCGCGTACGTCGATTTCGGCCGGGAGATCATGGACAAGTTCTCCTACGGTTCCTCGTCGGAGCTCTCGGCCGTCTACGCCGTGGTCGACACCCTGACCTTCAACTTCAAATCGGTCAAGAAGGTGGCCATCCTGGTCGAGGGCGCGGAAAAGGAGACGCTGGGCGGCCACGTCGACCTGACACAGCCCTTCCTCCCCGACTATTCCATCGTGGCCAAATGAAGCCAGGCCGGCCGTGAAAAAGCTCCCCCGGGTCGTCATCGTAGGTTTCCCGAACGTCGGCAAGTCCACTCTTTTCAACAGGATCCTGGGGAAAAAGAAGTCCCTCGTCCACTCCCTGCCGGGGATGACCCGTGACAGCCTGGCGGCGCCCTGCACGGTCGGCGACCGGAGCTTTCTTCTCGTCGATACGGGCGGGCTCTTTGGCGTCGAGGACGATCCCATGAGCGGGAAAGTCCGGGAGAGAGCCTGGTCCGAGGCCCAGGCGGCCGACCTCATCCTCTTCGTCCTCGACGGGAAGCGCGACATCGCCCCGGCCGAGGAGGATCTCTTTCGCTCGCTGAAAAAGCTCGGCAAGCCCGTCCTCCTCGTGGTCAACAAGGTCGATTCCCCCGTCCAAGAAGAGACGATGACGGCCGAGTATTACCGGCTGGGCGAAAAAGACATCCTCTTCGTCTCCGCCGAGCACAAGCTCAACATCGGTCCCCTCGAAGAGGCCCTGGCCTCAGCCCTCCCGGAAGGGACGCCTGCGCGCGAAGAGCAAGAGCCTCTCCGGGTCGCCATTGTCGGCCGGATCAACGTTGGCAAGTCCTCGCTCATCAACCGCCTGGTCGGGGAGGAGCGGCTCCTGGTCAGCGAAACCCCCGGGACGACCCGGGACAGCACCGACACGGTCATCGTCCGCGACGGGAAACCGTTCTGCCTGGTGGACACGGCCGGGATCCGGAAACTCGGCGGGACCTGGGACAGCCGCGAAAAGGCGGGGATCATCCGGGCCCAGGCGAACATCCGCGGAGCGGACGTCATCTGTCTCGTCCTCGACGTCCGGGAGTTTCCCACCCGTCAGGACGCCCATATCGCCCAGATGGCCCACGACTCGGGGAAGCCCCTGGTCATTGTCCTCAACAAGTGGGACCTTGTGGACACCAAGTCCGTCGATCCCGAGGTCTTCCGTGACGCGGTCTATCGGAAGCTCTCGTTCGTCGGTTATGCCCCCCTCGTTTTCGTTTCGGCCCTGACGGGGCACCGCGTCGTCAAGATTCTGGACATGGCGGAAAAGGTCTACGCGAATGCCTCCCGGCGCGTCGAGACGCCGCGGCTCAACGACTTCCTGGCCCGGGCCTCCGAGGCCCATCCGCCCCGTCTGAGGAGCGGGGCCAGGGCCAAGCTCCGCTACATGACCCAGAAAGGCGTCCTCCCTCCGACGTTCATCCTCTTCATCGGAAGCCGGGGCTCCCTGTCCCCGTCGTACGAAAGGCACTTCCTCGAGCTGCTGCGGGAAGCCTTCGGCTTCGAAGGCAGTCCCCTGCGCCTTTTCGTCCGGACCAGCTGACCGCCGCGGCAGTCATCACGAGGAGCAAAGCGATGTGGCGATATCCTCCAGATTTCCCCATGGCCTTCCTCGGCGAGGGTGTGATGGCCGCCGCGGGTCCTTCTGGCTAGCACCGCGGCAGTCATCACGAGGCCTCCCTCGGAGGCCTCGTGATGGCCCAGGGGGCTCCCGAATGGCCGCTTTCTCCTTGACTTTGGGGGCCCGTTGGTTTATAAAATATCTTTGTCCTTCTGTCCTTCCGAAGAAGTGATGACCAGAATATAAGGAGGTCAGGATGTTTCGTAAAAGGACCAACGGTCTTCTCCTCGCCGTCGTCGCTCTCGCTCTCGTTTTCGCCTTCACCGCGTGTGATAAGCTGAGCGTCTCCAAGCTTTCCGCCAATTATCATTTCGCCAAAGCCAACCGCTTTTTCACCGACAACCAGTATCGTAAAGCCATCACCGAGTACGAGCTGACCCTGAAGAACAACCCCCAGATGGTCGAGGCCTACCGGTTCCTCGGGGAGAGCTACAAGCAGCTGTACAAGCCCGGCGTCGACAACCCGGAGAACAACGACAAGAAAACCAAAGCCCTGGACGCGCTGAACAAGGCCCTGGCGATCGAGCCCAACAACAAGGACATCATTTACTCCCTGGGCGACATGTACGACAAGCTGAGGAGCTTCGACCAGGCCGAGAAGCTCTACCTCCGCATCATCGAGCTCGACCCCACCAACATGAGCAACTACTACGTCGTCGCCGAGTTCTACAAGAGATACGCCGGGGAGAAGAAGGAGATCGCCCAGAAGGCCGAATCCATGTACCTCCGCCGGATCGAGACGGACCCGGAGAACCCCCAGGGCTACGCGTATATGGCCAGCTACCTGGAATCCCTCCAGGCCTCCGACCCGAACATCCTCCTGAAATACTTCGAGACGGCCGCCGAATACCGGGACAGGATCCTTATCCTGCAGCCCAATTCCGCCGAAGCCTGGCTGGCCAAGGGTATCAACCAATGGAGCAGGGCCTACCGCTTCCAGTTCATTCCGCAGGAACAGAGACTGGCAACCGCCAACGAGTGCCTGAAGACCCTCCAGAAGGCCATTACCATCGACCCGAACTATCCGGAGCCGTACGCCTACCTCAGCGTCCTCTACAGAAGCACGCTCTCCAAGCTCGAGCCCGAGAAGGAGACCCGCTACATCGCCGAGGCCGACAAGGCGATCGAAAAGTTCCAGGACCTGAGGAAACGGCTGGCCGAACGGAAGAAGCTCGAAGAAGAACTGAAGAAGACAGGCTGATCCCCGAGGGACGACCGAAGCTTGCGCTCTGCTCCCGGTGGGGCAGGGCGCAATTTTTTTGGCCCTGGGCGCGCTGAAAACCGATGTTCATTCCGCTCCGCGATGAAAACCCGACGTCCCGGGTGCCTTATATCACGCTGTCCCTGATCGCGGTCAACGTCCTCGTTTTCTGCCTTGGGGCCTTCTCCCCGCAGGGGCTTCAGATGAGCGCCCTGCGGTTCGGCTCCATCCCCTACGAGATCACCCATTTCCGGTCCCTTGACCAGGCCCTCCGGGTCCCGCCGTTCCTCTCCCTGCTCACGAGCCTGTTCGTCCACGGGAGCCTCTTCCATCTCCTGGGGAACATGCTTTACCTCTGGATCTTCGGCAACAACATCGAAGACGTATTGGGGAGCTTCCGTTTCGTTCTTTTTTACCTCGCCTGCGGCCTGGCCGCGGGCCTGACCCAGGTCGCGGCGACCCCGGCCTCTCAAGTGCCCATGATCGGGGCGAGCGGGGCGATCGCCGGCGTTCTCGGCGCCTACTTGGTCCTTTTCCCCGGGGCCCGGGTCCTGACCCTCGTCTTTGTCTTCATCGTCCGCGTCCCCGCCGCGATCGTCCTGGGGCTCTGGTTCGTGGCCCAGCTCCTGAACGTCGGAATGGGCGGCGGCGTCGCCTGGTTCGCCCATGTCGGCGGCTTCCTGACGGGTATCGGGATCGTCCTCGTAGCGGTCCGGCGAAAAGCCGGGAGGCGGGCGTGACGGAGCGGGCTGCCGCAGAGCCCGCCTGGGCCGGGAAACCGGGCGGAAACCGAATAAGTTGACAATTTCCTTTAGATTTAGTATTTTAGTGCATCACTGAATTTCTGCTTAAAGGTTAGAAGCTCATGAGGACGTTTATTCCAAAAAAGGACGATATCGAACAGAAGTGGTGGCTGGTCAACGCCGAGGGGAAGATCCTCGGCCGCCTGGCCACCGAAGTCGCAGACCTGCTCCGGGGGAAGAAAAAGCCCATATTCACCAGCCATCTGGACACCGGGGACTTCGTGGTCGTGGTCAACGCCGAGAAAGTCAAGGTCACCGGCCGGAAGCTCGACCAGAAGACCTATTACTCCCATTCGCAATACCCCGGGGGGCTCAAGGAAGAGACGCTCAAGGACCTCCTCGAGAGGAAGCCGGAAGAGGTCATCAAGAAAGCGGTCTGGGGGATGATCCCGAAGGGCAAGCTCGGCCGGGCCATCTACAAGAAGCTCAAAGTCTACCGGGGACCGAGCCACCCGCACGAAGCCCAAAACCCCCAGGAATACCAGATCTAGGAGGCATCTTGAGTCTAATCCAATATTACGGGACGGGAAAAAGGAAATCGTCGATCGCCCGGGTCTTTCTCCGGTCCGGGAAGGGCGACATCACGCTATACGTCAATAAGCGGCCGCGGCCGTATACCGAATATTTCCGCCTGGATGCCCACCGGTTCATCATCCGGCAGCCGCTCGTGCTCACGGAGACGGACAACAAGTTCGACATCTTCATGCGCGTCAGCGGCGGCGGGGCCAAGGGACAGGCCGAGGCCATCCGGCTCGGCATCGCCCGGGCCCTCGTGGAGTTCAACCGGGAGCTCAGGCCCGTACTCAAACAGGCCAGCTTGCTGACGAGGGACGCGCGGGTCAAGGAACGCAAGAAATATGGGTTGCTGGGCGCTCGCAAAGCTCCACAGTACCATAAGCGGTAACATCGGATAGGGGAGGCTCGAGTTGGTTTCTGTCACAATGAAAGAACTGTTGGAGGCGGGTGTCCATTTCG
>JBEKXF010000031.1:0-36148 GCA_049512315.1 Candidatus Aminicenantales bacterium | reverse complement strand
TCCGCCTCCCGGAGCAGGGTGATGATCTGCTCCGGATTAAACCGTTTCCTGGCCATGTCCACCTCCCTCGATCCAGCAGAATCTTAGCACACGGGCTGGATCCCTTTGAGGGGGGCAGGTCATAAACACCACTATACCCGCGAAAAGAAGCTATTAATATCCCTGAGGATTTCAAGCTCTGCCGCATGTTCTTAAGCAGAAACGTGCGTCTTCGTCCTGGGCAGATCGTTTCCAGCACAAAGGTGCATATAATAGCGTCGTAATTATTCGTGCTCGGAAAGACGCGAGTAAGTGCGCCCCCTGCTTTCTTAAAGGCTCTATAGGCATCTGGATATTTTTGAATGGTGCTTTCAATCTCATACGCACTTAAATCAACTCGCTTTACGTTACGTAAGATGAAGGCCGAATTGCGCATATTGCCGGATCCAATCTCCAGAACACTTTGGCCCGGGCTAATGATACCATTCTCAACCGCTATTTTTACCGCTAAAGAAGGATTCAAAAAACTTCGCGCGGAATTTGCCGCAATTAGCCGGTTTGAACAACCTCTATTCCTGCATTCTGGGGGTTTCTCCATTTCCTGCCTCAGACCGCAAAGAAACAATCTTCTTTTTTACGTCCTTTGATCGTACCCTCCGCGATCGAGTCCTGGTCGCGGGTTTTCTGGGTTTTGTGAAGCTCGAAGAGGAAAACATCGCCCTTGTTAAGCGCCCGGAATTCGGCGTTGGGCGATGGCTGCCAGAAGTTGACCTCGTCCACGGACGGAAGGCCGCGGAGGTAATCGAACCAATCGTGATCCGTGACGCCGGCGTAGAGCTTCATCCGAGAGTATGACCTCTTTTCCCGCGGCTAGCACGCACGGAGGGCGGCAGAGCCAAGAGCCATTTCCAAACCGGCTGAATGGGGATGATGGCGCCGTCGATCGTTCGCGTTCCCTCTTGGCTGTAGGTTAAAATGCCTCCCTTTTCGATGCCGAGCCCGCGACGCGCTTCGTCGATACCCTGCAATTCGCGCTTCTCGTTGTCGCGGTTGAGCTCCCAACAGACCTGCCAGGCCTCTTCCGGCCGCGGCCTCAGCCGGACCACGAAGTCGCACTCGCCCTTCCCTTTGTAGTACATCGTTTTCGCCCGGCGGCGGAAAAGTTCCACGGCCACCGCGTTTTCCAGCAAGCGGCCCTTGTTTTCGGTGAATGCGGCTCCGAGGAGAGAGAAGCCGGTGTCCATCAAGTACGCTTTCTTGGGATTCATGGTCCGCTTGCGGGGCGAATAGTCGAATTTCTCGAAGGTGGTCACGAAAAAGGCCTCTTCGAGGTAACGCAAGTAGAGCGCGATGCTCCGCTTGCTTCCGGCGAGGCCGTGCGACTTGAGCTGTTTCTCGAAGGCGGAAATGGAGAAGGCGGAAGCATAGCCCTCGAGCATGTTCCTCATCAGAAGCTCGAGGAGGTCGCGGGCCCGGATGCCGTGCCGGTCCAGGACGTCGCGATAAAAGGTCGTGTCGAAATAGGTTTGCAGGATCTTCCTTTTGGCCCGCTCGTCGGCTGCGTTCGCGACTTCCGGAAAACCGCCGAAACGGAGATAATCGTCGAAGGCTCTCAGAACCAGGCCGCTTTCGGGCGAGGCCAAGGAGGCCGGCGTCCAGGAGATCCCGCGGTGATCCAGGAATTCCCGGAACGAAAACGGCAGGATCAGGACGTCCTCGTATCGTCCCCGGAGCTCCGTGGCGATCTCGGAACCGAGGAGAGAGGCGTTGCTGCCGGTCACGACGATCGTATATTTCCTGGTGTTGTGAAGGGTGCGCACGACCCGGCTCCAGGAGGGAAGCCGGTGGACCTCGTCGAAAAAGAGATAGCGCGGGGGGCGGCCCGTCAACTGATAAAAAGCGGCCAGAAGGTTATCCATGTCCTCCGGACGGAAATCACGGAGGCGATAGTCTTCGAAATCGACGAAAAGAATGTCTTCCCTGGCGGCCTTTCCGGAGCCGAGAAGGCTGCCGATCAACTGGTAGACGAAATAGGTTTTCCCGGCGCGGCGCGGGCCCACCACGGAGAGGATCGGGCGCGGCGGCGTGAGGTCCGGGAGAGGCGTGTCGCGGCGCGTCATGGCCGGGAGGTCCGCTCCCCGGACCCACTCGGAGACGATTCTCTGCAGGGCGCTGAGTTCCATAGATGTTTACCTTGATAAACAATTTATATCGAAATTGTTTACCAAGTCAACAGAAAATAAACAGTTTTTCGTTTTCAGCCCCAAAACGCTCCTGAAGGATCGGCTTCGACCTCGGACAAGAGGTCATGGAAATCCTTGCTGGGATCGAGGTCCCAGTACCGGAGCCAGCGGGAGTTGCGGTCAGCCCAATAGAGCGTCCAGAGCCGGGATTTCGGATCGAACCGGAACTGGGCGACGACGATGTCGACCCAAATGTCCGGCCGCGGGAATGTCGGCCTCTCTTCAAAAAGCGTCACCGAGTTTCCTCGGAATTTGAAGCCCAGCCTGACCTTGTCTTTGAACTTGGCCGGGCATCTCAGGGCGCAGTAGGCGGAGAGGATCTCGGATATCTGGTTACGGATCGCTTCAGCTAGCGCCATACTTCAAAGCCCCCCGGGAAGCTCTGAAAGGTGAATATAGCCTGGAGCCCAGGAGAAATCAAGAATAGAGCCGGCTTTGGTTCATACTTGCCGCAGAATGTTTCCGTGATCCCGGCCATCATTTAGCCGAACGGCCAATAAGTGCCGGAAGCTTGTGTAGAAAAGCAGAAGTGAAGTAATATCCGCACAAACGGAGGAAAAAATAATGCTGAACCGAGTAATGGGCCGGAGACTGATCTGGCTCGGAGTTGTCATCGTAGCCGCTTCTCTCGGCGTCTCGTGCGGGACGGTGAAGGGTGTTGTGGGCGGGTCGTTCGAGGTCTCTTCGCCCGGCGGCAATCTGACGATCACGCTGGAGCTCGAAGCCAAGCCGCAACCCTATCTGCCCGGAGAACGGGCATTCTATCGCGTGACATATAAGGGCACCGCGGTTTTAAACGACTCTCCGCTGGGGCTCGACTTTCTCGGGGCCTCTCCCCTCGACCAGGACTTCGAGGTGATGGCGACGGACCGGAAATCGAACAATTCGACCTGGGAGAATCCGTTCGGATCCAGGCGAACGGTCCCCGACCACTACAACGAGATGACCGTATCGCTCCGGGAGAAGAAGGCGCCCGGGCGCAGAGTGGATCTCGTCTTCCGCGCCTACGACGAAGGCGTGGCCTTCCGCTACGTCCTGCCGAAGCAGGAAGCGCTCGGCGAATTCACGCTGGCGGCGGAGAACACGGGCTTCTATTTTCCTGCCGGTGCCACCGCGCCCGCAACCGAGTGCGGTGCTGGCTCCGGGGTGGTTTCCCCCTCCGCCGGCTCCTATGCCTTCGGCCTGAACATGGGCCGGTTCAACACGCAGAACGAGGGCGAATACCTACCGACGTCGCTCCGCGACATTAAGCCCACCTCGATCATCAACCTGCCGCTCCTCGTCGAGATGCCGGGCGGCGGCCCGTGGGTGGCCCTGCTCGAGGCGGACCTGACCGATTACGCGGGGATGTATGTGGGCGGCGTTCCCGGGGTCCCGAACGCCCTGGCCGCCAAGCTCTCGATGCCGCCGGATCGCAAGGCCGAGCAGGCGGTCGTCGGGACGACACCGAAGGCGACCCCCTGGCGCATCGTGATGGTCGCGCCGACGCCCGGCCGGCTCATCGAGACGAACTACCTCGTCCTCGACCTGAGCGCGCCGTGCGCGATCGCGGACACGTCCTGGATCAAGCCGGGCAAGGCCGCCTGGGACTGGTGGTCCGGGAGCTACGCGACCGGCGTCAAGTTCAAGCCGGGCATGAACACGGCCACGATGAAGCACTACATCGATTTCGCCGCGGCGCACCGGCTGGAATACATGCTGGTCGACGCGGGCTGGGCCCCCGCGCCGCCCGGCGAGCGGCTCGAGGACATCCTGCACTTCATCCCCGAGGCGAACGTCCTGGACATCATCGCCTACGGGAAGGCCAAGGGCGTCAAGGTCCTGCTCTGGGTCGAATGGCGCGCGCTTGACGCCCACATGGACGAGGCCATGGCCCTCTACGAGAAATGGGGCGCGGCCGGGATCAAGGTCGACTACATGAACCGCGACGACCAGGAGATGGTGAACTACTACGAGAAGGTCGTGCGCAAGGCTGCGGAGCATCACCTGACCGTGGATTTCCATGGCGCGTACAAGGGCACGGGGCTCCGCCGGACCTACCCGAACCTGCTCACGCGCGAGGGCGTCATGGGTATGGAGTACAACAAGTGGAGCGAGCGCGTGACGCCCGAGCACGACGTGACCATCCCGTTCACGCGGATGCTGGCCGGGCCGATGGACTTCACGCCCGGGGCCATGCGCAACGCGGCCCGCGGCAAGTTCAAGGCGCTGGACATCGCGCCCATGTCGCAGGGGACGCGGGCCCACCAGCTCGCCATGTACGTCGTCTACGAGAGCCCGCTCGTCATGGTCTCCGATTATCCGGAGGCGTACGCGGGCCAGCCGGGGCTCGAGTTCATCGAGAAGGTGCCGGTCGTCTGGGACGAGACGAAGGTGATAGGGGGCGAGCCCGCGACGTTCGTGGCCGTGGCGCGGAGGAGCGGCGACAGCTGGTACGTCGGGGCCATGACCAATTGGGACGCGCGTGACTTCGAGGTCCCGCTGAGCTTCCTGGGCGCGGGAGACTACGAGGCGAAGGTCTTCGCCGACGGCCCGATCGCGGAAACGGACGGGACGAGCCTGACGGTAAGCGCGAAGCGGGTGGGAGCTGGAGACAAGCTCGCCCTCCATCTCGCCCCGGGCGGCGGCGCCGCGGTTATCCTGACGCCGATGAAATAATCATATGATCAAGCAGGATTAGAGAGGGAGAACATGAGCCGCACGAATTCCATAATGCTCACCATTTTGGTTCCTTTATTCATCTGCGCCCCCCTGCTTGCGGAGATCGAGGCCGAGTACGGCCCGGCGCCACTCGTCTGGGACCGCAGCCAGCCGGCGCCCCCGTTTCCCGTACAGTATGACGATCCCAAGATCCCGCAGTTTCTCGAGATGCGGCGCGAATTCGCGATCGACGCCGTCGTCGCCGGCGCCAAGGACGATCCCGAGCGGCTGCGTCGGCTGGCCCACTGGGTGAGCACACGCTGGGAACACAGCCCGGACCAGATGGCCTCGAAGTCCGATCCGCTCACGATCCTCCGCGAGGCGCAGAAGGGCGGCCGTTTCATCTGCCGCGAATACGCCGTCGTCATGGCCGGAGTCGCCACGGCTTACGGCATGCCGGCGCGCGTCGTCAACCTGCTGCCCCGTGATGTCGAGACGCGGAGCGAAGCCCATTCCGTCGCCGAGGTCTGGCTCGCCGCGCTCGGCAAGTGGGTCCTGGCCGACGGCCAGTACGGGGCCGTCGCCGAGCTCGACGGCGTTCCCTTGAGCGCGATCGAGCTCCAGGCTGCGCTCGCGGCCGACCGGAATGTCGTCTGTAGCGCGGGAGAGGGGGTCTTGGCTGAGTGGAAGCCGTTCATCCTGAGGAACGCCTTCTATTTCAAGTTCGGCAACGACCAGCGGGCGTTCGAGTGGCGGAGGACTGCCCAACTCGTCCTCGTTCCCAAGGGAGCGCCGAATCCAAAGAAATTCGCCGGGGGAAACGAGGAGGTTTTCGCCGGCGCGATCTACACGTCGAACCCGGATTCGTTCTACGCCCCTCCCCGACTGCCGATAAGATAATGGCGATAAGATAACGGGGTCGGACCACTGGATCTAAGGCTCAGACGGGATAGTCTGGTATCCGTACTCTCGAAAATGGCGGTCGAAGGCGAAGGCGGTCAGGACGCCCGTCCGGCGCATCACTTCAAAGCTCACGCAATCCACGAGGCTCAGGGTGCGGCGCCCGGCGACCAGGTGGGCGCCGGCGGCGGCTTCGTGGATCTCGCGCGTCACCCAGATCAGGCGCAGGACCGGCACGACATCGCGTTCGAAAACCCGGACGGCTTCAAAACCCAGCCTCCGGAGGATGACGGCCGATGTCTCGACCAGAACATAATTATGGCTGACGAGTTCGTCCCCGCGATCGAGCATCTCGATCCATTGGGCTTTGGCGGCCGGGTGGTTATGGTCGCCTTGATCGAGGACGGCCAGGAAAGCGCTCGTATCGACCAGGATGCTCAAGGCTTCGCCCCGGATTTTTTCTCGTCGTCGACGGCGGCCGCCTGTCCAGTAACCACGTAATCCTGCTCGAGATACTTATCGTGGTTCGCCGAGAGATCTGACGCCTCGGACCGGAAGCTCCCGGCCGCGGCGATCGCCCGCCGCCGAAGCTCGGCGACGTCCTTCGGATATTCCGGCTCAGGCGTCTCCCGGGCAGGCGTCCCCGGCCCGTATCGGCCGGGCTCCTCTTTGACGGAAGACCATAGGGCGTAGGCGCCTGTGACTCCCTGCCCGCTTTCGCGCCTCCGCCAGGCCCGGACGGCCTCGCGGATAAACTCGCTCCTCGTCTTCTTTGCCCGGCGCCGTTCTGCCTCGATGATCTTGAACTCCGCCTCGGGCATACTGACCGCGAACTTGGCCGCTTTGCTCATCTGATACCCCTAGTATGAATTAGTCATACCACAGTATGAATGAATGAGGCGCGGATGTCAAGCGCCGGAAAGAAGGGTCTAACCCAGGTCGCGGCCTGACGGCCGCCAGATGCCGGCGTGCGGCTCTTGACAAATATGGTCAATTTGACCATATTGTTGCTGGATGGCGAATTCATGGAATCGATCCCTTTGACCAAGGCCAAAGCAAGATTCTCTGGGCTCGTGAATCGTCTTATCGATCGGAAGGAACATGTCGTGATCACCAAGCATGGAAAGCCCGTGGCAGCCCTGGTCCCCTATGAGGATTGGGAAAGGCGCGCGTCTGATGCCGCCGGCGGGCTGGCGTCTGTCGCACCCTCCCCGGAAGATCTCGATTTGGAAATCGACGCCATGGTCGAAGAGATCTACGAGGCCCGGCAGAAATCCAAACCCCGAAAACCGGCGCTCTGATGTACCTTTTCGATACGGATATTCTCAGCCAGATCGCGAAAAAACGGCGGCCGGAAGCCCTGATGTCGAGGCTCGCCAACACGCCGCTCGCCTCCCAGTTCACGAGCGCCGTGAACGCTGCCGAGCTCTATTATGGGATCTTCAGGACGAAGGGCCGGGAAAGCCTCCCCCGGTTTTTCGAGGAGCAGGTTTTCCCGCGATTGACGATCCTTCCCTTTGACGGAGAAAGTGCCCTGATCTACGGGCGTCTGAAGGCGGCGGTCGAGCGATCGGGCCGGCCTCGATTCGAACCCGATCTCCAGATCGCCGCTATCGCCCTCCGGCATCGTCTGACAATCGTGACCGGTAACGTCCGTCATTTCGCCGGTATCCCCGGCCTCAAGGTCGAGGACTGGCTACTTATAGGAGAGAAAACATGAGGCGTTATTACAGTCTGGCCCTGGCCTTATTTTTTATCGGGATTTTCGCGGCCTCTCCCCTCACGGCCTCCGAGAACCGCCCGGAAGGCTGCACGGTCATCGGCGTCGGGCGGCTGGCCTCGGCCGACGGCTCGGTCATGACCTCGCATACCGACTGCTGCAGCGAGTGCCGGATCCAGGTCATCCCGGGGCGGACGTTTCCAAAGGGGTCCATGGCGCCGGTGCATTGGGGCATGGTCTATTTCGGCCGCGACGACGACCGGAAGGCCCTGCCGCTCGGCGACTTCGGCAAGGTGATCGGCCAGATCCCGCAGGCGGAGAAGACCTTCACCTATTTCCACACGGGCTACAGCCAGATGAACGAGCGGCAGCTCGCGATCGCCGAGAGCACGTGCTCGGAGCGGGCCGAGCTCGACGTCCCCTACGTTGAGGGTATCACCCGGCAGATCATGACCATCGAGCAGGCCGAGGTGTTCGCTCTCGAGAGATGCTCGACGGCGCGGGAGGCCGTGCGGCTCATCGCGGGACTCGTCGAGAAGTACGGCTTCCTGCCGTCATGCGGGGGGTCCGAGGCGCTGTGCATCGCCGACCCGCGCGAGCTTTGGACTATGGAGATCTGCAGCGTCGGCACGGAATGGACCCCGGAGAGCGGCAAGCCTGGCGCGATCTGGGTGGCGCGGCGCGTGCCCGACGACCAGGTGGTCGTCATCGCCAACTATTTCCGGATGCGCGAGATCGACCTCAAGGACCCGGACATGATGGCGTCCCCGAACTACATGACGGAAGCGGTGGACCGGGGCTGGTATGACCCGAAGAGCGGCCAGCCGTTCATCTGGCAGGAGGCCTACGCGCCGCCGATCCAGGAGGGCAACCTCAGCCGGATGTGGTTCATCTACAGCACGATCGCGCCGTCGTTCAAGGCTTGGCCGAAGCGAGAGCTGAGCAACGCGGCCGGTCCGCGGACGCTCTACGCCCAACCCATCGAGGGCGCGGCGTTCTATCCTTACTCGGTCAAGCCGGAAAAGAAGCTCTCGGTGCGGGACATCATCGCCTTCCAGAGGTCCACGTTCGAAAACACGATCTACGACATGACCTGGGACCCGGCCTGGATGGTCCCGGGAGGAGGCGGCAAGCTCGAGAAAAGCTCGATGGCCTCGGCTTTCATTTCGCCGGAGATGGAACGCGTACTGCGCATCCGGCATCACCGGACGATCGCGGGGCAGGGCTACGGGATGGTGGCCCAGCTCAGGTCGTGGCTGCCGGATGGCGTGGGCGGGATCTACTGGTTTTACGTGGACAATCCGTTCGTCAGCGCCTACGTCCCGGTTTACGCGGGAGTCAAGGACGTTTCGCCGCTCTACAAGACGTATGATTACGCCCAGTTCAGCGAGGACTCGGCCCGGTGGGCGGTGGACTTCGTCGAGAAACTCATGCTCCTCAGGTGGCAGGCGGCGATCAAGGACTTGAGGGAGGCACGGGACCCGGTCGAGAACGGGTTTTTCGCCGACCAGGCGGCGGTCGACGCCAAGGCGCAGGAGATGTTGAAGAAGGACGCGGCCGCCGGGGCGAAATACCTGACCGACCTGACGGTCTCGCGGATGGAGACGGTCGTCAAGCTCTTCAGGGACCTGCGCAAAAAGCTCCTGACAAAATACACGGGTGATAGCGTCTAAAAAGGGGGTCGGACCATAGTAACTCGCTGATATCAATATAATTAATTAGTTTTCCAGCCACTTTTTCGGCCTTAAGTCCGCGTTTTCGGGGCCAAAATCGAAGATTTACGGCGATCCTGATGCGGGAGCACGGGATAGCGAAGATCTATACGCGCGACACCGATTTCCACCGGTTTCCTTTCCTCGAGCCGGTCGATCCGACAGCCTGAGATATCGCGTTTTATTGAATTGGGATCTGGCCAACTCATCTGAACGGTAATTACAGATTCTGTCTGTGCGAAAAAGGCCTCCCACCGTTCGTCCCTTTATAATGCACAATCATGAGAGTTGCCGTATGCGACTAAATTATAGTTGCATTATCAAATTTATTTTGATATCGTATTCATGAGCCGTCGTCAAAAGCTTCTGACAAGATTCTTGGCAAAGCCCAAGGATTTCACATATGACGAGCTCGCAACGCTTTTGAAACGCTACGGATATCTCAAAATGAAAGCTGGAAAGACATCAGGGTCTCAAGCCGCTTTTATCGATGAAAACAGCAAACATATCATCCGTCTTCACAAACCCCATCCAAGCACGGTCCTAAAACGATATCAAATAGATGATATCGAACGTGAACTCAAGAGGAAGGGCTTCCTGCCATGAAAAACGCCCTTCGCTACAAGGGATTCTTAGGCTCCGTTTATTATAGCCCTGAAGACGAGTGCTTTCACGGCAGGATCGAGGGCATCGACGATCTCGTGACCTTTGAGGGTCGCTCCGTTGATGAACTTAAGGGTTGCTTTAGGGACGCGGTCGAGGACTATATCGAGCTTTGCCGGAAGGCCGGAAAAAGCGCTCAAAAATCCTATGGGGGCAGCTTCAACATCCGGATCTCTTCTGACCTTCATAAGCGGGCGGTCCGCAAGTCGATCAGCGAGGGAATTTCGCTGAACCGACTCGTCCGCAGGGCGCTCGAAAAGGAAGTTGGGGACTCCCTTAGGACTCCTCGTTAATCTAAGGCCTGCGGCAGGGCAATAGTTCAGAATATCTTCCGCGCCGCGCCCAGGGGGTTCGTGGCGCTGTCGACGTAGCTCTCGAGTTTCCGGTAGCCGGCATTGACGCATTCGCAAATGCCGCCTGTTCTAAAATCTTCGATCAGGTCGCGGAACATCCGCCTCGCCAGCGCCGGATCCCGTCCGTTCAAAACCGACATGACCCAGCCCGCGGGCGTCGCCCAGAACGCCCCGTTCTGATAACTTTCTTTCTCGACAGACATGAGCTGGCGTTCCCAGTATTCGCCCTTCGGGAGATGCCGGACCTGTCCATTCCAGACATAGCGGTCATAGTTGGAGACCAGCCAATCGACGACGCGGTCCCTTTTCCCCGCCAGCGGGAAATCGATGGACACGGCGAAGGCGTTGCCCCAGATGTCGGTCTGCCGGCAGTCCTTAGAGGCGGCGAAGAACATCCCCGTTTTTTTGTCCCAAAGCAAGCCGATGTTCTTTTCTATGGCCCGGGCGCGCGCCATCAACCTGCCCCGGGTCTTCCCGCTTCCATACAGGCCCTCCCACCGAGCCAGCATTTTGCACGCCCGCCAATAGAGGAGCGATTCCATGAAAAGCTCCCCGGTCTTGCCGACCGTGTCGGTAAAGCCGTAGGGCGAATGGGGCTTGACGGGGTCATTCCAGACGAGTCCGTTCGCGGCGAGAGGGATATAATTCATGCCTTTTACGAGATGAGCAGACCATTTCGCGTAGAGGGCCGCCCGCCGTTCCGGGGGAATCATCTCGAGATAGCTCGTCACCGCGAAAACGAGGAATTGGGCATTGTCGATGCCCGTCTCTCCCAAGGGATTTTCCGGAGCCCCGGCCGCATAGACCGGCCGGCCGTCGACCTGGACGTGATCGGGAACCGCTCCGTCCGCCCTGATGCCTCTGATCAGGTACTCGATGCACTTTTCGATGTTTTCCGGCGGCATGAGGTCGCCGGCGTTCTCCACCATGTACGCAAAATCTCGCGTCCAGAGAGCCGCGTAATTAGCTTTGCCGTCGGGCGTATAAAGAAGCGTCGCGTCGGAGGCCTTCATGACGCAGCCTTCGAGCATCTTTTTCGTGGCGTCCTCGAGGAAAGCGATGTCCGCTCGCAGCCGGGCGCCGGGTGCGCGATCTAAGACAGCGGCTTGCGGAGACCTATTATCACGACCAGGGATAAGGCCCGGACTATTTTTTGTCTGAGGCGGCCCATCGCCGCGCAGCGGGCGGTAGAGCTTCGCCCTAAACGATTCCTCCCGCAGCAGCACCGCCTGCAGGAAGCGGAAGCTGTCGGCGAGGTAGCCCTCGTAGCCGGTCGGCTTCCCGTCCCAGCTCGTCCAATCGATGCCCTGGCCGCCGGCGTCGCGAACGCCGTTCTGGAATTCGCCGCGTTGCTGTCGCTCGAGCATGGTCCGCAACACCTTATCGGCCCGCTCGTTCTCGCCGAGGACGTAGTGCGCGGCCAGGAAATGAAGGACCTGGCCGGCCGTGATCCCGCCGTTCATGTACCAGCCGAAGGTGTCCGTACCGTCCTCGCGCTTGGGGATGCCGATCGCGTCGGGCTGGAGATAATCGCTCCGCCGGACCGGGACGAGCATGGGCGGCACGCCGAGGTCGAAGCGCGTGAACCCGGCCTCGGCCATCTTTTTCCAAAGCCGGTTGAGGATCTGGCGCCCCAACGCCGGCTCGACCAGGCCGTATTCGATGGCGAGGCCGTTGAGGGTCGGCGAAGCGTAGTCGTGAAACTCCCCGTCCCGGCTCTTCCACCAGGCGAGCCACCCGGTTTGCGGATTGTAAAGAGTCTTGGCATAGACGGCCTTGAGCCGGTCCGCGAGCCGCGTGTACCCGGCGGCCTTCTCCGCTCGGCCGAGCTTCTGCTCGAGGTCCGCGAACGAGCGCCAAGCGCGGTAGATCAGGGCGTTGGTGTAGCCGTCCTTGTGGCCGCAGTTGAGCGCGTCCCACCAGGCGCAGGACCGGTTGGGCTGGACGAGCGTCCCGCGGTCACCACTCTGGGTGGCCTCGACGAAGCCGTCCCCGTCGACGTCGCGTCGGGCCAGGAAACCGGCTACGAGCTCGAGGCGCTCGATTCGGCGCCCGAGCCAGGCGAGGTCGCCCGTCGATTCGACGTAATCCCAGGCGGCGATGAGCGGCGAGGCTTCGGCATCGAGGAAATTCCCGTAGTCCCAGTAGCCCGTGATCTCGCCCGTCAGGCGGCCGGCGGAGTCGCGGCGCATGCGCTGGTCGAGCCAGTAGTCGATCGTCCGGCGGACGAGGGGCATGAGCGAGATGCCCGGGGCGATCTCGGGCGTGAAGAAGGCCTGGTCGGCGTAGAACCAGACCGAGATGCTGGCAGGGTCGCTGATGACGTTGTTGCCGAGGATCCCGGGCGGCGAGCTGAAGGGTTTAGTTTGCTCGCCCCAGCGGGAGCACGGCTGAAGGGCGTTGAGCCAGCCGCGGCGGGCGGCAAGCCAGAGGTCGGTCGCGCGGAGCCCCGGGGGCGGAGGGAGGAGGAGCGGCGAGAGGGTGAGTGCGACCGGCTTGCCGGGGGCGATTTCCGGGAGATCGAGGGCGAGGTCGACGATCTTGGCGGCGCGGCTGCCCGTAAGGCGGCCGATAAGGGAGCGGCCTGATGACTCCGCGACCAGCATCGGGCCGAAGTCGGGCGCGTTGACGACCGCGGGGAGGCGGAATGTCCCGTTATCGAGCCAGTCGCCCGGGAGCACGGTCGTCGAAGTGATTTTGGGGTCGAAGGGAAGGATGAGGCGGAGGGGTGTGGCGACGGAAGGGGCGCTGGACAGCGTGGTGGCGTCAGCAGATGAACGCTTGGGATTGTCGACGACTGATGAGTGGGCTAAGAGGATGAGCTTGAGCGAGCCGGACCCCACGCCCGCCACCGCTCCAGTCTCGATTTTCCACTCGAGCCGCACTGTTCCCGCCTCGAGCCCGTACACGACCGTTTCTCCCCCGTTCACGACCCGGCGGTCGACCATCTTGGCATCGTTCCACAAGCCATCGGTCAGAAACTGGACGCGGACCGAATTTTCCGCCCGCAGCAGGTTCGTCGCGGCCTTCTCCCCTCCCTCGGTATCCCAACTCAGAAAGGAGAGCCCGGCTACGGCCTCGTCCGTGACGACCTTGATGATTGGTTCTGATTGGGCCGGCTGAAGCGAGTTCTTGCCTGCGTTAAGGTCCGTTTCCTGGGATGAGCGCGATGAGCACACGGCGAAAGCCAAGGTCAGGGTTGCAAGAAAGATCGTCCCAACGCGAATGCCGCAGGACCCGCGTTTTCTCATCTCATCCTTAATATTCAGGACGAGATCACCTCACGGCCACATCTTTTGCGCTCTCTAGCCTGAGACCCATCTTGCCGTCAGCGCCGGCCTCGAAATGCACAACTTTGGGAGGCCTGATCCCGCCGTCCCACGTGAAGAAATCCCGCTCGCCCGAAGGAAAGAGGCGAAGGCGCACAGTCAGCCCGCGATCGGACCTGCCCAGGAGCCGGCCTTCTTCCTTGAGGTCCCAAACATAGGTCATATCGACGTATCCCTTCTCGCCGTGGAAACGGACCACAGTCTCGTCCCTGTCCTGGGTCCTGGCCGTGCCGAGGACTTCGAAGCGCAGGATGCGGCCGCGTCCCTCCTCGACCGCCTGGGCCACCTCAGCCCAGCGGGCCTTCAGGCGTTCGATGGGTATTTGACCGCCATAGGCCTTGAAGAGCGGGGCGAAATCGCCGGCCCTGTTGCCGGTGATGATCTGATCCGTGAGACGATCGAGCTTTTCGAGGCGACCCGGCTCGGCCTCCCGGACGGAGTTGAGAAGGGCGAACGCGTTCTGGCCTTCCGCCTCGATGAAGAGGGCTTTGCCGTCCATAGTCAGGCGGTACCCTCCCCCGTCGCCGGTCAGGCGGTAAGTTCCCGCAAGCGCTTTCAGAGCCGCCTCGTCCAAGTCCACGATCTCCGGGATCGGGGGATACGGCTGGCCGGCGAAGAAGCGCATGCCGAGCTGTCCGAGCAGGGAATTCGCGACGCGGCTCTCGGCAATGACGTTGGTCATGAGAAAGACGACGAGCCCCGTGTCCGGGACGATGGCCAGGTCGGCGAAGAAGATGCCGTTGCCGCCGTTGTGGGTGACGATCTTCGTCCCGTCCGGGGCCTTGGCGATGGACCAGCCGTAGCCGTAGAAGGTATCGCCGCCCTCGCTGACGTGGGGCGCCCAGTATTTCTTCATGGACTCGGGCGAGAGGACCCGCCCCTCGAGCAGGGCTTGGGCCCAGCGGAGCATGTCGTATACGGTCGAATGGATGCCGCCGTTGGCCCGAAGCGCCCAGTGCGGGCCGTCAGCGGCCATGGGGTGCCCCAGGACCGTGCCCCAGCGCTCCCCGGCGCGGTAGCCCTGGGCCATGCGGCCGTCGCCCCATTGCGGCAGGAGATAGCCCGTCTCGTACATTCCGCTCGGCAGAAACAGCCGCTCCCGCAGGAAGGCCTCGTAGCTCATGCCCGAGAGCTTCTCGATAATCGCCCCGAGGAGGCTGAAGTTCGCGTTGGCGTAGGTGTATCCCGCCCCGGGAGCGAAGAGGAGGCGCTGGGCGAGGACCTTGCGCACGTAATCGGCGAGCGGGACCGGGTCATAGTCGCCGATGTCCTCCGGGTCGGACAGACCAGAGGAATGGGTCAGCAGGTGGTGGAGGGTGATTTGCGCCTTGTCGGCCGGGACGTCTTTGAAGTAAAGGGTGATCGGGTCGGTGACGCTCAGCTTTTTTTCCTCTTCGAGCTTGAGGATGGCCGCGCCCGTGAACTGCTTCGTGATCGAGCCGGTGCAGGAGACCGTGGCCGGCGTCCAGCGCAGGCCGAGCTCGCGGTCGGCTAGTCCGTAGCCCTCGGCGAAAAGGGGTGCGCCTGCCTTGGCAACGAGGACGACTCCGGCGAAGCCGAGCTTTTCCAGGCGTTGGAGGTAGGTCCGGGTGTCGGCGATGGCGGCTTTATCTGAATCTGAGGCCGAGGCCGAGCCCGAGGCGGCTATCTGGAGGGGGCGCGGACCTGGGGAGGCCGCCTGGGAGACGGCTAGGCTTGTCATGGCCGCAAGAGCGATCAATACCATGAGATGGCCGCGGGCGCGTCGTTTCTTCATCTTGGCCTCCTCGTGTTTTTCCGCATTGGAAGAAGCGGAAGATGTATATTATTAGCACAAATCACCTGTGCTCCGCCTACTAGGATAATCCACAAACTTCCGGTCAGCGGCGCGAAACGGGAACCGATTCGACCTCATCAGCCGGGACGGCGGACGATGATCTCCGGGTCGTCGAACAGCAGCTCCTCCCCGTCGAAGGCACCGACGCCGTAGGGATAGAGTCCCGGAGCGGCGTGCTTGCTCACCTTGGCAGTGATCACCTCGCCCTTTCCCGTCATTTTGTAGGACCAGTCGAGCGGAGAGACCAGCGCCTTGATGACGATGCCGTAGGGGAATTTGGGATTGAGCTTCCACGTGATCGTGTCCCCTCTCTCGACGCAGAGGCACTCCTTGTTGTACTTGAACTTTTTCTCCTTGATGCTGATGTTGACCTTGTGTTCCGTGATCGCATGTTCCACCATGATGACCTCCTTCAATTCTTGATTTTATCAGGCTTCGTGCCGGTTCCGCCGGCCGATTTGCCTTCGATGGCATCCGCGTATCCCGGATCCTGCCTCAGCCCGGCCAGGAACGGGTCCTTGGCGATCTCGTCCATCGGCCCCTTGAGCCGCGTGTACTCGCGAAGGGCCTCGAGGGCCTGCGGGCGCGCGCCGCTGAGCTCGAAAACCATGACGGACTTCAGGACGACTGAGGTGTCGCCGGGCTTAACACGGAGGGCCTCGGCGATCTCGGTCCGGGCCCGTTCGGCCTGGCCCAATTTAGCCAGGAATGCGGCCAGGCTCGATCGCAGGTGGGAATCGGACGGGTTGGCGGTGAGCTCTTTTTCGACGAGCTCGATCGCCTTGCGATAGGCCTCGATCGCCTTGGCCTCATTCCCCGGAGTGAAGTGATAAGCGTCGGCCAGGTTGCCGTAGAGCAGATAATCGCCCCGCCCGAAACCGATCGCGGCCTCGTTCATGGTCACGGCGTCCGCGTACCGGCCCCTGTAGAAGTAGAGATGGGCCAGGTTCGAGCAGGCGTCGGGGTTCCTCTTGATCGCGTTCGAGCGCTCGAACGCGGCCCCGGCCTTGGCGTTGTCGCCGAGCTTGAAATCGGCAGCGCCGAGGTTGTTCAGGCCGTTGATGTTGCCGGGGCAGATCCGGGTGACCGTCTCGAACTCGTCCCGGGCCTTGTCGAAGGCGCCCCGGAAAAAGTAGAAGTAGCCGAGATTGCCCGCCGCGGCCCAGTAGCCCGGCCGTATTCGCTGGGCGGCGCGGTAGGCCGCCTCGGCCTTGGCCGGCTGTTGCGTGTCTTCGTAGATGAAGCCGAGCTTGATCTGGGTGTCGTAGGAAAGCGGGTCGAGGGCAAGCGCCCGCTCGAATTCGTGGACCGCCTCGTCCATCCGGCCGAGACCCCGCAGCACATTGCCAAGGACCAGATGGCCGTAAGCCAGCTTGTCGTTCGCTTTGAGGACGGCGCGGACCTGGTATTCGGCCTTGAGGACCTGCTCTTGATCCTTGCCGAGCGTATGTTTCCTCCAATAGGCTTCGGCCAGGCCGAGCCCGGCGGCGGAGAAAGAGGGGTCGCGCAGGGCGGCCTCCTCAAAAGCCGCTATCGCCGCATCAGCGTTTTCGGTCGTCTCGGGACCGGTCATGAGCCCGAGGCCCCGGATATAGGATTCGAATGCTCCGGGCACGGTCGTTCCGCCGGCGGCGAGGGCTGCCCTGTCGCCCGGCGCGGGAGCCAGGCCGATGGCGGAGGCGGCTTCGACGACCAGGTCTTCCTGCCACGTGGCGATGTTGGCGATGTTGTCGGACTTCGGCAGAGACGCGAGCCGGCGGTAGCGGGCCGGGTCGACGACGTCGAGGGTCAAGGTCAGGTTATCGCCGGCGCACTTGAGCGTCCCGGAGACGACGACGTTGGACCCGAGGATCCGCTGGGCGTCCGCGGCTTCGCGGACCTCATACATCTCGAGATGCTCGACCGGAGTGACCCAGGAGCGTGACCGGCGGGCGATCTCGTCAAGCTTGCGGCGCAGGTACTCGGCAAGCCCGCCGGCGAAGGCCTTGTCTGCCGCGTTGTCGCCGAGGACGTTCGGAGCAAAGATGGTGATGTGGCGCCCGGCAGGACGCCCGCCAAGGCCGAGGAGCGTGGCGATTTTCCCGGGGACGCCGAGGGCGAGGATGGCATAGACGGCCGCCGCGCAAAGGACGACCGGGAGGGCCATCCTCAGGAAGGCGGGGCGGGGAAGGGGTTGTGGGCGAAACCCGGCGCCCGCCATCACGGAGGCCAGCGCCTCGGCCATCTCCCTGGCCGAAGCAAACCTGTCGGAAGGGTCTTTGGCCATGGCTTTGGAGATGATCGGCCCGCAGCCCGCCGGAGTGCCGGGCGGAAGGTTGCCGAGGGGTTTCGGGTCGCTGTGGACGATGGCGAAGGCGAAGGAGTGCTCGTTCTCGCCGTGGAAGGGCAGGCTGCCGGTGAGCATTTCGTAGAGGACGACCCCCAGCGACCAGACGTCGGTCCGGGCGTCGACGTCCTCGCCGCGGATCTGCTCGGGCGACATGTAGGCGACGGTCCCGATCGAGGTTCCGGGCCGGGTCAGGCGCGCCTCGCCGGCGATCTTGGCCAGGCCGAAATCGGCGATCCTGGCCGTTCCATCTTTCGAGATGAGGATGTTGCCGGGTTTGATGTCCCGGTGGACGATGCCTATCTCGTGGGCGGCGGCCAGGCCGTCGGCGACCTGGGCGGTGATGGACAGGGCCTCGGCGGGCGGGAGCGGGCCGCGCTTGACCTTGGCCCTCAGGCTTTCGCCGTGGCAGAGGGCCATGGCGATGAACATCTGCCCGGAGCCGCTCTCGGCGATCTCGTAGATGGTGCAGATGTGCTGGTTGTCGAGGACCGAAGCCGCGTGGGCCTCGTGGACGAACCTCTCCCGGGCCTCGGCGTCGTAGGTCAGCTCGCCGGGAAGGAACTTTAGGGCGACGGGGCGCCCGAGCTTGAGATCGTCCGCTTCGTAGACGACGCCCATGCCGCCCCGGCCGACCTCCCCGACGATACGGTACTTGCCGGCGACCACTGTCCCGGGGGCGAGGCCGCGCAGGTGAGGTTCGATGGTCCTGGTGAGAGAGGGAGCGTCGGGGGCGGATGGTATCGGCGGAGGTGATGCGGAGGCGGATGACTGGGGCGGGGGCTCGCCGGGCGCAGACGGGCGGGGCCCGGGCGGTTCAGCCAGGAGCGGGGCCGCACAGGTGCTGCAGAACCGGGACGTGTCCGGGTTTGCGGCGCGGCACTTCGGGCATTCCAAAGCTTATTCCCCTTCCCTCTTTTCCTAAAGATAATCTGAATCCCTAGTTCGAGTCAACTCCGAGATCGCCGCGATGGCCGAAAAGCTCGCGGGAAACTGTCTTGACATCGGCCTAATTGTAGGTATAATATTATTTAGTAATCATTATTATTATGAAAAAGAACGAGATCGAACGCGTCCCCGCCGAGCTCAAGACATTGATGAGCCGCTTCAGGGATGTCATCAAGCGCGCCAACCTGAAGCTGACCCACCAGCGCATCGTGATCTACGGCGAGGCGGCCCGGACAGCGGACCACCCGACGGTCGAAACGATCTACCGGAACGTCCGCCGGAAGATGCCGACCATTTCCCTGGACACCGTCTACCGGACGCTCGATCTCTTCCGGGACCTCGGGCTCGTCTCGACCCTGAGGCCCCTCCCCGACCGGGTCCGGTTCGACGCGAACACCGAGACCCACCACCACTTCATCTGCATCCAATGCGGCCTGATCCGCGATTTCTATGACCGGGACCTCGACGCCGTGAAAATCCCGGAGTCCGCGCAGGGGCTGGGGAGGGTCGAATCCGCCTACGTCGAGCTCCGCGGAGTCTGCCCGGACTGCTCGAAACACCAAAACGACAAAGTCACGAATGGGACGCGATCCCAGCGCATCAAAGCCAATGAAAGAAGGAGAAATTGACATGGCCGACAAGAAAAAAACTCTGACCACCGGTTTCGGGATGCCGGTCGATAATGACCTCAACTCGATGACGGCCGGGACGAAAGGGCCGGTCCTCGTCCAGGACGTGCACCTCCTCGACAAGCTCGCCCACTTCGACCGTGAGCGGATCCCGGAGCGCGTGGTCCACGCCAAAGGGGCCGGCGCGCACGGCTATTTCGAGTTGACCCGCGACGTTTCCAAGCACACACGCGCGAAGTTCCTTTCCAAAGTCGGAAACAAGACCGAGGTCTTCGTTCGGTTCTCGACCGTCGGCGGCGAGAGGGGATCGGCGGACTCCGAGCGCGACCCGCGCGGGTTCGCCGTGAAGTTCTACACCGAAGAAGGCAACTACGACATGGTGGGCAACAACACCCCGGTCTTCTTCATCCGCGACCCCTTGAAGTTCCCGGATTTCATCCACACCCAGAAGCGCAACCCGGGCACCAACCTCAAGGACCCGGACATGTTCTGGGACTTCCTCTCCCTGACCCCCGAATCCATCCACCAGGTCACGATCCTCTTCTCGGACCGCGGCACGCCGGCGAGCTTCCGTAAAATGAACGGCTACAGCAGCCACACCTACATGTGGTACAACGCGAAGGGCGAATACTGCTGGGTCAAGTATCATTTCAAAACCGCACAGGGGATCCAGAATTTCACGCGCGAGGAAGCGGAGCGGATGCGCGGCGCCGACCCCGACGTCGCCACCCGGGACCTTCATGCGGCGATCGCCCGCGGCGAATATCCGGCCTGGCGGGTCGAAGTGCAGATCATGACGCCGGAGCAGGCGAAAAGCTACCGGTTCGACCCCTTCGACATCACCAAAGTCTGGCCGCACGCGGACTTCCCGCCGGTCGAGATCGGCCGCATGGTCCTCGACCGCAACCCTGAGAACTATTTCGCCGAGGTCGAGCAGGCGGCCTTCTCGCCCGGGAATTTCGTCCCGGGCATCGGCCCGTCGCCGGACAAGATGCTCCAGGGGCGCCTGTTCAGCTATCACGACACGCACGTCCATCGGCTCGGCCCCAACTACAATCTGCTGCCGGTCAACGCCCCGAAGGCGGCTCCGGCGCACAACTATCAGCGGGACGGCTTGATGCGCCTGGACAATAACGGCGGGGGCGGCCCGAACTACTGGCCGAACAGCTTCGGCGGCCCGGACCCGGACGGAAGCTTTGCGTTACCGGCGGTCGACGTGACGGGACAGGCGGCGCGGCACGCGTACGTTCTTGGCGACGTCGACTTCGTCCAAGCGGGAGCGCTTTATCGCAAGGTCATGATGGACATGGACCGCGAGCACCTCGTCGGCAACATCGTCGGCCACCTCGGAGGGACGGAGAAGCGCATCCAGCTGCGCCAGACCGCCCTTTTCTACAAGGCCGACCCGGAGTACGGCGAGCGCGTCGCGAAGGGGCTCGGCCTGAGCGTCGAGGAGGTCAAGCGGCTGGCCGCCATGTCGCAGGAGGACCGCGTCAGGGCGACGGCGGAATAGCTTTCAGGCCAGCCAGTCGACAACGTCGATTTCCGTCAGGCCTTGGCCGATGTCAACCCGAGGATGAGCCCGAGCGCGACCGACCAGAGCGCCGCCAGGCCGATCTGGTATTCGGCCGGGAGCGAGAAGGTGACGGTGTGGGCCGGGATCCAGAACCAGAGGAGCGTCAGCCAGGCTTTCTTCAAACCGGTCAGGTCCCACTTCCCGGCGATCAGGCAGTCCTCCAGCCGGTGGAAGAACATCATCTGCGGCCCGAAAAAAAGGTTGGTGAAGGCGGAAACCATGAAGGCCCAGAGGACGGACCCGTGGGCGACCTGCGGGAGGAGGCTCTTGGAGATCAGCGCGTCGACGAAGCCTTTCATGCCGGTGAAGCCGTACTTGATGACGATCCCCAGCACGCCCCAGGCCGCGACCTTCAGGAGCCCCCGCCACCAGCCACCGAGCGCGGCGAGCGGCTTCCGGCGGACGACGAGCGACAGGACCTCGCCGAGGGTGCCCAGGAGGCCGAACTGCACCGCGGCGGACCAGAGCGGATGGGCGATGACCCAGGCGATGTACCCGTTCATGGAGTTTCTTGATTTATAACACGGACCGAAATCCGAAGTCAAAATTCCGTGCGGCGGGGACGCCCGGGAAGCGCGGGTTTGACCCGAAGGCGGTGTTGGACTATCATTCGACCTAACCCTATCCCCCAGGCAAGGACATATCAAGATGAAAACCGGGTCGTCAGCTCTGATGCATAAAACCGCCTCCGGTTTCGTTATCACCGCCGCCGCCATCGCCCTGTTCCTTCTCTTCACCCCTGTCCTGCCGTCTCAGCACGTCCAGGCCGGGCACGAAAAACCGCTCGGCGTCTTCGACGGCCACGGCGACATCGGGCCGGTCGAACGCCCCGGCTCCGTGACCTACGACCCGCAAAAGCAGGAGTACGTCATCGCGGGCGCGGGGCTGAACATGTGGTTCGCGAGCGACGAGGGCCATTTCCTGTGGAAGCGCCTGAAGGGCGATTTCATCCTCAGCGCGAGGGTCGAGTTCCTCGGCCAGGGCTCGGCCGCCCACCGCAAGATCGGCTGGATGGCGCGTTCCTCCCTCGACGCCGACTCGGCCCACGTGAGCGCGGTCGTCCACGGCGACGGCCTGACCTCGATCCAGTACCGGAAGGCCCGCGGCACCGAGACCTCCGAAGACCAGATCGGGGTCACGGGTCCCAACCAGATCCAGCTCGAGCGCCGGGGCAGCGCCTTCATCATGTCCGTGGCCCATTTCGGCGAAGCCACAATCAGCGAGCCGGTCGAAGGTGTCGCCCTGGGCGACGAAGTCTACTGTGGCCTCTTCATCTGCTCGCACAGCGCGGAGGTCATCGAGCAGGCGCGCTTCTCAAACGTCCGCATCACCATCCCTGCGAAAGCCGGGTTCGTCCCTTATCGGGATTACATCGGGAGCCGGCTGGAAATCCTGGAGGTCGCGACCAAGAACCGGACGGTCGTCTACGAGTCGCCCAAAGCGATCCAGGCCCCCAACTGGACCAAGGACGGCCGGGCGCTCATCTATAACTGCGACGGCCTTCTCTACCGGTTCGACCTGGACACGGAGCTGCCCGCCGTGCTGGACACGGGGTTCGCGAAGGCCATCAACAACGACCACGTCCTGTCGTTCAACGGAAAGAGGCTCGGCATCAGCAACCACCTCCCGGGCGCCGCGGAAACATCCATCATCTACACGCTGCCGGCCGAAGGCGGGCAGCCGGTGAGGCTGACGCCGCGAGGTCCCTCCTATCTCCACGGCTGGTCGCCGGACGGCCGGACCCTTCTTTACACCGGCGAGCGCAACGGTAATTTCGACGTCTATAAGATCCCCGTGCGGGGCGTCAAGGAGACCCGGCTGACCAAGTCCAAGGCGCTCGACGACGGCCCGGAGTTCACGCCGAACGGGCGGTACATCTTCTTCAACTCCAACCGGACGGGCGGGATGCAGATCTGGCAGATGAGGGCGGACGGAAAAGGGCAGCGACGGGTCACGTTCGACAGCTTCCAGGACTGGTTCCCCCACGTCTCGCCCGACGGGCGGTGGGTCGTGTTCCTGTCGTTCGAGAAGGACGTCGACCCTTCGGACCACCCGTTCTACAAGCAGGTCTACATCCGGATGATGCCGGTCGAGGGCGGCGAAGTCCGGGTGCTCGCCTACGTCTACGGCGGGCAGGGAACGATCAACGTGCCGTCGTGGTCGCCCGACGGAAAAAAGATCGCCTTCGTCAGCTACACGAACTTTATTGGGGTCGGACCACAGTAACTAATTAATTATATTATATATAGTCCTTTTTTATACCCCTCTTTTGGCCTTAACTCTCGTTTTTCACGCTCGAAAACGGGGACTTAAGGGAATGCCTTCTTGGCTGCTGGTCAGTGGTGAGGAATCTGCCTTAAGTCCGTCTTTTCGGGCCTGAAAACGGCGACCTAAGGCTAAAAAATGGGCTTAGGATTGATCTATTATCTTTATTATCTGTATGTTACTGAGGCCCGACCCCCAATGATTTAGATGTCACCGAATTAGATGAGGGGGGGCGTCGGAGAATTGACAGTCCATCGCCGCTTCGTCTAGAATGGGCGCCTAAGGAACGGCCCCCTCCCGGCGAAAAGCGGGGAGAAACGCCGAGGTTGCTCATGGAAAAGAAACCGATGCCGGATCTCAAGGCTATTTGCGAAGCCTTCACTGTCGAGGGCCGCTGGGTCTCGTCCTGCCCCATCCCGTCCGGGCATATCAACGACACCTACTGCTCCAAGTTCGAGGCCGACGGGCGGCTGATCAAGTACGTCAACCAGCGGATCAACCATCTGGTCTTCCGGGAGCCGGAGAAGCTCATGGAGAACATCGAGCGGGTGACCCGGTTCGCCCGCGAGCAGATCGTCGCGGCGAACGGGGACCCGCTGAGGGAAACCCTCAACATCGTCCCGGCCCGAGACGGCAAGTCCTTCCACGTGACCCCGGAGGACGCCTATTGGAGGATGTTCCGCTATATCGACGGCGCCCGGACCTATGACAAGGTCGAGGACCTCCGGCACGTCTATTCGGCCTCGCGCGCCTTCGGGGCCTTCCAGAAGATGCTGAGCCGGCTTCCGGGCGGGCGGCTCCACGAGACCATCCCCAACTTCCACCATACCCGGAAGCGCTACGAGGCGTTCCTCGCGGCGGTCGGGAAAGACGCCGCCCGGCGGGCCGCCGACGTCAAGCCCGAGATCGCCTTCGTTCTCGAGCGGGAGAAGGACGCCGGCGTCATCGTGGACGGGCTGGCCGCCGGCCGGATCCCCGAGCGCGTCACCCATAACGACACCAAGCTCAATAACGTCATGATCGACGACCGGACGGGCGAGGGGATCTGCGTCATCGACCTCGACACCGTGATGCCCGGGTCCGTCCTCTACGACTTCGGCGACTCGGTCCGGCTCGGGGCCGCGACGGCCGCCGAGGACGAGCGCGACCTTTCGCAGGTCGGGTTCGACCTCGGGCTCTTCGACCGGCTGGCCGAAGGCTACCTGGACGCGGCGCGCGAGTTCCTGACGGACGAGGAGGTCCGGCTCCTCGCCTTCTCCGCGAAGCTCCTGACCCTCGAGTGCGGCATCCGGTTCCTGACCGACCATCTCGATGGCGATGTCTATTTCAAGATCCACCGCGACGGCCACAACCTGGACCGCTGCCGGACCCAGTTCAAGATGGTCGCCGAGATGGAGCGCCGGATGGACGAGATGCAGGCCGTCGTCGACAAGTACCGCTGACGGCCGGAAGATAATTTGGCTGAAGTGAATATGAAAACTATCGGACTCGTCGGCGGGATGAGCTGGGAATCGACGCTGGAATATTACCGGATCATCAACGAGACGGTCAAAGAGAAGCTCGGCGGCTTCCATTCGGCCAAGATGGTCCTCTATTCGGTCGATTTCGCGGAGGTCGAGACGCTCCAGCACCGGGGAGAATGGGATCAAGCGGCGGTCCTGCTGACGGAGGCGGCCCTCCGGGTCGAAGCAGCCGGAGCGGACTTCGGCCTCTTCTGCACCAACACCATGCATAAGGTCTTCGACGAGATCCAAAAGGGCATTCACATCCCGCTCATCCATATCGCCGATGTCACGGGGCGGGCCATCACCGCCCGTGGCCTGCGGCGGGTCGGCCTGCTCGGGACGCGGTTCACCATGGAGCAGGATTTCTATAAGGGAAAACTCACTTCGGATTACGGCATCGACGTCCTCATCCCGGACGAGGAGGAGCGACAGGCCATCCATGCCATCGTCTATAACGAGCTCTGCCTGGGCCAGGTGAAGGACACCTCGCGGGAGGCGTTCAAGAAGATCATCGCCCGCCTGGAAGGCCGCGGCGCGCAGGGCATCGTCCTCGGCTGCACCGAGATCCCGCTTCTCGTCAAGCAGAAGGACAACAGGCTGCCGCTATTCGATACGACGGATCTCCACGCCCGGGCCGCCGTCGACCTCGCCCTCCGCGACTGAACCACCGCAATTACAATTACGGTGACATACAACTAATTACCGAAATTAACCGAATGAATCCAGGGATGCAAATCTTGTGACATCAGGCTGCGGGGGGAGTAGCCTATTTCGGTAATTAGTTGTATGTCACCGAAATAAGTTGTTATATAATCCCGCCTGAACGACGGAGGTGACCATGGCCAAACGCCTGCTGATAACCGTTTTCGTCCTGGCCGCCGCGGCCCTCGCCGCGCAGGCCCAGACCCAGGTCGTTTTCGACGATTATTTCCTGGACAAAGCCCTCCGGATCGACCTCTACCAAGTCGGCGACGCCAAGGACGAGATCGTGACCATCGACCAGATCTACCAGGAAGGGATCTGGCCGGAGACCCGGACCCATCTCATCGACCCCTTCACCTACGGGCACTATGTCGTCAAGCTCTACGACATCGCCTCGAACCGGATGATCTACAGCCGGGGCTTCGACTCGACCCTCGCCGAATACAAGACGACGACCCCCGCCCTGAACGGCGTCAAGCGTGTCTTCCAGCGGTCCATCCGCGTCCCATATCCCAAGCGCCCGGCCCTCTTCGTGATCGAGGCCCGGGATAAGGTCCACCTCCTCCACCCCCTCTTCAGCCAGGCCGTCGATCCGTCGGACTATCACATCATCCGCGAGAGGACGGCCGCCGGGGATTTCATCTATGAGGCGCAGAAGAGCGGCGACCCCCACGAGAAAGTCGACCTGGCCTTCATCGCCGAAGGCTACACGGCCGAGGACAAGGACAAGTTCAAGGCCGACGTCGACCGCTTCTCCGCCTATCTTTTCACGGTCGAGCCTTACAAGAGCTCCCGAGGCCTTTTCAACATCACCGGCATCTTCCGTCCCTCTCCGGAGCGGGCGATGGACGAGCCGCGCCAGCGCGCCTACAGGAAAACGACGCTCAACGCCTCGTTCAACGCCTTCGACCTCGACCGCTACATGCTCATCGAGGAAGACCACCGGATGCACGAGATCGCGGCCCAGGTGCCCTGCGACGTCATCGTCGTCCTCGTCAACAGCAAGCGCTACGGCGGCGGCAGCATCGCCTTCGACTACTGCGTGAGCACGGTCGACAATCCGGTGAGCCCCCAGGTCTTCGTCCACGAGCTCGGACATTCCTTCGGCGGGCTGGCCGACGAGTATTACACCTCCGAGGTTTCCTACAACGATTTCTATCCCAAGGGCGTCGAACCCCTCGAGCCGAACATCACGGCCCTGCTCGACCCGGCCAACGTCAAGTGGAAGGACCTCCTCTCGCCCGGCATCGCCGTCCCCACGGAGTACGGGAAGGAGAAGATCGAGGCCCTCATGGCCGAGCGCCGGAAGAACGGGGAGGAGCAGGCGCGGGCGGTCGAGGAGGCGAAGAAAAAGGGCACGAACGAGGCCGGGCTCAAGAAGATCGAGGCCAAATATCAGGACGCCGACAAGGGCATCGCCGGGAAGCTCGATGAGGTCCGCAAGCAATACGCCTCGCTCGAGGACAAGGTCGGGGTCTTCGAAGGCGCCGGGTACGCCTCCAAGGGGCTCTACCGCCCCATGATGTCCTGCGTCATGATCTCGAGCCCGAAGGGCGAGTTCTGCCGCGTCTGCCAGCAGGCCATTTCCCGGATGATCGACTATTTCTCGGAACGCGATTAACTTCATAATTTTGGAGAGATATCCATAATTTTGAATCCCCGCTCTGCCTGAGCCCATCTCACTGTCCCGCTTCAACCTCCTATCTCATTTATTTTAAGTCACATCCTTAAAGATCATGCCTCCCAAAGAGTTGGCACCGAATTTGCTTTCAATCTAGATAATTCAAGGGCGGTGGTTTTGAAATTGGAGCGAATCATCCAATATTTTAAAAATTTAGGAGGTGAGAAACAGGAGTACACTTTGGGGCACGCAGGTGTAGGCCGGGCGGAGGGGAATCCACCCAGGGTATGGATCGAGTTCATGAAACCTCAAAAAGGAGGGATTCATTGAGAAAAGCGTTAGCATTGTTCTCCCTCGTTCTCCTGCTGGGAGTTTTCGTCTACGGGCAGGAAGCCGGTAGCATCCGGGGCAAGGTCGTTGACAAGGAGGGCAATCTCCTTCCCGGCGTCAACGTCACGTTGACCGGATCCAAGACGGCGCCGCTGACCACCGTCACCTCGGCGGAAGGCAATTTCCGGTTCCTTCACCTGGCCGGGGCCAGCGACTACGTTCTGAAGTGCGTGCTCCAGGGGTTCAAGCCCTACAACCGAACGCAACTCGCCATCTCCTACGGCAAAGACATCATGCTCGACATCACCATGGAGCAGGCCGCGCTCGAGGAAATGGTGACCGTCGTCGGGCACACGCCCGTCATCGACACCAAGAAAACCCAGGTCGGCATCAACATCACCGAGGACATGATCATGCGGCTGCCGACCGCCCGCGACCCCTGGGTCTTGATGCAACTCGCCCCCGGGATGCTCATCGACCGTGAGAACGTGGGCGGCAGCGACAGCGGCCAGCAGTCCTCATATTTCGGCCACGGCTCCAATTCCGGCGACAGCACGTGGAGCGTCGACGGCGGCAACATCACCGACAACGCCGCGCTGGGCGCGTCGCCGGGCTATTTTAGCGTGGCCGGATACGAGGAAATCCAGATCAACTACGGCAACAACGACATCAAGTCACAGACCGGCGGCGTCCAGCTCAACTTCATCACGAAGCGCGGCGGGAACGCCTTCTCCGGCACGTTCTACCTCGACGCCGAGAAGAACGCCTGGCAGTCGAAAAACATTCCGCAGGACCTGCTCGACCTCGGCTACAAGGGCGCCGGCATCAACAAAGTCTATCTCTACGGCGCCAACTTCGGCGGCCCGATCTTCAAGGAGAAGCTCTGGTTTTACGGGTCCTACGGCATCCAGGACCTCGGAACCAACACCCTCGCCGGCACGACCGACAACTCCTGGCTCGAATCCGGATACTTCCGGCTGGACGGCCAGGTGACCAAGAGCACGCGGCTCAACGCCCTTTACGAGTACGACAACAAACTGAAATGGGGACGGACGAACTGGGGCCCCACGCTCCAGGGCCCCGAGACGGTCTGGAACCAGACCGGTCCCACGCCCATCTACAAGGGCGAGGTCGAGCAGATGTTCGGGAACCTCGTCTTGAACCTCAAGGCCATTTACACGCACAACGTCTTCTATCTCGTCCCCCTCAATGGCCACTTCACCCCCGGAGAGAAAGTCGGCCCTTATGAAGACCAGGTCCGCTGGCCCTCTTTTTATGCCTCCGGAAACGCTCCTGGCGATTACGGGACCATCCGCCCTCAGACGAACATCAACTTCATCGGCAACTACTTCGCCGAGAAGGTCCTCGGCGCAGACCACGAGATCAAGTTCGGCGTCGACTACACGCACTCGACGGTCTCCAGCTATTCCATTCTCAACGGGAACGCCGTGATCGCCCACTATGAACCTCTCGAAGACGGCACGCCCTGGACCGAGGCCTGGATCAACCGGGACTGGAGGATCAACGAGTCCTTCACCCGGACTTCGATCTTCGCCCAGGACACGCTCTCATTCGGCCGCAAGCTGGCCATCAACATCGGCCTCCGTTACGACATGGAGAAGTCTCTCGTGGCCAACGAGAATATTCCGACCGCGCCCCTGATGTCCAATTATCTGGTCGGCATGGACATCACCTCGCTCGATCCCGGCATCCGCTCCAAGGTCCTCTCGCCGCGGCTGAGCGTCATCTATGATATCACCGGCGACGGCAAGAACGTCCTCAAGCTGAACCTGGCCCGCTACGGCTCGCAGACGGGCTATGGACTCGGCGATTTCCTCAACCCCGCGCCCTGGGCCGAGATCGACCTGCGCTGGGTGGACGCCAACGGCGACGGCATCATCCAGCAGAACGAACTCCACGGAACAGACTGGGAAACCGGCCTGCCGACGGTCGACCGTAACGACCCCAACGGTTGGTCCTGGTTTACCGGCTTCAACCCGGCCAACCCCACCGCGGGCTCCGCGAACAAGTACGACCCCAGGTACAAGACCCCACTACTCGACGAGATCTCCTTCTCCTATGAGCGCGAGATCATCCCGGACTTCGCCGCCCGCCTCGAGCTCTTCTACAAGAATACGCACCGGGAATCCTGGGACCGGGCAATTCTCGAAGACGGCAGCCTCGAAACCCAGGAGAACTTCGTTCTGGAGGGGACGGATCCGACCACCGGCTCGAACTACTACGGCCGCGTATCTCCCAAGGTCGGCTGGTACCGGTCGAACTATGTCGACGGAACGCTCCAGCCCGACGGCACGACCAACGGCACGACCCTGCTCAAGGCCCACGAAGTGTACAAGGCCGTTGAATTGGTCATAAAGAAGCGCCTCTCCCACAACTGGATGCTGGACGGCTCGTTCACCTTCTCCGACTGGAAATATTACCACGGCAACGACAAGTCGATCTGGCCCTACGACCTCACCAACTACGACTATTACGAGGGAGGCGTCATCGCTCCCCAGAGCGGCGGTTCAGGCATCACCGACGTGTACGTGAACTCCCGCTGGATGTTCAAGCTGGCCGGGCTCTATCAATTCCCCTACGGGATCGCCGCGAGCTTCGCCTTCAACGCCCGCGAAGGCTACGTCTATCCGCCCTATGTCTGGGAATATGAGTCAAATATCGGCTGGGTAGAGATGAACGCCACTAAGGCCGGAGAGGTCGGCAAGTTCGGCGACACCCGCCTGCCCAACTTCTACGAGCTCAACCTTCACCTCGAAAAGATGTTCACCATCAGTAACTCCCTCCATGTCACGGCCGCCATCGACTGCTTCAACGTCTTCAACTCGGCCACAGCCCTCTCCGTCCAAGCTGAACTCGACGCCACGGACACGAATGGCAACTCCACATACGGCCAAACCCTGCGCATCCTGAACCCGAGGATCTTCCGCGCCGGCGTCCGCATCGAATTCTAGACCCTGTTCGAGCAGATCGTCCAAGCCCCTCCCGGCCTCGGGCCGGGAGGGGCTTTCTTTTTGGCGTTTGCCGGCTTCCGGTGATAGAATACCTGACGAGGCGGATCATGAAAAAAATAATGCTCGCGGCTATCGTTCTTGTCCTTGCCGGAAGTCTTGCCTTGGGCCAGAGTTACCGTGGCCAGGGCCGACTCAAGGGAAAGGTCACCGACGAAAGCGGGAAGCCCATCGAAGGCGTGAAAATCAAGCTCTACTCGCTCAAGGGGGTGTCCGGTTTCGAACTGACGACCAACGCCGCGGGCGAATGGACCGCCAACTACATCCGGGGTGGCGGATGGAACATCGACTTCGAAAAGATCGGCTACGAGCCGCGGCACATCGCCACCAACATCCCCGAGGCGACGAACAATCCACCGATCGAGACCAAGCTGAAGGCCATGGCGGGCCTGCTCATCACGGACGAGCTCAAGGCCGCGTTGAAAGCCGGGAACCAGCTCTTCGAGGAAAAGAAGTACCCCGACGCCGTCAAGGCCTACGAGGATATCCTGGCCAAGAACCCGGACGCCTACGTCCTTTACAAGAACGTCGGCAACTGCTATTTCGAGCTCCAGCAGTACGACCAGGCCGAAGCCGCTTATCAGAAGGTCCTGGAGAAGGAGCCGGCCAACCCCGACATCCTGCTCCTCATCGGCAATTGCTACGCCAACCGCGGCGAGAACGACAAGGCCATGGAGTGGTACAACAAGATCGAGTTCGAGAAGATCACCGACCCAATGGTCCTCTTCAACATCGGGGCGAGCTACACGAAACAATCGAAGTTCGAGGAGGCCCTGAAGTATTACAAGCGGTCGGTGGAGATCCAGAAGGATTTCCTGGACGGGCTCTATCAGCTGGGCCTCACCTATCTCGCGCTGGGACGGAACAGCGACGCGATCCCGCCCTTCGAGGAATATCTCAAGTCCGACCCCGATTCGCCCCGGTCCGCCCAAGTCAAGAACTTCCTCGAATTCCTGAAGAAAAAATAGCCGCTCACCCACGGGCCCGCATGCGGACACTTCGACTAGACCATCGTCGCCTCCCGGCCGCGTCCGTCTTCCTGTCGACCTTTCTCCTTCTCTCACAATCAACCGCCGTTCCTCTGTCCGCGGCCGCGCTCGGAAAGCCCAACATCCTCCTCATCACGATCGACACGCTCCGGGCCGACCATCTCGGGTGCTACGGCTACGCCGGGGTTCGGACTCCGGCGATCGATGCCCTAGCCGGACGGGGGATCCTTTTTACGCGGGCCTTCGCCCATACGCCCGCCACTCTGCCGTCGCACACGAACATCCTTCTCGGACTCACCCCTAACGCCCATGGGGTTCACGACAACTCGAACTTCATCGTCCGCGAGAACTTTCTGACGCTGGCCGAATGGCTCAAGGGACAGGGATACGCCACGGGCGCCTTCGTCGGCGCCTTCCCGCTGGACTCGCGATTTGGGCTGACCAAGGGATTCGATATTTACGATGATCGCTACGGCAGTCAAGGGCCAAGTGACCTGACCTTTGTCGAGCGCCGGGCCGACACGGTCGTGGACAAAGCCCTGGCTTGGCTGGCGGAGAGCCGAGGACCCTGGTTTCTCTGGGTCCACTGCTTTGACCCCCATCAGCCTTACGACCCGCCCGAGCCCTTCAAGTCCCGGTACCGCGAAAGGCCCTATGACGGTGAAATCGCTTTCGTGGATTCGGCCTTGGCACGGCTCATCGGTTTCCTCAAGGATCGGCGAGCGGAAGGGGGGACGGCCGTCATCTTCACCGCCGACCATGGCGAGTCGCTCGGCGAGCACGGGGAAATGACCCACGGTTATTTCGCCTATAACGCGACGCTCCGCGTCCCCCTCATCCTCGTCCTTCCGGGGATGAAACCCGGCCGGGTGGAGGTCGAAGCCTGCCATATCGACATTTTCCCGACGGTTTGCGACCTTCTCGGCCAGACTCCGCCCAGCGGGCTCCAGGGAATGTCCCTCCTTCCTCTGCTTCGGGGGAAAAGTCTTCCGGCGCGGCCCATCTATTTCGAAGCCCTCACGGCCTATTACAACAGGGGCTGGGCCCCGCTCCGGGGGTATATTCAGGGCCGGGAAAAATACATGGAATCGCCAATCCCCGAAGTTTACGACCTGGATAAGGATTTCGGCGAGCTTGAGAACATCGCCAGCCGGTCCGACCTCGAGCGGTGCCGGAAGACCTTCGCCGCCGTCGTCCAGGCCGAGTCATCCCCCCTGGCGGCGAGCGCGGGGCAAAGGATGGATCGTCAGACAACAGAGAAGCTCCGCAGCCTGGGCTACCTGGCCTCACCGCAGTCCCCGGCCCGGAAGACCTTCACGGCCAAAGACGACCTCAAGACGCTCCTCCCCTTCCATGCCAAATGGGCCGCGGCCACGGCCGCCTACGCCGCCGGACGGACGGCCGACGGGATCGCGCTCCTCAAGGAGATCATTACCGAGCGCAAGGACTTCGATCTGGCCTACACCTACCTAGCCAACTTTTACAAGGAACGGAAGCGGCCGCGGGACGCGGAGGCCGTGCTCCTCGAAGCGCTCCAAAACAACCCGGAGAGCTTCCGGATCATGATGGCTTACGGCATCACCTTGATCGAGGAGGGCCGCTTCGGCCCGGCCGTCGACGTCCTCAAAAAGTCTCTGGCTCTGATCGATTTCGACCCGGAAACCTGGAACTATCTCGGTGTCGCTTACTGGAACATGGGGCGCTTCGAGGACGCCCAGGATGCTTACACCCAGGCCCTGAGGTTGGCCCCTGACGACGCCATGGTGTTCAACAACTTCGGCTCTCTTTACCTGTCCCGGTTCGACAAGCTCGAGCAGTCAGATGACCTCGCCAAGGCCAAAGAGTATTTCCGCAAAGCCATCGAGCTCGACCCGAAATACGCCTCCGCGTACAACGGGCTCGGTGCGGCCTTGCGCCAGTCCGGGGACCTCAACGGCGCCGTCGAGGCCTGGAAAAAGGTCGTCGCATTGAAGCCGGATTTCGGCTTCGCCCTCTACAACCTCGGCCGGACTCTCCTCGCCGGAGGGGACAAGTCCCAGGCCTTCGTCTACCTCACCCGCTATAAGGATCTGTTCTATCCGGATCTCTCGCCGCAGGAAAAGGCCCGGCTGGACGAACTCATCCGTTCGTGCAGGTAACGCGAGGAGGGAGGCCATGAAAAGAAACGTGATTGCCGCCGCCGTGGCACTGCTCATGGCCGTCGCCGCCGCGTCTTTTTCCAGCCAGACGAAGGCTAAGGAAAAGGACCTCGCTCCGCAATTCCAGGAATGGCTGAAGCTCACCACCTATATCATCCTGCCGGCCGAAAAGGACGTCTTTTTTTCGCTCACGAGCGACCGGGACCGGGAGGCGTTCATCGAGGCCTTCTGGAGGCAGAGAGATCCCACGCCGGGGACGCCGCAAAATGAGTACAAGGAAGAGATCATCAAGCGGTTCAACTACGCCAACGAATACTACCGGCGCGGCACCACCCGGGAAGGCTGGATGACGGACATGGGACGGATTTACATGATCCTCGGCCGCCCGCAAAGCATCGAGCGATTCGAGGGCCTGCAAAACGTCTATCCCGCGCAGGTTTGGTATTACTATGGTGATAAAGCCGCTGGGCTGCCGACAATGTTCGTGCTGGTCTTCGTTCAGTGGCGGGGAGGGGAATTCAAGCTCTACAATCCGGCCGCAGACGGGCCGGCCAGCCTCATCATCGACACGCAGGGACTCGATCAGACGAACTACGAAGCCGTCTACAAAAAGCTCCGGGAACTGGTCCCGACCCTGGCGGGAGTCTCGATCTCGCTCATCCCCGGGCAGATCCCCTACGGCTACACGCCGTCTCCTCAGTCCAGCATTATTCTTTCAGCCATCTTCGATTCGCCGAAAAAGGACATCAGCTCCGCCTACGCCACGCATTTCCTGAACTACAAGGGGATCGTCAGCACGGAGTACCTCACGAACTACATCGAGAGCAGCGCCACCGCGGCCGTCATCGAAGACCCGGCCCTGGGCATCGACTTCCTCCACTTCTCCATTTCGCCGCGGACGATGTCCCTCGATTACTTCAAGCCCCGGGACCAGTATTACTGCAACTTCAAGCTGAGCGTCAGCCTGCGCCAGGGAGAGAAGGTCGTCTTTCAGTATTCCAAGGACTACCCGTTCTATCTGCCGCCGGACAAGGTCGGAAGCGTCCAGGGGAGCGGGATCTCCGTCCTCGACCTGTTCCCGATCGCCGCCGGGACCTATGACCTGACCATCCTCCTCCAGAACGCCGTGGGAAAAGAGTTCTGCCTTTTCGAAAAGGCGGTGACCGTTCCGGCCGAGGGCGGGCCCGCGCGGCTGGCCGAGCCCGTGATCGGGTACAGGCTCCAGGACGCGCCGGCCGGGGCCAATGCTCCCTTCAAGATGGCGAGAAAACTGCTCTTGACCGACCCGAAGGCGACCCTGGGTTCCGGTGACGAAGTGGCGTACGGCCTCAGCATCTTCAACGTCTCCGATGACCTTTGGGCCCGGGGAGAAGTGGAGGTCGTCATCGAAGGCTCGGCGGCCAAAGGCAAGCCGGCAAGGACTTTCGGCCTGAAGCTCGCCGAGCAGCCATACAGCCGGACGATGAGCATCGTCGAGGCGTTCCCGGCCCGGGACTTCCCCCCGGACTATTACGAGATGAAATGCCGCCTGAAAGACGGTCTGGGCAACGTCCTGGGCACGGCCAAGGCGCCGTTCATCGTTTCCCCGGCCGAGGCGGTGCCGCAC
Source organism: Candidatus Aminicenantales bacterium (assembly GCA_049512315.1). GTDB lineage: Bacteria > Acidobacteriota > Aminicenantia > Aminicenantales > Saccharicenantaceae > DATKJS01. Next base: position 1,129 of record JBEKXF010000031.1, on the reverse strand, counting down.
CCGGTGACCCTGACCAGGGCCCTGCCGGCCGCCAACAGTTTCCTCTATTTCTACGGGCTGGCGATCCAGTACGACAAGGCCGGCGACCGGGTCAAGGCCGAAGCGGCCTACCGGAAAGCCCTGGGCATGAAGCCGGACTACGCGGAAGGCCTCGCCGACTTCGCCGATTTCCTCGTCCGGTCGGGGAAATTCGACGAGGCCCTGCTGCTCGTCGAACCGCTCAAGAGCCAGGAAAAATTCCGCTTCAATTATTTCCTGCTCCGGGGCCAGGCCCTGATGGAGAAGGGGGAGTTCGCGCCCGCCGTCCAGAGCCTTCTCGAGGGCAACAAGATCTACAACAGCGACACCCGGCTCCTCAACGCCCTCGGGTTCTGCTATTACAAGACGGGCAAGAAGAAAGAGGCCCTCGACGTCCTGGCCGCCTCCCTCCGCCTCAACCCCGAGCAGGCGGACGTCAAGGAGATGACCGCCAAGGTCGAAAAGGAGATCAAGTAAGGTCCCGCGCAGGGCGCCCTTAGGCCGCCTGGGTTTACAGCCGCCGGACAGCGAAACCCAGCTTGGCGAGGACCTTAACGGTCCGGTCGAGGTCCTTGTCCTTCACGAAGATGTGGTCCGTCGAATAGGCGGAGATGGTGATGAGCGGGATGCCCTCCCTGGCCAGCGCCCCCGACACGTGGGCGAAAAAGCCGATGAGCCCGAAGGGCAGGATCATGTCGAAGGTGATCAGCCGCCAATCGCCCTCGATGCCGAGGAACTTCTGGTTCCGGAGCTTGGAATGCTCGACGATGGAGGTCGTCTCGTTCCGGTCCCGGACGACGGCGAAGGCGCCGGCGCAGGCCCGGCGGGACTTGACGATGACGTAGGATTCCTTCGCGACCAGGATCCGGCCGTTCTTGAAAAACTCCCGAAGCTCGTTTTGTCTCATCTTCTCAATCCCTTCCGACCCGAGGATGTATTTTAGACAAAGCCGGGCCAAAGCTCAAGCCCTCTTCCCCGGGACCATCCCCGGCTGTTGCGGCAACGTGATAATTTCCGCTTTGGGCAACGTGAATATTTCCGCTTTTTTGGGCTAAGGTACTCCTCCGGACAGGAGGAGGGCCGGCCCCGTGCGAGAGGAACTGATCACGTT
>JBEKXF010000030.1:0-72554 GCA_049512315.1 Candidatus Aminicenantales bacterium | reverse complement strand
GCAAGCCATGAATGCCCTCTCCCGGCAGCTCATCAAGATCATCTACTACATGCTCAAGAATAAGGAATCTTATTGCCGAAAGGAGGCTGTCAACTAAAATATTGACATAGGATAATGTCACAGATTTTGCCTAAACTCGCCCAATTCGGACTAAAGGTGCCTAAAAGAAGAAAGAAGGAAAACGCTCGATTATCAGGGGAAAACCAGGGTAACAGGTGGCGGGGCCGACGAGACTCGAACTCGCGACCTCCGGCGTGACAGGCCGGCGTTCTAACCAGCTGAACTACGACCCCGCGAGGGCTCCGCTATTATAGAGAAATGGGCCGGGACTTTCAAGGCCGAAGTCTCGGAGCGTAACCGGCCGGCCGATGATGCTTACAGCCAGTGATATCCTGCTGCTAATTAATTACGCACCGTGTCTATTTCGCTCTCCGACCTGGATTGCCTCAAGCAGCCAGAAAGCCTATACTAATTAATAAGGGACCGCACTTCATTCGATCGAAGAGGAGGGAGATCATGGCCAAACTTACAAAACAAGAGAAATTCCAGGCGAAGATCGGGATCGAGATGGATCACCTCAAGGCCAGGCTCATCGAGCTCAGGGCCAAGGCCAATGAGGTCAAACTGGAAGCGAAGGTTGAGTACGACAAAACGCTCGACACCCTCGAAAAGACGCAGGCGGACCTCAAAACCCGGCTCGAGGAATGGACGAAGACCGGGCAGGAGCTCGCCGGAGACATGAAAAAGACCATCAAGCGCTCGGTCAAAGACCTCAAGAAGTCTATAAAGGACGCCTACAAAAGCCTGACCTGAGGCACGTTACATCTTCTCGAGGGCCGCGATCCGCTCTTCGACGGGGGGGTGCGTGCTGAAGAGCCTGTTGACCGTTCCCTTGATGTTCTTGAGCGGGTTGACGATGTAGAGGTGGGCTGTGGCCTTATTAGCCGCCTCGAGGGGCTCCGTGTCCGCCGAGATCTTCCGGAGTGCCGAGGCCAGCCCCGCGGGGTAGCGCGTCAGCATGGCCCCGCTCGCGTCGGCCAGGAATTCCCGCTTCCGCGAGATGGCGAGCTGGATGATCGTGGCGATGAACGGCGATAGCGCGGCCAGAGCCAGGCCGACGACGATCAGGATGGCCCCTGCACCGCCTCCGCCGCGGCCGTCCCGCCCGCCCCGTCTCCTTCCCCCGCCCCAGAAAAAGCTCCGCAGGATCCAGTCGCTGAGAAGGGCCACGACGCCTGCCATGACCACGACCAGAGTCTGGAGCCGGATATCGTAGTTCTTGATGTGGGACATCTCGTGGGCGATGACGCCCTCGAGCTCGACGCGGTTCAGCTTTTCAAGGATCCCGGTCGTGACGCAGATGACGGCGTTCTGCGGGTTCCGGCCGGTGGCGAACGCGTTGGGGGCCGTATCGTCGATGACGTAGCAGCGAGGCGTTGGCACGCCGGCAGCGATCGCCAGCCCCTCTACGACGTTATAGAGATACGGGTGTTCGTCCTTCGTCACGGGGCGGGCCCGGCTGATGGCCAGGACGACCTTGTCGCTCGAGTAATATCCGGCAGCGGCCATGCCCATCGAGACGACGACGGCCAGGACCAGCCCGCCCTTTCCCCAGCCCGTCACGTACTCGAAGAACCAGGTCAGGAGGAAGATGAAAGCCATGAAGAAGAGGATGAGGGCGGCGGATTTCCACTTGTTGCGGCTGATCTGCTCATACATCGGATGACGGCCCAAAAAGGCCCGCCGAACTCGATAAAGCGCCCCAGCCAGCTCAGAAGCTGACTTTGACCGGACCCTTGGCCACTTCCTCTTCGATCTGGAAGTATTCCTTGGTCTTGAAGCCGAACATGTTGGCGATGATGTTCGAGGGGAAGACTTGCTGCCGCATGTTGAATTTCATGACATTATCGTTGTAGAACTGCCGGGCGTAAGCGACCTTGCCCTCCGTCCCGGCGAGCTCTTCCTGGAGCATCAGGAAGTTCTGGTTGGCCTTGAGGTCGGGGTAGTTCTCGGCGACGGCGAAGAGTGACTTCAGGGCCCCGGTCAGCACGTTCTCGGCCTGGCCCTGGTCCTTGACGGTCTGAGCGTTGACGGCCGCGGCCCGGGCCTGCGTCACGCGCTCGAAGACCCCGCTTTCGTGCTTGGCGTAACCTTTGACCGTCTCCACTAGGTTGGGGATGAGGTCATAGCGGCGGCGGAGCTGGACGTCCACCTGGGACCAGGCGTTGTCGCAGCGGTTCCGCAGGGTGACCAGGCTGTTGTACATGCCGACGGCCATGATGGCGATGGCCGCGATGATGATTAAGAAAACGACGAGAGTTCCCATGTGTTTCTCCTTGATTGCCGGAGGAATTCAACCATAAGGATACGGGCAAGGTGCCGAAAAATCAAGAGGAGAAACGGCCGCCGGACTAGGGCAAGGCTAAGAGTCTGCCGTTTTGCGCCTTGAAAGGGGACCTCTTTACGACTCAGTGGAAGTTCTCGACAAGCATCAAGCCGTTAACGGTCAGTCCGGAACGGTGACGCCGGCAAGCCCTCCTTGTTGGCCAGGTTTGGGATTGCGAGCTGGCTCCACCCGAACCGGACTGCTTTCGGCACCGCGACGCGCGGGCTCTTGACCATGACCCTATCGCCGGAAATCTCCGCTTCGGCCCGGTAGAAGATGTGATCGTCGCCGGCGATCTCGAACCAGGTGGGCGGCTGACCGTCGTTCGTCATTAACCCGCCGCCGACATGGTCGAACGTGATCTTCGCTTGATCTCCCTCGACCGCCATCGACTTGTACATCGGGCCTGAGTAAACAAGCTCCTTCTCGCCGTAGATTTTCGCCCGGGCCCAGAGAGCGAGGCGCCCCCCGACGTCTTTCTTGTTCCGGGGGTGAATGTCGCCGAGGTCGGTGATGTCGGTCACGACGGCCATTCCGGTGTTGAGCAGGCGCAGCGCGTTCGTCTGAGCTTCCCAGAGGAGCGGCAGGCGCACGAGGTCGGGGATCGGACTGCCTTTCATGTTCCGGTCATAGCCGTAGTTGAAGGGCGCGATCTGGACGTAATAAAAAGGAAAATCGCCGAGCTTCCAGACCTCGCGCCAGCCCTTGATCAGGGCCTCCATTTTCTTTTCGTAGAACAGGCCATCGTTCCTGTTGTTCTCGCCCTGGTACCAGATGGCGCCGCGGATGGCAAAAGGCGTAAGCGCGTGGATCATTCCGTTGAAAAGCGTCGTCGGGGCCTGAGGGCTGTCATAAGGATTTCCGGGGAAGTCGCCGTTCGCGGGCTCGACCGGGATTTCGGATTTTGCCTTGAGCGCCTTTTGGGTTTCGTGGAGCCACGCGTCCCAGGCCGGGAGCGCCTTCTCGAGGTCTTTCCGATAGTCCTCGTACTTGGCGAGCTGCTTGTCCAGGAGAGGTTTTGTCTCAGGAACGGCGGCGAAGCCGGCGGGAGGGGTCCAAGGCTCAATGTCCGTCCCGCCCCAGGCCGATTCGATCAGGCCGACGGGCACTCCCAGCTTCTCGTGAAGCTCCAGGCCGTAATAATAAGCGATGGCTGAGAACGGACGGACCGTTTCCGGCGTGCAGGCCGCCCATTTGGCCTCCACGTCGTCTTTCGGCCGGTCGGCGGTGCGTTTCGGAACCTGAAAGAGCCTGAGGTTGGGGTGGTCGGCCCTCAGGATCTCGGGAGTGGGGCTGGCGACGGAGGAGAGGGGCCATTCCATGTTCGACTGGCCCGAGCAAAGCCAGACTTCGCCCACGAGGATATCCTTGACGAGGATGTCCGGGCCCTTCTCGCCCCGGACAGTCATTTCGAAGGCGGCGCCCCCGGCCTTGAGAGGGTCGAACGTGGCCCGCCATTTTCCATCGGTCGAAGCCCGGACTTTCATTTCCTGGCCGCCGAGCCTGACCGTGACCTGCTCGTTCTCTGCGGCCCAGCCCCAGATCGAGACGGGCTTGTCCTGCTGGATGACCATGTGGTCGCCGATGACGGCGGGGAGCTTGACCTCCGCGGATATGGCGGGCGCGAGCCCGATCCAGAGCAGGGCTAGGCAAGCTATTCCGATGGGAAGCTTTTTGCCAGTGATCATTGTGCCCCCTTTCCTAGAACTCGAGCCGGAAGGTGAGGCCACCCGGCCAGACGCTCAATGTCCAGTTGCGCTCCGGCCGGGCCGGCATGGAGCCCCCGTTCTTCCCCAGGTATTTCCCTTCATATTCCTTTAGGTCGCGGGTCGCCCGCATCGGCTGGGTGAAGATATTGAGAAGGGAGACGGCCTCGCCGCTCGCGAATGTGATGAGCGCGCTGCCCCAGGACTGCTTGAATGCGGCCTTGGTCACGATCGCGCCTGCGGCGTTGGCGCCGATATTCAGCAAGTGGGTCGTCCAGCTTCGTCCCGACGCTTCCCGTTGGGCACATTTCCGCAGGAGCTCTTCTGCTTTTTCGAGCTTCGCCTGCCGTTCCTCCGCCGTGCCTCCCGGCAGCCGTCCGAGTTCCTTGGGGGCGGTGACCGGCGTGAAGGGGTCGATGAGAAGGGCGCCGACTCCCAGGACAAACGTCGCCCCGCCCACGAGCATGCCCTCGGCGAATTCCCTGTCCGGAACCGTCTCGCCGGTCTCTATCTTCGTGTCGGTCCAGTGGGAGCCGGCCAGCATGCCCCCGGCGAGGGCCCCGACGTAATATGCGGCCAGCCAGCCGGAGTACCACGTCTCGGCCCGGGGCTGGGCCGAACGCAGCGCATTCTCGATATAGCCCAGGCGTTCTTTCACCTGATCGTCCGAAAGCGCCGCCGCTTGCTGCGCCCGGGCGACGCCCGACGGAACGAGTTGCAGGATAAGCGCGATGACCAACCCCGAACAAAAAAGCCGATGAGATAAACGATTCATGGAGACCCCCTTCGGGAACGTTAGGACTGCTCTTTGGCCAAGCCCGCGATCGCCTCTTTCAGCCGGGAGACGGCGCCGACCATCACGATAGAAAATAAAGCAGCCCGGGGGCGATGTCAAGGATGGGAAAACCCCCAGGCCGTCGCGAGCGGCGCCCGGACCCTCCGCAAACCGTTGAAATAAGGGGAAAAGTGGGCATTTCTTGATTGACACCCTCCTGACCGCGTGTTAAGATAATACACCCCCGGAAGGGGGAAATTCATATATCTCGGCACCCTAAAGGAGGTTGCGTTTCATGGCTACACTTAAAGAGAAATTCGCGGCCAAAATCGGCCCGATGAAGGAACGCGTCCAGAAGCTCAGCAAAGAGCACGGAGAGGTCAATGTCTCCAGCGTCAGCATCGGCCAGGTCGTCGGCGGCGCCCGGGACATCATCTCCATGCTCTGGGACGTCTCGCTCCTCGACAAGTTCGAGGGCATCCGCTTCCGCGGCTTTTCCATCCCTGAGCTCCGGGACAAGCTCCCCAAGGCCCCCGGCGGCACCGAGCCCCTGCCCGAGGGCATCTTTTATCTCCTTCTCCTCGGCGAGATCCCGACCTATGAGGACTGCGCGGCCCTCACCGAAGAATGGCAGAAGCGCGGCGTCCTGCCCCAGTATCTCCTCGACACGATGAACGCCGTCCCGAAGGACACTCACCCGATGACCCAGTTCTCGCTGGCCATCCTCCAGCTCCAGAGGGAGTCGGTGTTCGCTCAGCGCTACAAAGAGAAAATGCCCAAGTCGCAGTACTGGGACGCGATGTTCGAGGACGCGATGAACCTCGTCGCCAAGCTCCCGAACATCGCCGCCTACATCTACCGCCGGACCTACAAGGGCGGCAAGCACATCGCCCCCAACCTGAAGCTCGATTGGGGCGGAAACATGGCCCACATGCTGGGCGTAAGCGACGACCCCGCCTTCAAGGAACTCATGCGGCTCTACCTCTGCATCCACAGCGACCACGAGGGCGGCAATGTGTCGGCCCATACGACCCATCTCGTCGGCTCGGCGTTGTCCGATGCCTACTACTCCCTGTCCGCCGGCATGGACGGCCTCGCCGGGCCGCTCCACGGGCTGGCCAACCAGGAAGTGCTCGCCTGGATCCAGGGCCTCGTCAAGGACCTCGGCGGCGTCCCGACCAAGGAACAGCTCGAGAAGTACATGTGGGACACGCTGAACGGCGGACGGGTCATCCCGGGCTACGGCCACGCCGTCCTCCGGAAAACCGATCCCCGCTACGTCGCCCAGAGGGAGTTCGCCCTCAAGCACATGCCGGACTATGACCTCTTCAAAGTCGTCAGCATGGTCTACGAGGTTGCGCCCGACGTCCTGACCAAGCACGGCAAGACCAAGAACCCCTGGCCGAACGTCGACGCCCACTCCGGCGTCCTTCTCTATTACTACGGCGCCATCGAGTACGACTTCTACACGGTGTTCTTCGGCGTGTCGCGCGCCCTCGGTGTCCTGGCCCAGCTCATCTGGGACCGCGCCCTCGGCCTGCCCATCGAGCGGCCGAAGTCCGTCACCACGGAGTGGCTGGAGAATTTCATCAAGGAGCATCCCCCGGCCGCGAAGTAAGTCTTCTTTTTCGGAAGCCAAAAGGGCCGCCCGTCCGCAAGGACGGCGGCCCTTTTTTTTCATTTGAGGAGACAATACTCATTTCCGAATTTCGCTGGATAACTTGCGGGATGCCCGATGCCTTAAGTCCTCGTTTTCAGGCCTGAAAACAGCGATTTAAAGCCGAAAAGCCGGCTAAAAATGTACTTAGCTATTTTATATTCAATTAGTTATTGTGGTCCGACCCCATTCATCATTCGTCGGACGGTCCGGTTCCGTCGAGCTGCCGATTGTGCTATATTGGTTATTCGAAAAACGAGCGGGAGGAGAACCCACCATGGAATATCGCATCGGCCTCATCGGCTGCGGCACGGTCGGGCAGGGACTTCTGGAGATCCTGGACAGAAAAAAGGAATTCCTCCGGGACAAGTACGGCTTTGAAGCCAAGGTCGTCGCCATATCGGACAAGATCAAGGGAACGCTCCTGGTCCCCGAGGGCATCGATATCCCGGCCGTCCTCGAGCTCCTCGGCCGCGGCGGGAGCCTCGCCGATTACCCGAAGGCGGTCCCCGGCCAGGCCGAGCCGCTCGACCCCCTGGACATGATCGAGAAGACCGATGCCGATGTCATCGCCGAGCTCACCTACACGAACATTGAGACCGGCGAGCCGGCCACGAGCTACATTAAGAAGGCCCTGCGGTCGGGGAAACACGTCGTCACCTCCAACAAGGGCCCGGCGGCGCTCCACTACCGCGAGCTCCAGGACCTGGCCCGCAAGAACGGGCTCCAGTTCCGGATCGAGGGCACGGTCATGAGCGGGACGCCGGTGTTCCATCTCGCCGAGAGCGGCCTCCCCGGAAACGACATCCGGGAGGTCAAGGGGATCCTCAACGGGACGACGAACTTCATCCTGACGAAGATGGAGACCGAGGGGATGGACTACGCCGACGCCCTGAAGCTCGCCCAAAAACTCGGTTATGCCGAGGCCGACCCCACGGCCGACGTCGAAGGCTTCGACGCCCTGGCCAAGATCGTCATCCTGTCGAACGTCCTCATGGGCGGGTCGCTCAAGACCTCGGACGTCCCGCGGAAGGGCATCTCGGCCATCAGCAAGGCCGACGTCGCGGCCGCCAAGAAGGAGGGCTTCCGGTTCAAGCTCATCGCCCAGGCGAAAAAGGAGGCGGGCGGCGTCGCCGCCAGCGTCTCCCCCCAGAAGCTGCCGCTTTCCGACCCCCTGGCCGGCGTCATGGGCGCCCAGAACGCGTTGAGCTTCGAAACGGACCTCATGGGCAAGGTCACGATCCAGGGCGCGGGCGCTGGAAAGACCGAGACGGGGTTCTCCATCCTCTCGGACCTGCTGGCCATCCACCGCTGCCGCTAGGCCTTGACTCCCGGCCCTGTTTCTTTATATCCTAAGGACTCGTAGACCGTGTCATGCGGTTTTTCTTAACATTTTTTCCTGCGCCATTCAGCCCCGAGAAATCTATCCATTTCGGATCGGAGGAATCATGAGTCCCACCCAGCCCCATCGGCCGGGAGTACAAAAGTACATCGACGCTTCCCAGAAGCTCCTCGCCCAGCGCCAGGCCGCCCTAGCCCGGATGAAGGCGATGAAGTTCGACACGATCGCCGTCCACGGCCTCTACACGCTCGAGGAGTCCCTCGAACGGAACCAGGGGGCCGTGATCGAACCCCTCTACCTTTCGGCCTCCCAAGGGTATGCCGATGCCGACGAGCTCGAGGCGGCCCTGTCCTACCTCGTCCCCACCTGGTGCTACACCAGGATCGCCAACCCGACGACCTATTACCTGGAATGGGTCCTGGCCCTGCTCGAGGGCTACAAGACGGGCTTCGACACATCCTGTCTCGTGACGGCGTCCGGGATGTCCGCCATCATGGCCGCGGTGGACCCCTTCCTCATCAAACAAAAGGACGGCCCGGAGAGGATCAACTTCGTCTCCTCCATCCAGCTTTACGGCGGCACCTACCAGCATTTCTCGGTCCGGAAGATGAAGGAGCGCGGCATCGAGGTCCGCTGGGTCCTTCATCCCCACGACATGCAGGAATGGAAATCGAAGATCGACGAGGACACGCGTTTCCTGTACATGGAAATGCCCTCCAATCCTCAGCAGTCCTTCACCGACATCAAGGCTCTCGCGGACCTCGCCCATTCCCGGGAAATCCCCGTGATCATCGATGCCACCTGCGCCACGCCGGCCCTGATGCGGCCCATCGCCCACGGCGCGGACGTCGTCGTTCACTCTCTGACGAAATCCATCACCTCAGGCGGGCTGGCCATCGGCGGGGCGCTCATCAGCCGCAAACCCATCGTCACCAAGGTCCGGAACGACGATCCCATGTTCAAGGAGAGCTTCGCGGAATACGTCAAGTTCTGGCCCTACCGGGACAACGGGCCGTCGGCGTCGCCCGTCAACGCCCTCTTCGCCCTCAACGATCTCCGGACCCTCAGCTCCAAAATGGACCTCGTCAGCCGGAACTGCCAGAAGGTGGCGGAATTCCTCTCGACCCATCCCAAGGTCTACCAGGTCGATTTCCTGGGCCTGCCCCGTCACCCCCTTCACGCCGTGGCCAAGCAATACATGAAGCTCGTCGATTCCGATGACGGGACCGGAAACGAGGTCAACCGCTACGGCCACCTGATGAGCTTCCGGGTCGACGGCCCGCCGGACAACGCCAGGAAAGTTTTCGATCACTTCAAGATGATCCACCGGGCCACCGACCTCGGCCGGATCAAGAGCGTCGCCACGATCCCGGCGATCTCGACGCACCAGCAGCAGGGCGAGGAGGCACGGCGCATGGCCGATATCCCGCCCCAGCTCATCCGGCTCTGCGTCGGCGGCGAGCACCCGGACGATGTCATCGCCGACCTCGACCAGGCGCTCAAGTCCATCAAATGATCCGGACGCCTCGGGCTGGTGATGAGCGACGCCTGCCATGACCATTGATGAAGAAAAGAGGAGAGCCCGAGATGCCTGAAAAAAGATCAACATTGTCCGGATACCGGGGAACGTGGGCCTGGGTCGACCTGACGGACCGATCGGTCCGGGTCGAGCCGGCCGACCCCACTCTCTGCCGCGATTACGTCGGCGGCCGCGGGCTCCAGGCCCAGCTCCTCTCCGAAAAGCTCCAGGCCGGAGCTCCGCTCAAGGACCCCCTCGGCCCCGGGAACAGGATCGTCATCGGCAGCGCCGCCGCGAACGATACCGTCATCCCGACCGCGGGTCGGGGCTCCTGCTCCTTCATCGGGACCATGACCCGGTCGCCCGAAAGCGGGGCCTGGGTGCCGGGACATAGGCCCATCTACGGCATGATCACGCACTCGAGCGCCGGCGGCCTCTTCCACAACATGCTCAAGCGGGCCGGCATCGACCAGCTCATCATCGACGGCCGGGCCGACCGCCCCGTTCGCATCGAGGTCATTGAGGGAGCCGTCCGCGTCGTCGACGCAGAAGAGAGCCTCTTCCAGAAGGTCGGCGGCCGCTCCGTGCCCCGGCCGGCCTCGGAGATTACGGACGAACTCTCCCGGAAGATCAAGGGGTCCTCCACGGTCTGCGTGGGGCCGGCGGGCTGGAACCTCGTGGACTTCGCCTGCCTCACGGCCGATTATCACCGGAACTTCGGCCGCGGCGGGGCCGGGGCCGTCTTCGGCTCCAAGAACCTCGTCGCCGTCACGGCGCTCGGAAAAAACCCGGTGTCCTATGCGGACGCCGAGGAATTCAGGAAGCTCGGGCCGGAGCTCGACCGGATCGTCAAGGCCAGCGTCGAGGACCCCAACCGGACGGCCTCGTTCCGGCCGACGACGGGGACGACCTGGTGGCTCGACCGGGCTTTCAACGGCCGCTACCTGGGCGTCAAGGGCGGATACCTCCCCTGGCACAATTTCGACGAGGGGTCCTTCGACCCCGGCGACTACGCCCGCGTCTCGACGGACGCCTTCCTTGAGATCTCCGGCAAGCACAACGTCTGCAACAAGTGCCGTCACATTTTCTGCACCCGGTCGGCCAAGGTCGACTCGGGGCCTTACGCCGGCGCCGGCGTCCGCCCCGAGTTCGAGACGATCGCCCTCTGGATCAACTGCTGCATCCTCGACCGTGACGCCATCTTCCACATGAATTATCTCTGCAACGAGCTGGGCGTCGATACGATGACCTTCGGCAGCATCATGGCCGGGGCCATGGAGCTTTCCGAGAAGGGCTTCTTCACGGGCTTCGGCAGCCGCCTCCGGTTCGGGGACGCCGCCGAAATGATCCAGGCGCTGAAGGACATCGCCTACGGCGCGAGCGATTTGGGCCGGCTCCTCGGCCACTACACCGACCGTGTCGTCGCCGAACTGGCGGGCCGCTCGGCCGCGGGCGCGCTCGCCGACATCGCCTATTGCGCGACGACGGCCTACGGCGGCCTCGGCTACGCCGGGATCAACCCCAAGGTCTTCCCGGGGATGTTCACGGCCTACGGGACCTCGAACCGCGGCCGGGGCGACCACACCTACGCCTGGACGATCCAGGCCGAGGAGGGTGGGCTCAAGGACGCCCGGGACCTGGCGGCCTACGTCGCGGAGGGCCAGGCCGGCAAGGCCCTCGTCGATTCCCTCGGCCTGTGCGATTTCTTCACCGGCGACATCACCGCGGAGCCGTTCCTCTCCCTCTACCGCGCCCTGACCGGGATCGAATACACGGCCGATTCGCTCAAGGAGTGCGGCCGCCGGATCTATGCCCTCGAGCGCCGGATGAACAACATCCAAGGCCGCGACCGGACCTACGACGCTTTCGTCCCAGCCAAGCTCAAGGTCCCGATGACCCGGGGCGCCCACCAGGGCCGGGCCGTCGACGAGGCATTATACAGCTCCGTCCTCGACGCCTACTACGACGCCTGGGGCTGGTCTCGCCAGGGCATCGTCCCGGCCGGTTGAATTCGGCGATAACTTCCTTTAGAATCGAGCCGTGGAAAAAATCCGTATCCTCGGCGGCCCCGACCTCCAGCTGAAAGGGAAAGTCCGCATCAGCGGGGCCAAGAACGCCGTCCTGCCCGCGATCGCGGCCGGCCTGCTGACGGGCGACGAGGTCCGCCTCGGCAACGTCCCGCGGGTTAAGGACGTCCACACTATTCTGACTTTGGTCAACGAGCTGGGCGGAAAATGTTCGCTCCAGGAGAATTCCGTCTCCGTGCGCGTCGAGCGGATCACGTCCGACGAGGCCTCTTACGAGCTCGTCCGGGCCATGCGGGCGTCCATCCTCGTCCTCGGACCACTCCTGGCCCGCTTCGGCAAAGCGGCCGTCGCCCTGCCCGGCGGCTGCGCCATCGGTTCGCGCCCGGTCGACCTCCACATCGGCGGCCTGCAGAAGCTCGGGGCGAAGATCTCGCTCGAGCACGGCTATATCCAGGCCCAGGCCGACCGGCTCCGCGGCGCCGTCATTGAGTTCGAGAGAAAGACGGTTACGGGCACGGAGAACCTCCTCATGGCCGCGGCCCTGGCCGAAGGCGAGACCATCCTGAAGAACTGCGCCGTCGAACCCGAAGTGACCGACCTGGCCGTCCTCCTGAACAAGATGGGGGCCAGGATCGAATGGCGCGGCGACGACACGGCCCACATCCTGGGCGTCCAGGAGCTCCACGGCGCCAGCCACGACATCATCCCCGACCGGATCGAGACCGGGACGTTCCTCGTCGCCGGCGCGCTGACCGGCGGGGACGTCCTCCTCATGGGCGTCGAGCCGGGCCACGTCCGGACGGTCATCGAGAAGCTCCGCTATTCCGGGGCGGTGATCGATCCGGAAGGACGGAGGGGCCTCCGCGTTTTCGGCAACCGCGACATTAAGGCCCAGGATATCACGACCTCCCCCTACCCCGGCTTCCCCACGGACATGCAGGCCCAGTTCATCACCCTCATGACCCAGGCCGAGGGGACGTCCATCATCACGGAGACGATCTTCGACCGCCGGTTCGCCCACGTCAACGAGCTCGTCCGGCTCGGGGCGTCGATCGAGGTCCAGGGAGACAAGGCCATCGTCAAGGGCGTGACGCCCCTCTCCGGCGCCGAGGTCACGGCCACCGACCTCCGGGCCTCGGCCTGCCTCATCCTGGCCGGGCTCATCGCCGGCGGCGAAACCATCCTCAGCGAGATCGAGCACCTCGACCGGGGCTACGAGAGGATCGAGGAGAAGCTCCGCGGCCTAGGCGCTTCGATCGAAAGATTCACGTCCTGAGAGGAGGGTCCATGGACACCTGTCTTTTCTGCCGGATCGCCAAAAAGGAGATCCCGGCGAAGATCGTCTACGAGGACGAGAAATTTCTCGTGTTCGAGGACATCCGCCCCCAGGCGCCCGTCCATCTCCTGCTCATTCCCAAGACGCATTTCGCCTCGCTCAACGACGCCCCGGAAGGGGCCGAGGGTCTGCTCGGCGAGATCCTCTTCCGGGCCCGGGAGATCGCCTGGGAGAAAGGGATCGGGACAACCGGCTACCGGATCGTCCTCAATACGGCCAGGGACTCCGGCCAGGAAGTCTTTCACATCCATTTCCACCTCCTCGGCGGCCGCCGGATGAAGTGGCCTCCGGGATGACCGGCGGCGCGGAACGCAACACGCCATGGCCTACTTGATCGACGGGAACAACCTCCTCGGCCGCATCGCCCCCCACGAGCTCAAGGAGAGGTCCGGCCGGGAGGGGCTCGTCGGCCGGCTGCTGGGCTTCCAGAAGGTCACCCATAGCCGGATCCACCTCGTCTTCGACGGCAACCCCGAGCGAGAGCGGACGGCGGTCGCCGTCAACCCCAAGTTCACGATCCTCTATCCTGGGGAAGGGCAGAGTGCCGACGACGTCATCGAGGACGTCATCCTCCGGCTGACGGACCGGAGGCGGTTCTTCGTCGTCAGCTCGGACCGGGCCATCCGGGAATGCGCCAAGGCGAACGGCGTGACCGCGGTGACGTCGGAGGTCTTCGCCCGGGAGCTCAAGACCGCCCTGAAGGAACGGAAAAAGCAGAAGGAGATGGAGAAGCGGGTCGAAGCCCCGTCGCCGCTCGAAGTCAACCTCTGGGACGAGGTCTTCAAGTCCAAGCCATGACGACATTCTCCATCGTCGGTGCGGGACGGCTCGGCACGTCGCTCGGCGCCGCCCTGACGAAAAAAGGCTGGGATCTCAAAGTCATCGCCGACCGGGACCCGGCCGCAGCCCGGGAGGCCCGGAAAATCATCGGCCGGGGGACGGCGACGTCGGACATCGGGAAGGCGGCGCGCGGGGCCCGAGTCGTGTTCATCTGCGTCCCGGACGATACGCTAAAGGTCGTAGCGAAAAAGCTGGCCCGGCCGGGGTCGAGCTGGGCCGGCCGCTTCGTCTTTCACACGAGCGGGCTTCATCCCGCGGCTGTCCTCAACCCCCTCCGGAAAAAGGGCGCCCGGGCGGCGTCCATGCATCCCGTCCAGTCCTTCCCTGAAAAGGGCGCGTCCGTCCGTTTCTTCCGCGGGATCTTCTGGGGGCTAGAGGGGGACGCGGACGCGGTCAGGGCCGGGCGGGACGTGGTCAGGACGCTCGGCGGGCGGGCGCTGGTCCTGCGGGAAAATGATAAGCCTCTCTACCATGCCGCCTGCAGCCTGGCCTCGAACGGGCTGGTTTCGCTCGAGGCGTCCGCCGCAGCACTTCTCCGCGAGGCGGGAGTCCGCCAAAAAACGGCCATCGCCGTCCTGCTGCCTCTCGTCCAAGGAACTTTACAGAACGTAAAAAAATTTGGCTGGGAAAAAGCGTTCACGGGCCCGGTCGCCCGGGGGGATGTCGAGACCGTCCGCAGACATCTCGAGGCCCTGAAGAGCCGCCCTCGCGAGGAAAAGACATATAAGACCTTGGGAAAACAGGCCTTGGGACTGATCGCGGGTCGATCCCTGCCGAACCGGAAGGTCAGAGCATTGAAGCGGTTGCTGGAACGTGAATGACTTCCTCCTCCAGTCGGATGCCGGACATCCCGAAGACGCGCTTCTTCATCTCCTCCGCCAGCTGAAGGACGTCCCTGGCCCGGGCGCTCCCCGTGTTCACGATGAAATTGCAGTGCCCTTCATAAACGGCCGCGCCGCCGACCGCCAGGCCCTTCGCGCCGGCCTGCTCAAGGAGCCGTCCGGCCGCGACCTTCTCCCCCGCCGGCGAACACGGGTTCTTGAAGTAGCTCCCGGCGCAGGCGGTCCCCCAGGGGGGATGTTTCGTCCGCCTCTTCTCCAGGTAATCCTTGATCCTGGCTTCCGAGATTTTGCGGTCGCCTGGCGCGGCCTCGATGACGGCCCGGAGGACGACGGCATGGCTTTTCTGGAGGGAGGACGTCCTGTAGCCGAAGCCGAGATCCTGCCGGGCGAGCCTCCGCTCTCCGCCGGCCGGGTCGACGAGAACGGCCTCCTCGAGGAGATCCCCGATGCTCCGGCCGAAGGCCCCGGCGTTACCGGCGAGCGCGCCGCCCACCGTGCCCGGGATCCCGGCCGTGAATTCCAGGCCGACGAGCCCCCTGGTCAAGCTGTATTGGAGCAGGGACGACAGGCCGGTCCCCGAAGCGACGGTCACCAAGCCTTCGCAATCGGCCAGGCCTCCCGCCCTGTTCCGGATGATCAGGCCATGGTACCCCTCGTCGTCGAAAAGGATGTTGGTGCCCCCCCCGATGACGTAGAAAGGAAATCTCTCACGGGCGGCGACCGCCACGGCCTGCTTGAGGTCATCCTCCGTCTGGGCCTCGAAAAAAAGGTCGGCCGGGCCGCCGATCTTGAAGCTTGAGAACGGGTCGAGCCCGACCTTTTCCCGGAGCGGCAGGCCTGTCGCTTCAAGGAAAACGCTTCCGAAGTCCTGGGCTGTTTTCATCTCGGGTATTATATTGCATTGCCGCCGGTGAAGTAAAACAAAGGAGGGGGTGTCCAATTTGAGAGACGGTCCTCCCGGCCGCCGCGTGCCGGATCAGGGCGCCCGTCAGAGGAAACGCTCGATAGGGCATGCCGATGTCCCCGTTTTTCATTATTGGCATGAGAATTGCTATATTTTATGGGTGTGCGGCAACATATTGACAATTGCCGGGATGCGGGCTATGATTCTACAAATTTTGATGCGAGGTTTCGAATGAAAAAGACACTTTGGACCACCGTGACCTTGGTTTTCCTGCTGACGGGCCTTCTGGCCGCCCAGAGCGCCGACGAGCAATACCTCAAGGCCATGCAGCTCTCCGACAAGTGCCAGCAAATCCAGGCCCTCGATGCCTATATCACTCAATACGCGGGGAAAGGCGGCCAGTACGACGCTTACGCTTACGCCTATTACTGCCTGACCCCCTGCGCGACCAAGAACGCCCAGAAGGCCATCGACTGCGGCGAAAAGGCCCTGGCCATGAGCGGGATCGACGAGACCGTCAAGCTCCAGATCACTTTCAGCATCCCTTCCCTTTACGCGGGAATGGGACAAATGGACAAGGCGAAAGCATCCGTCCAACGGATCATCGACAAGGGTAAGGCCAGCGCCGACCCTAAGACGGCGGCCCAACTCCAGGCTTCCGGCCACGTTCTCCTCGGCCAGTTCGCCGAGAAGTCCGGCGACTACGGCGCCGCGGCCGCATCCTATATCACGGCCTACGGCATCCTGAAGGACCCGAGCATCACGAAACAGCTCAACAACCTCGCCTCGACCCTCTACAAGAGCCAGAAGTACGTCGAAGCCGAAAAGGTCTTCCGGGAGTTCTATGCCGCCGACCAAGGTTCCGAAAGTGCCTCCCTCCTGGCCCAGACCCTCTACAAGGAAGGCAAGGTCGACGAGGCCCTGGCGATCTACAGGGAAGCCTACGCCAAAAAGAAGACCGCCAACCTCGCCCTCAATATCGCGGTCATCCTGAACAAAGAGGCCAAGACCAAGCCCTCCCTCAAGCCCGAAGCCATCAACGCCCTCATCGAAGCCGGCCTCCTGAACGCCGCCCAGCAGAAGAACCTTCATCAAGCGGCCCTGAACCTCTATATCAGCGACAGCCCGGACCTGGCCGCGATCAACACCCAGATCGAAGAGCACAACAAGAACATCGCTGAGATGACCAAGACCTACAACGACAAGTACGGGAGCAAAAGCGACGACGACCTCACGGGCCCCGAAAAGGTCTCCATGAAGAAGCTGAACAACGCCATCGAGTCCGAGAAACAGGCCATCGAGCAGATCAAGTCCCAGCAGAAGGGCGTCATCGACAAGTTCAACCAGCTCGTCGCCCAGGTCAGGGCGAAGCTCGGGCGCTAAAGGGGCCCGCCGGAGGCGCGTTCGAACCTCGTCGCCCCCCGCCCCGCGAGGGTCGGCGATGAGGACTCTCTGATAGCGGAGGAAATCCGTGTCCTCCTCTCTTTCCGCCAAACAGGCCAGGGCCCGGGCCGGGGAACTCCGTCGCGAGATCCTCTATCACGAGCGGAAATACTACGTCGACAACGACCCGCAGATCTCCGACGGCGAATTCGACCGTCTCGTCCGCGAGCTCAGGGACATCGAGGCCAAGTTCCCTGAGCTCGTCACCCCCGAATCCCCCACCCAGCGCGTCGGCGAGAAGCCGATCGAGGGTTTCTCCTCCGTCATCCATCGGACGCCCATGCTCAGCATCGACAACGTTTACAACGAGGCCGAGCTCCGGGAGTTCGAGGAGCGCGTCCGGAAGCTCCTCCCCGGCCAGGCCGCCGAGTACGTGGCCGAGCTCAAGATCGACGGGCTCGGCATCTCCATCCGCTACCGCGACGGGAAGTACCGCCAGGCCGTCACCCGTGGCGACGGCGTCCGCGGCGACGACGTCACCGGGAACGTCAAGACCCTCCGGGCGCTCCCCCTGGTCATCGAGAACCCGCGAGACGTGGAGGTCCGGGGTGAGATCTACCTGCCCTTCGAGTCCTTCCGGGCCATCAACCGGGACCGCGAGGAAAAGGGAGAGGCTCTCTTCGCCAACCCCCGCAACGCGGCCGCCGGCTCCATCCGGCTTCTCGACCCGAAAGAAGTGGCCTCGAGGAGCCTGAGCGTTTTCCTATACTACCTTTTCATCGACGGCCGCGAGGAGCCGACCCAGTGGGGTGCTCTCCAGAAGCTGCGGAAGCTCGGCTTCAAAACGAACCCCCACTCGCGCCTCTGCCCGGCCCTCGTCGACGTCCTGGCATATTACAAGGAATGGGCGGAGAAGCGCGACAGCCTGGACTACGACGCGGACGGGATCGTGGTCAAGGTCAACGCGGCCGCGGAGCGGGAGGCCCTGGGGGTCACGGCCAAGTTCCCCCGCTGGGCCATCTCCTTCAAGTTCCCGGCGCGCCAGGCCACGACCCGGGTCGACGACATCATCATCCAGGTCGGCCGCACGGGCGCCCTGACCCCGGTGGCCGTGCTCGAGCCGGTCAAGCTCTCCGGAACGACTATCAGCCGCTCGACCCTCCACAACGAGGACGAGATCCGGCGGAAGGACGTCCGGGTCGGGGACCACGTCCTCATCGAGCGCAGCGGCGACGTCATCCCCCGGGTCGTCTCGGTCATGAAAGACCGCCGGACGGGGCGCGAGCGGCCGTTCTCCTGGCCGTCGCGCTGCCCCGTCTGCGGGTCGGCGATCTTCAGGCCGGAGGGCGAGGTCGTCTCGCGCTGCGTCAATCCCTCGTGCCCGGCCAGGGTCCGCGAGTCCATCCTCCATTTCGCGGCCCGGAGGGCCATGAACATCGACGGGCTGGGCGACGCGCTCGTCGACCAGCTCCTCGCGGCCGGCCTCGTCCGCTCCATCCCTGACCTCTACGGCCTCGCCCTCGACGAGCTCGTCAAGCTCGAACGGATGGGCCCCAAGAGCTCCGAGAATCTGCTGGCCGAGATCGAGCAGTCCAAGAAAAGGGACCTGGACAGGCTCGCCTTCGCCCTGGGCATCCGTCACGTGGGGGAGCGCCTGGCCCAGATCCTGGCCGCGCGGTTCAGGAGCCTCGACGCCCTGGCCCGGGCTTCGGAGGAGGAGCTGACCCGGACCGAGGACGTGGGGCCGAAGGTGGCCGAGAGCATCCGATTTTTCTTCGACCAGCCGGAGAACCGGGAACTCGTCCGAAGGCTCCGGGAGGCGGGGGTGAACATGACGGCCCGGAAGGAAAGCGGCGGCCGGAAGCCCCTCGAAGGTCAGGCGTTCGTGATCACCGGGACGCTTTCCGGCTGGACGCGGGAAGAAGCCCAGGAAAAGCTCGAAAGGCTCGGCGCCCGGGTCGGGCCGTCCGTGACAAAAAAAACGTCGTGCCTCGTCGCGGGCGAATCGCCGGGGTCGAAACTCGACAAGGCCCGCGAGCTCGGCATCAAGGTCATCGGGGAAGTGGAATTCCGGAAGCTGGTTGGCGGAAAAGGCTAGCTACTTTTTTTTCTGCTTGCCCTTGGACCCGAGAAAGTCCAGGGAAAAGAGGCCTTCGAGCCCCTTCTTCTTTTTCGGCCCCAGGCCCATGTCTGCAAGCTCCTGGCGGGCCTTGGCGTGCTCGGGATCGGCCTCCAGGGCTTTCTTGAACTGCCGGATGGCTTTGGTCTGGAGCCCTTCGGTCCTGTAGAGGACCCCGAGGCCGACATAGCCTTCCGGGTTCCAGGCCTCGAGGCTGATCGCTTTGAGGAAATCCGATTCGGCTTTCCGGAGATAGCTCTGGATCTTGGATTCGGCCATGGCCAGGAGCAGGTAATAATCGGCCTTGTCCCGTCTCAGGCGGACCGCTTCCTCGAGATAGGAGACGGCGTCGTCGAACCGGTCCATGTCGAACAAAGTCTTTCCCTGCCGGAACTTGATCTCGGCCTTCTTGACGGAGTCCTGGGCCTCTTCTTGGACGCCCGTCGCGATGCCCGAGTCATAGTCCTTCCGCTTGTCCTCGTTGCTGAGGAGCCGGTAGGCGTTCGTGATGGCGTCGAAGACTTCGTCGATCTGGTTTTTGTACTCCGCGGCCGCCTTCCGCTCGAACCGGTCGGGGTGGAAGCGGCGGGCCATCTGGAAATAGGCCTTCTTGATCTCTTCCTCCGAGGCCGTCTTGGCGACCTCGAGGATCTGATAAAAATTCTTCTGGGCTACGGCCTCGCGGAAGGCGAGGACTTCAGAGATTTCCGGGGTCATTCCGGTCCCGCGGGACGCCGTTTCCGCCGCGCCGGCGGCCGCCGCGGCCTGCGCGCCTTCTTCCTTTTTCACGTCCACGAGGTCCAGGCAGTAGAACAGGTAGAGGCTCTTCCAGAAGAAATCCGGCGGCGAGGTCAGGGTCTGGAGGATGGCTTCGGCCGGGTCGACGCCCGTGATCTTGTCCAGGATCTCCTTTTCGTCCACGGTCAGAAGGTAGGCGAAGGACTTCCGCTTCAGGAACGGGACCTGCCGGGCCAGGAACGCCTTGAGGATGGGGTTGGGCTGCATCCGGCGGATGCCATATTCGATGATGAAGGGGATGCTGATCTTGGATTCCTCTGTCTGAGAGGTGAAATCGTCCCGCTCCTGGAAAGTGATCTCGGCATCAAAGTAGGGGAAAACGTTGAGCGTCGTCTCCCTAAGCTGGTAGGTCAGGGCGTCCGACAGGTCCTGCTCGGAGATGACGCCGCGGCTTCGCAGGACCTGGCCGATGTTCTGGTTGGGCTCGATGTACTGGTCCATGGCGGCGTGGGCGTCCTTGGAGATGCGCTCGAGCTTGTAGAGGACCTCGCCCAGCCGCTCTTCGGGCACGGTGGTCTTGACCTGGATGAGCGTCCCTTTTTGGAAGAAGAAATATTTCTGGACGTCTCCCCGCTTGTAGACCAGGCGGCCCGTTCTCTTGTTGAAATAGATGTCCCGGAGGCTGAGCGCGATATGATTCATCTTGGCGATCGATCCCTTGTCCAAAGAGGGAACATCAAGACTATAATGAAAACCCGGGAATATTTCAACCCTCGTCTCGCGAGGGGGCGCGATTGAAAAGGGGCCGGGTTTATGGTAGTTTTTGGGGCATGAAGATCGCCCTGGCTCAGATCGCCCCCCGCCTCGGGGATGTCGGGCGGAATCTGGAGCTCCACCTGGAGTTCATGGACAAGGCCTGCCGTGTGAAAGCGGACCTCATCGTCTTTCCGGAGCTCAGCCTGACCGGCTACACCCTCAAGGATCTGGCCGGCGACGTGGCCCTCGACCCGGCCACGGACCCCCGGTTCAAGAAGATCCTGGCCCGGAGCCGGGGGCTCTCGGTCGTCCTGGGGTTCATGGAGGAGAGGGCCGGGGAGAAGGGCCTCTTTTACAACTCGGCCGCGTTCATCTCCGGCGGGAAGCTCCTCCACGTCCATCGCAAGGTCTTCCTGCCGACGAACGGGATGTTCGAGGAGGCCAAGTTCTTCGCCCAAGGCCGCGATTTCCGGGTGTTCCCGACGCCCTTCGGAAAAGTGGGCCTGATGATCTGCCGCGACTTCCTCCACTACGGCGCGAGCTACGTCCTTTATGCCGGCGGGGCCGACGTGATCATCGTCATCTCCGCGGCACCCGGCCGGGGGGTTTCGGAGGGAGAGGCTTTCGAGACCAGCCGGATGTGGGAGCTCATGGGAGAGGCCGTATCCTATTTTTCGACCGCCTTCGTCGCCTACGCAAACCGGGTGGGGATCGAGGATGGGGTCTCTTTCGCCGGCGGCTCGTTCATCTACGGGCCCGGCGGCCGTCTCCTGGCCCGGGCGGCCTATCTGGACCCCGAGCTTCTGGTCCGCCGCCTCGACCTGACCGCCGTCCGCGAGGCCCGGACGAAGTGGCTCTTCAAGCGGGACGAAAAGCCCGACGTCATCCTACGGTCACTCGAGAGGGTCGTCCGTGTCCCTGAAGATTAATCCCATATTCGTGGAGAAGGTCCTGACGGGGTTCATCCGCGGAGAGCTGGCCAAGTTCGGCTTCAGGAAGGGGATCCTGGGCCTCTCCGGCGGATTGGATTCAACGGTCTGCGCCGCCCTGGCGGCCCGGGCCCTGGGGCCCCGGAACGTCCTGGGCCTGATCATGCCGTACGGAGATTCGTTCCCGGCCGAAGTCCGTGACGCCGAAAAGGTCGGCCGCGTCCTCGGCATCCGGACCCGGACGATCGATATCGCCCCCCAGGTGGACGCCTATTTCGCCGCCCACCCGACGCGAAGCCGTATTCTCCGCGGCAACAAGATGGCCAGGGAAAGGATGTCCATCCTCTACGACTATTCGGCCCGAGAGAAGGCACTCATCCTCGGGACGAGCAACAAGACCGAGCTCCTCATCGGCTACGGGACGATCCACGGCGATATGGCCTGCGGCATCAGCCCCATGGGCGACCTTTACAAGACCCAGGTCCGTGAGCTCGCGAGGCACCTGCGCGTCCCGGCCTCCATCATCAGGAAGGCGCCCACGGCGGGCCTGTGGTCGGGCCAGACCGACGAGCAGGAGATCGGGCTGACCTACGCCGAGCTTGACGAGATCCTCGAGAATCTCGTCGAGAAAAGAAAGTCCGGGCCGGAGCTGGTAAAAGCCGGGTTCAAGCCCGCGGTGGTCCGGAGGGTGGCGGAGATGATCAGGAATTCGGAGTTCAAGAGGAAGCTCCCGCCGATCGCCAAGCTCTCCCCCCGCTCCGTTGGCCACGATTTTCTCTATCCCTACGACTGGGGAAGATAATCCGTGTGTGGAGATGCCACGGGGGCCGGCCCGAAAGGCCGCCTCTTCGTCGTCGCGACGCCGATCGGGAACCTCGAGGACATCACCTTCAGGGCCGTCCGGATCCTCGGGGAAGTGGAAGCCGTCGCCTGCGAGGACACCCGCCAGACCCTCAAGCTCCTGAACAAGTACGGCCTGAGGAAACGGCTCATCAGCTATTTTCACCCGCGTGAAGGCCGGAAGGTCCCGGAGATCATCGGCATCCTTAGGTCCGGGAAGGACGTCGCCCTAGTCTCGGACGCCGGAACCCCCGGCATTTCTGACCCGGGATTCCCTCTCATCCGGGAGGCCCTGAAGGAGGGTGTCTCCGTGATCCCGGTCCCGGGCCCGTCGGCGGTCGCGGCGGCCCTCTCCGCGGCGGGTCTTCCGACCCACCGGTTCCTGTTCGCCGGATTTCCTCCCCCAAAAAAAGAAGGGCTTCGAAAATTCCTCCTGTCCCTCAAAGAAGAAAAAGCCACGCTGGTCTTTTACCTTCCGACCAGGAGGATCCTCGAGTTCCTGGAAGCGGTCCTGGCCGGCCTGGGGGCGAGACGGGTTGTCATCGCCCGGGAGCTGACGAAGATCCATGAGGAGTTCATCAGGGGGACGGCCGTCGATCTCCTCCAAGAACTGGAAAAAAGACCCCTCAAGGGAGAAGCGACGGTCCTCATTGAGGGCTATAGATAAACTCCCCGGAATTTTTTGGTTGAAAAAAACTGAAAAAGTCTTGCTTAATACTTGACATCTAGTCACTAAGATATTATATTAATGTCTGACTAAGATATTTTAAACGGAGGTTAAGATGGCCATTATTAGATGGGATCCTTTCAGGGACATGGTGACTCTCAGGGAGAGAATGAACAAGCTCTTTGAGGACATGGCCGCTTCCCGCGGAGAGGAAAGGGACCTTGCGACGAGTTCCTGGGCGCCGGCCGTGGACATCTACGAGACGGAAAATGAGGTCGTCCTGACGGCCGAAATTCCGGGAATCGAGGAGAAAGACATCGAGATCAAGGTCGAGGACAACACGCTGACTCTCAGAGGGGAACGGAAATTCGAGAAGGAGACCAAAGAGGAAAATTACCACCGGATCGAGCGGGCCTACGGGTCGTTCTTCCGGTCCTTCACCCTGCCGAGTTACGTGGATCAGGACAAGGTCGAAGCCGAGCACGAGAACGGCGTCCTGAAGATCCACATGCCCAAGAGGGCCGAGCTCAAGCCGAAGAAAGTCAAGATCCTGAAGTCGCTCGCCGCCGAAAAAGCCAAGAAATAACGCTTCGCCGCGACCGGGGCGGTCTCCGCAAAGGAGGCCGCCCTTTTTTTATGCCTGGGCCAGGGTCAGGGCCCGGACCTCGGCGGCGCCGGCCTGCCGCAGGACCCGGCTGCACTCCCGGAGCGTCGAGCCCGTCGTGAAGACGTCGTCCACGAGGACCAGAGTTTTCCCCTCGATCTTCGAGCTCCCCCTCACGGCATAGGCGCCCCGGACGTTTTTTTCACGGCCCGCGCTTTCAAGCGTCGTCTGCGGCGGGACGTTCGCCGTCTTCACCAGGCCCCCCTTAAGGACGTTCATCCCCTTGATCCTGGCCAGCTCGCGGGTCAGGACCTCGGACTGATTGAAGCCGCGCTCCCTTTTCCTCTTCCCATGCAGGGGGACGGGGACAAGGAAATCCGCGCCCTGCCAGAGCACATCGTCGGCTCCCAGGGATTCCCCGGCATAAGCGGCCAGGGCCCGGCCCAGAACGGAGTATTTGCGGTACTTGAAAAGCAGGATGAGGTCCTTGAGGACCCCGTCATAGCGGCCGCACGACCGGTGGACGGAAAAGTCAGGGGGACGCTCCAGGCACCGCGCGCAAAGGTGATCTTCGCCGGCACCCTCGAAGAACCGGCCGCAGCACAGGCAGACCGGTCCGCGCCGCGGGGCCAGCCGGCCCAGGCAATCCCGGCAGACGATCCTCTCGCCGGGCCGCCCGAGCGGACGGGAACACAACCGGCAGAACGAGGGAAAAAACAGGAGCTCGACGTGCCGGGCCGCGGCGGCAGCCCGGGCCCGCAAGGACATGGTCACTGGGACTTGCACTCTTCCTCGGCCTTCTCCTGGCAGTCGATGCAGTACCGAGTCCAGGGAACGGCCTCGAGCCTCTTCCGGCCGATCTCCTGCTGGCAGAGCTGGCAGACACCGAATTCCTCGCGCCTGAGCCTCTTGAGCGCTTCGTCGATGAGGAGCAGCTGCTCCCGGTCCGCGTCCGAAAGGCTCAGAAGGAATTCCTTCGTATATGACGTCTCCGCCTTGTCCACGACATCCTGGGCGACGTTGGTTTCCATCTCCTTGCTCTCGTTGGTCAGCTCGCTGAGCTTCCGGACGATCGTCTCCTTCTTCGCGAGGAGCATCTTCCGGAAATCGTCCCGTTCCTTCTTGCCCATTTTCTTGGCCACTCTGTCACTCCCTTACTTGGCGTAATGTCGGCCCCCGATAATGGTCAGGGCCCTGTAAACCTGCTCGAGCAGGATGACCCGGCTCAGCTCGTGGGAAAAGGTCAGCCGCGACAGTGACAGCCGCAGGTCGGCCCCTTCCGTGATCCTGTCCGCAAGGCCGAGAAACCCGCCGACCACGAAGGCCGGCGGCCTTCCCGCGTCCTCGGCCCGAAGGCGAAGGAAACGCGCGAATTCCGGAGACGTCATTTCCTTGCCCCGGTCAAGAAGGCAGATACTATAGACGCCTTCGAGGTGTTTTTCAAGTCCCCGCGCCTCCAGGTCCTTGATCTTTTCCGGGAACTTTTCGTCGACCCCCCGGGCCTCCCGGGTCTCCACGATCTCCAGGGTCGCGAGCGCCCCGATCCGGGCCGCGTAAAAATCCTGGAGCGCCCTGAGTTCGGGGCTTTTCGTCTTGCCGGGCCAGAGGATTTTCAGGCGCATCGCCGGAAACGCCCTCACACAATAATGACCCGACCCCGATTTGTCAACCCCTTTCCCTCCCTGCGACGCCTGCGGCCGATGGAGATGATCAGATTATAAATCCCTAGGGAAAACGGACGCAGGGGGATGTCCGTTAGAACTTGAGATCAGTAATCGAGCCGCGGGGCGTCGCCCCACAGCTTCTCGAGCGAGTAGTGCTCGCGCGCCTTCGGGGAGAAGACGTGGGCGACGAAGAAGCCGTAGTCGAGGAGGATCCAATCCTCCGTCTCGCGGCCTTCGACGCTCAATGGTCGCGTCCCCGCCTTTTTCAGCTCGCTTTCGAGCCCTTCGGCGACAGCCGCGTTCTGGCGCGATGAATTCCCGTGCATGACCAGGAAGTAATCGGTGAAGGAGGAGAGGCCGGAAAGGTCGAGGACGCAGAGGTCCTCGGCCTTCTTCGCCAGGCAAACCTGGACGGCCAGCTTGACTTCCGGGGGAAGGCTCCGCTTCGTGAAGGACTTTTTTTTCTCTTGTGGCATGGTTCCTATCGACCCGTATAGAGTTGGTGCTCCCGGATGTAGGTCGCGACGGGCTCGGGGACCAGGCCCTCGAGGCTCTCGCCCCGCTGGGCCCGGCCCCGGATGTCCGTCGACGAGATATCCAGGGCCTTGATCGGCAAGAGGAAAACTCCGAAGCGCGAAAATTGGGATTCGTCCGCGGCCCCGCCTTCGGGGACCCGGCAGACCCGCTCCCGGAGACGGCCGCCCAGGACCTCCGCGGCAGACTCGAGGTCGAAGCCGGGCCGGCCCGTCACGATGAACGGGCATTCGGCGAGGACCCGCTCGGACTCGCGCCACGTCCCGATCTCGAGGAACGCGTCCGCGCCGACGATGAAAAAGACCCAGGCGCCGGGATTGAGCTCCTTGATCTTCGTCAGGGTCAGGATGGAGTAGGACGTCTCCCGGGCCTCGACCTCGACCGGCGAGGCGACGAAGCCCTCGTGTCCCCGGCAGGCGAGCTCCACCATCCGGAAGCGGTCGACGGCCGAGGCGATGCCCGCGGACTCCTTGTGCGGGGGAATGTAGGAGGGGATGAAGAGGACCGTGTCCAGGCGGAACGCCGCACGGACGTCCTCCGCCGCCCGGAGGTGCCCCCGGTGGATGGGGTTGAAGGTGCCGCCGTAGAGGCCGATCCGCTTTCTCACGCCTTTCCGTCCCCGCCTTTCTCCAGGCGCTCCAGGGTCCTCGCCATGGCTGCGACGAGCTGCCGGAGCCCCTCGCCCTTGAGGGCCGAGATGGCGAAAAACGGGATTCTCTTTCTCGCTGCCATCTTTTTGAGCTTCTCCAGCCGTGACGTGTCACCGCCCAGGAGGTCTACCTTGTTGGCTGCCAGGATCTGGGCCCGCCGGGCGAGCCCCGGGTTGAAGGACTCGAGCTCCTCCATGACAACGTCGTAATCGTGGACGGGGTCCCGCTCCGTGTAAGGAGAGACGTCGACGAGGTGGACAAGGACCTTGGTCCGCTCGATGTGGCGCAGGAAGCGGGTGCCGAGGCCGTGGCCAAGGTGGGCGCCTTCGATCAGGCCGGGGATGTCCGCGACGACAAAGCTCCGGGCCGTCCCCAGCTCCACGACGCCGAGGTTGGGCGTCAACGTCGTGAAGGGATAATCGGCGATGAGCGGTCGGGCCGCCGAGATCTTGGAGATCAGGGTGGACTTGCCGGCGTTCGGGAACCCGACCAGCCCGACGTCCGCGATCAGTTTGAGCTCCAGGACGAGCTCCTTCTCCTCCCCGGGGCGCCCGGGTTCCCACTCCCGCGGCGTTTGGTGCGTGGCCGTGGCATAGGAGGCGTTCCCGCGCCCGCCCTTTCCGCCCTTGGCCGCCTGATAGACCTGGTTGGGAAGGACGAAATCGAACAGCAATTCGTCCTTGCCTTTTTCCTTGACCACCGTTCCCACCGGAACGGGGAGCCGGAGGTCGGTCCCCCGCTTCCCGGTCCGGCGGCTCCCCTCGCCGGGGAGCCCCTTCTTGGCCTTGAGGATGGGGTGGAACCGGAAATAGGCCAGGGAATGGACGCTCGCGTCCGAGATGAGATAGATGCTCCCCCCGTTCCCGCCGTGTCCGCCGTCGGGCCCACCCCTGGGGACCTTATATTCGCGCCGGAAGCTGACGCAGCCGTCGCCGCCTTTCCCTGCCTTCAGCGCGATCTCAACCTGATCAATAAACACGGAGATCACCGGTGCCGCGGCAGGAGACGGTGAAAAAGCTCGTTTCGGGACTCGGAGGAACAGATGCTTTGATGTCGACCTCAAGTGGGCAGGACCGAAACGACCTTGCCCCCCCCTCCCTTATCGACAAAATGGACGACCCCCGTGATCCTGGCGAAGAGGGTATCGTCCTTCCCCCGGCCGACATTCAGGCCGGGCTTGATGGGCGTTCCCCTCTGCCGGACGAGGATCGAGCCAGCGTTGACGGCCTGGCCGCCATGGCGCTTGACCCCGAGCCTTTTCCCTGCGCTGTCTCTTCCGTTGCGGGCGCTTCCGGCTGCTTTTTTATGGGCCATAGCTTACTCCTTGGTCGCTTTTTTCGGTTTGCCGGCCGGCTTGGCCCCGGCCGTCTTCTTGCCGACGGTCTTGGCTTTGGGAGCGGCTTTGGACTTGGCCTGCCTGGCCGGCTTCTTGGCTTTGGGAGCCGGTTTCTTGGGCTCGGCGACCGCTTTTTCCGTGGCCTTGGCCGCGGGCTTCGCCTCGGGGGCCTTCTCCGGGACGGCGGGCCGCGGCTTCTCCGCCGGAGCCTCTTCCGCGGGGGCGGCGCTTTTATCGGCGTAAATCCCCTCGACCCGGACCCTGGTCAACTGTTGCCTGTGGCCGCGGGTCCGCCGGAACTGTTTCCTTCTCTTTTTCTTGAAGACGAGGACTTTCTCGTCCTTGTATGTCTCGATGATTTCGGCCCGGACCAGGGCGCTCTCGAGGACGGGAGTCCCGACGAGGACACTTTCCCCGTCTTCGATCAGGAGGACCCGGTCGAATCCGACCTTCCGGCCGTTCTCAACGTCGAGCTTCTCCACCGAGAGAACATCACCTTCCTTCACGCGATACTGTTTTCCGCCTGTCAGGATCACTGCGTACATTGGTTCTGCCCTTTATCTAGATAGAAGTGGAACGTCAAATTTAGCATAGGAGCGACCTTCTGTCAAATTCCCCTCCACCGTCCACATCAAGACCGAGAGGCGTCGTCCCTCCGTTCCCGGCCGGCTTGACAACAAGGGGGCCTTTTACCTACCCTAAGGACGCCGATTCCCCCCGGGAGCGGCGTAAGGAGGGCGGTTAGCTCAGTGGCAGAGTATCGGTCTTACAAACCGGGGGTCGCAGGTTCGAACCCTGCACCGCCCACCATGGGTTCCCCTCTCCTCCCGGCCTTGGCCGTTTTCCTCTCGGTCGCCGGCCTGGCCGGATTCCTCTATCTTTTCGTCCGGGACTTCAACATCTACTGGCTCATCTTGTCCCCCGTCATCATCGCCTTTTATCAGGTTCCGGCCGCCTTTGTCTTCTGGCTCCATAAAAAGAGGCGCGCCGCGGCGGCTCGAACCGAGGGGACGGAAGGGCAGAGTCCGGAACCGGACCGGCCCTCAGGCGAAACGCCCGCCAAGGAAGCCTGACGCCAGGCGTACGTTAGGCCCGCCGCCCCGTCGCGGGTTTGGGAGAGTCAAGCGCCCCCGACGGGATTCGAACCCGTGTTGCTGCCTTGAAAGGGCGGTGTCCTGGGCCTCTAGACGACAGGGGCAAAAAAAGAATGAGCCGTGCTGGACTCGAACCAGCGACACCCGGCTTAAAAGGCCGGTGCTCTCCCTCTGAGCTAACGGCCCGGAAAAAAGTCCTATTATATAGAATGAAGAAAAAGAGTCAAGGCGTCCCAGCGAGGAGCTCTTCTTCTCAGGCGATCGGCTCGAACTTGGTGATGACCCAGCGGCTCGGCAGCTTTTGGCCGGCTTCGTTCTTCAGGTCGTACATTTTCATCAGTAGGCGATAGTTCTTGGTCTGCCCCTGCTTGGTCTTGATCTTGACGACGACGTCCTTGGAGTGGATGCTCCCTCCGAGGTCCCTGACCGTGGGCAGATCCCGGAGGCCGAGCGAAAAGAGCGTGATCTGCTCTTCGGCCGCGGCGGCCGCCTTGGCGTCGCTGTAGCCCTTCTTGAGGTCCTTCATCTTGCCGTATTCCGTGTCGTATTTCGCCTGGGCCTCTTCGACTTTCTTCTTGGCGACGGCCTTGGCCCCGCCCGTCCTGGCGAGGTCGAGCTCATCCTTGGCATTGGCAAGGATGGTGTCGGCATCCATGGTCGGGCCGATCTGGGCGTCCTGGGCCTTCTTCGCCTCAAGCTCTTTCTTGTTGAGGTCGGAAATGGTCGCCGGCTCGATCTTTTCCGGGCTGATGCTGATGATCTCCCACGAGGCGACGTCCCACTGGGCCGGCTCGAGGGCCATGGAAGCCATGGTGGCATTGTCGTTCATGCGGACGGCGTTGAAGTACCGGGCGAGAATGGACTTCTCAGGGCTTGAGGAACAGCTCTGCATGACGAAAAAGGCGAGCAGGATCCCTAAAACGATCAATGTCTTTTTTCTCATGATTCCTCCTTCACAGGGTCCTATCCGGATTGTTCTAGCCCCATCTTAACCTGTTTTCAAGGAAAAATGCAAGCCCAAAAATTGCCCCCCACCCCGGCTCGGGGCCGGACCCGGGACCGGATCTCTGACTATTTTTTTGGATCCCCTTTTATGCTAAACTATGACGCTCATTCATGGGGTATCATCATGGAACACTATAAAGAGATCATCCTCAAGCACCGGAAGGACCCGTCGAGGCTCCTGGACATCGTCCGGGACGTCCAGGCCTGGGCCGGCCGCGTTCCCGCCGAGGCCGTGTCCGAGATCGCCCGCCACCTCAAGCTTTCCGAGGCCGAGGTCCGGGGCGTCGTGACCTACTACCACTTCTTTTCCCTTGCTCCCCGAGGGACGGCTGCCATCTTCCTGAACGACTCCATCACCTCCCGGATGAAAGGCCGGGCCGCCGTGGCCCGGGCCTTCGAGGAGGAGGCGGGCTGCCGGTTTGGCGAGGTCGCGGCGGACGGCCTCCTCGGGCTCTTCCCGACGTCCTGCATCGGGATGAACGACCAGGAGCCCTCGGCCATCGTCAATGGCGTCGTCTTCACGAATTTAACGGCCGAAAAGGCCAGGGACATCGTCCGGGACCTGCGGGCCGGCCGGTCCGCCCGGGACATGGTCAAAGCTTTCGGAGACGGCGCCAACCAGTCCGACCTCGTCCGGGCTATGGTTTCGAACAACATCCGGAAGCGGGGCCCGGTCCTTTTCGGCCCGTTCGAGTCCGGGTCCGCCGTCAGGAAAGCCATCGCGATGAAACCCGAAGGGGTCATCAACGAGGTCAAGAAGTCGAGCCTTCAGGGCCGCGGCGGGGCCGGCTTCCCGACGGGGCTCAAGTGGGATTTCTGCCGGAAGGAAAAGGCCGACCGGCACTATGTCGTCTGCAACGCCGACGAGGGAGAGCCAGGCACGTTCAAGGACCGGGTCATCCTGACCGAGCTGCCGCGGCTCCTCTTCGAGGGCATGGCCGTGGCCGGCTACGCGGTCGGCGCCAGGGAAGGTGTCCTCTATCTCCGGGCCGAATACTCTTATCTGAAGCCTTACCTCGAATCCGTCCTCGACGGCCTTCGCCGGGAGAACGTCCTGGGGAAGAAGATCGCGGGGGCGCCGGGTTTCGACTTCGACGTCACGATCAAATCAGGCGCGGGCGCCTACATCTGCGGGGAGGAATCCGCCCTTCTCGAATCGGCCGAGGGGAAAAGGGGAGAGCCGCGTGACAGGCCGCCGTTCCCGGTCCAGGTCGGCTATCTCAACCAGCCGACGACCGTCAACAACGTGGAGACCCTGGCTACGGCCGCCCAGATCCTCGTTCACGGCGCGGCCTGGTTCAAGACCATGGGAACGGCGAAGTCTTCGGGGACCAAGCTCCTAAGCGTCTCCGGGGACTGCGCCTCTCCCGGCGTCTACGAGGTCGAGTTCGGCCTGACCGTCGAGGACCTCCTGAAGATGGCCGGGGCCCCGGACGCCAAGGCCGTCCAGGTCGGCGGCCCCTCCGGGACCTGCCTCTCGCGGGCCGGCTTCCAGAGAAAGATTTGTTTCTCGGACCTCTCGACGGGCGGCTCGGTCATCATCTTCGGGCCGGAGCGCGACATCTTTGAGATCGTCGGCAATTTCATGGACTTTTTCGTCGAGGAGTCCTGCGGCTGGTGCACCCCCTGCCGGGCGGGCAACGTCCTCCTGAAAAAGAAATTCGAAAAGGTCGTCCAGGGCCGGGGCACGGACCAGGACCTCAAGGACCTCGAGGATTGGGGGAAGCTGGTCAAGACGACGAGCCGGTGCGGGCTGGGCCAGACTTCGCCCAACCCGATCCTGACGACCCTCCAGAGCTTCCGCGAGCTCTATGAGGCGAAGGTCCGGAAGGGCGTCGACTTCGTCCCGGACTTCGATCTCCGGGAGGCCATCCAGGACGGTTGCACGGCGGCCAACCGCCAGCCCGAGTGCAAGGAGTCCCTCCATGACTGAGATCCGATTCACCATCGACGGCAAGGGGTGCCTGGCGAAGTCGGGCCAGACCATCGTCGAGGCCGCCAAGGCGAACGGCGTCTACATCCCCGTGCTATGCCATTATGAAGGGCTCATGCCCGTTGGTAGTTGCCGCATCTGCACGGTCCGGGTCGGCGGCCGGTACATGGCCGCCTGCACCCAGCCGGTGGCCGAGGGCATGACCATCGAAAACACGGTCCCGGACCTCGAGGACATGCGGAAGGCCCTTCTCGAGATGCTCTTCGTCGAGGGCAACCATATGTGCCCGACCTGCGAGAAGAGCGGCAACTGCGAGCTCCAGGCCCTCGCCTACCGGTACCGGATCACGGCCCCCCGCTTTCCATATCTCTTCCCCGTCCGGGACCTCGACGCGTCGAGCCCTAAGATCATGCTCGAGCGGAACCGGTGCATCCAGTGCCTCCGCTGCGTCCGGGCCGTCCGGGCCAAGGACGGGCGGAAGGTTTTCGCCTCCAGGGGCCGGACCCGGCAGGTGACAATTGAAGTGGACCGCGACCTAGCCGCGCGCCTCAACGATGAGGAGGCCCGTAAGGCCATGGACATTTGCCCCGTGGGCGCCATCCTAAGGAAGGAGGTCGGCTTCGCCGTGCCCATCGGGAAGCGGAAATTCGACAAAAAACCCATCGGCAGCGACGTCGAGGAAGGATCCGCGAGGTGAGATCATGAACAAGCCCGTCATCGCCACCGCCTCACTGGCCGGCTGCTTCGGCTGCCACATGTCGCTCCTCGACATCGACGACCGGATCTTCAAGCTCATCGAGCTCGTGGAGTTCAACAAGTCGCCCATCGACGACATCAAGAAATTCACCAAGGCCGTCGACGTGGGCCTCATCGAGGGCGGCTGCTGCAACAGCGAGAACGTCGAGGTCCTCAGGTATTTCCGGAACAACTGCAAGATCCTGGTCTCTGTCGGCGAGTGCGCCATCATGGGCGGGCTGCCCGCCCTGCGCAACGGCATCCCCCTCAAGGAATGCCTCGACGAGGCCTACATGAACAGTCCGACCGTGGACCCGGCCGACCGGCTCATCCCGGACGACGAAGAGCTGCCCATCATCCTGGACAAGGTCTATCCCTGCCACGAGATCGTGAAAATCGATTATTTCCTGCCGGGCTGCCCGCCGTCGGCCGACCTCATCTGGGAGGCCCTGACGGCCCTCGTCGAGGGAAGGCCCCTGAACCTGACCTACGACCTCATCAAGTATGACTGAAGGGTGAACGAGCATGGCACGCAAGATCACGATCGAACCCGTCACTCGGGTCGAAGGCCACGGGAAGGTGACCATCCACCTGGACGACAAGGGGAAGGTCACCCAGTCCCGTTTCCACATTGTCGAGTTCCGCGGCTTTGAGCGGTTCGTCCAGGGACGGCCGTACTGGGAGGCCCCGGTCCTCGTCCAGAGGCTGTGCGGGATCTGCCCGGTCAGCCACCACCTGGCCGCCGCCAAGGCCATGGACGTCATCGTCGGCACGGGCCCCAAGGGGCTGCCGCCCACGGCCGAGAAGATGAGGCGGCTCATGCACTACGGCCAGATCCTCCAGTCCCACGCCCTTCACTTCTTCCACCTCGCCTCGCCCGACTTCCTGCTAGGGATGGATGCGGACCCGGCCGTCCGGAACATCATCGGCGTCGTCGCCCTGAACAGGGACCTGGCCGTCCAGGGTGTGCTGCTCCGCAAGTTCGGGCAGGAGATCATCCTGGCCACGGCGGGCAAGAAGATCCACGGCACGGGCGCCGTGCCGGGGGGCGTCAACAAGAACCTGAGCCCCGAGGAGAGGGACACGTTCCTCAAGGGGCCTGCCCCCCTCAATATCGACCAGATGATCGCCTGGGCCCAGGCGGCCGTCGACTTCTTCAAGGACTATCACAAGAAGAACAAGGCCGTCATCGACGGTTTCGCCGAATTCCCGTCGAACCACCTGAGCCTGGTCCGCAAGGACGGCGCCCTGGACTTCTACCACGGCGTCCTCAGGGCCGTGGACGCGGACGGCCACAAGGTCCTTAACGACGTCGATTATCAGGATTACCTCAAGTACATCGGGGAAGAGATCCGCCCCTGGAGCTACATGAAATTTCCGTTCCTCAAGTCCCTGGGCAAGTCGGCCGGCTGGTACCGGGTCGGTCCGCTGGCCCGGCTCAACACCTGCGATCACATCCCCTCGCCCCTGGCCCAAAAGGAGTTCGAGATCTACAAGGCCTACACCGACGGAAAGCCCAACAACATGTCCCTGCACTCGCACTGGGCCCGGCTCATCGAACTCCTCCATTCGGCTGAGGTCATCAAGGAGCTCCTGCGCGACAAGGACCTCCAGGGGACAAAGCTCGTCAAGCTGGGAAAGCGGGTGTCCGAAGGGGTGGGCCTGGTCGAGGCGCCGCGGGGGACTCTTTTCCACCATTACCGGGTCAACGCGGACGACCAGATCACCATGGCCAACCTGATCGTTTCGACGACGAACAACAATGAGCCCATGAACAGGGCCGTCCACTGGGTGGCGGAGAACGCCCTCTCGGAGAAGCCCGAGATCACGGAAGGGATGCTGAACCGGGTGGAGGTGGCCATCCGGGCCTACGACCCGTGCCTGAGCTGCGCCACCCACGCCGTCGGCCTCATGCCCCTCGAGGTCACGCTGTGCGATCCGAACGGAAACGTCCTCCAGAGGAAGGTCCGATAATTCCCCGGCCGAAAAAGGCGCTGCGCCGGGTCCTCGTCTTCGGGATCGGCAATCCCGGCCGCGGGGACGACGGGCTGGGGACCGCGGCCGTCGAGCATCTGGAGCCCCTCGGCCTTCCGGGAGTGACCTGCGACGCCAATTACCAGCTTAATGTCGAGGACGCCCTCGCCTGCTCCCAACACGACATCGTCGTCTTCGTCGACGCGGCCCGGGCCCTCCGGGCCCCGTTCACCTGGACCGAGGTCAGACCCGAAGCCCCCGTCCCCGCGATGACCCACGCCATGGGGCCGGGCGCCGTGCTGGCGGTCTGCGCCGGGCTCTACGGCCGGAGGCCGGAGGCCCATCTGCTGGCCATCCGGGGGCACCGCTGGGGCGTCGGCGAGGGGCTGTCGCCGCGGGCCGAGAGGGACCTCCGCGAGGCCGTCCGCTTCCTCGAAGGGTTCCTGAAAAAACCATTCTCCAAAAAAGGACACGCAGCGTGACGAAAAAAGACGTCCTCGTCCTCAAGGACCTCCTCGGGACCAACAAGCAGGTCGCCGCGGAGATCAGGCGGGAGCTCCGGAGCCGCGGCATCCTCTGCGTCAATCTCCTGAGCTCACCGGGCTCGGGCAAGACGGCCCTCCTCGAGGCTCTGGCGGACCGGATGGGGACGACATACCGGATGGCCGTCATCGAGGGTGATATCGAGACCGAACGCGACGCCGAGCGCATCCGGGCCAAGGGCGTCCCGGCCTGGCAGATCACGACCGGCGGGGCCTGCCATCTCGAGGCGAAAATGGTCGGCAAGGTCCTCCCGGACGTCCCCGCGGCGATCGACTTCCTTTTTATCGAGAACGTCGGGAATCTCGTCTGCCCGGCCGGCTTCGACCTCGGCGAAAGCCTGCGCTGCGTCCTCCTCTCGTCGCCGGAGGGTGACGACAAGCCCAAGAAATACCCCCAGGCCTTCCTAACGGCGGACGTCCTCATCCTGACCAAATCCGACCTCGTCCCCTTTCTGCCGTTCGACCCGGACAAGGCGACCGCGGAAGCTCTGACCGTCAACCCCCGGCTCAGGGTTTTCCGGGTCTCGGCGCTCAAGGGAGAGGGGATGGATAAGCTGGCCGCCTTCTTCGCCGACGCCCTTGCCCGGGAGCGGGCCGGCCGTGCATGAGCTTTCGATCGTCGCCAGCCTGTTCGAGATCCTCGAAGAAAAGGCCCGCGAGCAGAACGCAGTCCGGATCACGGCCGTGAAGCTCCGGGTCGGCCGGCTCTCGGGAGTCGTCCCCGACCTCATCGAATCGGCCTTCGACACCATCAAAAAGGGGACGCTGGCCGAGGGCTCTTGCCTCGAGATCGAGGTCGCTCCGTTCGATTTCAAGTGCCGCCGCTGCGGGGGGAACGCGTTTCTCGAAGACCCGGCGACCGCCTGCGCCTCCTGCGGCTCGACGGACATCGAGCTCGTCGGCGGCATGGACCTCGTCGTCGAAAAGATCGAGATCGAAGTCGCCGATCCCTAAGCGGCGTGCCTCGTGGTCCCCGCGATCCGCGCAACCGCCGTTTTGGGTCGGGGGTGGCACTTGACAAAGCCGAATTCGTTCTGGTATAACCCCAATCTTATTTTTGTGGCGTTTGGCTTTTTGGAGTTTTATATTTTTAACCAGAAGTCCTCAGCCGCATTAGGCGCTTCGAAGGTCGGCCGACCGACCCCCCCCTCTCCCTCCGCACTGCGCCACTTCCCCGTCTCCGCCCTGTCCAGGAGGACCGCCTCCGCGTCCGACCGCCCGGATTCCGATTCCATCCGCCCAGAGGAGGGATAGCTTTGGACGTCGAAAAAAACAAGATCCAATCCATCATCAAGAAGCACCAGGGGCTCAAGAAGAACCTCATCGCCATCCTCCTGGACATCCAGGACAAACACCATTACCTTTCCGCCGAGTCCCTCCGCGAGGTCGCGAACGCCCTGGGCATGTCCCTGATCGACGTCCTCGGCGTGGCCACGTTCTACCGCGCCTTCAGCCTCACCCCCCGGGGAAAACATACCTGCCTGATCTGCATGGGGACGGCCTGCCACGTCCGGGGCGGGCCGAAGATCCTCGACGAATTCGAGCGCCAGTTGGAGATCGAGGCCGGGGGGACGACGAAGGACAACCAATTCACCCTGGAGACGGTCGCTTGCCTCGGTTGTTGCGCCATCGGGCCCGTCGTCGTGGTCGACGAAACCTACTACGGCCATGCGACCATCCGGAAAGTCGGCACGATCCTGAAAAAGTATCAGAAAGGAAAGGAAAGCTGATGGCCGAAAAGAAGAAACTCCGCATCCAGGATTTAGCGAAGATCCGCGAAAAAACGAGGGCCTTGACGACCATCCGCGGAAGCGAGGGCCGGGCGAAGGTGACGGTCCACATGGGCACGTGCGGGATTGCCGCCGGCGCCCGCGAAGTCATGGAGGCCCTCCTCGACGAGGTCCGGAAGAACAAGGTCCAGGACGTGATCGTAGCGACATCCGGCTGCGCCGGGCTGTGCAACCGGGAACCGATGGCGACCGTCGAGTTCAAGGGCCAGCCGCCGGTCAAGTATGTCGACCTCACCCCGCAGAAAATGAGGAAGATCTTCGCCGAACACATCCTCTGCGGCCGTCTGGTGCCCGATTACGCCCTGGCGATCGGCAGCGAAACCGTGTACTGAGAGGGAGCCTTGAAACAATATCGAGCACATCTTCTGGTTTGCGCCGGCACCGGGTGCGTTTCCTGCGGGGCCTTCAAGATCAAGGAGGCCCTCGAGAAGGAAATCCGAAAGCGGAAGCTCCAGGACGAGATTCTCGTCATCGCGACGGGCTGCAACGGGTTCTGCGAGAGGGGCCCGATCCTCATGGTCCACCCCGACGGCGTCTTCTACCAGCAGCTCAAGGTCTCGGACATCCCCTTCCTGGTCGAAGAGCATTTGATCAAGGGCCGGCCCGTCAAGAAGCTAATGTACATCCCCCCCGAGGAGAAAGAGCCGATCCCGAAGATGAAGGACATCGAGTTCTTCAAGCACCAGCGGCTCATCGTCCTCCGCAACCGTGGCCGGATCGACCCGGAAAAAGCCGAGGAATACATCGCTTTCGACGGCTACGAGGCCATGGGGAAGGCCCTGACGGAGATGACGTCCGAAAAGATCATCTCCGAGATCACGGCCTCCGGGCTCCGGGGGCGGGGCGGCGCCGGTTTTCCCACGGGGAAGAAGTGGGCGGCCGGCCGCGCGGCCAAGGGATCGCCCAAGTACCTCATCTGCAACGGCGACGAGGGCGACCCGGGCGCGTTCATGGACCGGTCCGTTCTTGAAGCCGACCCCCACGCGATCCTTGAAGGCATGGTCATCGGGGCCAAGGCCGTCGGGGCCGAGAAGGGCTTCATTTACATCCGGCACGAATACCCGCTGGCCCTCAAGCGCGTCGAGATCGCCATCCGGCAGGCGAGAGAAAACGGCTTGCTCGGCGAGGACATCCTGGGGACCGGCTTCAATTTCGACCTCGAAATCGTCCAGGGCGCGGGAGCCTTCGTCTCCGGCGAAGAGACCGCGCTCATCGCGTCGGTCGAGGGGCGGATCGGCATGCCCCGTCAGCGACCCCCGTATCCCGCCAATAAGGGCCTCTGGGGAAAGCCGACCGTGATCAACAACGTCGAGACCTGGGCCACCGTGCCCAACATCATCCTCCGCGGGGCCAAATGGTTCTCGGCCCTCGGGACGAAGACGAGCAAGGGCACCAAGATCTTCTCGCTCGTCGGCAAGATCAACAACACGGGGCTGGTCGAAGTCCCGATGGGGATCAGCCTCCGGGATATCGTCTTCGGCATCGGCGGCGGCATTCCCGGCGGCCACGAATTTAAGGCCGTCCAGATTGGCGGGCCGTCGGGCGGCTGCATCCCCGCCAAGCTCCTGGACCTGCCCATCGATTACGAAAGCCTGACCGAAGCCGGGGCCATGATGGGCTCGGGCGGCATGATCGTCATGGACGACAAGACCTGCATGGTCGATATCGCCAAGTATTTCCTCAACTTCCTCCGCGACGAATCCTGCGGCAAGTGCGTGTCCTGCCGGGAAGGGACCCAGAGGATGTGGGAGATCGTCAAGAAGATCACCGAGGGCAAGGGCACGGAGAAGGACCTCGAGGTCCTCGAGGAAGTGGCCCGGACATGCAAGGACGCCTCTCTCTGCGGCCTCGGCCAGACGGCGGCCAACCCGGTTCTCACCACCCTCCAGTATTTCCGCCACGAGTACGAAGCCCACATCCTGGACAAGCGGTGCCCGGCGGGCGTCTGCCAGGCCCTCATCCGCTACGTCGTCGTCGCCGAGAAGTGCACCGGCTGCCAATCCTGCAAGAACGCCTGCCCGACGCAGGCCATCAAGGGGACGCTGAAAGATGTCCACCTGATCGACCAGACGAAGTGCATCAAGTGCGGAGCCTGCCAGGAGGCTTGCCGGTTCGAGGCCATCGAGGCCCAGCGCGAAGAGGCCATCCAAATCATCTGAGGGAAAACATGATCACCTTTCGCATGAACGGCTTGGAAGTGAGCGCCGAGGAGGGCTGGACCATCCTCGAGGCGGCCAAGTTCTACGGGCTCGAGATCCCGACCCTGTGCTATTACGAGGGGCTGACTCCCTACGGCGGGTGCCGGCTCTGCGTCGTCGAGATCGGCGAGGGCACCAGGGCCAAGCTCGTCTCCTCCTGCACCTATCCAGTCGAGGAGGGGCTCGTCGTCCGGACGGACACGAAGCGGGTCATCGCGGCCCGGAAGATGATGATCGAGCTCATGGTCTCGGTCGCCCCCGGGTCCAAGGTCCTCCAGGATCTGGCCTCGCAGTTCGGGGTGACCCAGGTCCGGTTCGAGCCGCGGCACGAGGAGTGCATCCTCTGCGGCCGGTGCGTCCGGATCTGCGCGGAGCAGATGGACGCCCGGGCCATCGGCTTCCAGCAGCGGGGCTACAAGACGAAGATCTCGACCCCTTTCGACATCCGCTCGGAGACCTGCCGGCTGTGCGGCGCCTGCATGTACGTCTGCCCCGCCTGCCAGCTCCGCTGCCAGGGCCCGCAGGCGGAGACGACTCTCTGCAACGGCTGCCTGACCATGGACCCGACCTGCCTCGACTATTACGACGACCTCCAGTGTTGGATGTACGACGCCGGCCGGTGCGGGACCTGCGTCCGGGAAAAAACCTGACTGTGGCCATGATTCATGACCATGAAGATAAAACAACAAAGGATATGAGGAGGTAATTTCATGCCGAGTTTCACGAGACTCAACCGAAGCGCAGCCACCCTGACGGACCGAGGGATCCGTCAGTCCCTTCAGCGGGATGTGCGTGACCTGCGTCGACGGGTGCATCGGGATGTGCGAGATCGGGAAGTCCGCCTACCGCGGGGCCGAGGTCCTCTACCCTCAGCCGTTCGGGATCATCACCGCGGGCGGCGAGAAGGACTACCCCGTCGACCTGTCCCACTTCAGCATCATGGGCACGGCCAAGGGCGCCTGCGGTGTGCCGGCCGACAGCGACAAGGCGACCTTCGAGAAGGTGACCATCGAGACCAAGATCGGCCGCGGCGAGGGGATCAAGCTCAAGGTCCCGTTCATCATCTCCGGCATGGGCTCGACCAACGTCGCCAAGCAGAACTGGCCCGGCCTGGCCGTCGGCGCGGCCATCTCCGGGTCCATCCTGACCGTCGGGGAGAACGTCTGCGGCATGGACGACGAGTCCGAGATCAAGAACGGCCGGATCGTCCGCTCGCCCGACATGGAGATGCGGGTTAAGTCCTACAAGGACTGGCAGGAGCCCGGCTACGGCGCGGTCGTCGTCCAGTCCAACGTCGAGGACACCCGCCTGGGCACCCAGGAATACGCCCTCGACAAACTCGGCGTCGATGTTGTCGAGCTCAAGTGGGGCCAGGGCGCCAAGGACATCGGCGGCGAGGTCAAGATCAAGACCCTCAAGAAGGCCCAGATGCTTAAGAAGAGGGGCTACATCGTCCTTCCCGACCCCGAGGACCCCAACATCATCGCGGCCTTCGAGAAGGGCAGCTTCAAGGAATTTGAGCGCCATTCCCGCCTGGGGATGGTCGACGAAGAGGACTTCATGAAGCGGGTCAAGGAGCTCCGCAAGTTCGGCGCCAAGCACGTCTTCCTCAAGACGGGCGCTTACCGGCCCGCCGACCTGGCCCGGGCCGTGAAATACGCCTCCAAGGCCAAGCTCGACCTCCTGACCGTGGACGGGGCCGGCGGCGGCACGGGCATGAGCCCCTGGCGGATGATGAACGAGTGGGGCGTCCCGACCGTCGAGATCTGGTCGCTGACCTACATGTACGCCGCCCAGCTCAAGAAGCAGGGCGAATTCGTCCCCGATATCGCCTTCGCCGGCGGCATCACCTTCGAGGACCAGATCTTCAAGGCCCTGGCCCTCGGCGCGCCCTTCGTCAAGTGCGTGGGCATGGCCCGGTCCCCCCTGGCGTCGGCCATGGTGGGCAAGACGATCGGCAGCCGGATCACGGACGGCCAGATGCCCGTCTACGTCGAACGCTTCGGCACGAGCAAAGAGGAGATCTTCGTCACGGCCCCCGAGCTCAAGAAAAAATACGGGAAACGGTTCGATGACCTGCCGACGGGCGCGATCGGTCTTTACACCTACTTCAAGCGGCTGAGCCAGGGCCTGCGGCAGTTCATGGCGGGGGGGCGTAAGTTCACTCTGGACTACATCACCCGGGACGACCTCGCCTCCCTGACGAAAGAGGCGTCGGACATCAGCGGCATTCCGTACATCACGGACGTCGACAAGTCCGAGGTCCAGAAGATCCTCAAGGCGAAATAAGCGCCTCGACGGGCTGATTTACCTCCGGCCGGGGGGAGGAGGGGGAAACCCTCCTCCCTCCGGCCTTTTTTATGGCCTCGCCTCCGCGGGTCATCCCCGGACCGTCTTTCCCCCGACGGAAGAAAAAGCCCGGCCCCGGACCGATCAAAGGACGCGCCTTGCCTGCCCGCCACCCTCATCATATAATAGAGAATGGGGCCAGGGGCTGTCCGGCGAGGCCGGGAGGAAAGGACCCCGCAAGATCCGACGGGAGGCGAAACTCCGATGATCACGCTGAAGGATATCATGACCGGGATCAACGGCGAGCTGCTGACGCCTGGGAGCCCCCTCGGGCTCGAATGCCCGGCGGTCTTCGCCTCTGATCTCATGAGCGATGTCCTGACCTCCGCCGAGCCCGGCTCCTTCCTCTTGACGGGCCTGGCTAATCCCCACGTTATCTCTACGTGCTCGGTGGCCGACATGGCGGCGGTCGTCTTTGTCCAGGGCAAGCGCCCGGGCGCGGACGTCCTCGAGCAGGCCCGGGCGAAGGGCCTGCCGCTCATCGCCACGAAGCTACCGATGTTCGAGGCGTGTTCGCGGATCTCGGCTCTCTTCGGGGGCAGGATCCATGGCCGGTGACGCCGTCTTCCGCCAGGAGTTTCCCGTCAAGGGAGGCGACTTCGCCAAGGCCGGGGCCGTGGCCTGCCGGATCAAGGACCTTCTGAAAGAGCTGGGCCTCGACGCCCCGATCGTCCGCCGGGCCGCCATCGCCTCTTATGAGGCTGAAATGAACGTCATCATGTACGCCTGGGAGGGCCGGGTCAAACTGGCTGTATCTCCTGGCGA
This sequence comes from Candidatus Aminicenantales bacterium, assembly GCA_049512315.1. Taxonomy (GTDB): domain Bacteria; phylum Acidobacteriota; class Aminicenantia; order Aminicenantales; family Saccharicenantaceae; genus DATKJS01. Next base: position 30,615 of record JBEKXF010000030.1, on the reverse strand, counting down.
GGTCCGGATCACCGTCGACGACAGCGGGCCCGGCATCCCGGACGTCGACCTGGCGATGACGGAGGGTTATTCGACGGCGACGCGGGCATGGGGCTGCCGAACATCAGGAAAAACGCCGATGCCTTCCGCATCGAGTCTTGGGCCGGCCGGGGGACCCATCTCGAGATCACCATCCACACGAACGGACATCAACCATGAAAGAAACACAGCATTATCACGCGATCCATATCACGAAGGACAAATGCGTCGGCTGCGTCCACTGCATGACCGTCTGTCCGACCAAGGCGATCCGGGTCAAGGACGGGAAAGCCCGGATCATCGACGAGTACTGCATCGACTGCGGTGAATGTCTTCGCTTCTGTCCCTACGACGCCGTCCACTCCCACACGACGTCGTTCGCGGCCCTCGACGCCTTCGCCTATAAGGTGGCCATCCCTTCGACCGTGATCTATGGGCAGTTCGGCAGCACGACTCTGCCCAACGAGATTCTCTCCGCCCTGCGCCGGATCGGGTTCGACGAGGTCTACGACCCCAGCGCGATCTGCGAGCTCAACACGGCCGCCATCGAGGAATACCTCAACGAGCATCCCCAGCCCCGGCCGTTCATCACCTCCACCTGCCCGGTCGTCGTCCGGCTCATCCAGCGGCGCTACCCCGCGCTCTGCAGGCAGATTCTGCCGATCGAGCCGCCCCGGGAGATCGCGGCCAAGATCCTCAGGGCCATCCTGCCCAGGGCCCTGCACCTGCCGCCCGAAAAGATCGGGATCATCCACCTGACGCCCTGCCCGGCGAAGATGGTTTCCATCAACAGCCCCGCGACCCTCGAAAAATCTTACCTCGACGGGGCGATCTCGATCCGGGACATCTACCCGCAGGTCCTCAACTCCCTCCGGAAGAGCCAGGATGACGCGCTCATGCGCCATCTTTTCCCGGAAACCCTGTTCAGCGGGATCGGGATGGGCTGGTCCCTCTCCGGCGGCGAGACCCGGGGGTTCAAGAACCACCGGGCCGTCGCCGTTTCGGGGGTCCAGGACACCATGCGGGTCCTGGACCAGGTCGAGGCGGGCCTCCTCCAGGACATCGACCTCCTCGAGTGCACGGTCTGCCCGGACGGATGCGTCGGCGGGCCGCTCCAGGTGGAGAACCGTTTCCTGGCGAAGAGCCGCATCCTCCAGCTCGTCGACGCGGCGGGGGACCGGGCCGTCGTCGACCACAAGGACATGAGCCGGCTCTACCACAAGAATTTCCTGTCGTTCGACCACCCCGTGGCGCCCGTCGAAACGCCGCCCCTCGACCCCGACCCCGCCCGGGCCATCCTCAAGGCCAAGCGCCGGGAAAAGCTCATCGCGAATCTGCCGCGCAAGGACTGCGGGGCCTGCGGGGCACCGGATTGCCGGACGCTGGCGGACGACATCGTCCGCGGCCTGGCCCGTCTCGCCGACTGCCCGTTCGTTGAAAAGGAGAAACGATGAAACTCACGGACCTGGTGACACGCCTCGACCTCAAGGTTTTTGCGGCGGAAGGGAAGCTCGACCGGCCGGTCGCCGGCGGCTACGCGGGCGACCTCCTCAGCGACGTGATGGCCCACGCCGGGAAGGACGACCTCTGGGTCACCATCCAGGTCCACCCGAATATCGTCGCGGTGGCCGTCCTGAAGGAGCTCGCCGGGATCGTCCTCGTCAACGGCCGGGAGCCGGCCGCCGAGACGGTCGAGCGGGCGGAGAAAGAAGGGGTACCCATTCTCGGGGCCCCGGCCGCGGCATTCGAACTCGTCGGAAGGCTTCATGGGCTCGGGGTCAAGGGGTCCTGAGGAGCTCAGGCGATTTCGGGCCGACCTCCACATCCACACGTGTCTGTCGCCCTGCGGAGAGCTATCGATGTACCCCCGGGCCGTCGTCGAGCGGGCCCGGGCCACGGGCCTCGACATCATCGCCGTCACCGACCATAATTCGACAGAGAACGCGGGCGCCGTGGCCGAGGCCGCGGCGGGAACCGGCCTCGTCGTCCTGCCCGGCCTGGAACTGGCCACCGAGGAGGAAGCCCACATTCTCGGTCTGTTCGAGGCGGGGACGGACCTCGGGCCGCTTCTCGCAGTCGTCTACGAGAACCTGCCCGACGTCCCTTCGAAGAGGTCCTTCGTCAAGGACCAGGTGATCGTCGACGCGGAGGACGGCGTCACGGGTTTCAATCCGCACTGCCTGATCGGGGCGACCCGGCTGACCGTCTACGAGGCCGTCGGACTCATCCACAAGCACGGCGGTCTGGCCGTCGCGTCCCACATCGACCGGGAGGCCTTCAGCATCATCTCTCAGCTCGGTTTCATCCCCCCCGACCTCGAGCTCGACGCCGTCGAGGTCTCGCCGCTCATGACGTACGCGCAGGCCCGGGCGACCTTCGGGCCGCGCACCGCGCATCCTCTGGTCCGGTTCTCCGACGCCCATCGGCCCGAGGAAATCGGCCGGGCGGCCATGGAATTCCTCCTGGCCCGGCCGAGCCTTGAGGAGATCCGGAAAGCCCTGGCCGGCCGGGAAGGCCGGGAGGTCCATCCGTCATGATGGAGGACCTGTCTTTCCACATCCTCGATCTGGCCGAGAACGCCATCTCGGCCGGGGCGGGGCGGATCGAGATCGCCGTCAACGAGAACGAGCGCCGGGACCTCCTGACGGTCCGGGTGACGGACGACGGCCGCGGGATGACGGGAGAGGAGCTCGACCGGGCCCTGGACCCTTTTTTCACGACCAAGCGCAAGAGGACCGGCCTCGGCCTGGCCCTCCTGGCCCAGACGGCCGGGCTCTGCGGCGGGACCGTGGCCATCGAGTCCGCCCCTCTGAAGGGGACGAAAGTCACGGCCCGGTTCCGTCACGGCCACCTCGACAGGCCGCCCCTGACCAGGATGGCGGCAACCATGATGATGCTCGTTTTCGGACACCCGGAGATCGATTTTCGATACCGCCATCGCAGGAACGGCCGGGTCTTCAACTTCGCGAGCCCGCGTTTCTTCGACCGGGCGGGCGGCGCTCCGGCCTGGGCCCCGGAGCGGATCGAAAGGGTCCAGGAAGCCCTCCGGGAGGGCCTCAAGCGGATCGGCGCTCTGTAGGGAGGCGGGGGGGACCGGTTGTGGCCTTGACCCTGGGAGAGAGGCTCGGTTGAACGGGAAAAATCGACCTGCTATAATGATGGCCCGTTTGAGTCGCGTCCGCAAAAGGAGCACGCCATGAAAACTCTCAAGCAAATCGCCGCCGATACGGTTTTCACCGAAGGCCAGCTCGCAAAGCTCGAGGCCCTGATCGTCAAGGACGATTTTTACCCCGAAGCCTGCGTCCGCGAAGAGATCGAGCTGTTCGTCACCGGGCTCGGGATGAGCGAGTCCTACTTCATCACGACCCCGCTCGAAACGATCGCCCGGCACATCGAGGCCCTCCGGGCCGCCGAGATCATGGCCATCCTCCGCGGCGAGAAAGCCATCAGGATCGATTTCATGACCGAGCACGACAACGAGGCCCTGTACCTCGTCGAGGAGTCCCACCCCCGGGCGATCGAGATTGAGGAGAGGATCGAGGACCGGTACCCTCATTACCGGCTCCAGTCCTACCGGACCCTGCGCAAGGCCCGCGGCCTGGAGCACCTCCGGATGTACATCGTGGACAAGCCGGAATTCCCGGCGGTCAAGGTCCCACCCGACGAGACCGACCTCCGGAAAGTCGCCGACAAGATGTTCATGGCCACCGTCTCCAAGGAGGCCTTCAAGCGCACCCAAGAGCTCCTCGAGCGGGCCAAAGGCTGGGAGAGCCCGCTCATTGATGTCACGCCGGTCCCCGAGGAGAAGGAGATCCGGATCTCCGTCGTGACCAACACCGACGCGAGCCCCCGCTTCTTCACGAACGTCTCCGACGTCATCAATTCTCACGGGCTTCACAGCAATCGGAAATACATCGAGCATTTCGCCAACGGAAAGACGATCTACACCCACTATCTCGACGAGGCCCCGGCCAAGGGCAAGCTTCAGGACCTCATCGAGGACATCAGCCTCATCTACGTCATCTCGACCTGTCCCCTGTCCTCCCTCTTCCGGGAGGGAAAGCTCTCGGCCCAGGAGATGGTCTTCGGGACCGCCCTCTGGAGCTTCGCCCACCAGTTCCTGAGCGGCTACAACGAGGAGTACCTCAGGCTGGCCGAGGCCCTCAAGGACTCGCCCGAGCTCCAGGGGATCCTGCGGGAGCTCAGGACCCGCCTGGCCAAGGAGACCTACACCGAGCCCAGGGTCTGGGACGCCCTGATCGACAACCACGAGTGGATCCACCGGCTCTTCGCGCTCTTCGACAAGAAGTACAACCCGGCCGGCAAGGACCACGACATCGCCGCCGGCCTGGCCGCGCTCCGGAAGGAGATGGCCCGCAAGATCGTCGTCGAGGCCGACCGCAGCGTCTTCCTGTCGGGGGCCCTCTTCGTCGAGACCGTCCTCAAGACGAATTTCTACATCAAGGAGAAGACCTCCATCTCCTTCATGTACCGGCCGGACTTCCTCAACCGGGTGGACTATCCCCTCGAGCCCTTCGGTCTCTTCCACATCATCGGCCGCGAGTTCCGGGGCTTCCACATCCGCTTCCGGGACATCGCCCGCGGCGGCATCCGGATCGTCCGCTCCTCCCACTACCAGAACTACCTCAACAACTCCGATTTCATCTTCGACGAGAACTACGGCCTGGCCTCCACCCAGCAGCGCAAGAACAAGGACCTCCCCGAGGGCGGGTCCAAAGGCACGATCCTCCTCCGCTGGGGCTTCCAGGACCAACCCGTCGCAGCCTTCAAAAAGTACGTCGACGGCCTGCTCGACCTCATGCTCCCCAACCCCGCCGTCACCGATTATTACGGGAAGGACGTCATTCTCTTCCTCGGTCCCGACGAGGGCACGGCCGACCTCATGGAGTGGGCGGCCCTCAGGGCCCGCCAGCGCGGCTACAAGTTCTGGAAGGCCTTCACGACGGGCAAGCCCGTGACCATGGGGGGAATTCCCCACGATCTTTACGGCATGACCACCCGCTCGATCCACGAGTACGTCCTCGGCTCCCTGGAAAAGCTCGGCCTCAAGGAGGACAAGATCACCAAGGTCATGACGGGCGGGCCCGACGGAGACCTCGGCTCGAACGAGATCCTCATCTCTAAGGACAAGACCCTGGCCCTCGTCGACGGTTCCGGGGTCCTCTACGACCCCCAGGGTCTCAACCGCAAGGAGCTCATCCGGCTGGCCAAGTCCCGGAAAATGGTCGAGCATTTCGAGATCAAACTCCTCTCGGCGGAGGGCTTTTTCGTTTCCATCAAGGCGACCGACGTCAAGCTCCCCGACGGCGAGCGGGTTGAGAACGGGCTCGAGTTCCGGAACACTTTCCACCTTCACCCCAAGTTCCGGGCCGACATCTTCGTCCCCTGCGGCGGGCGGCCGTCGTCGGTCAACATCAACAACTGGACGGAATGGGTCGACGAGAAGGGCCAGCCCCGCTTCAAGGTCATCGTCGAGGGCGCCAACCTCTTCATCACCCAGCAAGCCCGGCTGAGGCTCGAGGAGAAGGGCGTCATCCTGTACAAGGATGCCTCGGCCAACAAGGGCGGGGTCACCTCATCTTCCCTCGAGGTCCTCTCCGCCATGGCCATGACCGATAAGGAGTTCGAGGAGCTCATGGTCGTCCGGGACGGGAAGATCTCGGACTTCCGCAAGACCTACGTCAAGGAGGACATCGAGTACATCGCGGACAACGCCCGCCGGGAGTTCGACGTCCTCTGGCGCGAGAACCTGAGGACGGGCATCCCCCGGAGCATCCTCAGCGACATGGTCAGCGAGAAGATCAACGCCATCAAGGACAGCATCATGGGCTCGGCCCTGTTCGAGGACAAGGCCCTCGTCGAGAAGGTCGTCGAGGTCGGCTGCCCGCCCGTGCTCTGCGACCTGCTCGGCGTCGGCAAGATCATCCAGCGCGTGCCCGAGGCCTACCTCCGGGCGCTCTTCGCCTCACGCCTGGCCGCCCGCTACGTCTACGAGCACGGCCTCGCCGCCAACGAGATCGACTTCTTCAATTTCCTCCAGCGGTTCATGACCTGCTCGGTCAAAATGTAGGCCGGGGCTGGGCTCAGCTGATCTCGCCGGTCAGGTAGGCCCGCGTCCGCGCGTTCCGGGGGTTTTGGAAAACTTCGGCCGCCGGCCCGTCTTCGACGAGCTCTCCGAGGTAAAGGAAGGCGAGGTGGTCGGCGATCCTTCGGGCCTGCCGGAGGATGTGGGTCACGACCACGACGGTGTAATCCTTCTTGAGCTCCATCAGCCGCCGCTCCACGTTCTGGCTGGATTGGGGGTCCAGGGCCGAGGTCGGCTCGTCGCCGAGGATGATCTCGGGCTCGACGGCCAGGCCCCGGGCCAGGCAGAGGCGTTGCTGCTGGCCGACGGAAAGCTCGGAGGCGGGATGGTGGAGCCGGTCGCTGACCTCCTCCCAGAGCCCCGAAACCCTAAGATAGTGCTCGACGGTCCGGTCGAGCTCCGCCCGGGTGCGGAGGCCGTGGATCCTCGGGCCGTAGGCGACGTTATCATAGATCGACATGGGCAGGACCTGAGGTTTCTGGGAGAGGAGGCCCATCTTCTTCCGGATCCGGGTCACCTCGGTCCGGGGCCCGTAGATGTCCTCGCCGTCGACCAGGACCTCCCCTTCGACCCGGACCCCCTCGACGGGGTCGAGCAGGCGGTTCAGGGACTTGAGGAGGGTCGTCTTCCCGCAGCCGGAGGGCCCGATGATGACGGTGATCTTCCTGGCCGGGATATCGAGGTTGACGTCCTTCAGGACGCGATGACCGCCGTAGAAAACGCTCAGGTTCCGGATGCTGATCGGGGTCATCTCGTTCATCGGCGCGCCCATCCTTTACTTGACGACATGCTTCGCGTACCTCCGGCTGACGAGTCTCCCCGTGACGCTCGCCGCGAGGATGATCAGGGTCAGGACCGCGGCCGAGGCATAGGCCCTCTGCTGGACCTCGGGGAACGGCGTTCCGAGCTGGAAGAAGATGGCCAGGGGCAGCGTCGCCGCCGGGTCGAGGAGGGAAGCCGGCACCCGGTCCGTGAAGCCGGCCGTGAAAAGGACGGAGGCCGCGTCGCCGATGCCCCGGCCGAAAGCCATCAGCACGGCCGTCAGGATCCCGGGCACGGACTGCCGGACGACGACCCGGACCGCCGTCTCGAGGCGGGTGGCGCCGAGCGAATCCGAGGCCTCCCTGAGCTCTTTCGGGACCAGGCGGACGACCTCGTCGATGGCCCGGCTCATGATCGGGAACTCAAGGAGGGCGACGGTCACGATCCCGGCCAGAAGTGAGGCCCGGAGGCCGATCATCATCATGACCAGGAAGCCGAAAGCGCCGTAGACGATGGACGGCACGCCCCAGAGGACGTCGATCGAGAACCGGGTCCAGGCGGCCGTCTTCGAGCCGCGGCCCTTGTAGAGGTTCAGGTAGAGGGCGAGGGGCAGGCTCAGGAGGAAGGCCAGAGCCGTCGCCCCCAGCGCTAGATCAAGCGACCCCGCGATGGCGTTCAGGATCCCGCCCTCTTTCCCCAGGTAAAACCCGCCCTTGGGCGTCCTCGTGACCATGGACAGGGTCAGGGCGGGGACGCTCTTCCAGACGATGGTCCCGACGATGACGATGAGGCTCCCGATGACCAGGGCCGTGGAGCCGATCATCAGGACCTTGAAAAAGAGCTCGACCCTTTTCCTTTTTTTCAGGGTCCCGTTGAGGCCGTTGGTCATCACCGGGACCTCCTCTCGACCCGGACCAGGATCCGGTGGGCCAGGATGTTGAAGAAGAGAACGACCGCGAGGAGGACCAGGGCGGCCAGCATGAGGGCGGAATCGTAGCGGGGGATGGACATCATCTCCCCGTAATTGTTGGCGATGAGGGCGGGAAGAGGATAGCCGGGGTCGAAGAGGGACTTCGGGGCGACGGGGACGTTCCCGGCCACCATCAGGACGGCCATGGTTTCCCCGAAGGCCCGGGAAAAGCCGAGGACGGACGCGGCCAGGACGCCCTGGCTCCCCTTCCTCAGGACGACGTGGCGGGCCGTTTCCCACCGGGTCGCGCCCAGCGAGAGCGAGGCCTCGCGCAGGGAATACGGGATCGAAGCGAAGACCTCCAGGGATACGTGGATGATGGTCGGAAAGATCATGATGGCCAGAACGATCCCGCCGGCGAGAACGCTGTAGCCGCTCGAGGATGCCCCGAAGAGCGGGGCGAGGACGTCGCCGACGAAGGGGACGATGAGAATGACGCCCCAGACTCCGAAGACGACGGACGGAAGCCCAGCCAGGAGGTCGATGACGGGCCGGGCGAGTTCCCTGACGAAGCGCGGGGCGAACTCTGAAAGGTAGATGGCCGTCAGGATCGAGACCGGGACCGCGAGAACAAGGGCCGTTACCGTGACCCAGACTGTGCCCGAGATGAACGGGAAAAGACCAAACTGTCCCTTGAGAGGGTGCCAGTCCGTGCCGAGGAGGAGGTGGGACAGGGGCTGGACCCCCAGGATGGCCTTCGACTTGAGGAAAAGCCCGAGCACGATGAGCAGGACGAGGAGCCCGGGAAGGAGGGCCAGCAGGGACATCCCCCGGCGGGCCCAGACGTCCTTGAGAAGCCGTTTCATTTTCCCTTGTCCGCTCCTCCGACGGCCCGGAAGCCCTGCGCGATCCGCTCCGGCCCGGGGGGGAGATAGCCCATCTCCGGCACGTATTTCTGGCCGTCGGTCAGGACCCACTTCATGAACTCGAAAAGAAGCGGGCTCCGCGGCCGCCCTTTCAGGACGAAATAGAGCTCCCGGGCCGGCGGGGAAGGATAGACGTTCGCGGCGATGGCCCGGATGATGTCGTCGCGCGTGGCATAGACGTGCTCCTGCGGGTCGAGCGTCCCGTTGCCGTCGAGGTCGATGGGGCAGACCTCCAGTCCCTCGACCGGCTTTTTCGTCTTCGCGTCGTAGGCGAAATTGACGTTGTTGTAGCCGATCCCGAGCGGGTCGCGCTTGACGGCCTCGGCGACGCCGGGGTCGCCGTAAACGCCGACCCCCGTGAGGTCTTCCTGCCGCTGGCCGAGGTAGGCGGCCCAGGTTTCCGCGGCGCCGCAGGCGTCCGACCGGGTATAGACGTGGATGGGAGAGGGCCCCTTCCTGCCGAAGAGACCGGCCCACGAATCGACGGCCTTCGTGATCCAGATCGCGGTGAATTCCTCTTTCCTGAGGCCGCGGCGGAGGAGCTCGGCCAGGAACGGGTTTTTCCGGCTGATCGTCGGCACGACCGCGTCTTTAGTGACGGCCACGGCCAGGGCGCCCTTGGCGGTCTCGGCCGGGTTGATCTCCCGGGAGACCATGCCGACATCGACCGCCCCGGCCAGGACGTCCGCGATCCCCTTGCCCGCGCCGCCGGCCTGGACATCGATCCGGACGCCGGGGTGGAGCTTCTGGAATTCCTCCGCCCACTTGAGGGCCATGGGATAGAGGGCCCAGGCGCCGGAGAGGGACAGGCTGCCGCGGAGCTCCGCCGCGACCTCCCGGCCCTGAGCCGGAACCTGAGCCGATGGGCCGGGCGCGGCCGACACGAGAACCAGGATCAGGATCAAAACTGTTTTTTTCATGGCGTCTTCCTTTCAACGTCCCTTAGAAAGCGGCCTGGAACTGGGCCAGGAGGCCGGATTTCTCCCGTCCTCCTCCTTCGAGCCTGTGGATCTCATAGTTTACCTGGAGCTTAGTCCGGCCCAGGATGAACCAGTTGAGGCCCAGGGCGATCACGTTTTTCGCGTCGCCGGCGACGGACCTGTCGAGGTCGAGTGAATCATAGCGGAGAAGAGCCTGGAGCTTATCGGGCAGGGCAAACAAGCCGGCCTGAATATACCAGCCGGCCTTGGATACCAGGTCGTCCAAGGCGTGGATGTATTCGCCTTTGAGGGAAACCCTCTTGAAGACGAGGGCCGCTTCGAGTCCTTCCTTGTCGCGCTTGACGAGCGGGACATCGGCCGAAGGACTCTGTTTGCCCCGATAAAGGGAGCCTCCGATAGCGAGGAACTTGAAGGGGTGAATGACGGCCCGGCCGCTCCAGTCCTTATGGCTGTTCGTGTCGGCCTTGTTGATGCCGGCGCCGTTGAAAAGCCCCACGGCGTAATCCACGATCGCATAGCTCCCGTAAACCACGGTCCCGATGTCCCTTCCCGAGGACCCGTTGTCGCGGCCGGCCGCGAGCGCCTCCACGACAGCCGACCGGTTGACCATGTCAAGCTCGGAGGTCGGCGTGACGCTCTCGAGGCTGAAGGGAACGAGGAACTGGCCGAACCGCAACCCGATGATCTTGGACGGCTCGAACTCGACGAGGGCGTCGAGGAGCGCCGGCGATTTCACGAGGTCCGCGGTGACCTTGAACCTGAGGTTCTTGACGATCTCCCCGGCCAGGGTGAGGCGGGCCCTCCGGAGGGAAAAGCTGTCCACGCCCTTGTCCCAATCGACGGCCAGAAGCTGGGCGTAGCCGCTGAGCTTCAGAGGCTTGGCGGCGGTCACGAGCGGGGAATCCTCCTTGTCCTCGGCCGGCGCGGACACGGCCAGAAGGGCCGCGGCCAGAAGGGCAAGCCCAGCCCGCCTGAGCGGCGTTTTCTTCGTCTTTTCCGTCATTGTTTTTTCTCTTTTCATCAGGGATCGGAATCCGGAGCGCCTGCGTCTCACTCAAATCCCCCGCTTTTTCCTGCCCCCGCCCGGAACTTTGCTCTTCTTGACCAGGTCGGCGAACGTCGTCTGCTCCAGGATCCCCGCCACGGAATCCCGGACGTCCTTCCACAGCCAGCGCAGGCCGCACGTGCCTTCCATAGGGCAGGTCTCGTGGGCCATGACGCTGACGCAGTCGATGGGGGCCAGGGGGCCGTCCATCACCCGGATAACCTCGGCCACGTTGATGGCTGAAGGCGGCTTGGCCAGGGCATAGCCGCCTTTCTGACCTTTCCGGCTCTTTAGATAGCCGGCCCGCTTGAGGAGAAGAAGGATCTGCTGGAGGAAGTGGAGGGGGATGTTCTGGGCCTTGGCGATCTCCCGGACATGGAGGGGGCCGTCCTCGAACCGGAGCGAAAGTTCGAGCATGGCCCGGCTGGCGTATTCGCCTTTGGTCGAAAGCCTCATCGGAGCGCCTCGCTTTGTCGACTAAGTCAATAGACTAAGTCATTTAACATGAAAAAAAAGGCTTGTCAAGAAGTTTTTTTGAGCGGTGTCAAACCCGCCGGATCACAACCTCAGCGCACGAACGCCTTTCGCCCCGCGTAAACGGCGTTGGAGCCCAGCTCCTCTTCGATCCTCATCAGCTGGTTGTATTTCTCGACCCTTTCCCCGCGGCAGGGCGCTCCGGTCTTGAGGTGCCCGGTGCCCATGGCCACGGTAAGGTCCGCGATGAAGCTGTCGACCGTCTCGCCGCTCCGGTGGGAGATCATGGCGCCCCAGCCCGCCTTCCGGGCCATCTCGATCGCCGCGACGGTCTCCGTCAGCGTCCCAATCTGATTCAGCTTGATCAGGACGGCGTTGGCGGCGTTTTCACCAATGCCCCTGGCGATGCGCTTGACGTTGGTGACGAAGAGATCGTCGCCGACAAGCTCGATCTTGTCCCCGAGCTCCTTGTTGAGGAGCTTCCAGCCTTCCCAATCATCTTCGGCCAGCCCGTCTTCGAGAACGAGGATCGGATACTTGCGGACCCATTCCTCGTACATCCTGACCATCCCATCGGCTTTCACTTTCTTGTTCTCCGTCCTCAGGTGGTAAAAGCCGTCTTCATAGATGCTGCTTGTCGCCCCGTCCACGGCCAGAACGATCTGCTCACCGGGTTTGTAGCCGGCTTTCTCGATAGCCTTCAGGATGGTCTCAACCGCGTCCGAATTCTTCTTGAACGCCGGCGCGAAACCGCCCTCGTCGCCGACGCCCGTCGAGTATCCGCCGGCCTTCAGGATGCTCTTCAGGGCGTGGTAGGTCTCGGCCCCGAAGCGCAGCGCCTCGTGGAAGTTCGGGGCGCCGACCGGGGCGATCATGAACTCCTGGAGGTCCGTACTCTGCCAGTTGGCGTGGACCCCGCCGTTGAGGATGTTGAACATGGGCACGGGAAGGGTCACGGCCGAGACGCCTCCCAGGTACCGGTACAGGGGCAGTCGCACGGACATGGCCGCCGCCCGGGCCACGGCCAGGCTCACCCCGAGGATGGAATTGGCGCCGAGCTTGCTCTTGTTCTCCGTGCCGTCCATGGTCAGCATGGCCTTGTCCACTCCGGCCTGGTTGAGGGCATCCAGGTCGCGGACGGCCTCGGCCAGGTCGATATTGACGTGTTCGACGGCCTTGAGGACCCCCTTGCCCTGGTACCGGTCCCTATCGCCGTCCCTGAGCTCCAGGGCCTCGTAAACGCCGGTCGAAGCGCCAGATGGGACCGCGGCCCGTCCCGAAGAGCCGTCGTCGAGGGTCACTTCGACTTCGACCGTAGGGTTGCCGCGGGAATCCAGGATCTCGCGGGCGTGGACCTTCTTGATGAACGTGGACATCGTCGGCTCTCCTTCCTCCGGACCTCTCCGGTCCCGACGGCCGGGCCCGGCTTGTCTGCCGGTCGACGACCGGACGGAGGATTTTAGCACGATCCGGCCGAATTCTCCAGAGGCTCCGGCGGAAAGCGGAATTGACAACCCCGACCGCCGGTGCTAAAAAAGGGAGCTGAGAGGAACGTCCCGAGCCGCGTCCGCGAGCCTTCCTGAAGGGAGAGCCCATGGAGATCATCGAAGTCATCCTGAAACTGGTCCTGGCCATCGCCCTGGGCGGGCTGATCGGCCTCGAGCGCGAGGCTAGCCAGAAGCCGGCGGGGTTCCGGACGAACATCCTCGTCTGCGTCGGGTCCGCCATGATGATGACCCTGGCGGTCCTCCTCATCCAGGCCAAAGGCGGGACGACCGACACCCTGGTCCGGATGGCGGCCGGGGTCATCACCGGGATCGGGTTCCTCGGGGCCGGAACCATCCTCCACGCCCGAGGCACCATCGCCGGGCTGACCACCGCCTCGACCCTCTGGCTCGTGGCCGGTCTGGGGCTCGTGATCGGGGCCGGCTACTACGTGCCGGCGCTCATCTTCACCGCCATGACCATCGCTACCCTGATCCTCTTCCGGCGGGTCGAGGAGTCCTACCTTCGAAAGTCCCAGTTCCAATACCACGTCAAGTTCAAGCAGAGGCCCTACATCCTATCGAGCCTCCGCAAGCTCGCCCTCCATCACGGAATCCGGCTCGAAAAGATAAGCCTGAAGGAAGAGGCCAAGTCCTTCATCGTGACTTTCTTCTTTTCAGCCTCCGAAGAAAAAGAGCAGGAATTCAACCAGGGCCTGTTCGACCTGGCCGACATCGAAGAGCTGAAGATTGAGTGAGACCTCTCTCCTCCTGGCCACGACTAACCAGGGCAAGGTCCGGGAGATCCGCGAGGCCCTGAAGGGCCTGCCTCTACGTGTCCTGGGCCTCGGGGACGTCCTGCCGGGCCTCTCGTTCCGGGAGCGCGGAGCGTCGTTCCTCGAAAACGCCCGGGCCAAGAGCCTCTTCTACAGCCGGAAATGGAATGGCCTGACCCTGGCCGAGGATTCGGGCCTCGAGATCGATGCTCTAGGCGGGGCACCGGGCATCCGGTCGGCGCGCTTCTCCTCTCCCAAGCCGACAGATGACAGGAACATCCGCAAGGTCCTTCGCCGTCTCCGCGGCGTTCCCGGGAAGGACCGGGGCGCCGGATTTTCCTGCGCCATGGTCCTCGCCAAGGACGGCCGGGTCATCCGTGAGATCCGCGGCGGGGTCCGCGGGCGGATCGCCCAGACCCTACGAGGCCGGAACGGCTTCGGCTACGACCCTCTCTTTTACTATCCCCCGCTCCGGAAGACGTTCGCCGAGCTCGGACCCGGAGAGAAAAACGAGGTCAGCCACCGGGGCCGGGCCCTGCGGAAGCTCAAGAAATTCCTGGCCGTCCATATCAAGGATTGAGAGGGGCGGCTCCGAACCCCTTCCCGCGGCTGGAGGAGGAGGAGGAGGGGGACCTCCTCCTTTGCTCACTTGACCTGGTTTTCCGGGCCGACGGTGATGAGATCCTTGATCTGAGCGAAGATCTTCTCGCCGATCCCCTTGACCTTCATGATGTCCTCGACCTTCTTGAAGCTCCCGTTCTGGTTCCGGTAATCGATGACCCTCTGGGCCACCTTGGGCCCGATCCTCGGCAGGGTCTCGAGCTCGGCCTGAGCGGCCGTGTTGATGTTGATTTTGGCCTTGGGCGAGTTCGCCTGCGCCCAGGCACCGGACACGGACAGGATGAGGAGCGCCGCGGCCAATCCCGCGGCCAATCCCTTGTTGGTTTTTGCGGTCATGATGAGACCTCCTTTCGCCGAGGAAGAGTGCAAACGCGGTGCCAGGCCCGCCGTGTTTCTATCATGTTTTATTACAATAAGTTATAAACTGCCGTCCGGAGCCGCGCGTCAATGGAAGTGGACCGGCAGGCGAGGCGGGGGAAACTCCGGTTGTCGGGGCCGGCCCGCGTTCTAGGACCGGGGATGGCTTTTCTTGTAGACCGCGAGGAGCTGCCTGAGGTCGACGTGGGTGTATTTTTGGGTCGTGGCCAGGCTCGCGTGGCCGAGGAGCTCTTGGATGACCCGCAGGTCAGCGCCGCGGCCGAGGAGGTGGGAGGCGAAGGAATGCCGGATGGAGTGGGGGCTGATCCTACGGCTCACGGCCGTCCTCCGGATGTGGGCCTGGACCATCCGCTGGACCGACCGCGTGGTCAGCCGTCCACCGCGGTAATTGAGGAAAACGGCCGGCTCCCCCATCCGGTCCTGGAGGAGCAGGGGCCGAGCGCGAAAGTAGGCCTGGAGCGTCACGGCCGCTTTCCGGCCGAAGGGGACGAGCCGCTCTTTTTTCCCCTTGCCACGGACGCGGACGAGCCGCTCATCGAGATGGATGTCGCCGACGTCGATCCCGACGAGCTCGCTCACCCGGGTCCCCGTCGCGTAACAGAGCTCCAGGAGAGCCCGGTCGCGGAGGTCGATGGGTTTGTCCGATGTCGGCAGGTCGAGGAGGCCGGCCATCTCCTCCTCGGACAGAAAAGAGGGGACCGGCTTGTCCTGCTTCGGGGTCGCCAGGACCTTGGCGGGGTTCTCGGCGACCCATTTTTTCCTCAGGCAGAAGTCGTAGAAAGACCGCATGGCGGCGAGCTTGCGGCCGATGGTCGATTTTTTCTGCTTTTTCTCGTGGAGGGTCGCCAGGAAACCGCGAAGGACGACATTTCCCGCTTTGTTCCAGCGGACCTCCCTCTCCCGGAGATACTCCGAGAGCTGGCGGAGGTCCCGCTCGTAGCCCGCGATAGTATGGGGGGAGGCGTTCCTCTCGTGCCGGAGGTAGGCGAGAAACTCAGAGAGTTCCTTGGTCATCAGTTCCGGGATCGTTCTCGTCCTTCTTGGTCTTGTCCCAGATCTTCTCCGCCGGCACGACTTCCTTGAAGGCGCATGTTTCGGTCCAGCAGTGGAGATACGGGTCGCCGCGCATGACATGCTTCTTGAGCAAGAACTTCTGGCCGCAGGCCGGGCAGGGCCTGTTCACCGGCTCGTCCCAGGTCGCGAACGTGCACTTGGGATAGTTGCTGCAGCCGTAGAAGATCTTCCCCCGCCGGGTCTTGCGTCGGAGGATCTTCCCCCCGCAGGCTTTGGGGCAATCGATGCCGGTCTCGGCGTTTTCCTTCTTGATGTACTTGCATTTGGGGTAGTCCGAGCAGGCGACGAAGGGCCCGAATTTCCCGAATTTCTGGACCAGGTTCGAGCCGCACTGGGGGCACTTCTCGTCGAGGGGCTTGGACTCCTTCTTGTTCAGGCTCTCCCGGAACGTGCACTGCGGGTAGCCCGAACAGGCCTTGAACCGGCCGAAGCGGCCGTCCTTGATGACCAGAGGCTGTCCACACTTGGGGCATTTCTCGTCGGTCGGGATGCCGGTCCTCTTGACCCCTTCGGTCTCCTGGCCCAGCTTCAGGTCCTTCTCGAGAAGAGTGTAGTACTCCCTCAGGCTGTCGACCCATTTCTGCTCGCCGTCCCCGATCTGGTCGAGCTCCTCCTCCATGTGGGCCGTGAACTTATAGTCCATGAGATCGGCGAAGAACTTGACCAGGAAGTCCGTGACGTACATCCCGAGCTCGGTGGGGGTGAATTTTCCCTTGTCCCTGACGACGTAGGTCCGGTCCTGGAGCGTGGTGATGATGGGGGCATAGGTGCTCGGCCGGCCGATGCCGCGGGATTCGAGCTCCTTGACGAGCGTCCCTTCCGTATAGCGCGGGGGCGGCTCGGTGAATTTCTGCTTGGATTCGAGGCCCAGGAGCTTGAGCGTCTCCCCCTCTCGGGCCTTGGGCAGGAGCTCCTTCTCGCCGTTGCTGTTCGGGTAGGCCGCGAGGAAGCCGTCGAACTTGACGACCTCACCCTTCGCCTTAAATCCGTAGGCCGGACCCGGCGTCCCGGAAGCGGCGGCGACTCCGGCGGCGGGCTTGACGCTGATGTCGAACTCCGTCTCCTCGATGACGGCCGATGCCATCTGGGAGGCGAGGAACCGATTCCAGATCAACCGGTAGAGGTCGTATTCCTCTTTCTTGAGGAACGGCTTGACCCTGTCCGGCGGGAAATCGAGGTGGGCCGGCCGGATCGCCTCGTGGGCGTCCTGGGACTTCTTCGGGTTCTTGAACAGGTGCGGCTTGGCCGGCACGTAAGCGGGCGAATACTTCTGCTCGATGTAGGTCTTGGCTGCCGCCCTGGCCTGGTCCGAGATGCGGACCGAGTCCGTTCGCATGTAGGTGATCAGCCCGGTCTGGCCGAGCTCGCCGATCTCGAGGCCCTCGTAGAGCTTCTGGGCGATGAACATCGTCCTCTTGACCGGGAAGCGGAGGATCCGGAAGCCGTCCTGCTGGAGGGTGCTGGTGATGTACGGCGGACCGGGCTGCCTTCGCTTCTCCTGGACCTTGATGCCCTCAAGGATGAAGGGGCCCTTCTCGCAGGCCGAGACGATGGCCCGGGCCTCGTCGCCGTTTTTGACCTTGGTCTTCTTGCCGTCGATCTTGGCCAGGGTGGCCTTGAAGGCCGGCGGCTGCTCGGCTTCGAGCTGGGCCGCGATCGTCCAGTACTCCTCGGCGGCAAAGGCCTTGATCTCCTTCTCCCGCTCGCAGATCAGCCGCAGGGCCACGGACTGGACGCGCCCGGCGCTCAGGCCCTTCCCGATCTTCTTCCAGAGCAGGGGGCTGATGAGATAGCCGACGAGCCGGTCCAGGATGCGGCGCGTCTGTTGGGCCTGGATCAGGTTCTCATCAAGCCCGCCCAGGTTCTTGAAGGCCTCCTCGATACCTTCCTTGGTGATCTCATGGAACACGACCCGTGAGATGTGGGGGTTGTCCTCCTGGATGAGCTGGCTGAGGTGCCAGGAAATGGCCTCGCCCTCGCGGTCCGGGTCGGCCGCCAGGATGACCCGGTCGCTGGCTTTGGCCGCCTTCTTGAGCTCGGCCACGATCTTTTTCTTTTCGGGGATGACCTGGTAGGTCGGCTGGAAGTCCGCCTGGACGTCGACCCCCAGCTTTTTTTCCGGCAGGTCGCGGACGTGCCCCATGGACGCCTTGACGATGTATTCTTCGCCGAGGTAATGGTTGACGGTCTTGGCCTTGGCCGGGGACTCAACGATGACGAGTGACTTTCCCACTTATATACTCCTCTGAAACAGTTTGCCCGGGTGCTGGACGACGAGTCCCCGGAGCTCGAGCCCGAGCAGGAGCGCCAGCAGCCCGGCGACGGGAAGGGCCGTCCGATCCGCCAGCTCGTCGACGTGAACGGCCCCGTCCGCAGGCAGCTCTTTCATCAACCGGCCCTCTTCCTCGGTCAGAGAATCCCGATTATTGTCCGCCTTCTCTTCCCTTTGCGCAAGGAGTTTCTCCCGCCAGGGCGACGGCAGCCCTCCGGCCACGTCCTCCCACGTTTCGACGAGCCCGGCGCCCGCCTTGATCAGGCCGTTCGTCCCCCGGCTGAGCTCCGACATGACGCTTCCCGGGACCGCCATGACCTCCCGGCCCTGGTCAAGGGCGAAGCTGGCGGAGATCAGCGAGCCGCTCCGTTCGGCGGCCTCGACGACCACGAGCCCGAGGGCGAGGCCGCTGATGATCCTGTTCCGGATCGGGAAGTTCCTCTGGAGGGGCTGGGTCCCCAGCGGGAACTCCGTCAGGACCGCTCCCCGCTCCATGACCTTCTCGGCCAGGCCCCTGTTCACACTCGGATACAGAACGTCCAGTCCCGAGCCCAACACGGCGATCGTCCTCCCGTTTCTGATGGCTCCCCAGTGGGCGCAGGCGTCGATCCCGACCGCCAGGCCGCTCACGATGGCGCAGCCGCGGGACGCCAGCTCTCCGGCCAGCTTCTCGGCCAAGGCCCGCCCGTAAGGCGTGGGCCGCCTCGATCCCACGACGGCCACCGCGGGATCTTCAAGAACCTCCGGCCGCCCCGCGCAGTAGAGCACGGGCGGCGCGTCGAATATTTCTCGGAGATACCTCGGATAACCGGGGTCCTCTAAAGTCAAAAGAGTATACGCCTTTCGGCGGACAATTTCCAGTTCGCGCTCCGCGCCGGCCAGGACTTCCCCGCTCCGGATGGCCCGGATGGCGTCCTCCGGGAGTCCCAGGCCTGCGAGGTCCGGGGGCCGGGCGAGGAAGATGTCCCCGACATCGTGGAAGCGCCCGAGCGCCCTCCGGCCCGCCCCCGGCGAGGCCAGGAAAACCAGGTGAAAAGCCAGCCAAAGGAGCGTCCGGTCTTTCACGCCTCAACCTTCCTGAGGGAAAGACGATCGGCCGGGCGGGATCGTCCCAGGGGGCGGCTATTTTCCGAAGAGGACGGACGCGCCGGTATAAAAGGTCCCGGCCACCGCGCCGGTCATGAGGCAGGCCAGGGTCGCCGCCAGAAGGGCCCGGAAGCCGAGCCGGGAGATGTCGCGGACGCGCGTCGGGACGAGCGCGCTCGTGCCGCCGACGAAGATGGCGAGCGAGGCCACGTGGGCGAACCCGCACAGGGCGTAGGAGGCGATGATGGCCGAACGGGGGTCGCGGAGGGCCCCGCCGGCCAGCAGGTCGGCCAGGTGCCGGTAGGAGAAGACTTCCGTCAGGACGGTCCGCTCCCCGAGGACCTTGGCGACCGTCAGGGCGTCCGACGGCGGCACGCCCATGACGAGAGTGAGGGGGTAGAACAGGTAGCCGAGGACGGCTTCGAGCGACCACTTGACGTGCCAGCCGAAAAGGCCGTTCACGAGACCGCCCGCCCCGCCGAGCCCCAGGTTGACGAGAGCCAGGATCCCCAGGAAGGCGATGAGCAGGGTCAGGATGCCACCGAGGAGCTTCAGCCCCTCCCCAGCTCCGTTGATGACGGCCATGACCAGGTTGTCCTCACGCTCGTAGTGGGGCTCGACGTCCACCCCGAGCGTCAGCGGCCTGCCCGTCTCCGGCATGATGAGCTTGGCCATCACGATGCAGGCCGGGGCCGAGATGAAGGATGCCGAGACGAGGTGCCCGGCGATCGTCGGGATCTGCTTCTGGAGCATCATGACGTACATCGCCAGGACGGTCGAAGCGATGGTCCCCATGCCCGCCGTGATGATCGTGCCGAGCTCCGAGCGGGTCATGTCCTTGAGGTGCGGGCGGACGACGAGGGCCGACTCGACCCCGACGAAGATGTTGGCGGAAACCGAAAGGGCCTCGGCCCCGCTGATCCGCATGAGCCTCGTGAAGATCCGGGCGAAAAGGCGGACGAAGAAGGGCATGATCCTGAGGTAATAGAGGGCGCCGAGCAGGGCGGCGAAGAAAATGATGGTCGGCAGCCCCTGGAAGGCCAGGAAGTAGCCGAGAGAGGTCTCGCCGGTCTCGTTCACGGCCCCGGGCGGAAGGGCGAGCCGGCCGAAGACGAATCTCGTCCCGGCCGTGGCGGTGTCGAGGACGGAAGCGACGGCGTTGTTGACCCACAGAAAGACCTGGGTCCCGGCGGGGACGACGAAGATAAAAAGGGCCACGAGGAGCTGCAGGCCGACGCCCCAGCCGAGGACTCGCCAGTTCACGACCTTCCGGTCCGAGGAGAAGAGCCAGGCGACGCCGGCGAGGACGAAGAGCCCCGAAAAACTGATGAGATTATAAATGCCCACGGTTCACGGCCCGGCGGTTCATCCCGGTTCGACCTTGACCCACTTACTGGAGGACGTCTCCCCCCGGACGATCTTCAGGCGCGAGGGCGGAATGTCCAGGTATTCCGCCAGGCGCTCGATCATTTCCCGGTTGGCCCGACCCTTGTCGGGCGCGGCCTGGACGCGGACCCGGAATTTCCCTCCGGCGAGCTTTTCCACCCCCGGAGCTTTGGACCGGGGCTGGACCTTGACCGTGAGGAGCGCCGACATCTCCGCCCGGGGCCGACCCGTGCCTATTTCCGGTCCTCCAGGACCGCCTTATACTTTTTGAAAAGGTCTTTGAGGTCCTTCCGGGTGACGACGTAGCGGCTGAAATACACGGTCTGCGTCGAGCGGTAGGTGTCATTAGACCTGACGATGATGTAGTCCCTGAGCGAGCCAGGTCTCGTCTGGGGGGGGAACCTGAACTCGACCTCGGCCGATCTCCCGGCCGGGATCATAAGCGGGAACTGGAGGGCCTTCCCGCCGGCGAAGAACTTGACCTGCTCGTGGGCCATCTCGACCGAAAGCTCGAGCTCGCCGACGTTCCTGATCACGACCTTGGCCGACGGGGCCTCGCCCTCGAGGCTCAGGCCCAGGTCGATGTTGTACTTGTCGAGCTCGATTTTGGGCATGGGCGGGACCTCGACCTCGGCCGTGACGCTCAGCTCCCGGCGCGAATTGTCCGCGTCGTTCGAGACGAGGTAGACGAAGCGCGTCATCCGGCCCGCGTAGCCGTGGGTATCGAGGCTGACCTTGATCCGTCCCTCTTTCCCAGGGCCGATCTTGTCCGCGGAAGCCAGGGCCGCCGTGCAGCCGCAGGTCGTCTCGACCCGCTCGACGACGAGCGTCGCGTCCCCTTCGTTCTTGAAGACGAACTCCTGGGTCAGGACGTCCGCCTGCCTGACCTTGCCGAAATCGTGGGCCGTTTCCTTGAAGACCGCCCGGGCTTTGCCGGCCGGCGCCGGATATCCGGCCGCGGCCAGAAACCCCGCGGCGAAGAAAAAGATCATGGCGCGTCGCCAGAAGCATCGGATCCACATCGGTGCCTCCTTATCCGTGATAGGACGATATATACATCTTATCGCCGGGTTTCCGCAAGGTCAGGCCGGGCCGGCGATGAATGGCAGATAGGATTTCCCTTCGCCCTGGGGGTTCAGGGAGGCCTTGACCCGGATGTCCTTCTCTTTGACGAGGTCGATCATCTCCCCCCGGCTATCCGGGGCGATCACTTCGACGGTCGGGCTGAAGATGGCCTGCTCGTGGACCTGCCGGACAACGCCGATCCTCTGGTCGCTCAGTGAGACCAGGGTCCCGACCGGCCAGACGCCCGTGAACTGGAAGAACTTGTCCAGGAGCTGGGGGTCGAAATTCTTCCCCTTGTCGAGCATCATCACCTCGTAGATCTTATCGGGTGGATAATCCTTCTTGTACGACCGTTTGAGGGCCAAGGCGTCGTAGACGTCGCAGATCGCGATCATCATGGAGGCGGGATGGGGCCGCCGAGGGAAGGCCGCCTTCGGATAGCCGGTCAGGTCGTAGCGGAGATGATGCTCGTAGGCGACGATCATCGGGAGGATCCCGAGCGAGTCTTTGTAGCCTTCGAGGATCTTGGCCCCGAGGAGGGGGTGATTCCGGATCTGGCCGAATTCCTTTTCCGACAGGGCACTCTTTTTCTGGATGATCTTTTTCGAGATGTAAAGCTTGCCGACGTCGTGATAGAGGGCGGCGATGCCGAGGTCCAGGACCTCATCCTTGGCGAAATCGAGCTTGGAGGCGAAGAACATCGCCAGGAGCGAGACGTTGAGGAGATGGACGAACGTCACGAGGTCCCTCCTCTTGACGGAGATCAGGTTGAGGAGCTCCTGATGGCGGCCGACGAAATCCTCCATGATGCCGAGGATGTTGAACCTCAGGTCGAGATAGTCGATCTCCTCCTCCTCGAGAACGAGGTTGACGGAATGGGAGACGGTCTGGACCGAGCTTTCGAACCTCGTCGCCAGCTGGGCGGCCTCGGCCTCGCCGCCCTCGGTCTTGACCAGGGCCCGGACCCGGCCGGCGCGGATATTCTGGATGCCGTGGAGATTGAAGTACTCCTGTTCGCTCACGTTCGAGAGCTTCTTCGTCCGGGTCAGGAAGATGATGAACTGGCGGACCTCCTCGAACCGCAGGCCCTGCTGGAAAACGATCCTTTCGACGTCGTTCTTCCCCAGGAAATCGATGAGCGGAGCGAGCTTGCCGCGGAGGTTGAAAAAGATCTCGTCCTCCCAGGCCGGTTCGTCGCCGATGATGCCCAAGACAAGCTCCTGCCGGTCCTCCAGGATCTCCTGGATCCCGGCGTAGAGCTTTTCCAGGTACTCCGTGAATTTGGGATGCTCCCCCGCGTAGATCTTCCCCGCCTGGATGGCGTTCATGAGATAGATGAAACAGAGCTTGGCTTTATCCCTCACGCCATTTCTCCAAAACGCGCAGGGCCTCCTGGCGGACCTTGCGGTTCCAAAGATCTTTTCGCTGGGCTAGCGGTTCGACGTAGAGATCGGCGGCCCGGAGATCCTTCTCCTCGACGAGCCGGATGTGGCGGATGAGGGCCTTGTTCCGGATCCCGTAGGGAGACTGCAGCTTGAACAGCTTGGCGAAGGCGACGTGCTTGGTCCGCTCGTTCCTCATCAGGAGGATCAGGGCCTCGGCCTGGATGAGCGGGTCCTTGGATCCGAGGACCGGGAAGAGGAAGGTCTCATCGAATTCATTGAGTTTCTGCATGGCCTGCAGGACATGGACCTTGACCTTCGCGTCGCCGAGGGGGTAGATCATTTCGAGCGTGGCCAGGGACACCGGAGTGTCCAGGAGCTTCAGGCTGTCGGCGATCCGGCAGAGGAGGTCGCTGTCGGAGGCTTTCCGCTTGACCGCCGCGTCGAAGTCGTCCCGGTGGGAGGCGAAGAACCGGAAATAGGCCCGGAGCAGCGTGGGCGTCACCGTCTTGTCCTTGAAGATCCGGTCGAGGTAATCCTGACGGTCATGGACGCTCTCCGCCAATTTCCCGACGAAGAGGTCAAGCTCGGGCCGGCTGTCCCCCCGGAGGATGCCGCTTTCGACGAGCTCCGAGAGGGCTTTCCGGAGCTTCTGGAAGGACGGCTCGGCGGCCAAGTCCGCGGCTCGGCCCTCGAGGACTTCGAACAGGCACTCCAGGAAATCGAAATCCTGTTCCTGATCGACGCGCTCCCATTCCTCGATAATCCTTTCGAGCTGGGTGACCGCCATCTCCCCCGCCGGCTCCCGGGCCAGCAGGTTGATCAGGATAAACCGGTAGTTCCTCTGGAGGAGCTGATGGTCGAAGGTCGTCTTCTTGTCGAAGGAGATCTCGGTCAGCAGGGCGGACAGGGTCTGGCGGTAGATCTCGGAGTGGAGCTGCCCCGAAGTGCCCGAAAGGAGGATCTTGATCTTGGTTTCCACCTCGGCCTTCCGGTTCTGCGGGTCATCGGTCTCGAACAGCTCGTGGAGGGACGTCGCCACCTTCTTGTGCCGCTCCTTGTCGGTGATCTTGCAGAAGATGCTGAAACTCAGGGAGTCGAACTTCTCGTTCCCGATGATCTCCTCCCAGAGGGTCGAGGCGAGGTCCTTCTCCGTCAGGTCGGAGAGCAGGAGTTTCAGGTTCTCGAACTTCGATTCCGGCAGGGTCTTCCGGCCCGTCATGGCCGTCCGGAGCAGGCTCCTGGCGCAGGTCCGGTGCTTCTCCCCGGACGTTTCCTTGAGGTACTGGAAGAACTTGACGAAGTTCTTGTGGAGCTCCTCGTTCTGGATGAGGTCCTCGGTGTTGAACTTCCCGACGACCTTCTCGAAGCTCACCGCCAGCTGGTCGAGCTTCTGGCCGTCGTTCTCTTCCACCGCTTCCATGAGGAGATAGGGCCAGATGTCCTTGATCTCCTCTCCCTCGCCCACCAGGAGCTGGGAATAATCCAGCACGTCCAGGGAGATGTGGGTGAGGTTCTCTTTCTTCAGGATGTTGAGGGCACCGCCTTCCTGAATGAAGGCCTTGACGGGCAGCATGAACTTGGAGGCGAACCTCAGGAATTCGCTGTGGGGGATGCCCGGACGGATCTCGAGCCGCTTGACCTTGCGGTAATGGAAGACCTGGGCCAAGTCCCAATAGGTCCGGTCGCCTTCCCAGAACCGGTTGTCGACGAAGAGGGAATGCGGAGTGAAGCCGATGCTCAGGGGGTTGAGGAATTGGAAAATGGCTTCGGTCTTGACCATCAGCTCGTCGATGGTCTTTTTGAAGGCCGGGTGCTCCAGACTATAGATCGCCCCCAGCTTGAAAGCCACCCGAAGCGTTCTCAGGAACTCACCGATGAGCTCGTCCCGGCTGGCCGGGGAGGCCGGGGGTTTCTCGGCGGCCGTCCCGGAGCCCTCGTTCACAGACACGAAAAATCTCCTTTCGTCTATCGTACCACAGACGGATGACGTTGGGGGGGGTCCCGCGACCATTTTCCCAGAGTCCCAGGGGGAGAGCCATGCTCAGGGAGGATGATTCTCGGGGTGATATTCCCGCCTTCCGGAGATGGTCCGGCCTGCTCCCGATAGTTCCCCGATCCCCCTTGAGCGGCAGAGGCGCCTGTGCTATACTGCACCGAAAATGAGACGGAGGCAAGCCCCATCCGGAAAGCCATTCTGGCCCTTGCGGACGGAAGCGTCTACGAGGGCGTAGGTTACGGCGCGTCCGCCAAGATCGGGGGGGAAGTCGTTTTCAATACCGGGATCGTCGGCTACCCGGAGAGTATCACCGACCCATCCTACCACGGCCAAATCCTCTGCCAGACGTACCCTCTCATCGGCAATTACGGGGTCAACCCAGCGAGCTTTGAATCGGACCGGCCCCGGATCGCCGGCTACATCGTCTCGGAGCTCTGCGAAAAGCCATCGCACGCGGCCTCGACGAAGACGCTCAACGACTGGCTCCGCGAGAGCGGGGTGCCGGCGATCGCCGGGGTCGATACCCGGGCCCTGACCAAGAAGCTCCGCGTCCACGGCGTCATGCCCGGCCTTCTGGCCGTCGCGGACGCCCCCCTCAGCCCCCGGACCCTCCGGGCCGAGGCCCGCGACCTCCCGGACCCCAACGCCCGCGACCTCGTGGCCGAGGTCACGACGCCCGAGATCCGGATCTACAACCCGAGGGCCCGGACCTCCGTCGTCCTCATCGACTGCGGGGCGAAGCAGGGCATCATCCGCAGCCTGGCCCGCCGCGGCGTCTCCGTCGTCCGCGTTCCCGCCGATACGGACCTGGCCCGGATCCTGTCCTTCTCGCCCCGTGCGGTCGTCGTCTCGAACGGTCCGGGCGACCCCAAGCGCGTTCCGGCGACCATCGCCACCGTCCGGAGGCTCATGCGCGAGGGCCTGCCCGTCTTCGGGATCTGCCTGGGCAACCAGATCCTGGCCCTGGCCGCCGGGGCCGACACGTATAAGCTCAAGTTCGGACACCGCAGCCAGAACCAGCCCTGCCTCGAGGAAGGGACGAAGCGCTGCTACATCACGAGCCAGAACCACGGCTTCGCCGTCGACAGGGAAACCCTGCCGCGCGACTGGGCCCCCTGGTTCACGAACGCCAACGACGGGACGAATGAGGGGATCCGGCACCGCCGCCGGCCGTTCTGGAGCGTCCAGTTCCACCCCGAGGCCTGCCCGGGCCCGACCGACACGGAGTTCCTTTTCGATGAGTTTCTGGGGGCGACCGGATGAGGAAGCCGGGCCGGGTCCTGATCCTCGGCAGCGGGGCGCTCAAGATCGGCGAGGCCGGCGAGTTCGATTATTCCGGGAGCCAGGCCATCAAGGCCCTCAAAGAGGAAGGCCTCGAGGTCGTCCTCGTCAACCCCAATATCGCCACCATCCAGACGTCCGAGCACCTGGCCGACCGGGTCTACTTCCTCCCGGTCACGCCGTATTTCACGGAACAGGTCATCGCCAGGGAAAAGCCCGACGGGATCCTGCTTTCCTTCGGCGGCCAGACGGCCCTCAACTGCGGCGTCGCCCTCTCCCGGAGCGGGGTCCTCCGGAAACACAAGGTGCCCGTCCTCGGCTCGCCGATGGAGGCCATTGAAAAGACCGAGGACCGGGAGCTCTTCAACCGGGCCCTGGCCCAGTGCCGGCTGAAAACGCCCCGCGGCATCGCGGTCCGGACGGTCGAGGCAGGGCTCCGGGCGGCCGGCTCCATCGGCTACCCGGTCATGGCCCGCGTGGCCTACGCCCTGGGAGGGAAGGGAAGCGGCATGTCCGCAACCCCCCGCGAGCTCCGCGAGGCGCTCCGGAAGGCCTTCGCCTCTGCGCCTCAGGTCCTCATCGAAGAATACCTCGCCGGCTGGAAGGAGATCGAGTACGAGGTCGTCCGGGACAGGGCCGACAACTGCATCACCGTCTGCAACATGGAGAACTTCGACCCTATGGGGATCCACACCGGGGAGAGCATCGTCATCGCCCCGTCCCAGACGCTGACGAACGAGGAGTACCACCGCCTCCGCGAGATCTCGATCCGGACCGTCCGGCACCTGGGCATCGTCGGCGAGTGCAACATCCAGTTCGCCCTCAACCCGCGCAACGGCGACTACCGGATCATCGAGGTCAACGCGCGACTTTCGCGGAGCTCGGCCCTGGCCAGCAAGGCCACGGGCTACCCCCTGGCCTTCATCGCCGCCAAGCTCGTCCTGGGCCACCTTCTCCCGGACCTTCCGAATTCCATCACCAGGGTTACCTCGGCCTGCTTCGAGCCGGCCCTGGACTATCTCGTCGTCAAGATCCCGCGCTGGGACCTCAAAAAGTTCGGCCGCGTCTCGAAGAAGATCGGCTCCGAGATGAAGTCGGTGGGCGAGGTCATGGCCGTCGGCCGGTCGTTCGAGGAGGCCATCCAGAAGGCGGCCCGGATGCTCCAGATCGGGATGTACGGCCTGGTCACCAACGAGAACTACTCGTTCGAGAACCTGGAGAAGGAGCTCCGCCATCCGACCGACGAGCGGCTCTTCGGAATCGCCGAGGCCCTCAAGAAGGGGATGGCCGTCCAGCGGATCCACGAGCTGACCCGCATCGACAGGTGGTTCCTTTACAAGATCAAGAACATCGTCGACTGCGAGGCCAAGCTCCGGGCCCGCAAGCTCGGCGGGCTCCCGCCGGACCTCCTCCTCGAGGCCAAGCGGAAGGGGTTCTCCGACAAGCAGATCGCCCTCCTCTCGGGCTCGACCGAGACGCGCGTCCGGAGGAAGCGGAAGCAGGTCGGGATCGTGCCGGCCATCAAACAGATCGACACCCTGGCCGCCGAATACCCGGCCCGGACCAATTACCTCTACGTGACCTACAACGGCCGCGAGGACGATGTCTCCTTCCGGAACGGCCGCGGCGGGTCAAAAAAGGTCATGGTCCTCGGCTCGGGTTCCTACAGCATCGGCTCCTCGGTCGAGTTCGACTGGTGCTGCGTCAACGCCGCCCTGGCCCTCAAGAAAATGGGATTTACGACCCTGATGGTCAACTACAACCCGGAGACCGTGTCCACAGACTACGACATCTGCGACCGGCTCTATTTCGACGAGCTGAGCTTCGAGCGGGTCCTCGATATCTATGAAAAGGAAAAGCCTCTCGGCATCCTCCTCTCCATGGGCGGCCAGATCCCGAACAACATCGCCCTCAAGTGCCATCGGGCCGGGATGCGGGTCCTCGGGACGCCGCCGGCGAGCATCGACCGGGCCGAGAACCGCTACAAGTTCTCGAAACTCCTCGACGAGCTTGGCGTGGACCAGCCCGAGTGGAAGGAGCTCCGGAGCCCCCGCGAGGCCAAGACCTTCTCCCGCTCCATCGGCTACCCTGTCCTCATCCGGCCGTCCTACGTCCTGAGCGGGGCGGCCATGAGCATCGTCTTCAACGAGCGCTTCCTCGACCGCTATCTCCACAAGGCCTCTCTCGTCAGCCCCGAATACCCGGTCGTGATCTCCAAGTTCATCATGAACGCCAAGGAGATCGAGCTCGACGCCGTGGCCGATCGCGGCGAGGTCATCGCCTCGGCGATCATCGAACACGTCGAGAACGCCGGCGTCCATTCCGGGGACGCGACCATGGTCCTGCCGCCGCAGAAGCTCTACATCGAGACCATCCGCCGGATCCGGGAGATCGGCCGGGAGATCGCCGGGGCCCTCCGGATCACCGGCCCCTTCAACATCCAGTTCATCGCCAAAGATAACGAGATCAAGGTCATCGAGTGCAACCTCCGGGCTTCGCGCTCCTTCCCCTTCGTGTCCAAGGTGGCCCGGACGAACTTCATCGAGCTCGCCGTGGCCGCCATGATGGGCCAGCCCGTCCGGAACCGAAAGACGACCCTCGACCTGAACTACGTGGGGGTCAAGGCGCCCCAATTCTCCTTCTCCCGGCTCAAGGGCGCCGACCCCACCCTCGGCGTCGAGATGGCCTCGACCGGGGAGGTGGCCTGCCTGGGCGACGACATCCACGAAGCGTTCCTCAAAGCCCTTCTGTCCGCCGGTTTCCGCTTCCCCAGGAAAAACGTCCTCCTGACGATCGGCGGCGAGACCTCCAAGCACCGCTTCCTCGATCCGGCCCGCAAACTCCACGCCCTGGGCCTCCACCTTTACGCCACCGAGCACACTTCGAACTTCCTCCGCGAGAACGGGATCCCGAACACACGGCTCTTCAAGGTCCACGAGCGGAGAGGGCCCAATATCCGCGACTACATCGCCGGCCGCAAGATCGATTTCGTCATCTCCATTCCCAATCCGGGGAAGCGGGTCGAATTCGACTCCGATTACCGTCTGAGGCGGATGGCCGTCGACTTCTCCATCCCGATCCTGACCAATCTCCAGGTCGCCGACCTTTTCGTCAACGCCATCGCCGACCACCCTCTCGAAAGCCTCGCGGCCAAGCACTGGGCCGAGTACGAATAGGCCGGAATTCCGTCAAGCCGGAGGCGACGCCGTCCCCTTCTCAAGGCTTGGGAATCTGAACTATAATGGGCCCAAGGTAAGAACCATGACAAGAAAAGGGCTCTCCCTCCTGGCCATGATCGGGCTGTTTCTGGTCCTCGTGTTTCCAGCCCAGACGGCCCTGGGCCGGACGGTCAAGATCAAGGTCACGGCCGAACAGGCCAACCTCAGGGAAAAACCCGACCTCGGGAGCGCCGTCGTCCAGCAGATCCCCGAGGGCACAGTCCTCGAAGCCGACCGGAAGGAAGGGGAATGGTACCTCGTCCGGTACACCCTCGAGGACGGCGGGGTCATCGCCGGTTACATCCACGAGAGCCTCGTCACCGTCGTGGACCAGTCCCAGGCCCCGGAGGCGAAACCGGAGAGGGAGCCCCGGCCCGGCTCAGGACCTCCGAAACTGCCCCTGGGCGACCGGCTGGGCGGCGAGTCCGGCCGGCCCGCAAGCCTGCTCCCCCTCGACATCTTTTTATCCGCCGGCGGGAGCACGATCGTCGCCGACGATTTCAACAAGGGGGCCGAGGGGCTCGCCGGGTCGAATGCGGCCTCTCTCGGCATTCCGGCCAGCGGCTCGGTCGGCCCTCTCCGCCTGACTTACCTTCTCGCCTTCGAGGTCTTCTATAGGATCAATCCCCGCCTCTCGGTCGGCCTGGGCGTTGATTACCTGACGGGCCGGCGCTCGAGCCGGGTCAACTACCCGGGCGGGGGCCTTTCGCTCATCGTCCCCAACACGACGACCAAGCCGATCGTTGAGGCTCTTCCTTTCAAGGTCGGGATCCGTTTCTACCCCCGTCCGGACTTCTACATCCGGGGGAGCTTCGCCTACTACTCGGTCAAGGCGGGATACGATTACACGTTCGTGGAATCCCAGGTCAGTTGGCAGGAATGGAAAGGGAGGGCGAAGGCCCATGCCTTGGGGATGGAGGTCGCGGTCGGCGGCGAGTGGAAGATCGGCCCGCGCCTCCTCTTTTTCTCCGAGGCGGGGTTCCGGCTGGCCCAGCCCGGTAAATTCAGCGGCACGGACGTGTACCGGAATTCGGCCGGCGCGTCCTCGACCGAGGCCGGGTCCCTGTGGTACTACCAGGCGCAGGGGGCCGATGACCGGAGTCATAATCTTCTCTTCGTCCGTTCGGCCGAGCCGTCCGGGTCCGGCATCGTCGGCGCCCGCCTGGCCGTGCTCAACCTGACCGGGACGATCCTCAGGATCGGGGTCAAATTCCGCTTCTGAGGCTGTTGGCGGTCTGAACCGGAACTCTTCGTCCACCGGGAAAAGAACGCCGTTTTTCGCCGCGCTGCGCTGAGCTCGTTCAGATACATAGGTGACACCTTGGGCTATGATAGGTGCCGCCATGTATCTAAAGTCGTCGACGATTTACGGGTCGATAGTCCCAGGGGCCGAGTACATCCGGTCCCTGGT
>JBEKXF010000029.1:0-42497 GCA_049512315.1 Candidatus Aminicenantales bacterium | reverse complement strand
CCTCGGCGATCTTGTAGATCTTCCCCATCTCCTGGAGGGGCGTCAGGACCAGCCGCCGCTTGATCTCGGTCCGGAAGTCCGAGTAGCGGGCCTTGACCTCGATGACGTGGGCGTAGAGGCGGTCCTCCCGCAGGCCGAGCGTCAGCCGGTCGCAGAGGTAGGCCAGGTGGGCCAGGAGCATCTTCCGGTCCCAGAGGTCCTCGAGGAAGGTCGTCTCCCGCGAGACCGACTTCGGCAGGGTCCGCGTGACGAGGGCCCGGCTGTCGATCCCGCGCGACTGGAGATAGAGGTCCTCGCCGCCCTCTCCGAAGAGGGAACGGAGGGTCGCCCGCGGCAGGCCCCACAGCTCGCCGAGCCTGTGGATGTTCATCAGGCGCAGGACGACCTGGGCCTTGGGCCCGATGCCGGGCAGGGCCTCGATCGGAAGGCCGCGCAGGAAATCCTCCTCTTCGCCCGCCGCGACCTCGAAGAACCCGGCGGGCTTGGCCTTCCGGGTCGCGAGCTTGGCCATGATCTTGTTCGGGGCGGCGCCGACCGACACCGTGATGCCCAGCTCGCGCTCGACCCGGCGCTTCATGGCCCGGGCCGCTTCCGTGAACGACGGATAGAGATGGCCGCAGCGGGTCAGCTCGAGGTAGGCCTCGTCGAGGGACGCCTCCTCGACGTCGGGCGTGTAGGTGTGGAGGACGCCGAAAAAGCGCTCGGAGAAAGTCTGGTAGACCTGGTAGCTGCCGCGGACGAAGACGCCCTGGGGGCAGAGCTGGTGGCACTGGCGGAGGGGCATGCCCGAGTGGACGCCGAACTTGCGGGCCTCGTAGGAGCAGGTCGAGGCCACGCCGCGCTCATGGGGCAGGCCGCCGACGATGACCGGCTGTCCCTTGAGGGCCGGATTGAGCAGGACCTCGACGGCGGCGAAAAAGGCGTCGATGTCGATGTGGACGATGTACCGGCGATTCATGGTCAAAAGACACCTCTCCCTTTCATCTAGGTCAGTCTTAATTTTTCGAAGTCAGCCGCGAGCCGCGGTTCCCTCAGTACTTCCGCAGCACGCCGACGACCCGTCCCAGGATCTTCGCGTCCCCGGCCTCGATCGGCTGGAAGGCCGGGTTCTCCGGCACGAGATAGACCCGGCCGTCGTCCTGCCGCAGGCGCTTCAGGGTCACCGACCCGTCGCCGAGCATGGCCACCACCATCTCCCCCGAGCTGGCCGTGTTCGTCCGTTCGAGGAGGACGTGGTCGCCGTCGTCGATGTAGGCGTCGATCATGCTCTTGCCGTCCACCCGGATGCAGAAGATATTGCCCCGCCGCCGGCCGACCATCCAGGCCGGGACGTCCATGGCCTCGCCCGAGACCTCGAAGGCCTCGCGCGGCCCGCCGGCCGGGACGAGCCCGGCCACCGGCACCTTGACCTGGCTCTCGAGGAGGGCCGGGAAGCCGGCGACCCGGATCTCGCCGCCCTCGCGGGTGAGATAGCCCTTCCGCTCGAGGCTCAGGAGGTGCTTGAAGACGGCCGAGGGGTTGGCCATCCGGAGCGAGGCGGCCAGGCCGCGGACGGTCGGGGCGTAGCCGTGTTCGAGGACGAAGTCCTCGACGGCCCGCAGGACCGCCGTCTGCCTGAGGGTGAGTTCCCTTCTCAATTTGTTTACCATTTTGTTCACCATTTATAAAATAGTGCTACCGCAGGCGTTTGTCAAGAGGGAAATTCAAAAAAGATGGCGCCGGCCTGAGTGCCGGACTTAGGTTAAATCCCGGCCTCCGGCCTGTCCCTAGGTTACTTTTCCACTCTGTCCAGCGCGGCTCCACGCGTTCCCGCCGCTGATGGCCGCGCCCATGGCGACGAGGGACATCGAGAGGTTCGGGGCGCTGATCGATGTCGCCTGGAGGTTAAACGTGGACCTCGACCCGGAGCACACGACGCCCGTCATCGAGAGGCTGAGGGCGCGGATTGAGAGGCACGTGCTGGGGGCGAAGCTGCTCGGCGCCTGGGGCGGCGGATTCCTGCTGATGTATCATAGCCATTATTTTGCGGGCAAATTCGGGCCTATACGAGATTCTTAGTGGCAGGGCTCCGCAGTAAGAGGCAACAGGGGATTTTGTGGGCGCGATACGGGAGCGAGGTCTGGAGCGCGGGCTAGTGCCTATTAAAACGACCCCGACACATACGAGACGTTGCCCTCTTGCACCCGGATATCCATCGTATTTCCCTTGATGATTTTCTTCAGGTCGATCTTAGACTTCTGCTCTTCTCCCGCCTTTTCCTTGCGCGTGATTATGCGGATCGGCTGGCGAATAGAAGACGTTCGAATCGATCCGGGTGTTGGCGATGACGAGCGATGGCTGAATGCGGAACGGGCCAAGCCTCCACGCCGCGTTCTTTCAATTCGTTTCGAGCTCAAGGCCCTTCCATGTTTCGGTGAATGAAATCCTCAAGCCACTCACGATCAGAACTATCGTAGCGGCAAGAGCTTCTCGTCCAAGCCTGTGCTTAAACTCCTGCTCTGGGACTACTTGCCAGTGTGTCCGGCTGATAGTAGGGACGATATCCATAAGATTGTCAATGAGTTACCTTCCCTTCCATCAGCATATTCGTTGATCAGTTTCCGGAAAAGCTTCTTCCCCGGCCAGACTCAATTGAATATGATGGGAATATCTACGTCAGGTTCATGGCCGCTTTTGGACAAGTTGTCATCTACATGTTCGAAGGAAAAACATTTGGATTTCTTATAGATTTGGGGCAATCAGGTGTTCGGCCATCTTCTCTCATAACTTCAAATTCGCGAGCCTGCGACAGGCCTCTGTAAGGATCTGGTTCGCCTTGGCAAAGCAAAACCGTGCAAGAGATTCTCCGCTGCTATCATGGTAAAAGGCTTCGCCGGGCACGCAAGCCACGCCGGTCTGCCGAAGTAGGTGCATAGCACGATCCTTGCTGTTTTTCCCCGGTAACCGGGAGATATTGGCCAACACATAATAAGCTCCTTGAGGGACGAAAGGCGTCAGTCCTACGTCGCCTAGGCAATTACAGACCATATCTCTTTTCTCCATGTACTGCTGGGAGAGAGAATCGTAATAAGTTTTTTCTAATTCCATCAAGCCTTTGGCCACGCCCATCTGCAATGGTGCCGGAGCGCACACATATATAAGATCATTGAAGTACCCGATGGTCTGAGTCCAACGGGAATCGCAAAGACAATAGCCGATCCGCCAGCCTGTGATACTGAAGGTCTTAGACAGCCCGGAGATTGTGATCGTTCGCTCCCGCATTCCAGGCAAAGTGGCAGGAGGGAAGTGCCGCCGTCCGTCGTAGAGGAAGTGCTCATAGATCTCATCAGTAAATACGAAAAGGTCGTGACGAATTGCGAACGAGGCCAACGACTCTAACTCTGGCGCGCTAAAGACCTTCCCAGAGGGATTCGCTGGAGTATTGATCATGATCGCCCGAGTCCGGGCTGTGATGGCGGCGTCTAAGACTTCCTCCGTAAAGGCCCAATCGGGAGGCTCCAGCCGTATGTATACGGGGATAGCCTGCGTAGCGACAAATGTACTGATATGGTAGCCGTAGTAGGGCTCGAAAACAATGACCTCATCCCCCGGGTTCAACAGGGCTAGACAGGCACAGTAAAGAGCCCCCGTAGCCCCGGCGCTGACGATGATCTCGCGTTCCGGATCTACGTCCATCCCGACAAATCGCTTCTGCTTGACCGCGATGGCCTGGCGAAGTTCCGCCAAGCCATCATAGCGCGTGTATATGTTGATGCCGGCATCTATTGCCGCCTTGGCAGCCTGGCGCACCGATATAGGCACCTCTGTATCGCACACTCCTTGCGATAGGTTGATGCCGGAGATCCGATCACACTCGATGGACATGTTTCGGATCTCGGACTGGAGCACCCATTCTTTCCTCTTGCTCAAAGCCAGCGTCATAGCATCCTCCCCTAGCAGCTAAATTTCGTAGAACTTCCTCACCATTTCGATCACATAATCCACGTCCTTGTCATCGATCTCCACGTTCATGGGCAGGGAACAGACCTCCCGACTGATGGCTTCAGTCTCGGGGAAGCCCCGGTCCTTTAGCTTCAGCGCCTCATGCTGGTAATAGGGCTTCCGGAACTGGGTCAGCACTTCTACGCCATTAGCCTTGAGAAATTCGGAAAAAGCATTCCCCTGTTTCGATCGCACGGTGTAGTTTTGATAGACATGGTCCCGCCGGGGATCGTCGTAATGGGGCAAGAGCATGTCAGGTACGCCCGACAAGGCCGCACTATATTTTTCCGCAATGGCCTTGCGCCGCGCGATCCATTCTGGCAAATACTTCAGCTTAACATCCAGGAACGCAGCCTGGAGATTATCCAGCAAGCACGTGAAGCCGTGGCCGTGATACTCTCCTGTATCGCGATCCTCACCGTTATAGCGCATGCGGGTCACGAAAAGGGCGACGTCTGGGTCATCCGTCGTTATGGCGCCTCCGTCGCCATATCCCCCGAGTATCTTGAAGGGATAGAAACTCCAACATCCCGTGAGGCCCCACGCGCCTGCCTTCCTTCGAGTTCCCGATAATTCTTTGCACCCGACCTCCGTCAATTGGTCAACCATGCTCGAACCTAAGCTCTGGCACGCATCCTCTACGACAACTAAGTGATGTTTTCCCGCGATGTCCATCACCTGGACCATGTCCGCCATGTAGCCACTTAAGTGCACGGGGATTATGCCACGAGTTCGTGGTGAAATTGCCTCCTCAATCTTGGCACAATCCATGTTAAAATCCGTTCCCACATCAACAAGAACAGGCGCGGCTCCCACGTTAGCGACGGCAGAGCATGTCGCAACGAACGTGTGAGCCGGGACGATCACCTCGTCCCCGGGGCCAATGCCTGCGGCCCTCAGGGATAAATGCAGAGCATCATATCCACTATTAAGGCCCACCGCATATTTTGTGCCTACGTAATTTGCTAGATTCTCTTCAAATTGCCGCAACTGACTTCTGTCGATGAGATCCCCTTTCTTCATACACTCGAGATAGGCCGCATCAAGTTCTCTCTTGAGCATCCTATATAATTTACCCGGTTCGACGAATCTTACCTTGCGTGGCATCATATATTTTTGCATATCTTTCTTTATATAATTTTTCGAATAGCTTTCACAATATCATATGCCGTTGGGTAATAGATATCTTCAAGCTGCCGGCTGGCCGGTGCCGGGCAGTCGGGCAGCGCAACCCGCATGATGGGTGCTTTTAAAACACCAATAGCGTTCTCTGACACCAAGGCGGCTATTTCAGCTGATATCCCGAATGAGCGCCAACCAACATCGGCAACCACCAACCGGCCCGTCTTCCTCACAGAATCCAATATCAATTTCTGGTCAAGGGGCTTTATACTTCTCAAGTCGATGACTTCCACGTCTAAGCCTTCAGCCGCAAGTCTTTCGGCCGAATTCAGGGCTTCGTGAACCATCACGGAAACCGCGACAATCGTCACGTCTTTCCCCTCCCTACGGGTACGGCCTTTTCCGATTTCCACGCTATAAATCTCTTCCGGGACGTGTTCTTCAAGGCGATAAAGAAGCCGTTCATCTACAAAGACGACAGGATTCGGATCCTTAATGGCGGCGATCATCAGGCCTTTAGCGTCATAAGCCGTAGCTGGCATGACGACCTTTAGGCCGGGCACATGAGCGAATAAGCCATGGATGGCTTGGGAATGTTGTGCCGCCTGTTCGCCCCGCCGGTTGATGATCCCCCAAAATACGATCGGGACCGATTTCTTCCCTCCATTCATAAAAAACCAGTTCGCTGCCTCATTTATGATAGGATCAAAGGCAAAGTACATGAAATCCATCCGGGGATGAACCACGACCGGTTTCATGCCGGCGATGGCCGCCCCCACGGCCACTCCGGTGATGCCGTTCTCGGACACGGGCGTATCGATGACCCGGTCTTTCCCAAACCGCTCCAAGAGATCCTGCGCAGTATTTCCCACGTACCAGGGGCTGGTGACACCCTGCCCGATAAGAAAAACGGACGCATCCATTTCCATCATCTGGCTGAGTGCCTCATTGATCGCCAGACTATATTGTAGCTTTCTAGGCGAAGACATATTTCATTAGCTCCTCCCGGCTAGAATATGGGCTTTTTGTTGCGAAAGCCAATGCTTCTCGGACCTCTTCCATCACCTCGACCTTGATCGCAGATAGCCTATTGGCATTACCGAATTGGTGTTCTAAAAGGAATTTCTCAAACCTATTGATCGGGTCTTTTTCCATCCATCGGATGATTTCATCCTTGGGCCGAATATCTATGTGAGACCCTTGGATGTTATCGTCAGGGCCAACGTGACCTCGAAACCGGTAGGTCAAAAACTCCATAAACACGGGGCCGCATCCCCTCCGGCATGCTTCAACGGCAAGACGACTCGCCTCATAGACATTAAGAACATCATTGCCATCCACAGAATGTGTATCGATGCCAAAGGGCTCCGCAATCAAGCTTACGGGCTTGTTTGCCCGGCATTCACGGACGGGCATGTGGGTAGCATAAAGATTATTTTCACATGCGAATATCACGGGAAGCCTCTTCAAAGCGGCAAAGTTTAGAGACTCATAAAGGACGCCTTCCCCAGTCGCACCGTCTCCGAAAAAACTCACCGCCACCCGTCCGTCCTTTCGAATTGAGGATGCCAACGCCGCCCCGACCGCTAAAGAAATGGTACCGGATACGATCGGGGCTGATCCCAGCATGCCCACCTCAGGGTCGATCAAATGCATCGAGCCACCTCGCCCCCTGGAACAGCCTGATTCCTTACAAAAAATCTCCGCCACCATGGCCTTCATCGAGCCCCCCTTAGCTAAAAAATGACCATGTGACCGGTGGTTTCCAAAAATATAATCGTCCCTGAAGAGTGCTGAACAGAGGCCGACAGCGATGGCCTCTTCGCCACTGTAAAGATGGCAAGGAGTACGGACCTCTCCGCTCAGAATAGGGCCCACCAGACCTTCCTCACAATAGCGTATACGAACCATCATCAAGAACATTTGTTCGAGGAACTCAATAGGATAGTCCATTTGTCACCTCTAGTAACGGCACTTTCAAGTTTGACCTATTTCAGAAAAAGCTTCTTCAGAGTAAGAAAAAGGATCTTCACATCCGTTCTAAAAGACCGATCTTGGACATATTTCAATTGTAAGCGGATCTTCTCCGGCCGGATTTTCTCAAAATAGTCCCGATCCGGATCGCGACTTCCTTTTAGGAGGGTCCCTTCATCCGAATTCCATAGAGAAGCCCAATCGGTAATGCCCGGCCGGACCGTCAGAATTGCCGTTTCCTCATCCATATACAGATCCGTAAACTTCTTCACCTCCGGGCGGGGACCGACCAAGCTCATGTCGCCGACAAGCACATTGATTAACTGCGGCAGTTCATCCAATTTATGTCTTCGAAGAAACCAACCAATGCGAGTTATCCTCCCATCATCATCCGGGGTGGAAGATGCCCCTAATCTCTCCGCATCCACTACCATCGTCCGGAATTTGAAAATGCGAAATGGCTTTCCACCAATCCCCGTCCGCTCCCCTCGATAAAAAATGGGACCACCGTCCTCTTGTCTGATCCGCCAAGTTATCCACAACCATAGAGGAATTAGCACTGATATTCCAATTGCCGCAGCAAGAATATCAAAGAACCGCTTGCCCATGCCGTTCCATCCGCATGAACGCACGCGCGCCACTAGGACACTTTTTAAAACTTTTCGGCTGATCATTCCGGGGATAATATCAACTGTTCATTCTGACCCTGTGATGAACAGTAAGCCGATCATTCAGTGCCTATAAGCTTGTAGTAGCTAAAGCTTATTAAGCTTTTTCTCTTTGCTTTACTGATTAACCTAAATCCGACATGCTCCGCAACCCGACGGGAAGGAATATTATCAATCTCAGTAATCCACCAGAAAGAGCGGGCTTTCTTACGATTTTTGTTAATAATTGAGTTAACCATGAGATTAGCCAGTTTCTTGTTGCGATGCCTTGGTGAGGTAAAGACGAGCCCAAACTGTAAATCATGACGTTTCATGAAGCTGTATCTTATAGATGCGGGAGTGACAATACACTGGCATAGTACTTCGCTTTCTTTAGCTAGCGCATAAACCAGATAGGTATTTTTGCTATGACTTAGAAGCCTCGGAATATGATAAATCCAATTTTTGATATACCCTTTTTTTTCAAAGGCAATATTAGTTGGGACTATCGAGAACATTGACGGCTTCCATTCGATTAGATCATAATCGCCGAGTAAATTCTTGATACCATTATGAGTAAGGTTCTCTTCATACTTATATACAACATATACTGATTTCATCGAATAATCTTTATTACTAGACCGGTTAAGTTCAGCCAAATCTTGAGACAACCCACTTCACGCTAACCCCCATCATTAATATCTCCCTCCTTCGCCTCGTAAAATCGATGTACTTAGCGCCATTTCCAATAAATTCTTCCATCGTGGCAATCCCGGGCTGATTGATGTCTACACACTTAAGGATTTCCCATATCTTCGCCGCGAATGTTCCCAAATCAAGCCAAAACGATAGTGAATCTATATACCATTTCACTGTTTGCTCACACATAACGAACCCGAAGCTACAATTCAGAAACCTGCAGCAGGACCTTTTCGATTTCCGTGACCAGCGTCGCTCGACTATAACGTGTGCTGGCCATATGTATCCCGCACTCGCCGAACGTGTTGCGCTCATCGGGGGACATCGCCACGAAGCTTCGTACTGCACTGGCCAGGGCTTGCGGGTTTCCGGGGAGACACACGATTCCCGCCCCAGCGGATCTAATTACATCCGCAGCATCACCAGCAATTGCAGCAAGAATAGGTTTGCCAGTTCCCAGATAAACCAGGATCTTATGTGGGATAGTAATTCTGAAAAGTGGGTCGTCTTTAATGTGGACGAGGAGCACATCAGCGAGAGCATATATCCCTTGCATAGCATCAGGACTATGGCGCCCGATAAATCGAACGTTCGTAAGTCCTTTAGAAATAAGGAGCTTTTTCAGGCGCGGCAAAGCTATACCGTCACCTATTAATACGAATAGAACTTGGGGGAGGTCGTTCAAAAGCTCTGCGGCTTCGAGAACTGTTTCTAATCCCTGCGCCTCGCCCATGT
Organism: Candidatus Aminicenantales bacterium; assembly: GCA_049512315.1. Lineage (GTDB taxonomy): Bacteria > Acidobacteriota > Aminicenantia > Aminicenantales > Saccharicenantaceae > DATKJS01. Next base: position 33,339 of record JBEKXF010000029.1, on the reverse strand, counting down.
TTCCGGCATAAATGACGCTAAAGCGATTGGCCAAGCCCAAACTCTGAGCCAGGAGTTCGTCCTTAGCGGTACATTGGGGAATTCCGCCTTCCACCCAATTAGAAACAACATACACTTTCTCGGGGGGGACGCCTTTATCTATCAAGTTTTTTTTAAAGCCAGGCGAAATAACCAGGATCGAATGGGCTTTTGAATATGTCCATCGGGCAAAACTCTCCACCAACAACAACGGACATCGGGTCTTGAGCATTCCCGTCGCCCTCAGAGTTTCGGGCCACATGTCCTGGATCTGATAAACAAACCTTATACCCCATAGGCGGCTTAGTATCCAGGCAGGAAGTCCGATTGTGAGTGGTGGGTGGTAAGCAAAAATGAAATCCGGTCGGGGCGCTAGCCAAAATCCCAGGGCTGAACTAGAAAGCGCAAAGGAAACATAATTCAGCACGCGCTTGATTCTCGACAGGCTGTGATCAAGGTAAAGCGGCACCCGGATTATGGGCACACCTCCCAAGATTTCCCGCTGCCAAAGATGAAGTTGATAACCAGGATAAAGCTTGCCAGCTGGGTAGTTTGGAAATCCAGTTAGTACCGTAACCTCGTGGCCGCGAGATAGGAGATCTTGAGCTAGTTCCTGAATAAATAGCGCCGGTTCAGGCGGATACCATTGGGTTAAGAGCAGTATCCTCATCGCTTGAAATGGCGCGTCATGCAGCTACAGGGGGCTTGCGCAATAGTCCTGCCAGCCAAAGCGGAGTCGAATCCCCGTCCTAATAGGCACCATAACAGTAATCTTCCCTGCGGAAGCCGATGCCCATGGTCGAAAATAGCCGAATAATCCGGTTTCCGTCCCCCGCCGCCACCTCAGGAAGGCTTTTGAACACCGCAGTAGAAATACCCTCAGCGGGAAAGACCAACGATAAGTGGGGGATCTTTGACATAATCAGTTCGGTAGCGCTTGCATTATAGTCCCGTTTAGAAAGATTTCCCCCAAACAACGCGGTTCACATAGTCCGTATACGAGATGATAATTCTGATAACTTTTTCGGAAACGTTGGCAACATCATAATCACGCACAAGATTCAAAAGTCTCTTCTCTGCTCGGCCTTGTCCGGCGATGACATGGAGACTATGGCATACTCTCTCCCAGCCGAGGCCAGATAAGATCACGGACCCTTCTTCCATTCCTTCGGGCCGTTCGTAACTTTCTCGAATATTGAGCGCCGGGAAGTTTAGAATCGACGATTCCTCCGAAATCGTGCCACTGTCGGATAAAACGGCATGCGCATTCAATTCGAGTTTGATATAATCTGTAAAGCAGAATGGCTTATATAATTCGACAAGGGGGTTTAGCCTTGTCGACAATCCCTCGATCCTTTTCCTCGTTCTTGGATGCGCCGTAACGATGAGCCGCATCCGATATTGCTCGGCCAGCATATCCAAGAGAATAATTAGCTTGTGGAGATTCTTTTCTGAATCCACATTTTCTTCACGATGACAACTAAGAAGAAAGTACTTTTCTGTTTCGAGGCTTAGCCTTGTGAGGACGTCCGAGCGCTCGATTTTGGGTTCATAATAGTGAATGACCTCATACATAGGGCTGCCTGTCTTGATAATGCGGTCGGGGGGAAGCCCTTCGCGAAGAAGGTACTCCCTGGAAATATCGCTATAAGGAAGGTTGATGTCCGCGATGTGATCGACAACCCTCCTGTTTATTTCTTCTGGTACTCGCTCATCGAAGCATCGATTTCCTGCCTCCATATGGAATACGGGGACTTTCCGCCGCTTTGCCGGATAGGCGGAGAGGCAGCTGTTTGTGTCTCCGAGAATAAGCAGGGCGTCGGGTCGAACCTCTTCAAGCACCGAATCAACCCGAGTTATGATATTTCCGACGGTCGCACAGGCATTCTCCCCTGCCGATTCAAGAAACCTGTCAGGTTTTCGTATCTCGAGGTCCTCAAAGAAGATATCTTTTAGTTCAAAATCATTGTTTTGTCCTGTATGGACTAGGAAATGGTCGCACTCCCGATCTAAGGCGGCGATAACCCTGGATAGCCGGATAATCTCCGGCCGCGTGCCCACGACAGTCATTACCCGGAGTTTCTTCATATCAGCACCTCGGCTGCATGCGTATCAGGATCCGCGGGATTAAAGGCTTCGCTCGACCAGAAAAGGACAACCAGTTCGGCGGAACCAACATTTTCGATCGAGTGAGTCCAACCCGGAGGAATATCGACAACCCGAAATTCGCTTCCGGATACCGAATACTCAGATCTTTCATTCGAGGCCATGTGACGGAATCTGATCGTTGCGTCGCCTTGAACCACAACGAACTTCTCGACCTTGAGATCGTGATAATGGTTGCCTCGCGTGATTCCCGGAAGGGTTCTGGAAATAAATATTTGACCGTGCCCCTCCATTTTAAGGAATTCGGACAGGGCGCCACGGTTATCTTGCTTACGTGGTAATTCATATGCCAGAGCATTATTAGGAAGATAGGACATGTAGGTGCCATAAAGGCGCCTGTCAAGGGGATCCGCCAAACTCGGTTGGGTGAGCGTTTCGCGAACAGCATGGAAGGACTTCAGTCTTTCTGCAAGCGTCCCCAATTTCACGCGGAAAATAGGCTCGATGTGCTCGAACGTCACTCCTGATGGGTTTCTGTCAGCTTTCAGATCGGATAGAAACGCGGCGACAACATCATCCACGTGAACAATCTCGATTTCTCGGTCCACGTCCAAAATATGAATTGGCAATCCGCGGGCTATGTTATGGCAAAACGTGGCCACAACCGAATTATAGTTCGGCCGGCAAAATTTACCGAACACCCCAGGCAAGCGGTAAATTCGGGCCGCTATCCCCCAATGTTCGGAGAATTCGCATAAGAGCTCTTCAGCCTTTCTCTTTGAAAGTCCGTAAGGATTATCGAGGACCGCTTGTGCAGACGACGAGAGGACTATCAGCGGATTCCTACCGCCTTTTTCTAGGCGGCTAAGAACGTTTTGCAGGGAACGCGTATTCCCTTCTTCATACTCAGTCTCCTTCTCAGGTCGATTGACCCCTGCCAGATGATAGACTATTTCGCAGACCTCAAGTGCTCGATCGAGCGCGGCGGCTGGTGAGTCGATGTCCACGCTCACAACCTCGATATCTGAATGCCGCCTTAAAGCCAGGACAAGATTCCGCCCGATGAAACCGTGGGCCCCTGTCACAAGGACGCGCTTCATTTTTTTCGGCCCTTGAGCTCTTCCTGAATGAATTCGAGCTTGGACAACATCTTTACAAGCTCATCTACATCTAAACGTCTCGTATTGTACGAATTATAATCCCGCTCCCGTGAGACCTTTACTTGGCCTTCCGTGAAATAAAGGTCGTAGTTCAAGTCGCGGTTATCGGCCGGGATTCGGAAATACTCACCCAGATCTTCAGCTCTCGCCATCTCCTCTCTCGTCAGCAGAGTTTCGTAAAGCTTCTCGCCGTGACGAGTTCCGATGATCTTGATCGGATTGTCAGACTTAAAGATCTTCTTTAACGCTTCAGCAATCGCGGCGATCGTCGCAGCCGGAGCTTTTTGAACAAAAATATCCCCGGGGCGCGCATTCTTGAAAGCATAAAGGACCAAATCCACAGCATTGTCGATCGACATCATGAAGCGGGTCATTTCAGGGTCAGTAACAGTAAGGGGCCGCCCGTCCTCGATCTGTTTTATGAAGAGCGGAATCACCGAGCCTCGAGAAGCCATGACATTTCCATATCGGGTTCCGCAAATCACTGTTCCGTTCTCCCCTATAAGTCGGGCTTTGGCGATCATTAACTTTTCCATCATCGCTTTAGATATCCCCATGGCATTTATAGGATAGACGGCCTTATCCGTGGAGAGTACGATGACCTTCTTAACACCCGCGGCTTCTGCAGCATTCATGACATTTTCCGCTCCGAGGGCATTTGTCCGAAGGGCTTCAAGAGGGTAGAACTCGCAGGAAGGGACTTGCTTCAGAGCTGCGGCATGGAAGACGAGATTAACTCCTGCCATGGCTTTGGCCACGCTATCAAGTTCCCGCACATCGCCGATATAGAACTTGAGTTTGGGGTTATTGTATTGGAGCCGCATCTCTTCCTGCTTTTTTTCATCGCGGGAAAAAATGCGAATTTCGGGAATATCTGTATTTAAGAACCGACGTAAAATGGCATTGCCGAAGGTTCCTGTGCCCCCTGTAATCAAAAGAGCTGAATTCCTTAACACAGAAATTCCTTTCATTAAAATTTCTCCCGATGGAATCCGATACCCATGCTGGAAAGGTGCTGAATGACCCTGTCCGCGTCGCCCGCATCCGCCGCCCTGATGATGTCCTGCAGGTGGGCCGCGGCCTTTCCGTTCAGTATTTCCGCCGGCGGCGCGATGTAGATCTTTTCGAACTTCGTCGCCCGAGTCTTCTCCTCGTCGATCAGGATCTCCTCGAACATCTTTTCGCCGGGCCTCATCCCGATGAACTTGATCTCAATATCTTCTTCTCGATGCCCAGAGAGCCTGATCAATGTTTTGACCATGTCGACGATCTTGATGGGTTGTCCCATGTCCAGAACAAAGATCTCGCCCTTATCCCCGAGCGTTCCGGCCTTGATGATCAGGTGGACCGCCTCGGGGATCGACATGAAGTACCTCTTGACATCCGGGTGGGTCACCGTCACCGGCCCGCCCCTGGCGATCTGCTTCTCGAAAAGCGGGATCACGCTCCCCCGACTGCCGATGACGTTCCCGAACCTGACACAGGCGAACTTGGTGCCATTCTTCCTGGCCATCCCCTGTACGATGACTTCACCGATCTTTTTCGTCGCACCCATGACGTTCGTCGGGTTGACGGCCTTGTCGGTCGAGATGAAGATGAACCGCTCGACGCCCGAGGCGTTCGCGATCTCGACGACGTTTTTCGTCCCTCCGACGTTGTTCAGTACAGCTTCCGTGACGTTGTATTCTAATAGGGGAACGTGTTTGTGGGCCGCGGCATGAAAGACGATCTCCGGTTTGTGGTGTTCAAACAGGTTCTTCAAGCAGTCGGTATTCTTGATGTTCGCAATCACGGGATGGATACTGACCCCGTTAATTCCCCTCGCCTTGAGGTCGTTATCGATCTCGAAGATGCTGTTTTCGTCCTTGTCCAAGAGAACGAGCTCGCGAGGGCCCATGGCCATGAGTTGGCGACAGAGCTCCGAGCCGATCGACCCGCCCGCCCCGGTGACCAGGATGCGCTTGCCCCGGTAAACGCCGGAAACCTGGTCAATATCTTTTTCCAATTGAATGGCGCTCCGGCCGAGGAGGTCCTCGATGTTGATTTCCCGGACCTTGGTGATGGTGATCCTTCTGTCGAGGAGTTCGAAGAGCCCGGGCACGATTCTGACCTTGAGACTAGCTTCCGTGCACAGGTCAGAAATCCGAAGGATCTCCTTGGATGAGGCATTAACGATCGTGATAATCGCTTCTTGTGCTCCCAATTTCCTGGAAATCGCGGGGATCTCCGCTGTATTGCCCAAAACCCGAATTCCCTGGACTTGCTTCCTGCGTTGTTTCGGGTCATCGTCGATGAAGCCGACGATATCCACGCCCAGGTCCGTCCTTTGTATCAGCTCTCTGGCGACCATATTGCCGGCCATACCCGCACCGATGAGAAGCGCCTTCGTGTGCTGGACGGAACTTGCCTTGTCCTTCAAGCGGCCCCGTTTGAGTTCCTCAGTGTAAAGGCGCCATAATATCCGCACGCCCAACGTTCCAATCATGATAAACATGAATTCCATGCTGATAATGCTGATGGGAACTCTGAACAAAGTGAGAGAGTCGGGAAGTACGAGGCGCCCGATGATCATGATCATCGTCGGGGCGAGCACGGCTTTCAGGATAGTGGATATGTCGTGAACGGAGATGAATCTCCATATGATCAAATAAACCGAAAATAGGGCGAAGCACAGGGTTCGGGCAAGAACAACAAAAGGCAACAAAACCAACATCTGTTTGAGGCTCGATCCGGAGGGAAGCCCTTCAAACCGGATGAAAAAGGACATAAGATAGGCCAGGCAGAAAATAGAAATATCGATGAGGATCTGCATGGCCCTCGAAAAAATGAACTTTCTGTACCCAGAACTAAACGCTCCCATCTCACCCCCCCCTCAAAACGGCGCATATATATTCCAGCTCTTCAGTCGTCAGCCAGCCGCTGGCCAGAACGTCCCGGACATAGGCCATCTCGTTGCCCTCACAGGCTATCCTGCAGAACGGAATCTTCATGAGCTCCTGCTTTTCAAGATAATTTTCCCGAGAGTTTCCACAACAACCCCGAAATCTGCGAGAAGAACACTATTATCAACATGTTTCTCATAAATGTCCAGCTTATGCGGCAGGATGATTTCGCGGTATGCTTCTTTCGGATCCGAATATTGAGACAATTATAAAAGTAAGCCATTCGCATTTCGATCTATTCCTTCTCGGAAAAGGTTCTCAGACTTTCGACAATATATTCCACCTGCTCTTCGCTAAGAGTCCCGTAGAGCGGCAGAGTCAGCAGTCTTCTTGAGATATCCTCCGTTTTTGGCAACATGCCCTCACGGGTACCGAACTTTGATCTGTAATAAGTGAACAGGTGAACCGGAGGATAGTGAATGCTGGTCTGAATGCCGCGACCTTTTAAGAATTCCATCAAGGCGTCCCTAGTTCTTTCATTTTGGACCAAGATAGGAAAAAGATGGAAAGAAGGCGTTTCCCCATTCGGATACTTTATTCGCTCCTTGAATGGGATTTCAATGCCGTTAATTTTTTCGAGGGCTTCCACGTACCTGGAAACAATGTGCTCCCTGCGCTTATTATTCCCTTTTAGCTTCCCCAACTGAACCAGTCCTATGGCGGAGCGGATCTCATCGATTCGATAGTTGAACCCCAAGACCGGAACATCATAAGAGTAGGCATGTCCCCGATATCTGTCCCAAGTCATGGTCGTCAGGCCATGGGAACGCGTGGCCCTTGCTTTGTTTGCCAGATCATCGTCATCCGTGATAAGCATTCCCCCCTCGGCTGTAGTCATGTTCTTATTGGGGACAAAACTGAAGCAGCCCGCCTTGGCGAATGTGCCTGCGTGCTTATCGCCCATATACGCGCCGGGAGAGTGGGCAGCGTCCTCTATTAAATCTATGCCCTTTTCAAAGCAGATCTGTTGAAATGCGCTCATGTCGCAAAAGTACCCGCCGTAGTGCACCACAATAATGGCCTTGGTCCTTGGTGTGATTTTTCTCGCCACGTCATCCGGTGAAATCGACAGCGTTTTTTCGTCGACGATGTCGGCAAAAACCGGTGTCCCTCCGCAGTAAAGAACAGCGTTCGCTGTGGCGACGAAGGTCAACGCCGGCACTATCACTTCATCACCCGGCCTGATTCCCAATACGTAACAGGCAATATGAAGCGCAGCGGTGCAACTTGATAGGGCTATAGCGTGTCTGGAGCCGGTAAAGCGGGAAAACTCACCCTCAAATCGAGCCGTAACCTCCCCGGTCATGAGCCACTTCGATTCAAGGACTTTCAGCACGGCGTCTTTCTCTGCCCCGTCAAAGTCAATGTCCGATAACGGCACTTTCCAGTGCATTTCTCGACCCCCTTTATCGGGTTTCGTGCAAGATCCAAAGCGAATTAAGCCATGTCAATACCAGATGATGCTTTCAAAGTTTTAGGGGTTTTTCTCGAAGCTGATATGGCTTGGCACAGCTTTCAGTCAATCATAGACTAAGCGTTGTAATATTTTGGTAGCGAAGGATCAGGGATAACTTTCCATTCTTTCAAGAGTAATCTTACCTCGTTGATTCCCAAATCAACTTTTCTCTGAGGGACAAACGAGAAAGTCCTCGCCCACTTTCCGAAATCCACCCGATAATCTCTCAGATCCTTACCTGCCCCTTGTACTTCCACTTCTGTCCCCGGAAGGTATTTGCTGGTCAGTTCCGCTATGGCCATTTTCGTGTGACTCATGTCATTTGAACCCAGATTGAAAACTTCCCCTCGTATCTTTTCCTCGGGGGCTTTGAGGCAAGCATTAACCGCCTCGCCAACATCACGAATGTGGATATAGGGCCTCCACGCTTTTGGCGAGAAAACAATGATCTTCAGGTCTCTCAACGCTTCCATGACGAACTGATTAACTGTAAGGTCAAAACGCATCCTCGGCGAGGGGCCAAAAACGGTGGACACCCTCAGGATAAGTGGAGAGAAACCAGGGGATTTCTGCTCCAGAAGATGCCTTTCCACCGCAACCTTTGTTTCCGCGTAAAGCGAGATCGGTTTCAAGGGGGTCCTTTCGTCGGACAGCCTTTCCACATCGGCGATTCCATAATTCGAGCAGGTGGAGAAAAAAATGAATCGCTGGACGCCCCGCTCCTGGGCCATTTTGATGAGATGCAAGCTCGCATCTCGGTTAATTTCGACCGTCTCCTTTGGGAGTTTTTTGCTCGCCGGATCGCCCACAATGGCGGCAAGGTGAACAATTGCGCTCACATCTTCCAAGGATGAAACCACGCACTTGTGGTCCCGGATATCTCCTTTGATGAATTCGTAGTCCGGATCTCCGACAAATGGCAGAACCCCGTCCCCGGAGTGCATCAGGTTGTCCAAAACCCTGACAGTATAACCGCCCTTTAGAAGAGACCCCACCAGGACCGAACCCACATACCCAGCGCCGCCTGTAATGAGTACCTTTCTTTTTCCCAAGACTGATTCCTCCTCAGGCTAGATTCTTATCAGCGATCCAAAACCTAGGCGCCCTTTTAATGCCACTTCAAACCAAAGCCTAAAATCACCTCAGCGCATTAAGAAAACTATTTACGTCTCTCTCATCGTTGTAAAAATGAGGCGAAATACGGATCGCCGCGTCCCGGAGGGCGCAAACGACCTCTTCCTTTAAAAGATTCTCGAAAATGGCTTGCGCTGTGAACCGCCTATGGAAGAAACAAAGTATTCCCGACCGCTCTTCGCCTTGCATTGGGCTTCTGATTTCATATCCCTTCTTTACAAGCCCTCTTACCATCTGCTCTCCCAGATCCAGAATCCTTCTCTCAATCGCGTCTATGCCTATTTCCAAAATCATATCAAGAGATGCCTTCAGGCCTGCGATGCCCACGATGTTCAGTGTCCCCTCCTCAAATCTCGCGGCACTGCCTTTCAGCCTTATTTTATAGTTGAGGAAATCGTTCTCGTGCTCCATGCTTTTCCACCCAAGGTTTGATACGACCAATTTCTCCTGTGCCTCTTTTGAGACATAAAGGACTCCAATTCCCTGGGGCCCCAGGAGCCACTTGTGGGCATCCGCTGAAAGGACGTCTACGTAACACTCCTCAACACACAAATCAAGCGCCCCCAGCGCCTGGATCCCGTCGACAATAAACAAGACCCCCTTTTCACGACAGAGCTGGCCTATTCTCCTTAAATCACATCTGAAACCATTCCAAAACGAGACAGCGCTAACGCTCACTGCTCTTGTACGGATATCTATGAATGGCTCTATGTCATCCGCCGTGAATTTTTCATTCTTCAGAGGCACGAATCTGGTTTCGACCCCCATTGCTCCTAAACTTAACCAGGGGTAAACATTGGCAGGAAACTCCTTCTCCGGAATGACGACGTTATCACCCTTCTCCCAATGGATGCCATTTGCGGCAATGAGCAAACCCTGGGTTGTATTTTTCACAAACGCTATCTCTGGAGCACTTACACCAAGTAGCCTCGCAGCAAGCTCTCGGGCTTCCTCTACCAGTTGTAGGTAGTCACGATTGCAGACAATGCCCTTCTCGCAGAATTCCTGAGCGCATCGCGCGATTGCTTCTGCCGATCTTCTCGGAATCGGGGCCACGGCAGCGTGGTTCAAATAGACATATCTTTCCGCAACTGGAAACTCTCGTCTAAAGTCTTTCCAGATGCTTTCTTCCTGCATTTGGACGGGCCCCTTTATTCTCAACCCGGTTCTAGACGGCATAAAGCTCGGGCTTGTAAAGATCCAGGTGCCTCGATATCCAGTCAATCGTTATTTTCAGGCCTTCCTCCAGGCTGACCTTAGGAGTGTAACCTAGCACTTCATAGGTAACCACCATTTCCTCCTGCAAGCTTGCTGCCGGTCCGCGGTACGGTCGGACTCTCTGCTCATCCCTGACGACTCGCAGGCCTTCCCTCCCAATGATGGAGAAAATCAAATTCGCTAAGTCGCCGATGGATGTGGATTTACCAGATCCCCATGTGAGGATCCTACCTGCCGATTCATCTCTTTCAGCCACTCGAAAGAAGGCCTCCACAGTATCGCCCACAAAGTTGAAGTCCATCGCCGGCTCCAGGGCTCCAAGATTGACCTGGTTTTTAACAAGAGCCTGATTGATGATTGTTGGAATTACGGCTCTGGCAGATTGTCTGGGACCGTAATTGTTCAAGAGCCGCAGAGTGGTAACATTCATCCCGAATCCCTGATGAAACCCCAAGCCGATTCTTTCCATCGCGGCCTTGCTCGTGATGTAAGGGGAAAGCAGCGGCCTCTTTTCGCTTGCACCTCCTGAAGATGCAAGTACGACCTTCTTGGTTCCGCAGCTTCGTGCGCTCAACAACACATTCCGGCTTCCATTCATATTGACTGAAAATACGTGGCTGGGATTCATCAGCGAGTAAGGGATGCTCGGCAACGCAGCCATGTGAAAAACCGTATCCATATCCTTCATGGCGCCGAAAACAGAGGCTTCGTCCAGGATTTCGCCCGTGTAAATCTCGATTTTCTCTCGAACCTTCTCGTCCACGTCTTCGAGGCGACCGAAGGAGTTCATGGAGTTATATCTGACAAAAGCCCTCACCTTAGCCCCGACCTGAGCCAGCCTTTCACATAGGTGGCTTCCAATGAAACCTGCTGCCCCTGTGACCAGAACAGGTTTACCTTTCCAAAAGGGTCTGTTTTCTTCTTTCATGTAGCTCCTTTTCTCCTTCTTGGACATCAACAGCGATCCTCATGGCGCGCACCCAACGGCCTTTTTCGCGATATCACGATATAGAAACCCTGAAGCGCCCCTGCGTGCGCTTTCCCGCATCGCCCCGAAAAACTTCGGGTCTCCCACAATGCGTAGAATTGCCGCGGCGATCTCCTCAGCACTGTCCCGATAGAGAAACTCACAATTGCCACCGACGTCAACGTGATGCGTGCCTTCCCAATGCTTGAAAATTCCGGGGATACCGCAGGCGACGGCCTGTTCCCAAAGAACAGAATGGCGCCCGGGGAACACCGCCAGATCTGCGGCGATGAAATAATCATAGGCTTTGTCCGCGTCGATCCAACCGATGTATTTGACTTTCCCATTGTCCAGCCGGGTTTCAATTGGCTGCTTCATATCCTCCGCGATGCTGCCAAAGAGAATCAGCTTGATGTGCGGGTCGTCCAACCTCTTGAACGCATCCAGCAGAATCGGAATATTCTTGTGTCGATCTAGCTTGCCCCCGGACACGGCGATAAAATCACCTTCCGCAAAGCCGAACCGCTTGCAAATCTCAGTCCGCAAAGCGTCCCTGTTTTCGGGATGGATCTTTTCGTCATCGCCTCCCATAACGAGTAGTTCGATCTTCTCGCGCGGGATACCGTACACATCATGCAAGAAATCACAGCGCGCGGGCAAAACGCCATAGAATTTATCAACATAAGGCTCCGCTTTCTTTGCATAATAGCGCCAGATGATTCTGTGGAGAACGTTTTTGGAAAGCCAGTTTGTGGCGCTGTTGGAGAAATCGGCGTGATTGTCTGCATACAGCTTAACGTCGGGATGATTCTTTTTATATTTTGCCGCTGTCAAGAGAGCGCAACCCTGTACTCCATGAAAAAATATGACATCCGGCTTTGTTTTCTCGACCACTTCTTCGAGCTTAGAAACTTTACGGATTTTCCCGCTGATAAAACCATTTATGATTCTATCGTATTTTATTCGGATCAATCGAATACCGTCGGCAAGCGTCCTATCTTCTTCAGGGGTATCAACGACAACTCCATCTTCTATTGTATGGCAGTCTGCGATCACGGTAACATTGTGCCCGTCGCGGGCGTTTTGTTCAGGCAGCAAGTTTTCATCATAAGACAGGTTTTCGGTATACGCGCTGAGCAGGCAAATGTGTATTATGTTCAAGTCAGCAAGTCCTCATTTGCCGGAAAATTCATTTACGATAAATCTTCCTTCTCTCCCTATAAGAAGATTCGGCCTTCTGAGCCGCAGCCCAAATAGCTTCTCCGATGAGGCCCCACGAGAATCGTGAGCCGAGCTCAAAAGCCTTCGATCTGAGGATTTTGAGACGCGCCGGATCGCAGGCCAACTTGAGAAGGGTATTCTTAATATCCTCGATGGATTCCGGGTCGAAAAACTCAAAATAGGAGTCGCCACCCAGTCTATCAAAGGTATTGTTTGAACAGGCCAACGCTCCGCCAACGCCCATGATCTCTAAGAAAACGAGTGAATTAGCCTCGCAGAGACTTGGGAAAATGTTGAAATCTGCGTGATAGAGCCACGCGGAAACTTGCTCGCGTGGCAATCTTCTCAGGTAGGCCGCTTTACCAGATAGTCCGGATGATCGAATGAAGGCCTCGATCTTCCGGACCGTGCGCGGGTGGGCCGGGGCGCCGGCCACAATAAGGTCCGGCAGGCCCGGCATTTCGTGAAGAGCCAATCGATATGCCTCCAAGAGGCGCAAATGATTTTTATAGGGATGGACCGGCGACAAATAGAAGAAATAGGGTTTCCGAGCATAGGGATGTGGCGGAGGATCAGCAATCTCAAAATTCAAATCGCTTGGCACTGCATAAAGCTGCGTAAAGCATTTTGTTTTGAAGCCTGTGACCCGGGCTTCAATCTCGTCCACGAGCCGATGGCAGAACATAACGGCTACGTCAGCCCGACCCGCCCCCGTCAATAGGAGATGCTTGTGGAGCAGCGCTTTGAATGCCTCTTTGGACAGAGGGGAGTATTGTCGATGCCGGAAAGGCGCAAAAGGCAGGATGTTTGTGAAAGAGACGATCGTGCCAAACGATTTCCTAATCCGTGCCGATAAAATCCCGGACATAGAATACACCACATCGATCCCAAGACGGGAGGCCAAAGCCGGGAGCTCGTACTGGTACCAACGCCATTGGCCGATCCAGCCGTGTTTTGGCAGCGAATGAACGATGGTATTTGCTTTCTCGCCACCCGGTAGCTCCCCCATCTTATCCGGTACTATCCAGAAGGTCTGCCAATTCTTGGGTTCCAGGGCCGTTACGGCGTTCGCTAGTTCGTTCCTCAGGTTCAGGCCGCCCTGACTTCCAATAGTTAAGCAATCAATGAGAAGACGCATGAAAAGCTCTCCGTATGTACAAAAACTGACCAATGAAAATGTTTCACGAGTTCACGCGGGCGTTGCTTCAGACGCCGTTTCCGAATCGCCGCCGCGCTGAGCGAAAGATCCAAGCAGGTCATTCTTGGATACTAATACGCCCAAGAATAAGTACAGAACAATATTTGCGTTGCTCGCTCCCGCGCCGATGCTCTCGAACATGCATAAGACCAGAAAACCCAACATGTATCCCATGGCCAGGGCAAGAATAGATCGGGCCTCGGGGTCTCTATGGGACCGCCCCAGGAGATAGATCCTCCGAAAAAAGTAAATCTGCGCAGCGACGAAGAGGACGAGCCCTGGCAAACCCGTGTTGTACCACACCTCCAACCAGGTATTATGAAAGCTGATGGTATAAAACGTCTCGGCCCCGCCCGTTCCCCGCCCCAGGAGGGGATTCTTGTTGATCTCGGCAATGGCCTCTCCCCAGATGACATCCCTGTCATTAATACCCGCTGCACGATCGTAGCGGCGCAAAAGAAAGTCCATTCGTTCGCCGCTGGATTGCCGGAAGAAGTAAAAGCCCAGGGATGAAAGAACGATGAGCATCAGAACCGCCCACCCCATGGTTTTACGTCTACTTAAGTTCGTCAATAACAACGGGGTAACACCCAACAGCCCGGCAATCGTCCCGGCCCGCTGACCGCTGAACACGAGCATGATCGTTCCCAACAAAAATCCTGTGCCGGATATCAGGCGAAGCCCTCGGGAAGGGGCATTCCAAAACCCCCACAGCGAAAAGGGCAGCAACCCGCCGAGGACCATTGCAAACCAAGGCGTGCCTTTGACATATCCCGATAGCCTAGTAGCATCGCCTAAATGTCCGGGAAGCGAAGCGAAATTATAGGCTGAATAAGCCGTGGCGATGATTGCGGTGCCAATGAGGGACAGTTGGAAAGTCCGCCAAGACTGATTGCCGTAAGCCAAAGGAACCGCAGCAGCAACAACTATGAGGAGTGCACCTCTTTGAAATTGATAGTTATCCGAGTTCGAGAAGAATAAAAAAATGAATCCGAAGGCCACGTAGCCCAGGAACAGCAGAGGGCCTAATGGGACATTAATCCTCTTCAGAAGTAGAGCCGACAGGACCAGCAATAGGGCAGCGATCCATCGCATGATCGAGCCGAGATTGTCAAAGAGTGAAACCGTAGAGCCCGTTAGCGAAGCGCCGAGCACGAGGAAGAAAAATAAGCCGTGGACCTTGCTTGTCACTGCTAAATAAACCATGAACAAGCCGGCCAACGCCAGGACCAGAAGTCCGAGGATATCCAATTGGCCGAGAATCTCCAAGAGGGGGATATCCATCTTTAGTTCTTATTAAACTCCGATAGGGGTTTGGTTTGTTGACATAGTGAGCTTACTCAAAAAGGCTAAAACTGTTTTCACGGCCTACGCCACTTGACGGGTTTAGGCTTCAGGCAAAAACTGGGAGCGCATCTTTTCAAAATCCTGCAATGCTTGCTCATAATCCTCTCGGCGGCCTAGATCCTGCCAATACCCATCAAAGTGATAACCAATGACTTTTTCCCCCGCGTCGATGAGCTTGTGAACCAAATCTGGGAAATCCAGATATTCGCCGATAGGGATGTACTGAACGACGTGCGGGTCAAACACATATACTCCCATGCTGACACAAAACTCGTAGGTCGGTTTCTCGATGTACCCACCAATCTTGGGCTTGGCATCCCACTGAATGACCCCTAGGTCAATGTTGACTTTGCGGTGATGCGCCGCGATCGTGGCGACTGCCTGCTGTTCTCTATGAAAGCGCATCAACTCTCCAAAGTTTAGCGTGGTTAGAACATCGCCATTAATCACAAGAAAGGGATCATCGAGGCCTTCAATCTGCGCGATGGGTCCTGCCGTCCCCAGGGGCTTGTCCTCATAGTTGTAAGAGATATGCAGGCCGAGGTGTTCACCGTCCCTGAAGAATGCCCGCATCAACTCTGAAAGGTGTCCAACCGTGAGTACGACATCATCGAAACCGGCCCTTCTCATTTGGCGCAAGATCACTTCGAGAATGGGCATGTCGCCGATGGGCATCAGCGGTTTTGGCAGGATCCTGGTATAAGGCAAGAGACGAGTCCCTTTTCCCCCCGCCAGCACAACGGCTTTCATAACGCTTCCCCTTTGTTAAAACTCATAGAAACCGATTCGATATAGGTCGAGATGTCCTCTGATCCAATCTATGGTTTGTTTCAGTCCGGTCTCAAAATTGATTCGGGGCGTCCAGCCGAGGACAGCATGGGCCAGGGAATTATCGGACACCAAGCGCGACACTTCGGCGCCGGCGGGGCGCAAACGGACGGAATCCACTTCAATCCTCGCAGAACTGCCGGTTAGGCGCACAATCTTATCGACCAACACCCCAATTGCAATCTCGGAACCCGTTCCTAGGTTCAGGGTCTTTCCCTCCGCGTCAGGAGCTTCTCCCGCTTTGATAAACCCGTCGACGGTATCAGCCACATAAGTGAAATCTCGCGAGACTTCCAAATTCCCCAACTTAATAATCGATTGGCTCAGGGCCTGAGTTATGATTGTCGGGATAACCGCCCGCGCGGACTGTCGCGGCCCATAGGTATTAAATGGCCTTATCGTGACGACAGGAAGCCCGTAGGCGCAGTAGAAGCTTTCGGCCAACTTATCAGCCCCAATTTTGCTGGCGGCATATGGGGATTGGGCATGAAGCTGATGGCTTTCATCCATAGGAACGCCTCGCGCCGTCCCGTACACTTCACTCGTCGACGTATGGATGAGACGTTCCACCCGCATTCTCTGACAGGCCCTCAATACGCTCATGGTGCCCAATATGTTTGTCTCGACTACTTCGAACGGGTGCTGAAGGGAGTAAGGAATGGAAATAATTGCACCGAGGTGGAAAACGACCTGGCAGCCCTCTAAGGCCCTATGAATCGTGTCTGGATCGCACAAATTTCCCGCTATCATTTGTACTTGTTCGATGATATTTTTCGGCACAAGAGATAGAAATCCTATGTGGCTCCGCGAGTTGTAGTGCACAAAGCCGCGCACCATAGCACCCTCGGCAACGAGCCGTTCTACAAGGTGGCTGCCAATGAATCCGCCAGCGCCCGTGACGAGTACTCTTTTCCCCTGCCAGTATTGGCTCACTTCTCCTCCTCGGCGACAAAAAAACGTATCATCGTGTTCTTTAAATCATCAAGCAAGAAAGTGGAACTTATTCTTTTTCCCCCGGGCTGATCGGCTCTCCGAGGTCCGGAATCTGTTCGTTTTCCAATATGGCAGCCGGAACCGTCGTCACCATGGCTTCGGCCCTTGCCGTTCCCACAAATTTCGCGGCCCTTTTGCTAGCTTCAGACAATTGCGGTGGCCGCGTGTCCGCATTGTGGGCATCGCTTGCGATCAGATGCACAAGACCGTGCCGAAGAAAACGCTCAGCGGTTTTCCGCACATGCGTACCGAATCCACCCGTGATGCTCAACGAAGTGATCTGGGCAATGGCCCCTTGTCTGATCAAATCATAGAGGATCTCCGGCGACCGGGCGAACACGGCGTTCCGCTCCGGGTGGCTGATGATCGGGATCAGCCCGTTGAGCATCATCTGATACACGAGATTTGTCGCCCCGCCCGGCAAGTGCTCGGCCGGGAACTCGATAAAGACAAAATTCGACCCGTTGACGGTCAGGTCGAAATCTTTGATGTGCGCGATCATGTCGGGGTGGACATGGACCTCGGCCCCGGGGAAGAAATCGATCTCGCGGGAGTTGGACTGTTCGAGGAATGCTCGCATCCGGGCCTTGAGACCTCTCCCGTCGTTGCCGTCCTTGGTCATCCGGAAAACGTGCGGCGTCAGAACCATCTTGGTGATGCCGTCCTCCCGGGCCACCTCAATCATTCGGTCGGACTCGGCCCAGTCGGCCGCGCCGTCATCCCAATCCGGGAGAAGGTGAGTGTGAAGGTCGATCATGCTTCGGTCCGCCCGCGGTACTTATAGTACGACGAGACATGGTATTCGTCAAAATCACGCATCTGGACGTTGTTGATGATGACCCCTAAGCAGTTGATCTTGTGGGCCGCCATCGTCTCCTGGGCCCGCTTCAAAGCCTCCCGGGGAGTCCGCCCCCCCCGCACGACCAGGATCGCCCCGTCCAGCCGCGCTCCGAGAACGAGCGCGTCGCTTACCGCCAGCAGGGGTGGGGTATCCGCAAGAATGAAGTCAAAATCCTCCTTGAGTTGGCCGATCAGCTTCGCCATCTTCTCCGATCCCAGCAGCTCGAGGGGATTGGGCGGCACGGGCCCTGAATTGATCAGAAAAAGTGTCGGGATCGGGGTAGCATGCAACAGATCTTCCAAGGCAAGGTCCTCCGTCAGGTATTTTGTCAACCCGTTCAAATTCATGACCCGAAACACTTTGTGCAGACGAGGTTTGCGCAGGTCAGCATCGAGGATCACCACGCGCTTTCCAGCCTGGGCCAGCGCGACGGCCAAATTACAGGTCGTTGCCGTCTTCCCCTCTTGCGGCAAAGGGCTCATGACGGCCAACGCCCGCATCTTCGCGTCCACCGTCGAGAACAGCAGCGTCGTCCGGATCGAGCGATAATACTCAGCGAAGGAGGACTTCGGGGAAAAGTGGACGATGAGGTCCATCGATTCGGGCTCGCCCCCGCTCGGCTCGGGCTTCCTCACGCCGGCCACTGTCCAGGGTCGTTCCAGGACATGCGTCCAGGCCGGCTTCGCCTTCTCCCCGGATTCCATATTCTCCTCCTCGGGCGTCTCATCATATCCCGTCATCCGTCCGTGCTTGGAGAACGCCGGGACCATTCCTAGCATTGGAAGTCCCGCGTATTTTTTGATATCGTCAGAATCCTTAACCGTGTTGTCCAGGCGTTCGAACACAAACGCCAGCCCCAGTCCGGCAAACACGCCGATCATCAGGGCCAAGATCATATTTTTCACCTTCTTGGGACTGCTCGGCGACAACGGGATCTCTGCTTTGTCCACGACCCAGATATTCGACGTCCGGAGGCCTTTCAGACGCGACGAAACGTCGGTTTCGCTCTTCCGCTTCATCAGCGATTCCAATAGGTTCTTCTGGTTCTGAATCTGAATCAACAAGCTGTTGTACTGAATAGCGTTGCTGTTGAGCTGGAAGGCTTCTCTCTTCTGCGCGTTGAACACTCCGGCTAGCGCCTGTTCCTTCGTGAGCGCCGCCTGGAAATCGCTGTAGGCCCGCTTGATCAGGGCCTGGGTCTCGTCCTCCATGGCTTTCTTGGCCGTGTCCAATTCGGCCTTGAGACTCTGGATCTCCGGGAAGTCGGGAAGGTACTTATCACTTCTCTTGACGAATTCCCGGTATAGCCGGCTGTAGTCCTCTCGCAATTTCTGGATCAGCGGATTGCTCAGGGCGTCCGGGATATAGTCCGGCGTGGCCAGACGAATCTCATTGTAATATGTTTCTTTGTTCACACGGTCGATTTGGGCGTCGGTCAGGACCTTGTTCAATTCGCCGAGCCTCTCGATGACGGTATTCTCGGTGCTGCTCAAGGCGATGATGTTTTTTTCCTTCCCATATTCCTGGAGTTTCTTTTCGTTGCCCTCGATCTCAGCCCGGACGGCCGCGATCTGGTTCGCGAGGAAATCCGTCGCCTGCTCCGTGGCCTGATACTTCTTCTGGACGTTCATTTCGATGTAGGCCTCGAAAAGCGCGTTCAGGGTCTCGGCCGCGAGCTTCGGATCCGGGTCGCTGAAGCTGGCCCGGACCAGCCGCGTCTTGCTGACCGGTCGGATATTCAGGAGCCCCAGAAACGAATCGATTAGCTTCCTCCGAGCGAGAGGGTCGTTCTTCAGATCCTCCGCCCGAGGCTCCCGGTCCTTGATAGCGGCCTTCACAAACTTTTTGTTTTCGTACAATTTCATCCGGTCAATGGTGTCCCCGGCGAGAGACCTGCTTTGGAGAAGCTTGTACTGGGTCTGATAATAATCATCGTTGAACGGTTCGATCTGGAGGATGTCTTCGAAACTCAGGATATTCGGTTCCCGCTCGATGAGGACCTGGCCCTCGGCCGTATACATCGGGGTGACCAGGAATGAAACCAGAGTGGCCACCGCGAGCACGGCCAGGGCCGTGGTGATCACAATCCACTTTCTCTTTAGGGCTATCAGCCACAGCTCAGAGAGGCTGATTCCCTGCGCGTCGGAAAAACCCTTTTTCTCGATGTTCTTCATGCTGACCACTCTTTCGGTGAAGAGAATTGTTTCCCGCGCGAGCAGGAGCACGCTGCGGGGCCTGGACTTACGTATGCCAGATCGGCCGCACGCGGCCCCACGTCTTTGCTCATGAAAATACCCGCCGAAGGCTCAGGAACATCTGGTCCCACAACTCCCTTTGGAAGATCCGCGCCAGCACGAGATAGGTGGTGCCCCCGAAAACGACGATGGCAAGCAGTTTGATCCACCCGATGACTCCTTCGAAAGTGCTTCCCAGCCGCACTAATAGTACGACCACGACGAACATCCCCAGGGAAATCAAGAGAGGCGGGCCGAACGCCTTGAGCTGGCCGCGAACCCCGACCTTCAAAATACGGGCGGTCAGATAGATGTTGCCCAGAGGAAGGATCCAGCCGGCGCCAAAACGGCCGAGAGTGAACGCCACCAATCCCCGGTGGCCCATCAGCCACAATACTGGCAACATGACCAGCAGGGAGAGCCCAGAGACTTTTGTCCAAAGATCCGGCCGCCCGATCGCTTGATAAGCGGTTTCGTTGAGCGACCAGACATGCCCCAGTCCGGGCATGATGACCAGGACCGATATCACTGTTCCCAAGCCTGCCCACTTTGATCCATAGAGCAGATGGACTACGAGTGGGGCGATGGCCGAAATGCCGAGCGTCACCGGAAAGAGGACCGCTCCCGCCAACGACTGCACCTTGGCCAAGTCCTCGCCGATGTCCCGCGGATTCTCCTGCATCTTGCAAAACGTGGGATAAGTCACGTCCCCGATTGCCGCGACCAAGAAGGACGGTATCACAATCGCTATTGTGAAACCGAGAGAAAAAACTCCCAGCCCCTCGACGCCTAAGAACAAGCCGCCAATAGTGCTGCCAGCATAGAGGAACATCCAGTTCAGGAAGCCGGCCACCATCACCCAACTGCTGAAGCCGAGCATGGAGCGCAGGACGAGCCCGTGGATCTTGAACGTCGGCCGCCAAGAGGAGAGTCTCCAGGCAAGAGCAGTGCTGATGGTCATGCCGACCATCGGCCCCAAGATGAGGGCCCAAACCCCGGCGCCGAGCACCGCCAGAATCACGGAGGCAAGGGCCGAGACGACGAGAACCGAGGAGTTAATCCAGAAGAGGCGGCGGAACTCCATGTTGCGCCTCAGCAGGGCTGAAGGGATGGCAAAGAGGGAGGACAGCGGCAACGCCAGGGCGGCGACACGGATGACATCGACGACGTGCGCGTTCTTATAGGCCGCGGCCAGACTCGGGGCGGCGACCCAGAGCGAAAGATATAGCACCCCAGACAAGAGCAGACTGACCCATAACGCCGTCGAAGCCGCCTCCTCCACTTGTGTCCTACGCTGAATCACTGTCTGCCCCAATCCTAACTGGACGACAATCTGCGCCAGAGCTATCACCAAGTTTGATATCGCGACCAGCCCGAAATCGGCGGGCGTCAAAAGAGCGGCCAGGATCATAGTGGAAAAAGGGGTTACCAAGCGTGGAATCGCGTTATAAAGGAAGGACCATTTGACTGACTGCGCGGCCCGGTCGATGAGCTCTACTCTGTCGCCAGGATCCTTCGAAAGGGGCGAAGTCGAATCAATAGGATTCATTTTTACCTTCCCAAAGACAAGCTACCGCCCTTGGGTCTAGGAGGGCTACGGCCCACAAACCATGCCTTCGGCTGGCCGAGGCAAGGATCATAGCAATCAATCGCGGTCAAGAAGAGAAAACAAGAATAGATAATACAGCACCCCAATTCCCATCACTTTGTTTACTAGTCTTGGCCGATCCTTAACATATTTATTATAATATCGTTGCGCCGGGAATGTCAAGCTATATGAACATTCCGTATAGGAAACGCTTTGATGTCGTGTCTCATTGTGTTGAGCAACCGATTAGGCCTCATTCAGAAAATGCTTTCAGACAGATTTTGAGTTTTTCAGCATTATCCCGATGATCTTCCCTGCTATTCCATTTCAGGGGAACCAAAAGCATATTCGGCATGATTTTTTCAGCCTCCGGGCAAAGCCCCGGCTGGTATCTGACTGGGCTAGAATAATAGGGACATGAGAGCGGGCATCCTTTTCCGTAAGCAAGCGGCCCCCTAAAAACATCGTGGAGGTAGGCAGGCTTCCCGATGTAACCGATCCTTGCCAGAACCCCTTTTTCCGCCAACAAGCGCTCTAACCCCATATGATTCCACCCAATTTCCTCCGTGTCTAAGCAAGCAGCCCATAAGTGGTAACTGTGAGTTCGGTCCGGAGGACAAATCTGGACGTGAAGACACCCTATATTTGCCAAGGTTTCGTTATAGATCCTGGCTCGTTCTATATGTTCTTCAACGTAGTATTCTACCTTTTCGAGTTGAGCCAGCCCGACCGCTGAAACAAGTTCATTCAACCTGTAATTCCACATTAGTCGTGGAAATGTCGCAAGCCCACGAACCCCCGACCCGTCGAGCAGGCGCTCATACAAAAAAGGATCCGCTGTTGTGGCCATTCCAGCATCACCCAGTCCCAACTGCTTTGACATCTGAAAGCTGAATACACCAATGTGGCCTAATGTACCTGTGAAGCGGGACTTATATTGAGCAAGAAGTGCGTGGGCGCAATCTTCTATTACCGTGATCTGATGAGCTCTTGCGATATCCATTATTTCTTCCATGTCACAAGGCAATCCCCAGAGATGCGTGCATATGATGGCCTTGGTTCTGTCAGTGATTCTCTGTTCTATCGATCTTGGATCAATCAAATAGGTCCCAGGATCTATGTCTGCGAAGACCGGCACCGCATTGTTGTAAAAGACAGCCATCGCCCCGAATTGCACCATTGGATCGCAGATCACTTCATCTCCAGGCCCGGCATCAGCGGCTGCCACTGCTGCATGAAGGGCTGACATTCCTGAGTTCATCGCAACGGCATACTCCGCACCGATTTTCTCCGCAAAGGTTTTCTCAAACTTAGGAGTCATTCCGCCCCTGACGGAGCAAAGGTCTCCTTTGTCTAACACTGCCTTAAGGTTTTCTAAATCCTTATTGTCGAATGTCTGCAAAATATCCCTCCTCTTCTTCATACCTTGCGGGATTTCATCCCATGTTTTTCCTTGTAATCCCTTTCCAACTCATCCATGTAGGCGATGTTCTCAAGAAGATCTCTTCTCGTCAGTTCGTTACCAACCTGACCCGCAATTTCCGCAATCTTTTCCCATGAATCCTCAGGGCATACCTGGTCTTTCCTGAGCGCGATGTCATACAGCTTTGTCCCAGGCCGCGGAATGACAACAGAACGATGAAAACGCTTTACCCCTCCATACAAAGTGAAAAACTCATCTTGCTCTTGAAGCGTCTTCATTGTCTCCCCTCTGAGCCCAAACATATTGTTCGGATAAACGGGGAGGCCGTTTTCTTTGGCAGCGTGATGTATCCGCACAAAACGGGCAGGATCGCTCTTTGGAATATATTGCCGAGTAGCCTCGGGAACCGCCTCTAGCCCAATAGAAGCCCCAGTGCACCCGGACTCTTTCATCAGGGGTATCAATTCAACGAATCGACGCTCCTGCTCGTCATTTCGAGGCAGGACCATCTGGGCGTTCCAACCAAAAGAGAGGTCCCTTTTGATCATTTCAATGCACAAGCTCCTCACCCGATCATAATCTAAATTGAATGTGTCATCGATGAAGTGAATAAATTGAACCCCATAATCTTTCACCAGAAGCGAGATTTCTTCCATAACTCTGGCAATCGATTTAACTCTAAGCTTTCGCCCGCCCATCAGGTGAGTGCAGCAGAAGTAACAGCCGTTCGGACATCCCCTACTGGTAATAATGGCCGCCGATTTAGACATCGTATTCCTATAAGGTGAAACATACCTGTCCATCGGCATTAATTCATATGCTGGCAGAGGCAAAGAATCCAGATCTTCTATAAAAGGCCGATCAGGATTATGACAAATCGAGCCGTTATTATCTCTAAATGATATGCCTGGCACCGAATCAAGGCATTCCCCATCGTTTAAAGCCAGAATCGTCTCCCAGGCGGTCAGTTCCGGTTCCCCGCGAACCAGCACTGATACGTTAGGAATCTCGTCCATTGTTTTCATCGGCCAGACAGTACCATGAGTACCCATGACAATCAGGGAAATCAAAGGATCAAGACCAGCTGCAATGTCGCTTATATCTTTGAGGGATAACCTCGGCTGCTCATAATCGATGTCATGCGTCGTCGTGGTGACAATGACGGTCGGTTCTATATCCTTCACGAGTTTCAATACGGCCTGAGGGCCTAGGTCAAGAGCATTGCCGTCCAAAAATGTAAAATCGAATTTTGCCTTTTTCAAAAACTGAGCAATGATGCCCAGCGTAAGCGGCTGGCAAATGGAGCGTGCCTGAAAAACAAGCTCTGTTCGAAATGTGCCGATATAAGGATTTAACAATAAAACTTTAAACCTTTGCTGAATCTTATTAGCCGTCATCTTCTTGTTATCAGCAAACGTTCATGAACTCAGAATCAACCCTTCCCCTCACAAAATAAGGATATCCCGACCCCGGACAGGTGTCAAGAATTCGAAATCCGGTGGCCCGGAGCCTCCACCGGCCGATTTTCAGCCTGAATCGCCGAGAAAGCGGCCAAACGAGACTTGGCCCCCCGCTTCTCAAAATCACCCGCTATTCTTGCCCCCCACTCTCCCCGGCCGCCATCAACGCGACCTGCTCGAAGGCATGGGCGGGCGGCGGCTTCCGGCCCACGAACGTCAACTTTAGGTGACCGATGCTAATGTATATCGATAAATTGTATCACCAAGCAAAGCATTTGCAACATGAACGGCATTGGGCGCTATAAAGACCTGATCGGATAATCCGTTAACATATGCTGCCGATTCATCTCCATATAAAATTAAAGCGGTTGACTTTCGAATCATACGCTTTCGCATGCTGTTTGCCCAAGAAGATTTATCCAATCCATTCCATGGCCCCACAACAAATACGATTTGGGCCTGCTGAAAGGGCAAAGTAAAACAGTAGAAAGCCAACTAACATCCAGCGGAACAATAACAACATCAAATTCAATAAAACAGCAACACTCAGGAACTGAAACCTGATGTCCGCCAAACTGATTTTTTTATCGGCAAGTCTATAAATTTTCATGAACGTATTTAACAGGCTTACCCGAATGCACAATCGTAATTTTTCAAAAAAGCGAATTTTGTAACTGGGAATTTCTCCCTGGATAATAATAACTTCCTTAGTCAATACCGTCAATAAAATTTCTAAACCACAGTTCTGTACTCAGCGTCTTGAATAAAATCCGGGAATTATCCCGGGCACTCTGTTGGTGCGCCCTTAACAGACCATCGATATGGTGCGGATGAAAAATACCGCGTTGCCGAAAGATGTCTGACCTAAGAATTGTCGATGCGGGCGACTCCTTGTGGAATAAATTATAAAGCGGTGAAACAAATCCGAGTTTCGTTTTATTAAAGACTATTTCAGCTGGAAGATCGTGCTGATAGGCCATCCGGTGAATGTACTTTCCATAGCCATGCGATATTTTATAACTACCTGGTAACTGAAATACAAACTCCACCAACCGGTAGTCCATAAATGGAAGTCTGTTTTCCAGTGAATGCATCATGGAAATAGCATCTCCATAATGAAGTAAATTTACCATACAGGTTCGATGTTGCTTATATAATCTACGGTTGAGCATATCACCAAACCGGTCTGATTCATCGCGCGATAGCCGGTAGGGTGTATATTCCTCCAATGGACCTTTATATATTTTTTCCAATCCCCGCATACCACGATAGAATTTTTGCAAATCCATGCCCAATGTCTGCCGGTAGTAGAGTAAGATAGATCGAAGTAACGGCCAATGTTTACGATGAAAATTCAATTCTGATATGGCCTGGCTTATTTTTCCTGTTGACAACAACTCAAGAAAATGATCCACAAAAGTAGAATTGACATAGCCGGCCAATAATTCGTCTGCACCCTGTCCCTCCAGAAAAACTGTAATATCCTGCTTTGCCCGCTTTGTGATAGCCCAGAGCGGATAAATTGCCGGAGAACCATGGCCCGACTCCAGATGGTAAATAATGGTCTGCAGATTTTCGACATACTTTGAATAATCCACAACCACTTCGTGGCCTTTAAGATTAAAGTCTGTGGCTGATTTTGCGGCAATTGAAGCTTCATTAAAAGACTCGCCCGGAAAACTGGCCGTGTATGAATTGATTTGCTCAGGCGTCAGCTTACCCATTTCATACGCAATGGTGGTTGAATCCAAACCTCCGGAAAGTGTCAACCCTACTTTAACATCACTTCGCATCCGGAGACGAACGGAGTCATGCATCAGCTCTCGATACGAAGAAACTGCCTGATCGAATGAAAGATCTGCATTAATCACGGAAGGATAATTCCAATACGAGGTGCGCTTTATACCGTCAGCCGAAATGGTCATGTTCGTTGCCGGTGGCAGCCTAAAGATATCTTTGAACCACGTCTCTTCCGCCTCTGCTCCTACCGTTTCGCGGCAATAACAACTAATGGCATTATAGTTAGGAGTACGAAACGCAGGTGCATACTTAATAATCGCTTTTACTTCAGAAGAAAAGATGAACTGCCCGTCTTCAAAAAGAAAATTGAAGGGCTTCACGCCAAACCGATCGCGTGAACAAAATAGAATATTTTTTGTGGTGTCATAAATTGCAAACGCCCACATGCCATTAAACCGATTGACACACGCTTCACCCCAATGGAGATAACTAATGAGTATAACCTCTGTGTCTGATTTAGTTTTGAAAGTATAACCGGCTTCTACCAGTTGTTGCCTCAGTTCTATGTAATTGTAGATCTCGCCATTGAACGTTATGAACAGGTTTTCGTACTCCATAGGCTGATCCGATTCAGCCACCAGGTCAATAATAGAGAGGCGTGAATGCCCCAACAAAGTTTGATCATTGATTCTACGCAAGTGGTGGGCATCTGGACCTCTATGCAAAAGCGTCCTCAAAGCCATCCGGCCCCTCGTTTCATCGACGGGCTTAGAAGATCGAACATTAAATACGCCAAAAATTCCGCACATGTTTACCGGTAATTTATTTTTGCAATAAAAATACTAGGCTAATCCAAAACATCGCTTCGCCTTGAATCGATCCGATCAAACAAAGATACCGTACAAATGCCTCTGTTCATTGGGAAACAAATGGGAAGAAAAGGCATCTTCATGAGTGAAAAATTCTGTTGATTGACTG
The DNA here is from genome assembly GCA_049512315.1 of Candidatus Aminicenantales bacterium. Taxonomy (GTDB): domain Bacteria; phylum Acidobacteriota; class Aminicenantia; order Aminicenantales; family Saccharicenantaceae; genus DATKJS01. The sequence goes on along the minus strand of JBEKXF010000029.1, from coordinate 6,487 downwards.
TTCCAGGCTCACCCGCGCTCTCCACCCGGTGGCCTTTTTCAGCCTGGAATTGTCGCCGTAGATGTCCGCGATATCCTTTTTTTTCACATACTCAGCCTTCACCACAATGTTGATCTTCTTGCCCGATTTCCGGATCAGAGCATCCAGGATATCACTGATAAAGACGGAACGGCCGCTGCAGAGGTTATAGATTTCACCCGGCCGGCCCCGGGTCAGGATTTTCCAGTACCCGTCAATCACATCGTCAATGTCCAGAAAATCTCTCCTCGTATTCAGGTTGCCAGTATAGATAGTATCTCCGTCACGCGCCTCTCTGATCTGTTGGATGAACGAACCAATGGAGAGCGCTGTGGAAAGATGATCGCCGATGATATTAAAAGCCCGGGCCAAAACTACGGGGACGTGGTACTGGCTGTAATAATACCGGGCCAACTGTGCTTGCATCACCTTGGAAAGTCCGTAAAAGTTGACCGGGTTGAGCGGAAAATGTTCCCGGATCGGCATCCGCTCCGGCGTCCCGTACTCTGCCGCGGAACCGGCCAGCAGGATTTTTTCGACTCGCGCTTGTTCACCCGCCTGCCGGACGGACTCCAGCAGGACCTGCGGGATGATCACGTTGAGCCGGAGATATTCATTGAAATCACGCCCGGTAAAGGTTCCGATCAGGTTGATAATATAGTCCGGCGCTTCCCGCCTGATGATCCGGGCCAGCACTCCCGGACCGGTCACGTCGGCCCTGATGTATTTCATATTGATCCGTTTGCAGATCTGTAAATCAACTCCGCACAAACTGTATTTTATGTTGAGTTGACGGTTTTGAATATAGTTCTGAAAATGAATGCCCGTAAAACCATTTATGCCCAGGATGAGAACTTTACGCATCAGGGAGAAAATCCTTCTTTCTTTCCGTGAATATTCATTGAATCTTCGGATTGGGTTTTACCAATTCTCATCTCTAGCTTTCGTTTAATCTTCTAAATTGGCTGAACTTGCCTGTTGGTACCTTTTTTATAAAGCTGCTTTAAAAGGCAAAAGCCGTTAAAACTTATGCAAAGAACTGCTATTTGCAGCTTATCGTTCTTTGAAAAATAGTCGCTGCCTAAAACGGCGGAAAAGTTGCCTCTCAGCTCAGACTTGTAGCCCCTGACACTTTTTTTAAGCTGTTTGGCCGCATCGTCCGTCGCGCCGCGCATTGCATACTTGTTTACGATATTGAAAATCGCTTTGTAGCAGTGTAGGATTGCCTTGTCAAACACTGCCGGGCACTGTCCTCTGACATCCTCGGCAACTGACCTCGTTGCCTCAATTGAATAAAAATCCTTTACCTTCAGCTGACTGCGGCAAAGACTTTCCGAATCCTGATTATAGTAGTATAGTGGCAGCTTCAGCCGGGCAACTTTCTCGGCTTTCAAAGCCAGCTTATACAATGGTATGACATCCTCTGAATGTCTGCCAACCTCAAAAGCAAGTCCGTCAAAAAGCCTTCTGTTGAAAAGCATTGCGCAAAGGTGGTTACCACGATGGCTGAAATACTCTGCAAGGATCTTTTCGCGGTCTTCAAAAATCTCTGCATGCGTCTTCAGTGCGGCGATCGAATCGCAGCACAACTCATCAGTACTGGAAACATAGTCCGCAGCCACAGTATCACACCGGTATTTTTCAGAAGTTGCGCACAGCACCTCGTACATACATGGGCTTACGCCGTCATCGCTATCAACAAAGCCGACAAACTTGCCCTGCGCTATTTCAAGTCCTGCATTTCTTGCGCTTGAAAGACCTCCGTTTTGCTTATGTATAACACGAATTCGGCTGTCTGCTTGAGCGTACTCGTCGCAAATTGCGCCGCTGCGGTCTATTGAACCGTCATCAATGAGTATGACCTCAAAATCCGTCAGGCTCTGCTTAAGCAGGCTGTCAATGCACGCGGGGAGGTATTTTTCAACATTGTAAACAGGAACTATAAGGGACAGCAGCATAGTTTTTTCTCCCTATATTTTTCTGCGTTATGCAAAAAAACTTTTCTGAAATTACACTTTATGGCCTGAATCCTAATCTCAAGCCAAGAAAAACCTTTAGAGCAAGCCACGCAAACGAAGGCTTCCTCAGCGTGTAAGAGGATGGGGAATTCCTTTTTTCGCACGGCATAGAACGGCCGGCCTCGGGCTCAGAATCAACCCTTCCCCTCACAAAGTAAGGATATCCCAGCCGCCGGAATGTGTCAATGGCCTGAACCCGTATACCGAGGCATACGGACCCAATATCGGGAGCCTTTCAGAAGCCGGGAGGGGGAATATAATTTTGTGCGATAACGAAGATTAGACAGAATATCTGACACTCGCTCATTTTCCGAAATCGAAATCTCCTATACGGAATACAGCGTATTTATCATCAACTGCATACAATGCTTTTGATAAGAGCGCTGAGCCCAAATGAAAATCAAATGCAGAACTCTTTCTCCATTGAGGGATATCCACTGGAACTCGACCTTCTTGAGGGGCCTGGTTTGAAATAATATATTTCACCCTTTTATCCTTCAAGTACTCTTCAATTTTGCCTTTTCTTAGAAAATCTTGATATTCCCAACTGTTTATCAATCCATCTCCATTAATCACCTGTCGTTCACTAAAGTACCCAACAAAACCTGTCCCACTTACCTGAAAAATAGGTTGATCATTTGGGATGTTCTGAAAGACCCATTTGGCGAGGAGAAGTTTGCTCTCGGGATAATGGCTGGTAAATCGCTTAGACACATATAATCCTATTGATAGAATTACAACTATCGAAAGAATGGTACTCAGGATACGATCATCAAGCAAACGGAATCCTCTTGAACGGAGCTTTTCTAAAATTGAAGCAACCACATAAATACCAGATACTATTACTATCGTTAAGCTAAGCCCAAAATACCATGACGCTATTGCGCCCGTAGCGAAAAAAAGCAACACAACCATAAACATTACTACATATGCATTGGCGCCGATCAAGACTAACTCAAAATTATGATAAAAATCCTTTTTTGGCATTTTATTAGATTTGATAGCATTGGTCGATAGGTAAATTAGTACACAGACTGCTATCAACAAAATACCGACCAATCGCACCTTAATGCCTAGAATCGAAGCGCCAAACCACCCTGTAGCAAAGGTTCCCGGCCAGTGAATCTTCAGAAAACTAGATATGGTCTCAAAATGGCCATAATTTGCCAGGTTATACAAGCCGACTGTCAAGAGAGTAATGACTGCAGGAAATACTGTTTTCAACAAACTCCGGACAACAAGTGCGGGTGCTCGAGTTCGATCCCAGACTCCATAAAATATAGCCATGGATAATGCTAAAACCAGCAAGATCGCGTCGGTTCGTGCAAGACAGACGCTGGTTGACAGCACGATAATTATTAAAGTGTCCCAACAAGATGATTGAGATTTATTTGACAGAGTTACCAGGGCGTAAATAAATGCCCAGGAGGCTAAAAATAAAATCGGTGACTCAACTCCCAAATCCACAAATCCAGTGGTTCCAATAATTGCGGCCACCATACACAACCGCCATCCTACTTTAATTTTGAATATTGTTAGCAAGCGATCTGCAAGCAAACTTGCACTAGCGATTAATAGAGCATGCACGGCCAATAGAAGTCTTATACCAATAAATCCATGGAAAGGGCTGATTTTTGCAATTAAAACAAGAAGCCACATCCACAGTAGATGATATCCGTTTGTCGGATTTATTCCATCAAAAGTAGCACCATTGCCATCATGAATATTCTGAGCTGTTTTTATGTAAAAGAAACTGTCATCATGGAAAAAATTAGCCACAGTCCGGTAGTGTACGGTAATGTTCGCAGATTTACATGAGGAGGAGGCCATCGTAAACTCTCTTCGAACGGCAATCCGAAAGAGAGGAGAAGTTTTACTACGATGGCCCAACAGCATTATAAGGCACTCTTCAAAAAGGCGCTATTGCAGTTCATCACGGAGCCAGATCCGTTCCTGGCCATGCTCAAGTGGGTGATGACCGAGATGATGAGGATCGAGGTCGAAGCCAAGGTCGGGGCAGCCAAAGGGCAACACTCGAAGGACCGTGCGACTCATTTTTCCGGGTTCCGGGCCCGGAGAGTGGACACCCGGATGGGCACGGTGTACCTGGTCGTGCCCAAGATCCGCAAGGGCGGTTATGTGCCGTTTTTCATCTCGGAGAGGAAGCGATCCGAGCAGGCGCTGATCGCGGTCGTCCAGGAAGCCTTCATCAACGGCGTCTCGACGCGGAAGATCGAGCGCCTGGCCCACGCGATGGGCATCGAAAATATCTCCGCCTCCCAGGTCTCGGAGTTCAACAAGGAGCTCGACTTGCAGGTGGCTGATTTTCAGACCCGGCCCTTGGCTGAGGAGTATCCCTTCCTGATCATCGACGCCCTGTATCAGAAGGTCCGGGTCGAGGGGCGGGTCGTTTCGATGGCTGTAATGATCGCCTGCGGGGTCAATCCGGCCGGTTCTCGGGAGATCCTGGCTGTGGAGCCCATGTTCGACGAATCGGAGGACTCCTGGCGGGTCTTTTTCCGCAAGCTCAAAGCGAGGGGCATGAAGAGGACCGCGCTCTGCATCTCGGACGCCCACGCGGGCATCCAGGCCGCGGTGCGGAAGGAATGGCTGGGGGCCTCGTGGCAACGCTGCAAGGTCCACTTCATGCGGAACATCCTGGCCAAGGTTCCGCACAAGGAAAAGGGCCGCTTCGCGGCTCATCTGAAGAGAATCTGGCTCGAGCCGGACAAAAAGAGCGCCAAGCGGGCGACCGCGGCCCTCATCGACGATTATGGCAAGCGGTTCCCCGACGCGGTCCGCTGCCTGGAAGAAGGCCTTGAGGACTCGCTCTCGTTCTACGACTTCCCGGAGGTCGACAAGAAACGCATCTCGTCGACCAACGGCCAGGAGAGGCTCAACCTTGAGATCCGCCGGCGGAGCCGGGTGGTCGGAGTGTTCCCCTCGGTCCCAAGCTTCCTCCGATTGACGATCTGCTACCTCATCGAATACTCGGAAGACTGGGAGAACGACCGGAGCTACATCCGACAGGACAAGGCCCAAGGATCTTTGGACAGGCTTCACGAGCTGATGGCTCAAGCGGCTAACTGAAGTGAGCTACGATGGCCCCCAAACTGCGAACAAAACTTGACACGACCCACAGTCCGATCAGCAAAGAATAGAGCAACAATAGACATCAGCAGAACATATATCATCGATAAAACTAATGGTTTCCCGAAATGTCGCTGGATCAATTTTTGAATGAGCATTGATTTATTCAACGCTTTTAAAGCCGACGCTGATCAATTCCCCTCAAGATACCACCTCTAAGGTGAGATTTTCAACCCTTGGAGCCTTACCCGAAAAGTTGTCCAGCCAAAAGTGGAGTTTTTTGGCTTTTCCCAGGATAATCAGGGCGCTATGATCGTCACAACATATGGTAAGATTGGAGGGATGCATATGCGTAAGATAGGGCAATATTTGATCATTCTTTGTTTTTCTATTACGCCACAACTTCTTGCCGGGACAGTTTATTATGTGGATTCCATAAACGGAAATGATGCAAATGCCGGAACCTCCTCGGCTGCGGCGTGGCGCACCGTTGCCAAAATCAATGCGAGATCATTCTCAGCGGGCGACCAAGTGCTTTTTATGCGCGGCGGCGTTTGGAGAGAACGATTAGCAATTCCATCTTCTGGTACTGCCGTAAACCCAATTACGTTTGGGGCATACGGAAGCGGAGCCGACCCGGTAATTACCGGCACCGACCTGGTCACAGACTGGACATCTTATTCGACGAATATTTGGCGGGCCCCTCTCGCAACACAGGCCAGGGTTGTTTTGTTTGATGGGGTGAAAGGAAACAAAAAAACCGGGATCAGTGATATCGCATCCAATTATGATTGGTATTGGGGATTGGACGCCTTATATGTCTATTCCACGAATAACCCCAGCCTGATTTATAGTTCTCCTCGCGTTGAGGCCGGGACACGAGACGAAGTCATAGTGGTCAACAAGGCATTTATTAGCCTCGAAAACCTTCACGTTTGTGGTTCAAATAGTTCCTGGGGCGGTGCTATAAGCGCAAACGGACCCAGTGGTGGAAATTCAATCACCCTGACTTCGTGCACCGTCGAAAAGAATAATTCCTTTGGCATTTTGTTCCAAGATTGCGGGAATCATACCGTTACAGATTGTACCGTTCAGTACAATACAATTGTTGGACTGATGTTCTATAGGTCAGTAGTCGGTTATTCCAACAGTAATAACCTCATAAGCGGTGGGACTTATGCCTATAACTCCGGTATTGGAATATTAGTTAGGGGGTCGGATAACATAAAAATTGAGAAATTTGGGACAATATCTAATGTCACGGCGTACGGAAATGGAGATAATATCTATTTCAACCGGGCCGACGATGGGGTAATTTCCCATAGCACTCTCTATGGCAGCGTAGCCGGCGGCGAGGGATA
>JBEKXF010000028.1:0-43929 GCA_049512315.1 Candidatus Aminicenantales bacterium | reverse complement strand
GTCAACCCAAACGCTCGGAGCCTTGCCATTGTTGCCGGCGAATAGACTGGTAGGACCCACCACAATGTCTCTGATGCAAATCCACACAAGGCAAATCGCGATAACTGTCAGAATGAACCTGATATACTTGTCATTTTTCATAATTGTCTCCCTTCATCAAGATGGTCTAATTCTACCCCTCGGCCTCCAGGCGTCGCAATAGGCGGGTCTCCAGGGAAGAGGAAAGAGGCCGGGGAAGGCCTGGGGCTTCGGCTCGGGCCTTTTCCCTGTGGCAAACAGCGCGCCACCGGCACACGGCTGGCACAAGGGGAAGGTCTCCCCGAGGGCCTCTTCTGTGCCTTCACATCAGGGACCCTTGACTTTATTTACTCGGTTATATTATTCTCCGACTCAAGAAGGAGAGGGTAAAATGAACGAGAAGTCAGGCGGCGCATTAGCGCGATGGGCCAAGCAGTATTTCATTATTGCGATAATTATATCGGGATTCTGGATATTAAGTGCCCTCAGCACGCTTTCGTTCGGAGAAAAGTTGTCCATAAGGCCTATAGTCATTCTCGCTCTTTTGGTCTGGGGGGTCTGGATATCCCATTTGACCGGGCGACGCGCAACCTCAAGCATCCTTGCCGCAATACTAAGTATGTTATACGCATCAGCAGGGGCCTTAGTGTTAATGACTCCGGGTCCTGTCAGGTTTTTCGGCTTGATTCCCACAGCATTTGCCGTCTTTCTTTATTTTTACAGCACGAAAACTTGGGCATTACACGAGCATTTCTGGCTTAGTGAAAGCAAACGAAAGGCCGAGAGCAATAACGCGAGTTGAGTGATGATTCTCGCCGGCCCTATCGGCGTATAATTCGAGGCCATTCTTAACCAGCGTCCATCTCACCACAGGAAGCGCCCGGGCAACCGGCCGAAACCGCAATTTTCCGGCGTTTTCAGTCTGTTTTGGCACGCCACCGGCACACGGAGGGAACGGAGAGCGTCCGGCCTCCCGCTAATCAAGTGTTTTCATTCAATTAGAGGCGGCGATGGAAACCGAGCGTCTGACGTCGAATCCAAAGGTCGGGGGTTCAGATCCCTCCGGGCGCGCTCCCTTATTTCCCCTTGTTGCCTCTGGAAAATCAAGCTTTTATTCCGTTTAGCACAGATCCTCGGGCAGTCGCCTTTTTCGATAGTTTTCTGCCATTTTCAACCACTTTACTGCACAATTACTGCACGGTCAGAGACACCATGTTTTAAGCTTTGTACGTCTTGATAATACGAATGGTAACGTGATCTGCTCCCCGGATTCTGATCCGGATCGGGTGGTAAATTTAGTGGATTGGAGCCTCACCCAAGTTTGAAGATCTCAATTTAGATGTGGTACAGTAGCCGGGAGCAGGTCAGGTTTGTCCTCCCGCTCAAAGAGAACTTGTTCACCCTGCTTCTGGATTTTGATTTCTTGGGCGGATAAAGGAGGAGACAAGTGAAAAAAATCCGATATTGGGCTGGCTTTATCCTGCTTCTGCTCTTTCTCCCTGTTTTGAATGAATGTGCGAGGCCGAACTGGCTCGTCCAGAGATACGGTCCCAAGCTCTACTCCCAATTCGACGAAGAATTAATCATCCGAGATTTCTTCAGAGACATGAAAAACGGGTTTTTCGTCGATATCGGGGCCAGCGATTACCGGCGGGACAGCACGACCTATTACCTTGAAAAGTACCTGGGCTGGAGAGGCATTGCCGTCGACGCGATCGCCAAATTTGAAGCCGGATATCTCGAGTACCGGAAGAACACGAAGTTTTTCAATTTCTTCATTTCCGACCGGTCGGATGATCTGGCGGATTTTTATTATATCCCTCAGAACGATCGCATGTCCTCAGGGAGCGAGGGCTGGGCCAAAAAAGGTGGGGCCTTGGAGAAAATCAAAGTTCCAGCGATCACATTGAACAATCTCCTCAAAAGAGAAGGCGTCTCGCACTTCGATTTTCTCTCGATGGATATCGAGAATTTCGAACCTGTGGCCCTGGCCGGATTCGACATCGATACCTACCGCCCGGCCCTTGTCTGCATCGAGGCGCACAAAGAGGTGAGGGGACAGATCCTTGAATATTTTTCGAAACACCGGTATGCGCTCATCAAAAAATACGGGAGCGTTGACCACGTGAATTTTTATTTCTCCCCTCAGAATCCGCGGGTCGGGTAGGTGGTCCGGGCCCTGGTCAAGAGGTGAGGAAACGCCGGTCAAGTTCATCGGTCCGTAGCCGGCAGCCTGCAGCTTAGTTGGATTGAGGGTTGGACTCTTAATCCAAAGATCGGGGGTTCGAATCCCTCCGGGCGCGCTCCTTTATTGAGTTCTTGACACAAATCCGCGGCCGGCGATATCATCATTTCGCGATGGGAGGCATAAATTCCGAGCCTAAGGGGCGTGGCCTGCGTGCGGCGCGAAAAAGGAAATTCCTATCCTCGGCTTATTTTGGAGGCCGAAAACGTCGACTTAAGGCCAAAAAAGGGGGTGGAAATGAAGTTATATTATTATAAATCAGATAGAAACTGAGGCCCGACCCCATAAGCCACTCACAACCTCCGAAACCACTCAGTTGACGTCAAATTTACACAATTTTGACATCTTCTTGACAACTTGGCCCCGGCAAAGGGCCATATTAGTTTCATGAACGATCTGGAGAAAACGTTAAGGTTTCAGACTCTGGCCCGCGCCGGTATCGAGCACCAGTGGGATCGGTTTTCCTATTACAGGAATCTCTGTGTCCGCAAAAACCTCTCCCGAGCCGACCTCGCCGCTATCGTGGCCGACGGCGCTTACCATCGGTTTCCGAGCGTTGTTTCAACGGCCTTCAAGCGGTCCAAGGGTCTGATCGAAGACCTCAGCGACCTCGCCGTTCCCGGCGTTTTCCAGGTCTCAAGCAGCACGTCCGGCGACCCCAGCTACGTTTATACAAATCTCGAAGACCGGGCCTCTGTCGCCGGACTTTATGCGCGGACCTTCGCGTCCCCGGCCTCTTCCACCGGAATCGCGTTCGCGCCGTCGCTACGCATCCTTCGCAACCTGTCGAAAAAGGCCGCGATCATGGGGAAAAGCGCCGTGCTCAGAATGCAACTGGCGCTCGAGGGCGGATACGCGCGCTTCCCCGAAATGGACGTTACCCTTGATATCGACCTCCCGAAAACCCTTCTGAACCAGGCGCTCGGCCGCCCCGCCGCGATCCGGAAAATGGCGGCCTCAGCTGTCGCTTCATTCATCCGGAACGCCCATGCCCGGGGGCTGACCATTTCCCTCGGCGGGCTCACTCTCCTTCTCAGGCCCTACCTCGAAGAGTTTCGCGAGGGGGAATTCTCGCTGCACGATAATGCTCATATTGCCTTCAGCGGCGGCGGATATTCCGGTGCCAAGGGATCCATCCGCGGCGCGAAGATCGACAAGCCGGCCTTCATCGCCAGGATCGCCTCGGTCTTCGGCATCGACTCCACCTTCTGGTCCGCCAATATCAAGGACATCTACAGCTTCACCGAGACAACCGCCCAGATCGAGGGTTACTGGAACCAAGACCTGAACGACTTCCTCTTCCGCCCGTCCCCCGAATGCCGGGTGTATATCGTTGACCCGGAGAGCGAAATACCGCTCCGCTCGGGCCGGGGGCTGATCAAGGTGGTGTCGCCCAGCCTTTCGGGCCGCCCGGCATCGGCCAACATGAGCATCCTCGAATTCGATATGGCGGAAATCGTGAGCGTTTCCGCCGAGGGATGGGTCGAATCGTTCACCCGCGTCTGTCGATTCGAGGGGCCCGCGTCGCGCGGCACCGAGGGATGCGCTTTCAAGGCCGCGGAGATTGCCGGTGAGTGATTTCCCCTCCCTTTTCGCCGCATCCCCGCGGATCGTCTTCGAGGATCCCTATGTCAAGTCCACGAAATCCGAAACCGTCGCCGGCATAGACCTCGTGTTTCCCAGGTTTGAAGCTTCATCCCTTGCGGCCCTCATTCCAGCGCTCAAGGCCAGGGCCGGCGAAGTCTTCGCCCGCCTTTCACTCCCGGAAATGCAGAAGGTGATGGACCGCCTCGACTCCTATTTCACCGCGCTCGGTAGCCCGGAGATCCAGGCCATCGTTGATCTCATCCACCGGATCGACGGGTTTTCCCGCCACGACATCGAGCGCTTCGGCCTCGGCATCTTTTCCCCTCTCGTCCAATACGACCGCAGCCTCATCGGCAGGTTCGTTGAACAAGCGTTCGGAACCCGACGGCCGGTCGAAACCGCGTTTGGATACCTGAAGCGCTTTGGCCGGAATTCCCCGCTCACGCGGTGGCGAGAACCCGGGCTCCTCAGCCACTTCGTTTCGGGCAACGTCGTCGGATATTCGGCCATCCTGACGAGGATCGGGCTGCCCGTGAAAGACGGCGGGGCGGCCCAGATCATCAAGTTGCCCTCGACGTCAGCGGTGTTCCCGATGATCTACCTGAAGAAAATGGCGGAGTTCGCGCCTCTCGTCCGGGAGACCATGGCCTGCGGGTATTGGAAGGGGGGTGACCGCGAGCTCGAGGGAATCGTCCTCGCGCATTCCGATGTCGTCAACGTTTTGGGTTCGGAGGCGACTGTCCGTGATGTCACCGACCGTGCCCGGCTGCGGCGCCCCCGGCCGACGATCCTGGCGCACGGGCATAAGATCGGAGCCGCGTACATTTCGAGGGCTTTCGCCGAGGCACCGGATCTCCGGCAGAAAGCCGTCGAGGGTCTTGTGCGCGACATCTCGGCTTTTGACGGGGCGGCATGCTACTGCACGAAAAATATCTATGTCCAGGGGGACCACCGGGCCTTTGCCGGAGAGCTTGCGGACAGCCTGATCCGGTTCGCTTTAGAGATCTCGCCGGTGAATCCGGCCATGAAACCAGTCGGGCGGGAGTTGGCACGAATTTTCCATGGCGCTTCCAACGTTATCGTGTCTCCCGAAGAAAACGCCGTCGTAAGGATTTCCAACCGCCCTGAATTCTGGCTCCCCGACGAGACGTTCCGCTATGTGCAGGTCATGCCCGCCGAGAGTTCTGAGGCCGTGGCCGGAGTCCTCAAGACGGCCAGGCCGTTTTTACAGACGGTCGTCGCGGCCGTTCCCGATGAAGAAATCCTCGGAACCCTGGAGCTTTTTGGGGCGGCTGGAGCGAGCAATATCCACTATCCTGGTTCGGCTCCGCTCCTCAATGTTTTCGAAGAACCCCACGACGGCGATTTTGACGCCATCAAGGCGAGGTATCCCTATGCCTCGAGATTTGCCGCCACGAACTTCAAAAAGAACTCCGACTGGCTTCCCTAACAGGCGAGTTGGATTGCCAAGAGAAAGCCCTCGAGTTTTCTGAGCACCCGAGCCGCGCCTCCGATAATCGGCGACGCGGGCTTCTTTCCTGGGAGTGCCAGCTATTCTGTGCAAACCCTTCTTCGCATTTAAGCTCGCTCACCAAAACGGTCGCCAAAATAGATCATCAGCTGGGAGTGTATCGTAGCCCAGCCCCTGATTCATTTTACTCGTTCAAGGAGGTTTACACAGTTTTCCTTACACTCCCGGAATAGAGCCTATGTTCAGGGTCAAGGCGTGCTGAATGCGAGAAACCGCCAATCGTCCCCAACGGGGGAGGAATCGAGGGCGGCCCCTTAAGCCCGGAGGATATAGCCTGTTGACGGGCTCAGCCCTGCATATTGACATGCGTTGGGAACAGCGGTGAGTGACAAGATATCTCCTGGACTGCCGGGCGGGGCTACTCCGTGACGTGGGTGGCGCGGAGGAGGGGCTATCCGAACAGCAGAGGATAGTCATCGACAAGATCATCTCGAAGTCGGCTGTATGCCGGTTGATTGAGCTCTACATCAAAGGATATGGTGCCTTCCGAAAGGCCGGCTTCTGGATCCTTCCCGTATGATGTGGAACGTTCTAAGCGGATACTGGCCTCAACAGGATAGATGCCAGTTGGCGGGCTAGGTTTATACCAGGGCTGGGCTTTTTGCTAGGCCCAGCAAGGAACGCCGCCTGTCACGCCGGAGGTCGCCTGTTCGAGTCAGGCCAGGGGCACTTCATAAAATTCACCGATTCTGAAGACGTTAGGCAAATTTCCGCAGGCCCCTAAAGACCGGATTTTGGTTCTCGTGTCAGAAGCGTTCGCCCATCCCTCTTTTTGATAGTCTATGGACGCTACGAAACGTTCCCCTCTCCGGCCAGCCAATAGTTGACAGGCCCATTTTGCGGCGATAAAATCCGGGCCAGACTATTGGGGCCCTGGAAGGCATATGGAGAACCGGCGAATCCTCGAATCCTGGAAGGAAATCAGCGCCCATCTCAGGCGCAACGTCCGGACCTGCCAGAGATGGGAGTCCGAGATGGGCCTGCCCGTCCACCGGCTCGACGGCACGCCTAAGGCCAGGGTCTACGCCTATACTGACGAGCTCGACCGATGGTTCGAGGAGAAACTCGGACACGGCGAAGCCAAATTCAACAATAGGGAGTTCGGCCGGAAAGAGGACCTGAAAGGGTTCACGAAGCCGAAGAAGCTTTTTGTCCCTGCAGCTGGTCTCCTGGTTCTTGTTGTCATCGCCATCCTCCTCTGGCACCCTTCCCCTCATAAGCCAGGTGTCTCATCCGGGAAAGCTTCCCTCGCCGTCCTCCCCTTTGAAAACTACTCAGGCGACAGCAGCCTCGAGAACTAGCGCTATGGTTTTCCGGAGCTCCTCATCACCGGCCTCTCCTCATCAAGATACCTCAGGGTGCTGCGACAGGATGAAATGAACGGCGTGCTCAAGAAGCTGAACCTCACCGAAGAGAAGGCCCTGACCTCTGATAACATCAAGAAGATCGCCAAGGAAGCCGACGTAAGCAGCCTCCTCAAGGCGGGTTTCGCCAAGGCCGGCCCGAACTTCCTCATCACGGCTGCTCTGGTCAGCGGCCGAACCGGAGAAACGTAAGCCACGCTCTCGATGAAAGCGCAAAGCATAGAGAATATCTTGGGCGGGGGCCTGGATGGATTCGTCAAGGAGATCAAGCAAGGGCTGAACATCACTCAAGAGCAGATGGCCTCGGACGTCGATGTGGAGATCGGCAAAGTGATGACCCGGAACCCCGAAGCCCTGAAATACTATGTCGAGGGCGAAAGGTTTCATCTGGATGTGAATTACGACGATGCCATCAATTCCTTGAAGAAGGCCGTCGACCTCGATCCCGAGTTTGCCATGGCCTACAGACTGCTCGGAGCCATCTATACGAACCTGGGACAATCTGCCAAGCGCAAGGAGAGCTTCGAGAAGGCCTTCCGGTTTAAAGACCGGACGCCGCCGCGGGAATACTACATTCTCCAGGGCGATTATTACCGTCAGTCCCAGGCGACCTATCCCAAGGCGGTCGAGATGTACAAGAAAGTCCTGGGCCTCTACCCGGACGACTATCTCGGGAATCACATGCTCGCTGTAACTTATGGCAGCTTAGGCGAATGGAAACTGGCCACAGAGCAATATTCTATGATAATGAAGAGAAGGCCGAGGGATCTTGCAATCTACGTCAACGTTGCTGACGAATACTTGCAGTTAGGGGAAGACGAGAAGGCGACGGAGACCATGAAGGAATTTGTCGCCAACAACCCTGGAAATGATAAAGGGCATTCCCGGCTTTATTTTTGCTACATTCTGCAGAGGCGATTTGACCTCGCAATGCAGGAATTGGACCAAGCGAACAGTATTAATCCAGATAGATGGCCGAGATATGAAGGGGGAAAGGAGATATTTCCTATTACAAAGATGAACCTGAGGAGGCCGCCGGATTCTATCGGACCTGGCTGGATAATACAAGAATCGACCTAGAAAAAACGCGGGCCGTGCGAATGCTCAGTTACGTAGACATCCTGACCGGAAGACCCGAAAAGGCCCTGAGGCGGTTGAAATCCTACCAGAAGCTGTTTGAAAAGACAGACCCGCTTAATTTTCATTTCGGAATAGGGTTAGCTTACATGGCAAGTCAGATGCCCGAACCAGCGCTTGAAGAATTCAAGAAGGCTGACGCCCTTGTTATGGAAGATGAAGTCCCCAAGAAGAGAGAGCGCTATTTTTGGGAAGCGGTTGCCCAATTGGAAATAGGGAACCTTCCTGAAGCTGAAAAGCTGACTCGGGAGATCGAACACCTTCTTCCGGGGTTTTTGAGGAAGTCAGACTCGAATATTCCCTACCTTTGGGGAAGGCTGGAGTTGGCCAGAAAGAACTTGCCTGACGCCCGGAAGCTCCTCGACGAAGCCGTGGCTCACTGCCCAGGAGAATATAATTTTCAATCCATCGAAACAAATGCACTTTATCTTGACAGTCTGGCTTCAGCCTTCCTCGAGATGGGAGACGCCGACAACGCACTCAAAAACTATTAAAAGATCACTCTTTTGACTTACGGCCGGTATGGTTGGGGGGATCTTTACGCCAGGAGTTTCTATAACCTGGGCAAGATCTACGAGCAGAAAGGTCTAAAGAGCAAAGCACGCGAGAACTACGAAAAATTCATCAGCCTCTGGAAAGATTGCGAGCCCCGGTTCCGGCCGCTCGTTGAAGACGCCAGGATACGTCTGGCCGCCCTCAAATCTTCCTGAATGAAGATGTTTCCGCTAATCAGTGGAAGTTCTCGACCAGCATGAGGTCACTAAAATCCCTCGCTGCGCAAGGGTTGTACGGGTTCGATTCCCGTCCTCGGCATATTCTCCTTTTCGCAATACCTTTGAAACGTCGCCCTTACCATATATTCGAAATATCCGATTAAATAGGAATTGTGCTGTTTTATAGAATAATTTCTAAGTCGGGATAATGGCTCAATTTGTCTAACCGGAGGTTTTGAGTCGTCGGTCGCCTGAAATTCCGCTTTTTTCCAGAGAGGAAATCAATTTCCTGACATTCTGAGTATGCGGGGAGATTCTGGCATGAAAACTGCACTTAGAAAGGTAGCTTATCCCGAGCCCATCGTCCCGTCCAATAGCGGCTGGGAGCAGGGAAGGGAGAGGAGGAACTAAAATGAAAAAAAAGTACCGGGAAACGTTGATTATGGCAGCAGTGGTATTGTTGATGATGACTGGCTCTTTGTTCGCTCAGGAAATAGACAGACGCATCGAATCAGCCTTTAAAAAATCGTATGTATTCAATGCCTATCTCAAAGGCGATGATATTCAGATTCACTCCCAAGATGGCGTCGTCACCTTGACAGGAACCGTTTCAGAGGAAACGCATTTATCATTAGCCGCTGATACTGTTGCCGATCTGCCTGGAGTTAAAAGCGTCGACAACAGGCTGGAGGTCAAGGGGGGAATTCCAGAAAAAAACTCAGATGCATGGATCCACATGAAAGTAAAAACCATGCTCATGCTGCATGGCAATCTGGACGGTGCCAATACCGAGGTTGGGGTGAAAGATGGCCGGGTGACCCTGCGGGGTGAGGCCAGCAGCCAGGCTGAAAAAGAGCTGACAGCCGAATATGTTGAAGATATCGAAGGGGTGAAGGGTGTCGACAATGAGATGACCGTGGCAAAAACACCCCATGAGAATCGCAGAACGGTTGGAGAATTTATCGATGACGCATCAATAAAATCGCAGATCAAATTGGCATTGCTTTTCCACCGCGGTACGAACGCCTTTAAAACCGATATTACTGTCGAAAAAGGTGTGGTCTCTGTGACCGGCAAGGCCAAGAACGCTGCTGAAATAAAATTGGTTACCAAACGCATTGAAGATATCCACGGCGTCAAAAGAATCTACAACCGAATGATTATCGAGTAAAGAGGCAGAAAATGGGCGAGATCATCGACAGGACCGAAGGCAAGATCAAGCAAGCGGTAGGGGACTTGACCGGCGACAAGAAGCTCGAGCGAGAGGGCGAGAGGGATGAACTCAAAGGCCAAGTCAAGGGCGTAGCCAAGGATGTGAAGCGTGCGGTCAAAGATGCCGCGAAGTAACGAAGTAACAATGACCACAGGTCCGGAAGAATCCGAAACTATGACGGATATTCGACAGAGTAAAGGGAGAGAACGACCATGAGCACGACAACACTCATCATCATCATCATTGTGGCGGTCCTCTTATTCGGCGGGGGCGGCAGTTACTATTGGAGGAGACGGCGGTAGGTGTTCTTGCCCCTGTTAAGAGAAAGAGAAGAAAGCTAAATCCTATTTATTGGAGGCTGGTTATGAGCACAACAGTAATAGTCGTAATCATCGTTTTCGTCGTGATTGTGGTTGCGGGCATCGCGACGTTGCTCTTCCGTCGAAAACGCCGGACCGAAAGACTGCGCAGCAAATTCGGTGGCCCTGAATATGCCCGCGCCGTGAAGGAAGGCGGAAATCGGCGGCATGCGGAAGCCGGGCTCGACAAGCGCACGGAACGAGTCGAAAGTTTCCACGTCCGGCCGCTCGCACCCGGCGATCGTGCGCGCTTCGAAGACTCCTGGCGCAGAATCCAGGCGCGGTTTGTGGACGGCCCCGCCGGTGCGGTAGCGGAAGCCGACCAACTGCTGGGGGATGTGATGTCCACGCGTGGCTATCCGGTCAGTGACTTTGAACAGCGTGCGGCTGATATCTCCGTGGACCATCCGCTGGTCCTGGAGAATTATCGAACAGCCCACGAAATCGCGCTTCGCCAGACGAAGGGGCAGGCCAGCACAGAAGACTTGCGCCAGGCAATGATCCATTACCGGACCCTTTTTGAGGAGCTGGTCAGCGAGGGATCTCAGCCCTGAAAAACGATCCAGCCAAAAAGTGAGTTTATTGGTTTTTTAGTTTCCAACGAATAGCGCAAGGAATCCCGGATCCAACACGACATAAAGTCGACACTCCTACGGTGGAGGCCCACGAGGTCAGTCCTGTAACTCAGTCACAAAAAAACAATTGATGGCCTTCCCAAAAAGCGGCCTTGTGGATTTCTAATCCATGCCGGCCTTGCCAGCACTGCCGAAGGCGGTGTGTCGCCTGTTCGAGGCAGGCCAGGGGCACTTGTGATTTTCCCCACATAAGCTTTGGATATCAATAAGTTATGTGATCATCGAGTGGAAAACCGCTTTAAGTCCTTTTAAGCCGTTTTAAACCCTTTTGAGGTGCAAACACATCACAAATCTTGACAGTCAAGGATTCACGAAAAAGTCTATGGCTTAAAATGCTCGGACGAGGGCGGGTGATAGCCCGACGGGCCCATAACCCGGAAGCCAAAGGTCCGGGATGCACTTTGTGAGATCCTTGACACAAATCTGCAGCCAGCAATATCATCATTTTATGAGGGAAAAGCGCGGCTCCAATCCTTATGACCGACGGATGCGCGCAGCACGAAAAAGGAAGTCCCTATTTGTTGATGGCGGAAGGGAATGATATTGTTGAAGTGGATCCTCTTGGCCATCGTGACGGGGGCCCTGACCTTTATTTCACGCGCCTCGTTGCGTGATCCACGCTCGCACGGGTTTTACCGTTTCTTTGCCTGGGAAGCCATTACCGTTCTGTTCCTGTTCAACATGGAGCCCTGGTTCGAGAATCCTTTCGCTTGGTATCAAATCATCGCCTGGATTGTGCTGTGCGCCTGTCTCGTCCCCGCCATCTGGGGGACGGTCCTGCTGAAACGAGCGGGCAAGCCGGTCGAGCAGCGCGATTCGGACCCTAACCTGCTGGCTTTCGAGAAGACCACCCAGCTGGTCACGACCGGCATCTACAAATCCATACGCCATCCGCTCTACAGTTCCCTGCTCCTGCTGGCCTGGGGCATCTTCTTCAAACGGCCATCGTGGCCCGGAGGCGGACTGGCGGCCTTCGCGAGCGTCTGCCTACTCCTGACCGCCCGGGCGGAGGAGGCAGAGTGCATCCGCGTTTTCGGCCCGAAATACGAAGCTTACATGAAAAAGACCCGGCGGTTCATCCCCTTCGTATTCTAAAGGCGGAGTGTAAGGAAAACTTTTTGTGGCTCCGGATCCAAAGGTCAGAGGTTTGAATTCTCTAAGGCACGCCACCTAAAATAACTTGATGGCCAGCTTGAACGCCCGCCTCTCACTTGTGTGCCCGTCCACTTCGGCAAACGTCCGTGGGACGTCCTCCAGCTTGATTTCGGTCAGCCAGTTTCTCACCCGGAACCGGCCGCTTTCCAGCCAGCTCAGGGCCAGGGGATAATCGCCCGCCGCGAAGTTGCAGCTCGTCGTTATCCTGCGCTCGCTTCCCAGATGGAGGAAGTTCACCGGAATTTCCAGGTCGTGAACGGCCATGCTGACGAGCGTTCCGCTCTTCCCGAGGAGCTTCAGCCCGAGGTCGAAGCTGTCCCCGGTGCCTATGCTGTCGAATACGCTGCCGAACCCTTCAGGGGCTAGGGACGACAGCTCGTCCGCAAGCCGGCTGGGGCCCTTGCCGCGCACGTCCACGACCACATCAATCCCCTGCTTATGGGCCACGGCCAGCGCCGCGTCAGCGATATCTGTGATGACGACCCTGCTCGCTCCGAGGTTTCGCGCGGCCTGGGCGATGCCGTTGCCAGCGGGACCCGCTCCCATCATCAGGACGGGCCGGCCCGGCTGAATGTCCCCCTGATGCGCGACGTGAACGCAGACGGCGAGGATATCCATCATGGCCGTTTCCTCGAACGTCAGGCTATCCGGTATAAGAAAGCAGCCGCCGGCCCAAGCGGGGACATATTCGGCATATGCGCCCGGGTAGAAGTCTTGCTTCCCCCACCCCTGACCGTGGCCGAGATGCACGGTGTTGGGACAGAGTTGAGCTCGTCCCGAGCGGCACTCGGAACATGTCCCGCAGACCTTTGAGCAAATCGGAGCGACCCGCCTACCCAGAAGATGCGCGTTTTTATCGCTCAAAACGGCCACAACCTCGCCCGTGAACTCGTGGCCTAGGACGATATTCGGAGGGTTATCCATGTGGCGTCCGAGGGTTTGCTGAGCCCAGGGATTCTCGCCCGCGTAGTAGCGAAGGTCTGAGCCGCAAACCCCACTGGCGGCGACCTTGATGAGCACTATGTCCGGATCGTTGTAGGACTCGACGGGCCAGACAGGAATGTCGCGATAGGTCAGTTTTCGCGCCGCCTCGAGGACGACCGCTTTCATGGTCGATGGCAGGGTTTCTTTTGTTATCATGTTGTCCCTACACCCCCGGGAACGCGGAAAAACCGCCGTCAACGGGAAGCACGATGCCGGTCACAAAAGCCGACGCGTCGGAAACAAGCCATACCAGAGCGCCGGCCAAATCCTCGGGCCGGCCGAAGCGGCCCATCGGCGTATGGGCGATGATTTTCGCACCTCTTGGTGTCAACTCGCCGGTTCGCTCGTCGGTCAGCAGATACTGATTCTGGTCGCTTAGAAAGAAGCCGGGTGCGATAGCGTTGACCCGGATATGGAGCGGGGCGAAATGCGTCGCAAGCCACTGGGTGAAGTTAGAGACGCCGGCCTTTGCGGCGGAATAGGCGGGGATCCTGGTGAGCGGCTTGAAGGCGTTCATCGACGAGATATTGATGATGACCCCCCTGCCGCGTTCCGCCATCACCCTCCCGAATATCTGGGTGGCCAGGAGCGTTCCGAGGACATTGAGGTCAAAGACGGACCGAATGCCGTCGGCGTCGAGGTCAAAAAACGTCTTGAGACCGTCGACGGCACCGATAAGGTCGGAGCGCTCAAGGGTCTCCTTGGAGGTGGTCGCCTTGGGGTCGTTTCCACCCGCGGCGTTGATCAGAATATCCACGGATCCGAGTTCATCGATCACCCTCGCCTTGGCGGCCTCCAAGCTTTCCTGATCAAGGACATCGCAGGGCAGGCCGATCGCCCTGCCCCCTTTCTCGACGATCTCCTTGGCCGCTTCGATCGAGGCCTCTTCCCGCAGGTCCAGGAGGGCGACGGCCACTCCGCGTTCCGCGAGAACACCGGCCATCGACCCGCCCAGGACCCCTCCGCCGCCCGTTATGACGGCCGTCTTTCCGCTGAGTCCGAAGATATCATTTTTCATCCCAACACCTCGTCCACGGCTTCCTCAAAGGCTCGCGCCGATTCCACGAGCGCGTCTTCGGCGATCGTCAGCGGCGGGGCTATCTTCAAGCACTCGCCGGCTATCCCGACCGGCGCGAACATCAGAACTCCCTTGCGCACGCAGGCGTAATTTATCGCCAGGGCCGTATCCGGGTCGGGAGTCTTCGTGCTGGGCCGGACGACCTGGATGCCCGCGACCAGCCCTTGGCCGTGCAGGCAGCCGAGCCGGTCCGGGTGCTTTTTCCGGACCCCCTCCAGCAGGGGCATGAGGATTTCGCCCATCCTGGCGGACCGGTCCGCCAGGTCCTCTTTGATGAGAATCCTCAGATTGGCGATGGCGGCGGTCACCGGCAGGGGAGAGGCCGAGTGTGTGGATGTCATCGCGCCGGGCGGATAGAGCTCCATGATGTCGTCCCGGCCGATGACCGCGGAAATTGGCAGAGAGGACGAGATGCCCTTGCCGCAGCAGATCAGGTCCGGCTTCACGCCGTAGTGTTCGAAGCAGAACATCTTGCCGGTCCGGCCGAAGCCCGCCTGGACCTCGTCGAAGACCATGACGATGTCGTGCTCGCGGCAGAAACCCTCGAGCCGTTGGGCGTATTCGACCGGGAGGAAGTCCGGCCCGACGCCCTGGTAGCTTTCGGTCATGACTCCGGCGATTTCGTCCGGAACTATCCCTTTCTCCCTGAGGGAGGAGATGAACAGGTCGAAGCTGGTGTCCTCATTTTTATAGCCGTCCGGAAACGGGACTTGGACGAATGCGGGATCGCGGTCGACGATCCACGTCTTCTGCTTCTCCATGCCGCCCGCGAGCTGGGCGCCCATCGTCCGGCCGTGAAAGGCGTTTTGGAAGGAGACGAGATATTTTCGTCGGGGGCCGTATTTGTCGAGAGCATAGGTCTTGGCGAGCTTGATGGCGTTTTCGGTGGCTTCGCTTCCGGTCGAGAGAAGGAACACCTTGTAGGCTTCCGGGTCCGGGGCGAGCGATCGCAGCATCCCGCACAATTCGGCCCTCTGCTCATGGACAAACACGTAGCTCGCGACGAGGCCCTGATCGAGGATCCTTTTCAGCGCCTCCTTGATCTCGGGTCGGCCGTGGCCGGCGTTGGCGACCAGGACGCAGCTCGACCAGTCAATCCAGCGGTTCCCCCACTTGTCATAGACGATGAAGTCCTCTGCTTTATGCCAGACGACGGGCGGCTGGCCCATCGTGGATTGCGGCTCGCTTGCGCGGAGCGCCTCGAAAATGGGGACCGATTCCGGCACCGGGATCTTTGTCCTGATGGTCCTGTACTTCGTTTCGATGCGGGGAACGTCCCTCGGAGTCAGATCGTATCCCGCCATGGTCCTACCTCAACCTGACCACGTTGCCAGTCTTCATGCTTTCATGCACGGCGACGGCGATGCGCGTGACCTCGAGCCCGTCCTCCCCGGAGGCCCAACAACCTTTGAGGTCATGGATGCTTCCTCCGGTCTTGATCAATCCGACATTGGAGGCGAAGTCTTCGATGCTTTCGACGCCGTAGCCCCGCAGCAATTTGCGTCCGATTTTATCGAAGCCGTCGCGCTTAAAATTGTTATTGTAAGTGGCCATTCCCTCCCCGCTGAGGCAGGACCGAAAGCCCCGGTCCTGGCTGTCGCACTCAAAGACGCCCTTGGTGCCGACCACTCTGATCGCCTGATTCACTACGGCCTCGAACCCTTTTGGCAGGACCCAGCTCGTGTCGAACATGAAGCCGGCACCGTTTTCGAAGTCCACCTTGGCGTTGACGCAATCGTAGGTGTCGATCCCGTAGTCCTTGAGCAGCGTGTTTTTGGTCCCGGTGGCGTAGACGCTCTTCGCCTCCGACTTGACGATCCAGCGCACGAGATCGTAGAAATGCACGCCCAGGAACCAGGCAGGGGAGGAGTCGGGCGCCCAGTGGGGGAACCACTCGCTCGGCACTTCGATGCGGTCCTCCATGTAAACGCTGCCATAGAGGATCTCGCCGAGGTCGCCGGATCGGACACGGCGTTCGATGGCCTGGTGATCGGGGTCGTAGCGCTTATGGAAGTCGACTTGCAAGAGGACACCCGCGTCTTTGGCGGCCAGGACGATCTCGGCACAGCCCTCGACGGTCACATCCAGAGGCTTCTCCACCAGCAAGTGCTTCCCCGCCCTGGCCGCCGCGACGGCTATCTCGCGGTGGAGGTGGTCGGGAGTGGCAACGCTGACGGCATCCAGGACCTCCTTCTCGAGCATCTCGCGAAAGTCGCCATAGATGGCGCAGCCATGATATCGGGCCCGGAGTTCTTCCGCTCTCTTGGGGTTCGCCTCGGCTATGGCGGCAAGTTCCACGGCGCCGGCGTAACCGAGCTGGGTGAACACGTCCATGTGCATTTGACCGAACTTACCCGCGCCCACAACCGCGACTCTGACGGACATCTTAGGCCTCCTCCCTCCGCTCCTCGATACCGCACCAATCAACGAGGAACTTCACGAGCACCTCGGAGGCACGGAGAATGTCGTCTAGACTTATCTGCTCGTCCTCCGAGTGCGCGTGGCCGAGGTCCCCGGGGCCGAAGACGATCGTCGGCATCTGCCCCCTGTGGAAAAACAGCCGCCCGTCACAAGAAGCCCCCCAGCCCATGAGCTTCTGACGACCCAGCACCGATTCTGCGGCCCGGTGAAAGCACGTGACGGCCGGGTGCCCGATCGGGGTCTCAAAGGCCTCATTGTGGAGCCGGGCGAACTCAAAGCTGTAGTGGGCCCGCGCCCAGGGCGTGGCTTTGGACTCTATCAGGGCGCGGAGCTCTTCCTGGATCCGCTGGATCCTTCGATTTGGGAGAAACCCAATGCCGCCCTCGACGACACATTCTCCGGGGACCGTCGAGGGCCAATCGCCGCCCCGGATCTGCCCGACGTTCACGACGACCGGGCTGGGATCGTCGGAAAACAGCGGATGGCCTTTCGACTCGTCTCTGAGAAACGACTCGTACTCTTTGAGGATCGAAACAAGGCCCAGCATCTCATCGACGGCGCTTACGCCCTCCCGGTAATTGCCCATATGAACGGATCTGCCGGTTACGCCGAGTTTGTACCAGACGGCGCCGCGGTTCGTAGGACAGACGCTGAGGCCGGTCGGTTCGAACACGACCGCGGCGTCGGCCCGATGTCCCTGGATGATGGCCGAAAGAGAACCGTTGCCGCCAGCCTCCTCCTCGATCACAAACTGCGCCTGTACGTCTCCCTTGAGCCGGATGCCGAGTCCTTTCAGAGCGGAAAGCGCGAGCAGGATGGTCAGGACCTGGCCCTTGGCGTCGCAGGCGCCTCGACCATAGACGACTCCGTGTTTGGACCTGGCGTTGAACAGCTCATCAGGGCCGGGGACGATGTCGGTGTGCGAGTTAATGATGGCGCTTCTCCCGCCGCCGGAACCGGGCAGGTTCACCAGAATGTTCGCCCGCCCTTGGTAACTCGTGTGGCCGGGTACTATCGTGTAGTCCACGTCCCTCACGACGTCTTCAGGGACGGGGGCAAGCTCCGCGGGAAAACCGGCGATCGTCAGGACGCCAAGCAGGTACTCCTGAACATCACGTTCTGCGCCGGTCGTGCTGCGAAAGGCGATCAACCGGCAAAGGAGTTCCCGCGCCCATTCTCCCCGCGATTGGATCCAAGACGAAGACCCTTCCCCGGTTCGCATCGCCCGTCCGGCTCCTTTCGACGCCCGTCCCGCCCATACTCTAGACGGAGCTCCCACGCCTTGTCAACCCGCTCCGCCGGTCGCTCCGCTTTGGCATGTTGACTTCGTCGGACGGCCGGCGATATATTGCCATCGTATCGGGGAGGAGTGGAAAAATGAACAGGCCACCCATCCAATTATTCTTGATGACGATCTTCGTTTTTTCAACTTTAGTCTTCAGCGCCGGCCGGGAGCGGACGGGAACGAAAATCATCGGCTTTCATATTGATATGAATATCGCCCAGTTTAGAGGCGAATATTTGAAGCAAGAGCTGGAGAGGCTGGCCGGCCTGGGCTACAACACGATCATCTGGGAAGTCGAGAACAACATCAGGTGGGAAACGTGTCCGGAGTGCGTTTCGCCGGACGCTTTCACGAAAGAGGAGTTCAAGGACATCCTGGCCTACAGCCGAACGCTCGGACTCGAGCCGATCCCCCTGCTCCAGACGATCGGACATTGCGAATACGTGCTGAAGAATGAGAAATACAAGGAGCTGGCGGAGCTTCCGGACAGGATCGACCAGTATTGCCCGCGGAATCCCGCGGTCGTGCCGTTTTTGCGGAAATGGACTCAGGAATACCTGGAGGTGTTCGGAGACATCAAATATTTTCACCTCGGCGCTGATGAAGCCTATTCGCTGGGACAGTGCTCTCGATGCGCCGCCTACGCCAAAGAGCGTTCGCTTTCGGAGCTCTATATAAGCCACATCAACGCGGTGAGTCAGATCTTGACCGAAAAAGGGATCCGGCCGATCATCTGGGGCGACATGATCCTCCATCACCCGGAGGCCCTGGACAAGCTCTCCAAGAAGGTTATGATTTTCGACTGGCTGTACGACAGATATTACGGGAGCGGGGAGATCCAAGTCTGGGGTCAGGGGAGCCGGGGGAAGGATGACCTCGACGAGGGGACACTCGAGCGGTTCGGCGCGTATCTCTACCCGTTCGGTATCGAACCGGGACGGGACCCGGACCCCTTTTATACCGCGGATTATCTCGAGGCCCGCGGTCTCGACGTCGTCATCTGCCCGAGCTCGAGCTGCTACGGAGATAGCGTTTTTGCTCCCCGCACGTTTTTCCACATGAGGAATACGTTCGATTCGTTCCGTAAAGGCATGTCGGGGAAACGCAAAGGGGCAGCCTTAACAAGCTGGACGGTCCACCTTTTCCCGTGGGAGCTTCAGGGAACGTCGATGGACCTGCCGAATTTTATCGTCAACAATCCGAATGGCGATTTGGAATCCTATCAGTTGTCCTATGTGCGGAAACATTTCGGGGTCGATGATACTCGGTTTTTCGCGGCCGCGGGCCTGCTCGCGGAACGAGGCCTGTTCAATTACGCCGCGGACCTCGGATTTTTCAAAGACGCGAGGCCGGCCCCGAAAGAGTACGTCGCGAACAGGCTTGACGAAATCGCGAAAAACGGGGAGCTCGAGAAGGAGCTGAAGGCCTGCGAGACGAGGCTCGAAGAATATCGCAAGGGTTTGGTGGCGTTCGGCGAGTATTTGAAGGTCGTCAAAAATGGCCGGCAGGAGCTCGAATTCTGGGATCTCGCGGCCAGGAATCTTATCAACAGGGCCGAAGCAGGCAGGATCCTTTTGAAGAACAAGATCGAGGGAGGGCAGGCCGGGATCAAGGCTGAAGCCAAGCGGATACTCGAAAGACTCCAGGCGCTGCGACGGGAAACGGAGGCGGCCTATTCCGCCCGGATGAAGCCCTCGAGAACGAAAGAGATCATGCAGTGGATATATGATTCCATCGAGGCGGCTCTGGAAAAGTCGACGGCCCGGACAAGCGCAGACCCCGCAAGAGAAGCGGCACGATAGGAGGCCTGCAGATGGAAAGTCCTACGAAAAAACCGCTCGGCAGCAGGATCGCATCGCTCGATGCCCTGCGCGGATTCGACATGTTCTGGATCATCGGCGGGGACGCGATATGCCGAAGCCTGCCGGCGATCAAGGATGCCCCTCTGACCCGGCTTCTGGCCCGGCAGGTCGAACATAATCCCTGGGCGGGTTTTACCTTTTATGACCTGATCTTCCCGCTATTCCTTTTCATCATCGGCGCGGTGATGCCATTTTCGCTCTTGAAACAGGCCGAAAAGGGCGAAAGCAAAAAGCGCCTTTACGTTCATATCGCTAGGCGGACGCTCATCCTGATCCTGCTGGGCCTCGTCGCGGGCGGGCTGCTGGATCTCAATTTCGCGAACATGCGGTGGACGGGCGTCCTTCAGCGGATCGGGGTGTGTTATTTTCTCGTCTCGATCCTGGTCCTCAATACGAAAAAACGGACGCAGGCCGGGGTCTTCGTCGGGGTCTTGTTGCTATATTGGGCGGCGCTGGCGCTCATTCCTGTTCCTCACTTCGGAGCGGGGAGCATGACGCCGGAGGGATCCCTCCACTCGTTCATCGATCAGGAGGTGCTGCCGGGAAGAATATCCGCAGAATTCTATGGACCCGGCGACAGCCTGGGGGTCCTGTCGACCCTAGCAGCCGCATGCTCACTGCTGTTGGGGGTATTCGCCGGATACTGGCTGAAATCGGAGAGAAGCGCCAAGACGAAAATGTTCGGCCTGGCCGGGAGTGGAATCCTGTGCCTTGGAATAGGATACCTTTGGGGCACCGTCTTTCCGATCATCAAGCATATCTGGACAAGCTCGTATGTGCTTTGGGCGGGCGGCTGGTGCTTGCTCCTGCTGGCCGTGTTCTACTGGGTCATCGATGTCAAGGGCCGCGCCAAATGGGCCTTTTTCTTCATCGTCATAGGGACGAACGCGATCCTGGTCTATTTCGGACAGGAGGTCATAGATTTTGACAAGATCTCGGGTTTTTTCGTTTCTGGCGTCGCCCATAAAGCAGGGGCCATCGGCCTTGTCCTCCTTCCCATAGGCACTTTGGCGGTGAAGTGGCTGGGGCTGAGGTTCCTCTATCGCCATAAGATATTCTTCAAGGTTTGAGGCTGTTCGGCCGGTGCCTGATCAGGGAGTTCATCCCTGAAAAATGGTCTACCCATAATGTGAGTTTTTCACTACCAAAATTCGACGGAAAACGCGAGAAATCTCAGGCCAAGACGACAAGAAGTCGACACCCCCACAGAATCTGTCATTAAGCTCAGACCTCTAACACATTCAAAAATAAGCCTTTAAAAGAAGCCCTCTGAGATCCGCCTTCTGGACTTTCAGTCCAGTATTGAGATTGTAAGGAATGCTGTGTAAACCTCCTTGAATGGGTAAAATGAATCAAGGAGGTTCCATGGGCTCTTGACTGATGATTTATTTTGGCGACCGTTTGGGTGAGCGAGCTTAAATGCGAAGAAGGGATTT
This sequence comes from Candidatus Aminicenantales bacterium, assembly GCA_049512315.1. Classification (GTDB taxonomy): domain Bacteria; phylum Acidobacteriota; class Aminicenantia; order Aminicenantales; family Saccharicenantaceae; genus DATKJS01. The sequence goes on along the minus strand of JBEKXF010000028.1, from coordinate 22,906 downwards.
ACACAGAATATCTGACACTTCCGGGTGGGGCAACATCGGTCCATGAACATCTATATAGCTATCGCAGCAAAAAAGCAGTTTCTTATCCCAATAGCCGGGAGCAAACTGCCTCCGAAGCGCAGGGAATTCTTTTATAGCCCCAATTCGGCTATAATAGACAAGACTATTTCTAAACATATTGATGGAGGAAACCATGAAACGTTTTGGCCTGACATTTGGTCTTGTCCTGGTCCTGGCTCTTCTCCTGGTGCTGCCTTCCCCGTCTCTCGCCCAGGGAAATAAAGTCCCGGCGAGCCTGAAAGCCAGTGTGACGCAAAGATTGGGAACCGATGGCGATATCACTATCGACTACAGCCGGCCGGGCGTCAAGGGACGGAAAATATGGGGCGGCCTGGTACCGTACGGTATGAATCCCGGGGACAAATACTCCAAGGACAAACCCTATCCCTGGAGGGCCGGAGCCAATCAGAACACCACCATTGAATTCAAAAAAGACGTCCTCGTTGAGGGGAAACCCCTTCCCGCCGGAAAGTACGGCATCCATATGATCCCCGGGGAAAAAGAATGGACCGTCATCTTCAGCAAGAACAACTCCGCCTGGGGAAGCTTTGCCTATAACCAGGACGAGGATGCCCTCCGCGTCACGGTCACTCCCGCAAAAGCCCCCTACCAGGAGTGGTTGATGTTCGGGTTTGATGACTTGGCGGGGACATCGGCGACCGCCTACCTCCACTGGGAAGAACTGAAAGTCCCCTTGAAGATTCAGTTGGCGCAATAACCGGCGGCAGGGATTCCCGGGACGGCTTTCCTAAGGCGCAGATAAATTGCGGCCTATGAGAGGGACTATCTTAAAAAAGCTCATGACTATGGTCGTGGGATTGGCTCTGTTTCCCAGCATTCATGCCCAGGCTCAGCCGGGCGGGATCGTCAGCTCCGCGGACTTGGAAATCGCCCTTCACAAGCTCAACGTCCTTGGCAGCGTCCTCTATGTGGCCGCTCATCCGGATGATGAGAACACGGCCGTCCTGTCCTATTTCTCGAAGGGACGAATGTGCCGGACGGCCTATCTGTCGCTCACTCGCGGCGAGGGCGGCCAGAATCTGATCGGTCCGGAGCAGGGCGCCGAAATCGGCATGATCCGGACCCAGGAGCTCCTCTCGGCCCGCCGGATCGACGGAGCCGAACAATATTTTACTCGCGCCGTCGATTTCGGTTATTCCAAGACCGCCGAGGAAACATTTGAGTTTTGGGGGAGGGACAAAATTCTGGCGGATATCGTCTGGGTGATCCGGAAGTTCCGGCCCGACGTGATCATCACCCGTTTTACTGCGGATAACTCCGGCGGGCACGGCCACCACAGAGCGTCCGCGATATTAACCCAGGAGGCCTTTACGGCCGCCGCCGACCCGACGAGGTTCCCCGAACAATTGAAATACGTGTCGCCCTGGAAAGCCAGGCGACTGTTCTGGAACAGCTTCCCCCAGTCCAAGGATGAAAGCCGGAACATTCTGCGGGTCAACACGGGGGAATATAATCCCCTGCTGGGAAAATCGTACTCGGAGATGGCCGGAGAGGGCCGCTCCCAGCATAAGAGCCAGGGATTCGGCTCGGCCGGGCGGCGGGGGACCCAGTATGATTATTTCGAGCTCCTGGCCGGGGAGCCGGCGAAGAACGACCTTTTCGAAGGGATCGACATCACCTGGAATCGCGTCCCTGGCGGACACAAAGCGGGTCTCCTGCTGGCCGAAAGTCTGCGGTCGTTTGATCCGGGGCATCCCTCAAAATCCATCCGCGGCCTGCTGGCCGTTTATGAAGAATTGGCCAAACTCCCGGATGAAAATTGGGCCCGGCTCAAAAGAGAAGAACTGGCCCGCGTCATCCAGGCTTGCGGCGGCATCTGGATGGAGGCCGTGGCCGGTGATTTCGCGGCGGCCCCGGGAGACGACATTCACGTCAAAACGACGATCATCAACCGGTCCGACCACCTCTTCACCATTCATAGCCTGGGCTTCCCAAAACTGGGGCCTGATGCGATCCTCGAACAGTCCCTAAACAGTAATGAGCCCGTCGTCATCGAAAATACCCTGCGCATCCCGAAGGATTTTCCGCTGTCCCAACCCTATTGGCTGGAGGCCTCACACCAAGAAGGGCTCTTTTCGGTCGGGGACCAGAATCTCATCGGGCTTGCGGAAAACCCTCCGGACATCAGCGCCAAAATCAGCCTGGCCTCCGACGGAAAGCTCCTGGATTACTCGATCCCCCTGATCTTCCGCTGGACGGACCAGGTGAACGGAGAACTCTTGCGGCCTTTCGAGGTCAGGCCGCGCCTGACCATCCAGGTCGAGGATAAGGTCCAGATCTTCGCCGGCGAAAATTCCAAAAAAATCAGGCTCAGGCTGAAGAGCCACTCCCCGAATGTCACCGGCCAGGTCCGGCTCAAAGGACCGGATCAATGGAAGATCAGCCCGGCGAGCCTTCCTTTTTCCATGGCGGACAAGTATGAAGAGCTCGAGGTCACGTTTGACGTGGCCCCACCGGAATCCGCCGACGAGGCCGACCTCACGGCGGAAGCCGATATCGGGAGTGAAAAAATAAGCCGCGAGCTGGTCGAAATCTCCTACCCCCACATTCACCGTCAAGTCTATTTTCCGGACAGCCGGTTCAAAGTTGTCAAGCTGGATATCAAAACGAACGGGAAAAAAATCGGCTATATCATGGGGGCGGGGGACGAAGTCCCCAAGGCCCTCCAAAATCTCGGCTACGATGTCGTTCCGTTGAACGACGAGATGCTCGAAAACGCGGATCTCTCCCCATTCGACTCGATCATAACCGGCGTCAGAGCTTACAACACGCGAGACGTCCTCAAGCTCATGAACGAGAAGCTCCTCCAGTACGTCGACCATGGCGGGACACTCGTCGTCCAGTATAACGTGGCCTCCGGTTCGCTGGCCAGCCGCATCGGGCCTTATCCCTTCACCATCGGGAGGGACCGGGTGAGCGTCGAAAACGCTCCGGTGGTCTTTCTGGCTCCCGATCATCCGCTGCTGAACATTCCGAACAAGATCACGCCGAAAGATTTTGAAGGCTGGATCCAGGAGCGGGGCTTGTATTTTGCCTCCCAGTGGGACGAAAAATACGAGACGGTCCTGGCCTGCCACGACCCCGGCGAGCTGGACAAAAAGGGCGGCCTGCTCTACGCCCGTTATGGGAAGGGGGTATTTGTCTACACCGCCTACGCCTGGTTCCGGCAGCTGCCGGCGGGCGTGCCGGGCGCGTTTCGGCTTTTCGCCAATATGATCTCGGCGGGGAAAACCACTGAAAAACCACCTGACGGAAAAAAGTAAGGGCGAGCAGGAGCGGCCTCCCTTCTTCTCGTCATGGGGCCGTCTGTACGCCGCCGTCCTGCTGAACCTGTCGCTCCAAATCCTGCTTTTCTACCTCTTGACCAGAGCTTTTAAGTAGATGACCGCCCCCGCACGACATATGCATCTTCCCCCCCTGGTCGATGATTACATCTATGACTTTGGCAAGGTGCGCGAGTTCTACAACGGCGACTTCCGGGAGCCCGCCTCTTTCGAGCGCCAGGCCGAAAGAGTCCGGTCGCGCCAAATCGCCCGGGAAGCGCTGGCCGAGGTCCTGACCGAACAAAACGGATGTTACGGCTGCGGGCCCGAGACTCTCAGCGCCATCGAGAGAATCGTCCGAAATGAAGCCTGTGCCGTGGTCACCGGTCAGCAGGTTGGGCTTTTTTCCGGACCGCTCTACACGATCTATAAAGCGCTGACCGCGATCAAGCTTTCGGACGCTCTCAACCGTCGCGGTCCCGGCGCTTTCGTGCCGGTATTTTGGCTGGCCTCGGACGATTCCGATCTGGCGGAGATCGATCATATCGCCCTCATGGACAAGGAGAACCGGCTCCGGGAAATCCGGTGCCAAACGCCCCTGCGCGAATCAAAAGTTCCCGTCTCGAACATCCCGCTGCCCCAGGAAATCGGCGATTGCCTCGAGCAGCTCAAGGACTTGACCCTGGACACTGAATTCAAGGCGGATATCCTAGATCTATTAAGCGAAGCCTACGAGCCCGGCCGCTCATATGTCGAAGCGTTCGGCCGCTGGATGACCCACCTGTTCAGGTCTCACGGGTTGATCCTTATCGACGCCGGCCATCCCCGCCTGAAAGAGATGGGGCGCGATGTCTTTTATAGCGAGATCGCCGAAGAATCTCCCTCGACCCGGCAGGCCGTCACCGCGTCCGCGCGGCTTCGTCAGGCCGGATACGAGGCGCAAATTCCCCTCCACGAGGGGATCCTTAATCTGTTCTATATGGAGCGGGAACGCCACGCCATCCAATGGAAGGAGGGCGCATTCGACATCAAAGGCCTTCCGTCGTTAAATACGAAAGAGGCTCTCCTCCGGCTGGCGAAAGAAAAGCCGTTCCTGTTCAGCCCGAATGTCCTTCTGCGTCCAATCTATCAAGACGCCGTTTTGCCCACGGTCGCTTACGTCGCCGGCCCTTCGGAAATCGCTTATTTTGGCCAGATGAAAGGCGTTTACGAAATGTTCGGAGTGCCGATGCCCGTGATCTATCCGCGAAAGAGTGTGACCATCATCGAAAAGAAGATCGATCATATCCTGAAGAAATATCAATTGAAAATCCCGGACCTCTGGCGTAACGCACCCGGGACGATCGGGGAGATCACCAAGGAAGATATCCCCGATTCCGTGGGCAAGGCCCTGCTCCTTGTCCGAGACGACCTCGAGCGGGACTATGCCTCCCTGAAAGCGGAGATCCTCGCCTTCGACTCCGGGTTGGCCGAATCCGTCGATCTTGCCAAGGGGAAAATGAACCAACAGTTGAACTTCATGGAAAAAAAGGTGCAGCAGGCGGCCACGAAGCGGAATGACATCGCGGTCCAGCAGCTCCACAAAGCCGTCGACAACCTCTTCCCGAACCAGCGCCTCCAAGAAAGGGTCTTCAACATCGTGCCGTACTTAATAAAATACGGCGCCGCTTTCATGGATAAACTCGACCAGGCTATCGATATCGGTGTGGCCGATCATCAGTTTTTATTCATGTAACGGATTCCGTCCGACAAGGAGACTGTCATGGACTTGGATGCCTTAGCGTTTGGGGCCCATGCCGACGACGTCGAGCTCTCGTGCGGCGGCACGCTGGTTAAGTTGGCGGAGTTGGGGTATAAAACGGGAATCGTCGTGCTGACCCAGGGGGAGATGGCGACGCGGGGCAGCGCCGAAATCCGGGCCCGGGAGTTTATGAACGCGGCGAAGATCATGGGCTTGACGGCCCATCAAATGCTGGACATTCCCGACGGGCGGGTCGAGGTGACCTGGGAGAACAAGCTCAAGATCATCGGCGTCCTGCGCGCCTGCAAACCAAAAATCGTTTTCGCGCCCTATTGGGTCGACCGTCACCCGGACCACGAGCAAACGTCCCATCTCGTGCGTCAGGCGGCCTACCTGGCCGGACTGAAGAAGCTTGAAACGGGCGAGCCTCCCTTCCGGCCCCATAAGGTCATTTATTACCAGACCCGGTTCGAGTTCACGCCCTCCTTTATCGTCGATATTTCCGACGCGCACGAACAAAAAATGAAGGCGATCAGGGCCTATGAATCCCAATTCCATCGTCCGGGCCAGGCCGAATCCGCGAAAGGGGAGACCCTTATCGGCAGGCCCGAGTTCCTGGACAGCATTGAGACCCGGGCCCGGCACTACGGCGCGCATATCGGCGCCAAATACGGCGAGCCCTTTCTTGTCCGGGAAGCCATCAAACTGGAGGATCCCGTCGGATTTTTCGGGCCCGAGTATCTCTGGACAATCCCATGAGGACCAGCATGAAAATCGGGATCGTCTGCTATCCGACCCACGGCGGCAGCGGGGTCGTGGCCTCGGAATTGGCGATCGGCTTGGCGAAAATGGGCCACGAGATCCATATCGTCAGCTATGCCCCGCCGTTTCGTCTGCGCACGTTTCACCGGAATGTCTTCGTCCACGAGATCGAAGTCGCGACCTATCCGCTGTTCAAGTATCCCCCGTATGAGTTGGGCCTCGTCACCAAACTGGTGGAACTCGCGGAGACCCATGATCTCGACATCATTCATGCCCATTATGCGGTTCCCCACGCCGCCAGCGCCTACCTGGCCAAGCAGATTTTCAACTCGCAGCGTCTGAAAACGATCACGACCCTTCACGGCACGGATATCACCCTGGTCGGCGCCGACCCGTCATTTCAACGGGTCGTCAAATTCGCCATTGAGAAATCCGACGGCGTGACGGCCGTTTCCCGCTATCTCATGAAACGCACGGTCGAGGAATTCGACATCCGGCGCGAGATCCGGGTCATCCCCAATTTTGTCGACACCGTCCGGCCCTCACAGAATCGCGACCTGTGCTCGAAAGACGCGCTGGCGCCGAGGGGGGAGAAGATCCTGATGCACGCCTCCAACTTTCGTCCCGTGAAACGGATCGCCGATGTCGTGCGCATTTTCGCCCGGGTTCGCGAACACATCCCGGCCAAACTCGTTCTGATCGGCGACGGGCCGGAGCGGCTTTTCATCCAGCAGCTCGTGAGGGAACTAAAGCTCAATTCCGACGTCCAGTTCATGGGCGAACAGGATCAGCTTGAGCCGCTCTTTCTCTGCGCCGACCTCTTTCTCCTGCCCAGCGAGCAGGAGAGCTTCGGCCTCACCGCCCTCGAGGCCATGAACTGCGGCGTCCCGGTGATCGCCACCGCGATCGGCGGCCTGCCCGAGGTCATCACACACGGGGAGACGGGGTATCTCTTTCCCGTCGGCGACGTCGCGGACATGGCGGCCAGCGCCGTGACCCTTCTCAGCGACCCGGCCCGGCATGAACTCTTTAAAGGGCAAGCCCGGAAGCGCGCCGAACAGTTCTTCAGCGCCGACAAGATCATTCCGCTTTATGAAGCCTTCTATGAAGAAACCCTGAAATCATAGCCTATGCATTCCCTGGACTGGATCGTCCTGAGTTCGTTCCTTTTATTCGTGGCCGTCTACGGAGTTTGGAAAACCCGGGGCAAAAAGGATATGAACGGCTATTTCCTGGCCGATAAATCGACCCCTTGGTACGGTGTTACGATCTCCATCATGGCGACCCAGGCCAGCGCCATCACCTTCCTTTCCATGCCCGGCCAGGCCTACGTGGACGGCATGCGGTTTGTCCAGTTCTACTTCGGGGTGCCCATCGCCATGGTCATCCTCTCGATCACGGCTGTTCCCTTGTTTCATAAACTCAAGGTGTTTACGGCTTATGAGTTTCTGGAACAGCGGTTTGACCTGAAGAACCGGGCCCTGGGGAGCCTCCTCTTTCTCATCCAGCGCGGCCTCGCGGCCGGATTCACGATCCTGGCCCCGGCCTTAATTATCTCCGTCATTCTCGGCTGGGATTTCCGACTGACGATCTTCATGATCGGGGGCCTGGTGATCCTCTATACGGCCGCGGGCGGCACGGAGGCCGTTAATAAAACTCATCTCCTGCAGATGATGATCGTGACGGCGGGAATGGGCGCGGCGTTTTTCATGATCTTCCGCCGGCTGCCGCCCGACATTTCATTTTCGAGCGCCGTTCACGTGGCCGGAAAACTCGGCAAACTCAATGTCGTCAATTTCGCCTTCAACTGGAAGGACCGCTACAATTTCTGGTCGGGCCTCATCGGCGGGGCCTTTGTGGCCCTGTCGTACTTCGGCACGGACCAGTCGCAGGTCCAGCGCTACCTCTCCGGACGGTCCGTCGCCCAAAGCCGTATGGGGCTCCTCGCCAACGGCGTGTTCAAAGTCCCCATGCAGTTCGTCATCCTTTTCATCGGGGCCATGATCTTCGTTTTTTACCAGTTCGTGACGCCGCCGTTGTTTTTCAACCCGGTCGAAACGGCCCATATCAAGACGAGCTCCTATGCGGAAGCCTATACGAAACTCGAAACGGATTATGACGTCCTGAACGGGGAGAAGCAGGGCCAGCTCAGGCAAATGCTGGCCGCCATCGAGACCCGCAAAGACGCGGACGTGTCCGACGCCATGGAAAAGCTCCGGCTGACGAGGGAATCGGAATCGGCCATCCGGCAGGAGGCCATCGGGCTTATCAAAAAAAGCAATCCCCTGGCCGAGACGAACGACACGAATTACATCTTCTTGAGTTTTGTGACCCGCTTTCTGCCGGTCGGGCTTGTCGGACTGATCCTAGCCGCGATTCTTTCGGCGTCGATGGCGTCGGCTTCCGCCGAACTCAATGCCCTAGCCTCCGTCACCGTTATCGATATCTACAAACGTCTTTGCAGGCGAAACGCTTCGGAACGGCACTATCTCCATGTGTCGAAAGCCGCCACGATTTTTTGGGGGCTCTACGCCATCGGTTTCGCCCAATTCGCGAACCACCTCGGCTCATTGATCGAGGCCGTGAATATTATGGGGTCCCTATTTTACGGGACGATTCTCGGAATATTCCTGATCGCCTTCTATCTTAAGAAGATCGGCGGAAACGCGACATTCATCGCCGCGATCATTGCCGAACTGGCCGTGCTGGCCTGCTATTTTTTCACAAAAATTCCCTACTTATGGTTTAACGTCATCGGCTGTGTCATTCTTGTTGTCCTGGCCAATGTCATGAACCCTCTCCTCAAGGGACAAAAGCCGGCCATTGTCTGACCGGACACCAGCGTTCGCCCCAAGCATCTCTCTCTCCCTTATAAATGATCCAGCTTTAATGAGAAAAAAGACGTGAGCAAGCTTGCCGGGCAGACTACCCCGCCGATTTGTTACAAATCATATGGGGAAAACCTGATTTCCCCTTGAAGGATGCCAGTTCTCGGATCCCATTCCCCTAATCCAGGTGTCGTCTGTTCGAGTCAGGCCAGGGGCACTTCGCCCGAACGAGGCGATCGAGAACTCCCCGGCACGAGTCAGTGCTTCGGAAGGGGAGGAGGCCCGTCGGGAATAAACGGCTTGTAGATTACGCCCTTCGTTTTCTCCCGGAACTCGGCCTGAATGGCTTGGAGAGTCTTCGTGTCCTCGAACAGGTCCACCATCGTCGCCGCCAGAGTTTTGGCCGCGTAGACAAGCCCTTTGTGTCCGATCGACATTCCACCGCAGGCGACCACGGGCCAGGCGTGCCAGGGAGCGTCCACGGGCGCGGTTGTGGCGTTCATACTCAGAGTGGGAACGATCCAACTTACGTCGCCGACATCCGTCGAGCCGCCCTCGGGATCCGCCTTCGGCGCCATCCATGGCTGAACCGCGCCGTCGAGGCCCTTGGGATCCACGCCCGCCGCGCGCTGGATCTCTTTGGCGAATTCCTGCTCCTCCGGCGTGAACAGAATCGGGCCGAGCCACGTGAGGTTGGCGAACATCACTTTTTCCCCGGTCATGTTGACGAGGGTCTCCCAGTCGCCCCCCTGGACCGTGAGTTTCGATCCAACCTCGGCCATCATGGCCGCGCCCTCGGCGATCCGGCGCGCACGGCCGAGCAGCTGCTCGACTCCGGCGCCCTTCGAATCGCGAAGCCAGCACCAGAGCCTGGCGTAGGCCGGCACCACGTTCGGCACGTCGCCCCCGTTCAGGATCGAGTAGTGCATGCGGACGGTGGGCTTGACGAATTCGCGCATGCGGTTCAGGCCCGTGGCGAAGAACTCCAGACCCGCCACCGCGCTGCGCCCGTTCCAGGGGTCGCCCGCCGCGTGCGCGGATTTGCCGCTGAACTCGACGATGAAGTCGACGATCGCCTGCGAGCCGTCGACGGAGACCCGGGTCTTCTCGTCGGGGTGCCAGGTCAGACAGGCGTCGAGGTCGATGAACAGCCCCTCGCGGGCCATGTATACCTTGCCGCCCACCGCTTCCTCGGCGGGCGTGCCGTAGAAGCGGATCGTGCCCTTGAGTTTTCCCGCGGCCATCAGGTCCTTGACGGCCAGAGCCGCTCCGAGGGCCGCCGTGCCCAACAGATTGTGCCCACATCCATGGCCCGGCGAGCCGACCTGCACCGCTTCCTTCACGGGCTGGGCTTTCTGCGACAGGCCCGGCAGGGCGTCGTATTCGCCGAGGACACCGATGATCGGCCGGCCCTCCCCGTAGGTCGCCACAAACGCCGTCGGCAATCCCGCGACACCGCGTTTGACCGTGAAGCCCTGCTCTTCGGCATAGTCGGCAAGCGCCTTCGATGATCGGGTCTCGAGCAGGGCGGTTTCGGCGAAGCCCCAGACCTGATCGCTAAGATGGATGATTTCCGCCTTGTGCCGTTCGATCGAGGCCACGGCTTCATCTTTCTTCTTGATGGAGGCCCCGGCCGCCAGTTGCGATATGATCAACAGACCGGCGAGCAAGACCGCGGCGCTCGGAAGGCGTGTTTTCATGGGCATCCTCTCTTTCGTTTCAAACCGGAATGAGAAGAGAATCCGGCACGACCCTGCCATCTCGAGACGACTATATCGCCCGGTCCGAACCGCTGTCAAGATAAGGATGCCTTGCCCTGAGGCCCGTTCAGAACCCATGCCGGCTTTGCCAGCACTGCCGAAGGCGGTGTCTCGCCTGTCCGAGTCAGGCCAGGGGCACTTCCCTTCTCGGCTCCCGGGTGTTCCGGTGACAGGGTGATCGATACTTGATCGAAAGCCGGGTTGTCGCGGCGCTTAACCAGCTTTCACGGTCATTGACATGGCCGCCCGGCCGGTGATAAATTTACAAAATAGTCAGGACGGGACATTCAACCGATCCAATTTTCCAAATTCACCCGAAAGGATAAGAACATGGGAAAAAACCAGCGTCGTGAATTCCTAAAAAAGAGCCTCATCGGGATGTGCGGCGCTGCTTTTATCCCGGGAACATGGAAAGCTTCTTTCGGAGAATTTGGTGAAAAGGGTGCTGTCCCCACATTAGCCAGCCGTAAACTGGGGAGAACCGGGATCAAGACCCCGCTGATCAGCATGGGTACCAGTGGTGCCACCAGCCCCAATTTTATCAGGATGGGATATGATGCGGGTATCAAGCTGTTCTTTTCAGCCACCTATTATGGCCAGGGAAACAATGAAAGGCTGGTGGGCGAGGCATTGAAAGACCTGCCGCGCGATTCTTTTGTCGTCGGAACGGCTGCTACTCCCGAAGGCTTCAATCCCCGGGCAGGCACTTTGCCCAAAGACATGAATGCCCAGGCTTACATGAAGACGGCGGAGGAAAGCCTGAAACGGTTCGGACTCGATCATGTGGATATCCTATTGTTGCCTTTCGCGGGCAAAAGGGAATCCGTCATGTTCGATCCGATATTAAAAGCCATGACGGAACTTAAGAAACAGGGCAAAATACGCTTTGCGGGTATCGCCACGCATGGTTTCTGCGAGGAGGCTCTCAGGGCCGCCGCCGACGCCAAGGTGTACGATGTGGCGATGACCGCATACAATTACAAGACCGAAAATAAGGAAGCCATGAACGAAGCCTTGGCTTACGCGGCGAAGGCGGGAATGGGCATCGTCGCCATGAAAACAACCGCCGGTGCCGCCCAGGATAAGAACAGGACACAACCGCTGAATACCAATGCCGCCTTGAAATGGGTGCTTCAGAATAAAAACATTTCGAGCATTGTTTCAGGAATGTCTACAGTTGAAGAATTGCAAAAAAACCTGGAGATGATCAAGAACCTGAAAATTTCCGATCAGGAACTGAAAGATCTCAACCTGGCGGATCTCAAATCAGAACCCGGTTTATACTGTCATCAGTGTCAGAAGTGTATACCCCAGTGCCCGAATAACCTGGACATTCCTACCCTGATGCGCAGTTATATGTACGCTTATGGGTACCGAAATGTTGAGCAGGCCCGGCGCACACTCAACACTGTTGACGTATCCGGCAAACCATGCGAAAAATGTGATGTTTGCAGCGTCACCTGCATCGCCGGGTTCGACATCAAGGACAGGATACAGGATATCGTTAGGTTGAAGGATGTTCCTTCCGATTTCATCAGAGCATAAGAAATAATCTGACAGCCTGGCACGGCTCGCTGGCAAAACTGAACGACGGCTAAATCTATGTGACGACGTTCTACGAGCTCGGCAAGATCTGCCAGGAGTTGGGCCTGAAGGACCGGGCGGGGAAAATCCGCTTTTCCCCTGAAGGATGCCAGTTCTCAGATCGCATTCCTAATCCATGCCGGCCTTGCCAGCACTGCCGAAGGCGGTGTGTCGCCTGTTCGAGTCAGGCCAGGGGCACTTGCCATTTCCCCATATCAACCTTGAGGATAGTTATCTCAACTATTTCTGCGTCGCCCGGTCGATGAAGGCGGCGATGTTGTCGTGGAGCCTCACCCGGCTCTCGTCGTGCAGGTACATCATGTGTCCTGCGGGATAGTAGTTCAGCCTGATATTGGCCTGGAGTTCCTGAGGCAAGCCGAGATGGCTCATGGTGAACTCGGTGGCGAAGAACGGGGTGGCCATGTCGTAGTCTCCGTTCTCGACCTGGACGAGAAGGCGGGGGTTGATGACCATGGCCTGGGCGAGGTCGGACTCGACGTTGGGCGCGCCGGGAAAGAAACCGCCGCTCGTCGTGCTGGGCGCACCAGGGAATCCGCCCGTCATCGGCTGGCGACGCCAGCTCCACTCCCGGGCGCCGCCGCTCGAGGTGTTATAGGTCTTGTCCTGTCCGAATCGCAGTTCCTGATGATTGTAGGTGTTGAGCAGGGCTGTGAAGGCGCCGCCCACTGCCGGACCCTCCGGGTCGCCCTGGGCGTTCTCGGCCAGGAGGTCGCGAGTGAAGCCCGTGAACCGGGCGTCGATGCGACCCGTGGTCAGCCCGCGGCCGCGCTCGAGCTCGACGTTGAATTGGGCCAACGTCACCCGGAGGTTGGCCTTGAGCCAGTATTCCACGCTCAGGCCCGTGATCTCGGACAGCTTGGCGGCCACGGCCTGCTTGTCCGAGGCGGAGAGACCGGCGCCCTTGAACAGGGCCGCAGCATAGTCACCCTGGGCGTAGCGGCGCACCTCGGCCAGGAAGGCGTCGAGGTCCGGTGGCCGGTTCTTCAAGGCTTGATGATACCAGGCCACGGCGGCGTAGCTCGGAAGGTAGAAAATATAGGGTCGGTCGTCACCGGTGCCGAAGGTGATCGTGGACATGTCGAGGACGGTCGAAATCAGGACGATCCCATTGAGATGGATCCCGTCCCGGGACTGGAGGGCATGGCCCAGGGCGGCCGAGCGGAAGGTCCCGTAGCTCTCGCCCACGAGGAACTTGGGCGAGTTCCAGCGGTTGTTTTTATTTAGGTACGTTCGGATGAACTGGGCGAAGGCCTGGACGTCCTCGTCGATGCCGTAGAAGTCCTTGTTCTGAGCCTTGCCAGCGGCGTGGCTGTAGCCCGTGCCCATGGCGTCGATGAAGACCATATCCGTCTTATCGATCAGGCTCTCGGAGTTGTCCACGAGGGTGTAGGGCGCGGGCGGGGTGAAGGCGCCGTCCACCGTGAACACGCGGCGGGGGCCGAAGGCGCCCATGTGCAGCCACATCGATGCCGAGCCCGGTCCGCCGTTATAGAAGAAGGCGATAGGACGCGTGCTCAGGTCCTTGACGTCGCTGCGGGTATAGGCCACGGCGTACATCAGGCCGGTGGGCTCGCCCTTATCGTCGCGGAGAAGCGTCGTCCCAGCCGTGGCCCGGTAGGGGAAGACCTGCCCCTTGATGCGGATCACGTGCTCGGTCACTGAGGATTCCTCCATGGCCGAAATGATATCAACCGCCGGAGAGGGCTTAACCTCTTGCGGCTTCGGCGAGGTCGTGAGTCCCTGGGCCCAGGCGCGGATCGCCGGTCCGAACGCGATCAGGACGAGGATCATGATGGCCTGAAGACCTTTGTTCTTTTTCATCCTTTCGCTCCTTCTCCAACTTCATTTTTCTTCGCCCTTCATCGGCGTCTTGATGATTTTATTCGAGACGAGCTCAAAAGGAAAGCCTCCCAGACCTTCAGAGGCGGCAAAAAGAAACTTCAAACTGGTCCAGCGATAATGTGAGCATCTGGCAAATGGACTGAACCGGGGGCTCAGGTCCAAGGCCGGGTCCAAGGCTTGAAAATCTCAGTTCAGGGATGGTACATTGAGTGGGTGCACTCTTTGAGACGAGAAAGATTATGAGGAGCCGCTCACAAATCAATGGGATGAAGGAGAATCATCATGCGTAGAGCTTTACTGGAAGTTGCCGCTTTTCTGCTCCTCGCCGTATGCTTGAGGGGACAAACGGCTGAGGAGATCATCAATAAGTACCTGAGAACCGTCGGAGGTGCGCAGAAGATCCAGAGCATAAAAACGCTGGTCCGGACAGGGAAGATCTCCGGCGGGGGAGGGTTTGAAGTGAAGATCCGTCAGGAGAACAAGCGGCCCAATCTGGTACGGGAGGAGATCACGATGCTGGCCATGACCGGCATCACGGCCTACGACGGCAAGACCGGATGGAAGATCGAACCCTGGGAGGGCAAAAAGGATCCCGAGTCTCTCGGTGAAGAAGAGATGAAGGCAATCCTCGAAGATGCCGACTTCGACGGCCCGATCGTGAATTACGAACAGAAGGGAAACAAGGTCAAATACCTCGGCACGGAGCCGGTCGAAGGCACGGATGCCCTCAAGCTCGAAGTGACGCTCGCGAACGGCGACACCTGGACGTACTACATGGACACGGACTACTACGTCCCGATCAAGGTCGATCTCAAACGCATGATCCGGGGCGAGGAACATGAGTATGAAATATCCCTGGGCGACTACAAGGAAGTCGACGGCTGGTACCTGCCACACTCGGTTGAAACCCGTGTGAAGGGCAGTGAGGGCCGGGGGACGGTCACTTACGAAAAGATCGAAGCCAACGTGCCGGTCAATAACAGCGACTTCGCGAAGCCGGCGATACCAGCGAATACAAAATACTGAGTCCAGCCTGGAAAAGGATCTCAATATGAAGAAGATGACATTGACTCGATGGTTATCAGCAGTCATACTCTGCGGCGCGGCGGCTGCCGGGGTGGCGGCGCAGGAAAAGAAATTTCCCGTGAAGATCGACCCGGAGACGATCTCCGGCCTGGGCGCGCGAAATATCGGTTCGGCCGCTATGAGCGGTCGTGTCGCGGCGCTCGACGCCGTGCACGAAGGTCAGCGCCTCACCGTGTATGTCGGGGCGGCCAGCGGCGGTGTCTGGAAATCGGTCAACGGGGGCACGACGTTTAAGCCGGTTTTCGACAAACAGCCGGTGCAGTCCATCGGTGCCGTGACGGTCGACCCGACAAATCCCAAAGTGATCTGGGTGGGAACGGGCGAAACGTGGGCGCGCAATAGCGTCTCGATCGGCGACGGGATCTACAAATCGACGGACGGCGGCGACAACTGGACGAACTTGGGCTTGAAGGAATCCGAGCGGATCGCCAAAATCCTTGTCGATCCGACCGACCCGGATACCGTGTACGCCGCGGTCACGGGAAAATTGTGGAGTGACAGTGATGAACGCGGATTGTACAAAACGACCGACGGAGGGAAATCCTGGACGAAGATCCTCAAAGGAGCTAACGCGTCCACGGGTTGCGCGATGATATCGATGGACCGCCAGCATCCGAAGACGCTCTTCGCGTGCATGTGGGATTTCCGCAGGAAGGGCTGGACGTTCCGTTCCGGCGGCGATAGCGCGGGCGCTTTCAGCGGAAGCGGCTTCTTCAAGACCACCGACGGCGGAGCCACGTGGAGCGACCTCGACGAAAAAACCGCGAAGGGGCTTCCTTCAAAGCCGTGGGGACGCCTCGCTGTGGCGGTCGCTCCGTCGAGGCCTAATGTCGTGTACGCGTTTATCGAAGCCGAGCCGCCCAAGAACGGCCTGTACCGCTCCGACGACGGCGGGCAGACATGGCAGGCGCTCGACCGGAGCCAGAATATGCTCTGGCGGCCGTTCTACTTCGCCAATCTGATCATCGACCCCAAGAACGAGAACAAGGTCTACAAGACCGATGGACCGCTCATCATGAGTACGGACGGAGGCAAGAGTTTCAGCTACATTTCGGGCGGCGCGCACGGCGACTTCCACGATGTCTGGGTCGACCCCGACAATACCGACCACGTCATCACGGGAGATGACGGCGGCCTCTGGTACTCCTACGACGGCTGCAACCATTGGTGGAAAGCCGACAACCTCCCCATCTCGCAGTTCTACCACGTCAGCATGGACATGGACATGCCCTATCACGTCTATGGCGGACTCCAGGACAACAGCTCCTGGGTCGGCGTTTCGCAGTATCCGGGGGGTATTACCAATAGCCAGTGGGAGAATATGTTCGGCGGCGACGGCTTCTGGATGTTTGCCGATCCGTCTGATCCCGATTACATCTACGCTGAAGCTCAGGGAGGAGAGATCGGACGGGTCAACCGGAAAACGCATGAAATCCGAAGCATCAAACCGCTGCCTCAATACAAGGAAGGTCAACTGCGATTCAATTGGGACACACCGATTCAGGTGAGCCCGACGCAAAAAGGGACCCTCTACATCGGGGCCCAGTTCCTGTTCCGCTCGCGCGACCAGGGACAGACGTGGGAACGTATTTCACCGGACCTGACGACCAACGACCCCGAAAAGCAGAGACAGGAACAATCCGGCGGCGTCACGGTGGATAACTCTTCGGCTGAAATGCACACAACGATCTTCGCGATCGCTGAATCCCCGAGGGATCCAAATATCATCTGGGTGGGAACGGACGACGGCAACCTTCAGGTCACTCGCGACGGCGGGAAAAATTGGACGAACGTTGTCGGCAACATCCAGGGATTGCCCAAGAATGCCTGGGTATCATCCGTTGACCCCGGCCACTTCAGCGACGGCGCCGCGTATGCGACCTTCGACCTGCACATGTTCGGCGACATGCGGCCGTATGCCTACAAAACCACGGACTTTGGCCGGACCTGGACGTCGATCCTCAGTGAGGGAAATTCCCTGCGCGGCTACGCGCATGTCGTCAAAGAGGATCTCGTCAATCATGACCTCTTGTTCGTCGGCACCGAGTTTGGATTGTGGGTTTCTCTCGACGGCGGCCAGCAATGGGCGCAGTACAAGGGGGGTGACCTCCCGAATGTTGCCGTGTGCGACCTGGCCATCCATCCGCGCGACCACGACCTCGTCATTGCCACGCACGGCCGCGGGATCTGGATCATCGACGACATCACGCCGCTTCGCGCGCTGACGCCGGAGGCACTCGCACAGGACGCGATGTTCATTGAAGCGAAACCTCCCATCCAGCGGATTCCGGCGGGGGGCGGGTGGTCAAACGGGGATGCCTCGTTTTCCGCTCCCAATCCCACCGACGATGCGACGATCACGTATTATCAGAAGAAGCGCCACATCTTCGGCGACCTCAAAATCGAAGTCTTCGATGAGAACGGCAAGTCGATGGGCACGATTCCCAGCAGCAAACGCCGGGGACTCAGCCGAATGACCTGGGGCATGCGATTGAAGGCGCCAAGAGTCCCGCCCGCCGCCACGGCAGCCGGCGGCAGTGTCGGCCCGCGCGTTCTGCCCGGGACGTACACCGTGAAGATGCTGAAGGACAAAAAGATCTATACCACCAAGCTCACAGTCGGCCTCGACCCGAGGTCGAAACACACGCTCGAAGACCGCAAAGCGCAGTTTGACCTGTCCATGAAGTTGTCCAACATGCTTGGGGACATGACGTTCGTCGTCGATCGGATCAATAGTGTCCGGACAGCACTCGATGACCGTGCGTTGAAACTGGCGGCGGACGAGCCCCTCGGTCAGCGTCTGCAGGCCGCGTCCATACGTGCCGACGAGTTCCGGAAGGAGATCGTCGCCACAAAGGAAGGCGGGATGATCACCGGTGAGGAGCGGCTTCGCGAGTACCTCTCCGACCTCTACGGAGCCGTGATGGGATACGAGGGCAAGCCGACCCAGGCACAGGTCGAACGCACCGGGACGCTCGCGCGGGAGCTGGACGACGTCGCGAAAGACTTCGACGCCTGGGCCGCCAAGGAGCTGGCTGGCGTGAACAGGGGCCTCGCAGAGAAGAAGCTGGAACCGATCACGCCCCTTACGAGAGAGGAGTGGGAGAAGCGAGACACGCAGAAGTAGGCACATAACCCCCCTGTCTCCGGGACCTACCCCCTGAAAAATGGTCCCAATATGGGGAGCGGCTCAAAGGCCAAAAAACTACGCTTTTGACTGGAGCAGCTTTTGGGGACAAGGTCCGTCAATGGGAAAATGAGATAACATGCTGAACATCAATAAATTCAGTATGGGGCGACAGCGGCGATCATCACCAGCATGGGATTAGTTGCAGGATTAAATCAGGGAGACAGCGCAAGAACAAGCATCATTTCCGGTCTTTTGATTATTGCGATTGCGGATAATATCTCGGACTCCCTGGGCATCCATATCTATAAAGAATCGGAAGGAGCTTCCAAGCAGGATATCAATTCATCGACATATAGAAATTTTATAGTCAGGCTATTTCTTGCGTTCACATTCATTCTCATTGTTTTATTATTTTCTTCGCACGCCGCCTTCATTGTTTCCTCCATCTGGGGTTTGGTTTGACTCGCTATCCTAAGCTATTTCATTGCAAAAAAGAGGAAGACGAATTCTTTGCAGGAAATCGTTTGGCATTTGGTCGTTGCGTTAATAGTTATTGCCGGCAGCAAACTTCTGGGCAATTTAATTTTAAGGACGATGGCCCATTCAAAGTTCTGAAATTCAAGGGAGTATGCTAAACTCCCCTTGAGGCCGCCGAGAGAATGAACCATCCCCAGTCCGGGTCCGGATCGTCCCCGAAGCGCATCCTGGCAGCCTTTTTCCTGAACGCGGGATTCACGCTCGTCGAAATCGCCGGCGGGCTCTTGACGAACAGCACGGCCATCCTGGCCGACGCGGTGCACGACCTCGGGGATTCCTTCGCCCTGGCCCAGGCCTGGTATTTCGAGCGGCTGGCCGGGCGGCGAGGGGAAGGCGCGTATACGTACGGATACCGGCGGTTTTCCCTGCTGGGCGGCCTGATCACCACGATTTTTATGCTCGCCAGTTCTCTGTTCGTGCTGGCCCGGGCCGTGCCCCGCCTCACCCGGCCCGACCACGCGGACGCCCGGGGCATGGCCGCCCTCGCCGTAGTCGGGATAGCGGCCAACGCCCTGGCCATGCGAAGGTTGGGCAAGGAGACCGGCTTCAGCGCCCGGACCGTCGCCCTTCATCTGCTCGAGGACGTCCTGGGCTGGGTCGCGGTCCTCGTCGTCGCCGTCGTCCTCCTCTTCAGGCACGTGCCGATCCTCGACCCCCTGCTGGCCATTCTCATCACGCTGTACGTTCTCGGCCGCGCCTTCAGGAATCTCGGGTCCGTCGTCCCCATCTTTCTTGAAGCGGCGCCTAAAGGCACGGACCTCGACGCCATATCCGCGGCCATCGGGAAAATCGATCACGTCAGGAACGTTCACCATGTCCATGTCTGGTCCCTCGACGGCGAGCATAATGTTCTTTCGGCCCACCTCGTCGTGGACCGCGACCTCGCGCCCGAGGAATACCGCCGGCTCAAGGACGATGTGCGGCGGGTCGTCGGAGGCCTCGGCCTCTTCCATTCGACGGTAGAGATCGAACTCCCCGAGGAAGCCTGTCGCATCCCGGGCGACATTGCCTGTCAGTGAGCGCGGCCGGCCGGCGTTTTTTCGTGGACGTCGTCCCTCTCTATCATGGATACCGGCCTCGGGCAACATCCGGCTCGAAGAGGCTAACAACTTAAAAAGGGGGAGGTCAATTTGAGGTTTGGCAGAACCTGGGGGTTCCTCCAGAAGTCGGCCCACGGATCCTTTCCCTTAAGCCGATGCTCAATCGTTAAGAGGTTGAAGGATGATGGTTCAAGGCTGCGATCCACTTCTTCCCAGTGAAGAGGTGTGGAAATAGGGGCTTTTTGGCGTCGCCTCACAGAGTATGGCGCAACGATCGTCTGCCCAAAGGCATTGCGGAGCCAGTCTGAAAAAACACGGCCATGTCGCTTCGATTTTGACATCTGAACTGTGATGAGTTCTGGTGACCGATCGACCATTTCCTGGCTGATCCGGCGGGCGAATTCGCGAACCTGCTCCTGATTTGGGCTATGCTTCAAAGGGACGAAGACGTGGAGGCCTTTTCCACCGGAGGTCTTCGGGTAAGATGGGATCCGGAGTTCGTTCAGAATTCCATGGAGAACGGCCCCGGCTTTGGCCGCGTCCGAGAATTTTCCTGAGGATGGATCGAGATCGAAGGCCAGCCAGGCAGGATCATCGAGAGTATCAACGTGGCAGTTCATGACATGAACGGCTATACATCCGAGGTTCACAAGGGCCAGCAAAGTCCTGATCGATCCTCCAATAGCATAATGGACGACTTCCCCGGCGCTTTCGGCGGGAAGGGCCCGGGTGGGGACACCGGAAGGAAGATCCTCAGAAAAATTCTTCTGAAAGAAACATTCCCCTGCCATCCCATCGGGGCAGCGTTCAGCAGTGAGCGGATGCTTTTTTAACCAGGGGAGGATGTGCTGGGCCACGGCCGCATAGTACTGAGCAACATCGAGCTTCGTGATCTTTTCTTCCGGCCACCAGATTTTGTCAGGATGCGTGATCTTGACCCTTTCGACACTAGCCGCCTCACCAAATCTTCTTTTACCGGTCACGTTCCCTCCATTGGCACTCCGATGGCTTCTTGTCGTATCGGAGACCGAGAAACGCCGGCTGGCGCAATTTTCCATCCTTCGTCCATTCAGCGAAAGCAACCTGGGCGATGAGTATGGGCTGAACCCAAGTCGCGTCTCCCTCCCGTGGCGTCGGCTCAAAAGGAGATCTTGATCTCGCCAGCGGTTTCATTTTCATGGCGAGTTCCGTCAGAGCCTCTTCGGAGTAACCTGTCCCCACTTTGCCGGTGTAACAGAGTTTCCCGCCGTCATAGAGGCCGACAAGAAGCGCCCCAAAATGAGTCCGATGACCGGCCGGCGGGGTATAGCCACCGATGACAAACTCCGATTCCCTACGACATTTGACCTTCAGCCAGGTTCGCGTTCGTTTCCCCGGTTCATAGGGAGAGTCATCGTTTTTCGCAACAATCCCCTCCCATCCCCTTCTTTTAGCCTCTTCATAAGCCGTCAGCCCGTTTGATGAAAGAAGCCGGGAACGCATGAGCAATGGATGCCGAACTGGCACAATCGTCTCCAATGCTTCTCTGCGTTCAATGAGCGGCTTTTTCAGAATCTCATCCCCGTCTATCTCGAGGCAATCGAAGAGAGTGAAAATTGGCCGGACTTTGACGTCGAACTCGCGTCGCTGGAGGAGTTGAAAACGGGAGACGCCCTTTTGGTCGAAGGCAACGATCTCCCCATCAAGCACAAAGTCCCCCCCAGAGAGTTCTCTGAGCGCTTGGGCAATCTCCAGATAATCGGCGGTTATATTCTTCAGGTTGCGCGAGTAAAGTTTAACGTTGTCCCCGCTGAGGTGAGCCAAGGCTCGGAAACCATCGTATTTCTCTTCGTTGATCCAGCCGGCTCGACTGAAAGGCTCCGTCACAAGTGTGGGCAGCATAGGACGGATTAAATGTTTCATTTGACTCCCCAAGAACGTCGGATCGCATTCCTCATCCATGCCGGCCTTGCCAGCACTGCCGAAGGCGGTGTGTCGCCTGTTCGAGTCAGGCCAGGCGCACTTGCGTTTCCCCTACTTTTTGAATAGTTCCGGCTTCAGGCTCCTGGCCCGCTCGGACGCGGCCGCCGCGTCATTCTTGCGGCCCGCTTTTTCGTAGCACCCGCCCAGGGCATACCAGGCTTCGGCGAAGCTCGGCTTGAGTTTTACGGCTTGCTCGTAGGCGGCCACCGCGTCGCCGGCGCGCCCTGCCTCCACATAAAGGATGCCCAAGCTGTACCATGCCTCGGGAATATCGGGTTTCAGCTTGAGGCCCTTCTCGAAGGCGGCGATCGCGTCGTCCGTGCGCCCGGCCGACAGGTAACCATCGCCCCAGCAATACCATTTTTCATATGACCCCTCCGACAACGGCAGCCGCCAGACTTTGCCTTCCTCGGTACCGGCAAAGAGGTTGGTCCCGCTCGCCGCAAGACAAAAGATATTTGTGTCCGGTAAGCCCGAGTTGGCCGGCGTCCAGTTAGCGCCGTTGTCCGTGGATAAGGAAACGCCGATGCTCTTAGCGCCGGCGGCGGCGAAGAGATCCGAACCGTTTGCCAAGAGACGAAAGACCAAACACTTCCCAGGCAACCCCGCGCTGACCGCCTTCCAGCCTCGGCCGTTGTCCACGGAAAGAAAGACACCGCCGCCCCGAGTGCTGACGAAGAGATTTGTCCCGCTCACCACAAAAGAGGTGATCCAACCGCCTCCCGGGTTGCCTGCTTGCACCCATTGGGCGGTTAACCACTGCGGGATGGAAAGCAGGATCCCCATGCCGATAGTGATCATCGCCGGACGACTTCTCATCTGAGACACCCCCTATTTTTCCTGAATCAGGTTCCCCTCTTACAATAACCATACGGCCGCCTCCGAATCGTGTCAACAGCAATAAAGCTGTTGTGTGGCAGACCACTCCGTGGGGTAAGCCAGGAATCAAGCGGATTCATGGCCCGTATATCTTTTCTACTATCGCAAATTAACGAGGGAATGACCTCCCCATTAAGAACCCATTGGAAGGGAGGGGCCTATCTTTGTCCTTGGGCTATGTTGGTATGGGGATGTCAACAGAAAGCAACATCAGTCTGTTATATCTTTTCCGGGCGCGAGGGTCGTTCGCTGTTGCGGCAACGTGATAATTTCCGCTTTTTTGGGCTAAGGTACTCCTCCGGACAGGAGGAGGGCCGGCCCCGTGCGAGAGGAACTGATCACGTTGACCAAGAAGGAACATGAACGGCTGGCGGTTGTCCGGCAGGTTAT
>JBEKXF010000027.1:0-44321 GCA_049512315.1 Candidatus Aminicenantales bacterium | reverse complement strand
CGGCCGGCGACGTCGTCATCCAGCCCGCAACGTTTGGCCCCAGGGCGGCCGTCATGGGTGCGATATCCCTCATCCTCAGCGGTGTCGTCAATTTGGATCATGAGAATATCAATTTCAGGGCCGGCAAATGACTTTATTTCTTGGGGCAGTGCTAACCGGACAGACGTCTTGTAATTTCTAACATGGTGGAGAAGCGTTTTGTTGCTGGCATTTTATTTGATTACTTCCTTAATATACGAAAGTATAAATTCCTAACTTGGGAAAGGGAGGTGGCGACGAACTATACGCAGAAAATTTTTAGGGAGGCAAGGGTTTTAATTGGGGTTTGTTAAAAAGGAGGAAGCAGCATGAGAAAGTGGAGTTTTTTGATCGGCATCATGGCCTGCCTTTTGCTGACATCGTATGCCAGCTCCCAGGAACTGCAGTCCGGATCCATAAGAGGCAAGGTCATGGACGAAAACGGGCAGCCCCTTCCGGGCGTGTCCATCACGATCTCGGGACCGGCTCTGCTCGGCAAGATCACGGCCGTGACCAACGCGGAAGGGCAATTCCGGGCTCCGCTCCTAACGCCCGGCTCCGATTACCAGATCAAAGTCGAGATCTCCGGATTTGAGACGGTTACCCAGACAGGCCTGATCATCAACGTCGGGAAAACGATTTCGGTCGAATTCCGGATGAAGCCGTCTACGCTCAAGGCGGAGATCACGATCACGGCGCCGACGCCCACGGTCGACGTCGTGAAATCGTCGACGTCCAGAACCGTGACGAGCGACGTCCTGGCGTCCCTTCCCCTGGCGCGCGACGTCAGCTCGATCTATGCCATCATCCCGGGGAGCGTCGGCGGCAGCATCCAAGGCGACGGCCGGGGAGAAGTCGGCGCCATCATGGACGGCATCCAAATGACGGAACCCGACGTCGGCGGAGTCGCCTTCGGATATGATGTGGGAGTCGCTTGGGACATGGTGGAAGAAGCCGAGATCGTGACAGCTGGAGCGACCGCCCAATTCTTTGACAGTGGGAGCGGACTAACCAACGTCGTTATGAAATCGGGAGGGAACAAGTTTTCGGGTGAGGCCTCCTTCTACTACACGAGCCACGGCCTTGCCTCAGCCCATCTTCCCGATGCAGCCCTCCAGACTCTCAACCTCGCCAAGCCTTCGATCCCAGTCTTCGCGTACGATGCCTCATTGGCCGTCGGCGGGCCTATCATCAAGAACAGGCTCTGGTTCATGGGCGAATTCCGTTATATCGATAGCAAGTACACCGGCGATTTCCGGCCCACGATCATCAACGGAAAGCAATACACTAACTACGACCGTCCCTTCCCCAACTATATCGGCTTCCTGAAGTTCTCGACCCAGCTGACCAAGAATATACGTGCTTCCGCTATGGGACATTTTTCCATGGAGGATGACCCATACTATTACAGCGGCTGGAGTCTCACCGACGAGGCCAACTACCACAACAAGCCCATCCGCTTCAATTACGGCAGCACGGTCTCGTGGACTATCAACAGCAGCACGATCATCGACCTCCGCGCCGGTGGGCTGTATTTCAAGTGGACAGGGCATACCACCGCAGCTGGCAATCCCAACGGGCCTTATTTCTCAGACGCCTACACCGGCTATACCTGGGGCCAAGGGGGTGGCGAGCAATACACGTACAAGCCCAAGTTCAATATCTCGCTGACGGCCACCAAGTTCCTAGACAACTTCCTTGGAGGAAACCACGAGCTCAAGGCCGGCCTGGAATGGGACAGGAACCGGGGCGACTGGGGCTTCTATATGAAGCAGCCCCTGTTCTGGACCTACTACGATGGAAGCCCCTATTATTGGGCGGCTCAAAACGGCGGCGTGACCGATCCGGTCTACGGCGACGGCGCACTTTATTACGCAGCCATTGGAACCACGTACGGAGCCAGCGACAGTATCAGCATCACATCCCGGGTGGGCGGCTTCATCCAGGACTCCTTCACCATCAAGCGCTTGACGATCAGCCTGGGCCTGCGGGCCGACCACCTGACGGCCTGGACGCCGACCTCGGTGAAGGGCGCGGCGACGGACCCCGTGGCCCTGGCCCTCGGTGCCACCTACTTCCAGCCCCTCTACGGCTTCAACCCTTATGCCGCGGTCTCGTACCCCGCCTGGAACAACGCCTTCCCATATGGCACTCAGTTTTCCCCGCGCGTCGGCCTGACCTACGACCTCTTCGGCAACGGGAAGACGGCT
Source organism: Candidatus Aminicenantales bacterium (assembly GCA_049512315.1). Taxonomy (GTDB): domain Bacteria; phylum Acidobacteriota; class Aminicenantia; order Aminicenantales; family Saccharicenantaceae; genus DATKJS01. The sequence goes on along the minus strand of JBEKXF010000027.1, from coordinate 42,093 downwards.
CTGAAGGCATCGTTCTCCCGCCAGCAGGAGGGCTTCCCCACCGGAACAATCCTCCCTCCCCTGAACTGGTACGGCTACGATTTTTCCTGGTGGGACGACAACCACAACGGCGTGCCCGATGTCCCGGGCTTGGGCGGCGACCATTACCAGGTGCTCTACGACGAGACTCCTCTGAACATGATCTCCACGGGTTATCTGGACTCCATCGACCCCAAGGTCAAGATGCCCCACATCAATGAGATCACGGCCGGCATCGAACACGAGCTCGTCAAGGACATCAACGTCGGCGTCCGCTATATTCATAAGGACCGCAAGAACGTCCTGGCCAGTGTACTCTGGGACCAAGCGACCGGCCAATACTGGTACACGCATGACCAGGCCCCCCAGTGGTGGATCCCGTTCACCACGACGGTTCCCGCGACCGGCAACTTCCCGGCCAAGCAAGTCACCATGTACTTCCTCTCCAACGACGCACCCGACCAATACACCCGCCTGACCAATGTCCCCCAAGGTGTCATGAAATACCATTCCGTGGAGGTCAGCCTCGATAAAAGACTGTCCAACGGATGGCAGCTCGGCGGCTCCGTCAGCTTCACCAAGAGCACCGGGAACTATCCTGTGGGCTATGCCACTTGGGCTTCGTTCTCCACGTTCACCAGCCCCAACTCTTTCGTCAACACCTATGGCGAACTGCCCTACAGCCGGCCCATCGTGATTAAGCTTTATGGCACCTTCAACCTGCCTTACCAGTTGATGTTCTCGTTCAACTACCTACATGCCGACGGCTCGCCCTGGGGACGGACGGTCACGGTCCAGCCGCCGGAGGACTGGGCGGCGGCCAATAACGTCTCGTCGACACCCTACAACATCTACGTTGAACCACCCGGCACCCGGCGGAACGAGGCCGCGGACAACCTAGACTTGAGGCTCGAGAAAGACTTCAAGCTGGGCCCTGGCAAACTCGCGGCATTCGTAGACGCTTTCAACATTCTCGGTGCCTACACGTTGACCGTCGCCCAGAACCCCGGCGGGACATGGAAGCCGGACGACAATAGCTCGACGACCGGCACCTACATCGAGGGTTCGACAGGCCTCCGTGGATTTGTCGGATCCCGCATGTTCAAGTTCTCCCTGCTGTACAGGTTCTAAACACGGCATTATGATGGGGACAAGAGGGAGGGGCCACGCGGCCTTTCCCCCTCCAGTCCCTCCGGGAGAGGAATGGAGACATGCCCAAGGAAACCCCATCGCCCCGTGAGAGCCGGCTGACCGTTCCCACGAGGACGTCTTGAGCCTTCGGCCGGCCCTTCCCGCGGCCTCACGCCCCGAGCCGGTTTCGACGTGGGCATCGTCCGACGAGAATGACGCTGGCTCTCCGTGGCCGTACGCTCACTCCTGGCCGGCATCGACCGTCTCCTCGTCGTGTTTTCGGTCCGGGTGCGTTGCGGTGACGGCTTTGATGTGAAGATCTCTGCGGCCGGGAAGGGCGCCGTTGGCTTGCCGACCGAATCCGGAGGCGCTCATTTGATCGAGCCTGCGGGAAGGGTATTATATTAGGAAATTCGAGGAGCACAAGAATGAGACAAGCGATCATGACTTCTCCCGGTGAGATCAAGTTCAGGGACGTGCCTGTTCCCAAGCCCGGCCCCGACGAAGTCCTCATCCGCATCAAGACCATCGGGGTTTGCGGATCCGACGTTCACGTCCGGCACGGACGCCACCCGTTCACCTCTTACCCTGTCGTCCAGGGCCACGAATTCTCGGGCGTCGTCGAGGCCGTCGGAAGACGCGTCCGCAACATCCGGCCCGGGCTGAAAGTCACGGCCACTCCCCAGATCGTTTGCGGCCGCTGCGGCCCCTGCCGGCGCGGGGACTACCACATCTGCGATGTCCTCAAGGTCCAGGGCTTTCAGGCCCCGGGCTGCGCCCAGGACTTCTTTGTCACCGAGGCGGCGAAGATCGTGCCCCTCCCCGCGTCGTTCAGCTTCGAGCAGGGGGCTTTGATCGAGCCGACAGCGGTCGGGGTCCACGCGGTCGCCCAGGCCGGGCGGATTGGCGGGACGAACGTAGTCGTCCTCGGCGCCGGCCCCATCGGCAACCTCCTTGGGCAGGTTGCCCGGGCCGCGGGCGCGAACGTTTTGATCACCGACATCAGCGATTTCCGCCTCGATATCGCCCGGCGGTCCAGGCTCCGGTCGGTATCCATGGCGAAGGCGGAGGGTCTCGAGGAGGCCGCGGCCCGCGTATTCGGCCGGAAGGGTTTTGACACGGCCTTCGAATGCGCCGGCGCCGAGGCCGCCGTCAATCAGGCCATTGGAGCCATCCGGAAAGGCGGGACGATCATCGCCGTCGGAGTCTACGGCGAGCGGCCGCGAGTCAACATGGGATTTCTCCAGGACCGGGAGCTCGTCCTGAAGGGGACTCTGATGTACCAGCGGGGGGATTTCATCAAGGCGGTCAAACTGATCAAGGACGGGCGCGTCATCACCAAGCCCCTGGAGACCGTTCATTTCCCCTTCGAAAGCTACCGGAGCGCCTATGACTTCATCGACCAGGAAGGAGACAGATCCATGAAGGTCTTTATCGACCTTTGAACGGGCGCTCGGGACGCATTTCAGAGGGAGCCAAGGTTTTATTCGTTCGGAGGATAGAGAACACATGAAGCCATTCAACTACCACCAACCAACGGAAATTCGGTTCGGCCGGGGCCGCGTGGCCGATATCGGGCCAGCCGTGGCCCGGATCGGAAGCCGCTGTCTACTCGTGACGGTCCTGGAGACCCCTGAGTTCGGGGAACTTTTCGGAAGGGTCAGACGATTGCTGACCGAGGCCAAGATCCCCTTCGTCCATTTCGACGGCGTCATGTCCAATCCCACGTGCGAAGTCGTGACGTCGGGTGCCAGAATAGCGAGGGACTTCAAGGCCGACATCGTCCTTGGCGTCGGCGGTGGCTCGAGCATGGATACAGCCAAGGCGATCGCCGTCGAAGCCACCCACCCGGGCACGGCCTGGGATTACCTGTTTTTCCGGGAAAGCCAGCCGACCGGCAAAACCCTGCCGATTATCGCTGTAACGACCACCTCGGGAACCGGATCCCATGTCACGCAGGTGGCCGTTATCACGAATCCGGGGGAAAAAAACAAATCTGCGCTGTCTCATCCGCTGCTCTACCCCCGGACGAGCATTGTCGATCCCGAGCTGATGCGTTCCGTGCCCGGCCGGGTGACGGCCACGACCGGGTTCGATGTCTTTGCCCACGCCTTTGAGAGTTTTATCAACCCGAACGGATCTCCTTATACGGACCTGATGGCTCTGGAAGCCCTGGCAATCGTCGCGAAGCACCTCCCGACCGCCGTCAAGGACGGAACAAACCTCGAGGCCAGAGAGCACATGGCGTGGGCCGACACGCTGGCCGGCCTGTGCATCGCCAACTCCGGTGTGACTCTTCCGCACGGCATCGGCATGGCCATCGGCGGGCTTTATCCGCATGTGGCTCACGGCGAAGCCCTGGCCGTGGTCTACCCGGCGGTCCTGCGCTACAGTTTCCGGGCCGCCCCAGCGAAATTCGCCGCCGTGGGCCGGATCCTTGACAAAAGACTTGCCGGCGAGACAGGGCTGAAGGCCGCCGAGATGTCGTGTGGTACGATCGAGCGCTTCATGAAGAAGATCGGGATGGATCTCAAACTCCGCGATCTTCACGTGCCTGAAGACGAGCTGGCCGCGCTCGCGATTCAGTCTCTCGTGCTCCCGGACTACCGGAACCATCCCAAGGTTGCGACCCTCGACGAGGTCGTGAGGATTCTCGGCGAAAGCCATTGAAGAGACGGGTTGCGCATCACCGGGGAGGAGCCGTGAACAGACGTCAGCTTTGGGCCTTTATTGTGGCCTTCGCCATTCTATCGGGAGCTGTCGCCGAACTCCGGTCACAGGCCGCTCGAAAGGACCCGGTGGCCCTGTGGGCGTTCGACGACAGAGTGACGACTCGGACGGCGCTCGATGCGGCGAGCGGCGTCCAGGATGCGATCGAGGGACATTTCAAGTTTGTTCCAGGGATCTCCGGAGCCGGCCTCAGGTTCGATGGCTACACCACCCGTATCATCCGGAAAGGAAACCAGGCTCCGCGCCTGGGCGAAGCGTTCACGATGGAGGCCTGGGTCGCCCCGGCGGCGCTGCCGTGGAACTGGTGTCCCGTCCTGAGCCAGGAGAATGACGGGCTCGTCGGATACTCCTTCGGGATCGGACCCCAGGGCGAATTCGGCCTCAGAGTCTCCGTCCGCGGCGAATGGAAGGAATGCCTGTCCCGCGCCAGGGTTCCCACAAGAAAGTGGTCCCATATCGCCGCCGTGTTCGACAGCCGGAGCGGCATCGCCCTGTTTCTCGACGGCCGGGAGGCAGGCTCGCTGGCTTTCCAGGGGAACCCGGCCTACGCCAGCGGCGCCGACCTTTTGATCGGAATGAACCCGGACAAGAGAAAGCCCTCGCATATCGTCGGGCCCGGGGTCGGAACGCTCGAAAGCTGGTACGCGTTCGACGGAATTATGGACGAGGTCAGGATCTTCATTCGGGCGCTCTCCCCCGACGAGCTGAAACGGTCCCATGAGGCTGTGCCGCCGGCCCTGGCCCCCGACCTTGCCCTCCCCGGGCTGCCTTCCGGTCCCCCGGGACCGGGGCGTTTTGGAGCCTATTACACAAAGCTCCGATACGACGACGGTTGGGACGCTTTATGGCCCGTCGGTCCCGCCGCGGACATCGTCGTCCAGTTCGACGATTCGCCGGTTCGCGTCGTATTCTGGCGGGGGACGCGCTACGGCCCGGCCTGGGTCATGGAAAACGGGCAGTGGCTCGCCGACCAGAGTTTCGAAACGTGGGACGCCACCGAAGGCTGCTACGAACACATGGAAGACCCCCGGTGCCTCTATTCCCAAGTCCGTATCCTGGAATCGACCGAGGCCAGGATCGTGGTCCACTGGCGCTACGCCCCCGTGAGCTCGCGCGACCATTTCTGGCGGGTCGACGAAAAATCGGGCTGGGGATTATGGGTGGACGAGTATTACTATTTCTATCCCGACCTGACGGCCGTCCGCAAGGTGGTTTGGCCCACGGAGTTCCTGGGTCCGGAATCTCCGTCCGAGATCCAGGAAACGATTCCCTTCTGCCAGCCGGGCCAAGGCCCAGAGGACGTCCTGAACCCTGATGCCCTGACGCTCCTCAATCTGAAAGGGGAGAGCCAGGTGTACTCCTGGCCCGGAGAGATCAATGATCCTGACCTCCGGCGGAAGCTCAGGCCCGAGAATCCGAATATCCAGGTTGTGAACCTGAAGTCGAAGACCAAGCCCTTCATCCTCTTCGAACCGGGCTGCCAGATGAACGTTTATGTCGGGAGGGTCAGGGCCGGCGTCTCGAATTTCCCGGCGTACAACCACTTCCCGGTCTCTCTCCTGCCTTCGGACGGCCGGTACGCGGTGGCGGCCGACCGCGTGACGAGTTTTTCCATCTCCTACACGGACCCTCCAAGGCACGCGGGGCCCGAAGATACCACTTGGGCGAGTTGGGTTTATGGCGTCACTGAGGGCCCATACGGAGGCCTGGCGACGCTCGGAAGGTCCTGGACCCAAGCTCCGGCCTTGTCGGTTCAGGGTCCGGGCCTTCGTTCCGAGGGCTATGACCTTTCGCAGCGGGCCTATGTGCTCGCCTGTCCGCAGCCGGGGCGGCCGGCGGTCGCGGTCTGCGAGCTCCAAGCTGCCACGGAAAGGCCGGCGGTGAATATCGTGCTTTATATCCGGGGTTGGGGCGACGGGAGCGCCGCGGTGACGGTTGATGGACAACCCGTCGAGCGCGGCCCGGCCCTCAAGCTTGGATATGTCCGGACGATCGACGGGACCGATCTTGTGATCTGGATCAAGAAGGAATCGGTCCGGCCGGTCAGGATCGGCTTGGGGCCCCGATGAGCGGATTTGAATCATGCTATAATGAAAAATTCTTAAGTCTTCGGCCGGTATCCGTCGCGCGGATCCGGCGGCATCCGCGGTGGGCGGCGGATCGGGAGGAATCGCGTTGAGAAAGACGGTCCTTATCCTCGCCGTTGTCGTTTTGGCGGCCGTGGTCGTCGTGGTCAAATTGACACAGAAAAACGTGGGGGTTGAGCCTGTCTGTTGGTACGGCATGATGCCCCATCCCTACGTCACCGAAGTCCGGAGCGGCGTCGAGCGCTTTGAACGGGAAACCGGCACCCGGGCCGCCAAGGTCGTCGGCCAGCAGTGGACCCAGGACAACGAGAATGTCAACGTCGAGGCCCTGTCCACCAAGGGATACAGGGCCTTCAGCGTCTATCCCGGCGACCCCGCCGGCGCCAACGCCCTTTTCGCTCAATTGAAAGGCCGCGGCCAGCTCGTGGTCGCCTATGGAGCGGAGCCGGACCTGCCGACGCCCGTTCCCTTCACTGTGGCTACCGATATCAAGGCGGCGGCCATAACGGCCGCGGAGAAACTCATCGAACTCATGGGCGGCCGGGGCCGGATTCTCAACGTCCTCGAGATGGTCACGGACATCAACACCAAGAAGCGCGACGAAGGCATCCAAGAGGTCGTGGCCCGGCATCCCGGCGTGGAAATCGTCCAGACGATTTCGGACATGACCCAGGTCAGCGAAGCCGTCACCAAGATCCAAAGCGCCCTCGCGGCCCGGATGGACGAGATCGACGGCATCATCACCACGGGCTACAACCCGACCATCGCCGCCGCGTCCGTTTTGACCGAATGGCACCGCGATCCCCGGCACAAGCGGATCCGCTTCATCGGGATCGACACCGGCCCGACCGTGCTCCAGGCGATCCGCGACGGCTTCATCGACGCCACGATCGCCCAGAATCCGCCCGGACACGGTTACCTCTCGGCCCGACTGCTCGGGCTGATGCTCGACGGGTGGACGCCCAAAGTCCCCTACCAGTTCATCAACGCGGGAATCGTCATTGTCACAAAGGACAATATCGACACGTACGCCATCGAGGTCCGGAAGATCACCGATGGCATCGCCGCCGAGCTCCAGACGAAGTATCTCCAACCGCCGAAATAGGAACGCCGCCAATCCATGCTCGAACTCAGGGGCATCCGCAAGCGCTTCCCGGGCGTCCAGGCGCTCGATGGCATCAGCCTGAGGTTCGAACCCGGAGAGATCCACGCCGTCGTCGGCGAGAACGGTGCCGGGAAGAGCACGCTCATCAAGGTCGCCACCGGGATCGAGCAGCCCGACGAAGGCGAAGTTCTTTATGAGGGGGAGCGCCTCTGCTTCCGCGACTACCGCGACAGCCTGGCCCGCGGCATCGACGTCGTCAACCAGGAGATCCAGATCATCCCCGAAAGCACCGTCGCCGAGAACATCATGCTTGACAAACTCGTGACGTACGGGCGGACAGGGATTATCGATTGGAAGGCCGTCGAAAGCGTCGCCAGGAGATATCTCGACCTGGTTGGGCTGGCCCTCCCCCTGGACGCCGTGATCAAGAACCTGAGCGCCGCCCACAAGCAGCTCGTTCAGATCGCCAAGGCGCTGGCCGCCGATGCCCGCGTCCTTTTTCTGGACGAGCCGACGAGCTCGCTAACCGAACACGAGACGGGCAATCTGTTCTCCATCCTCCGGGACCTCCGCGGCCGGGGCGTTACGATCATCTTCGTTTCCCACAAAGTTGAAGAAGTGTTCGCCCTGTGCGATACGGTCAGCGTGCTCCGTGACGGCCGCCACGTCGGCACGCGGCGGATCGCCGGCCTCGAACCGGGGGAACTCGTCCGGATGATGATCGGACGGGAGATCGTAGAGGCCCATCTGGGCCCGCTCGACGTCAACCAGGACCGCGAAATGCTGCGGGCCGAGAACGTGGTCCGCGAGGGCAAGGTCGATAACGTCAGCTTCACCCTTTACGAAGGCGAGATTCTCGGTTTCTACGGTCTGGTCGGGGCGGGCCGCACCGAGTTGGCCCGCGTCCTGATCGGCGAGGACCGGCTCGACCGTGGCGCGGTCTATGTCCGGGGCGAGAAGGCCCGCATCCAGAGCGTCGCGGACAGCCTGGAGCGCTACCGCATCGGCTACGTCACGGAGAACCGCAAGGAGGAAGGCCTGTTTCTCCAGTCGCCCGTCACGACCAACGTCACGATCACCGTCTGGCCCCGTCTCCGCAGCCGGCTGACGCGGGCCATCAGCCGGGCCGGGGAGTTAGCCCTGACGCGGCGCATGATCCGGGCCCTGGACATCCGGACGACCGGGCCCAACCAGAAGACCGAGGACCTGAGCGGCGGCAACCAGCAGAAGATCTGCATCTCGAAGTGGCTGGCCGCCGATTGCGACATCCTGATCATCGACGAGCCGACTGTCGGCGTGGACATCGGGGCCAAGGAGCAGATCCACCAGCTCATCTGGGACCTGGCGAAGAACGGGCGGAAGGCGGTCATCCTCATCTCCTCGGACATGGCGGAGGTCATCAAGATCGCCAGCCGGATCCTCGTCTTCAAGAACCGCCGGGTCGTCGGCGTGATTGAGGACGTGGATGACGAGACCAAGACCTACGGACAGGTCAGTGCGGCCATCGGCCGGTACTTGCAGTGAGGAAGGACACGATCATGGCAACGAAGACCACGGCAGAGAACGGCGGAGCGAAAACCGGGGCGGGGGTCGACCGGCGGGAAAGGATAAGCGGCCGGACCCTCGGGCTGGTCATCTCGACCGTCGTCCTCTTCGCGATCCTGGCGCTTCGTTCCCAAAGCTTCCTCAGCAGCTACACCATGTTCGTTATTTCGCGCCAGATGGCGTTCTATGTCCTGATCGCTTTGTCGCAGGCCTTTTGCCTTGTCGTGGGCCAGATGAGCCTGGCGGTCGGAGCGATCGGCAGCATCGCCACCGTTGTTCTCGGCCTGGGACTCGACACCTGGGGCCTCCCGGCGGGCCTGGCCGTGGCCCTGGCCCTGGGCGTCGGCGTTCTGGCCGGCTGGCTCAACGGCCTGATCATCACCCGCCTACGGATCGATTCGTTCATCGTCACGCTGTCGATGATGTTCATCTTCATGGGTTTGCGCTCGGGCATCTCGGGCGGATCGCCCTACAAAGTCCCAGAGTCGTTCAGCGTCATCGGCCAGAAGACCCTCTGGGGGGTCCCGTTCGTTTTCATCCTTGTGGCCCTTCTGCTGGGGCTCATCGGATTCATGTACAGGAACACGGTCTTCGGCCGCCGCATGCTGGCCACGGGCGGCAACGCGGCCGCGGCCCGGCTGTCCGGGATCCACACGGACCGCATGGTCGTCTCGGCCCACGTCCTGTCCGGGGCCATCGCGGCGCTGGCGGCCGTCCTGTGGGCGTCTAAGCTCGGCTCGGCCGCCCCCGAAACCGGCGACGATTGGCTGATCATATCGTTCGCCGTAGCCATCATCGGCGGGACAGGGCTCAACGGCGGGATCATCTCCGCGCTCGGGATCTTCATGGGGTCGTCCATTTTCATGCTCATCAAACACGGGCTGGTCGAGGTCAAGGCGAACCCCTATTACGCCAACTCGTTTCTCGGCCTGCTCATCCTGCTGGCGATCGTCGTCGACCGGGTCCGGGAAATTTATAGCGGCAAACAGAAAGGGAGATGAGGCTCATGAACAAACCGTCCGTGAAAAAAGCGATCTACGGCGCTGCGGCGCTCCTCGTCATCTTTTCGGCCTTCAGCCCGGCGGTCGGTTCCGCGCGCCGTGCCACCGATCCTTCGGAGCCCCCAGCTCAGGCCTCAACGAAACTGCCTGTCCCCGAGCGCGGATTCATCAGCTCCGAACCCGGCCTGACCTGGGAGCAGGGCTTGCTCAGCGGCAACGGGACGATCGGGGCTAGCGTCCTCGGGCGGGCCCTCGATGATATCGTCGTTTTCAGCCACAAGCATCTGTTCGTCCCTGAGCGCGTCCCGCTCCTGCCGCCGGCGACCGCCACTCGGCTGTTCGAGATCCGCCGCCTCATCGACCGCGGGCTTTACGCGCAGGCGGGGCAGCTGGCGGAAGATTTCGCCGAACAGAAGGGATTCCTCTACCCCGACCCGCTCATGCCCGCTTTTGACCTCAGGGTCAAGATGGCCGCGGAAGGCGCCGTCACGAATTATCTGCGCTCGACGAACTTTGAGACGGGCGAGACGCTCGTCTACTGGTCCGATGATCGGGGGCCGTTCGAGCGCCGGCTCTTCGTCTCCCGCGCCGACGGGATCGCCCTGATGCAGATCATCGGGCCCGGACCGGGCCGGGTGAACTGCCGGCTGGAGCTCACCCCCCGGGAGCCCAAGAACGAGAGGTTCAGGGCGAACGTCACTAACCTGGCCATGACCACCGACGCGTCCACCCTGACGTATCGCAACGGCTTCACCCACGCGTATCCCGGAAGCATCCAGGCGTTGGAAGGCGTCGCGCGGGTCATTGCCAAGAACGGCACGACGATGACGGACGGACCGGCCTTGGTAGTCACGGGCGCGGACGAAGTGCTTATTTTCGTCGATATCAAGGTGCTCGACGACTTCGAAAAATCCATGATCGAAGCGACGAAACGGGCCCTGGCCGGCTTACCCCCGGTTTATAGCGAGCTTCTGCAGAGACACGAGAAAATCCACGGGGAGATGTTCCGGCGCATGCGGCTCGACCTTGGTGGCGGCCCGGACCGCGGCTTGACGTCGGAGCAGCTGCTGGCCAAGTCGACCGACGCCGAGCCCTCGAGGGCGCTCCTGGAAAAGGTCTTCGACGCCGGCCGCTACAATATCATCTCCAGCACGGGCGATCTGCCACCGACCCTCCAGGGCGTCTGGGCCGGGACCTACGACCCGCCCTGGTCCAGTGATTTCACCCACAACGGGAACGTCCCTTCGGCCCTGGCCAGCATGCTCATGGGGAACACGCCCGAACTCCTTCTGGCCTATACGTCCTATATGGAGGGACTGGTCCCGTATCTCGAGGTCAACGCGAAGATGATCTTCGGGGCGCGGGGGATCGCTCTGCCGTCACGGTCGACCACGAACGGCTACAACAACGCGTTCGAAGCGGATTTCCCCGGACAGTTCTGGGTCGCCGGCGCCTCCTGGGCGGCCCATTTTTTTTACGACTATTGGCTCTACACGGGCGACCGGAAGTTCCTAGCCGAACATGCCCTGCCCTTCATGGAAAAAGCGGCCCTGTTCTTCGAGGACTATCTCACCGAAGGCCCGGACGGGAAATACGTGTTCAGCCCCACGCAGTCGCCCGAGAACGCCCCGAGCAACACAGGGTCCCAGACGACCTTCAATGCCACCATGGACGTGGCGGCGGCCAAGGAACTGCTCCGGAATACGATCGCCGCCTCCCGGGAGCTGAACGTCAACAAGGACAAGATCCCCCTTTGGGAAAAAATGCTGGCCAGGATGCCGGAGTACCTGATCAACGAGGACGGCGCCGTCCGGGAATGGCTGACGCCCAAGCTCGCGGACAATTACAATCACCGGCACAATTCCCAACTCTATGCCCTGTTTGACGGGATGCCGGAGGAGATCGCGAAGAACCCGAAGCTCAAGGCCGCTTTCAAGCGGCTCATCGAGCTCAAGCTCGAGCGCCACTGGAGCAACTGGGAGAAACAGGGTGGGTTCATGTCCTTCGGCCTGGTGCAGCTCGGGCAGGCGTCGGCCAGCCTGGGAGAAGCGGACCTGGCTTATCGTTGCCTGGTGCCGCTCCTCAACCGGTATTGGCTGCATAATCTGGCGTCCATGCACAATGCCAAAAAGCTGTTCAACACGGACATCAGCGGGGGCCTGCCGGCCGTCCTCATCAAGATGCTCGTGGCTTCAGAGCCCGGAGTCGTCCGGTTGTTTCCGGCGTGTCCGGCGGCTTGGCCGTCCGGGACGATCGAAGGCGTCCTATGCCGCGGCCAGATCGAAATCACGCGCCTGACGTGGAACGGCGGGACGATCCAGGCCGTGTTCAAAGCGGCCAGGGCTCAGGACATTTTGCTCTTCGCGCCCGGGGAGATCAAGACCATCGCCGTGAAAAAAGGCCGGGCCGCGGTCCAGAATCTTCGTGATCCCAGGGGACGCAAGGTGTCGCTCCCGGCCGGCCAGGAAGTTCTGGTCGAGCTCGAGCTCGGCGGGCGTTGATCATGCCCGAGTCGGACCGGGGAGGAGGAATCATGACGAGAGAAGCCGCCTGGCTTCTGGTTGCCGCCGTCATCATGGCCGCCGTGACGGCGGCCGCCTTCGCCTCGCAGAGCGACAAGCCCGCTCCAAATCCCGCGACCGTGATCTGGTCGACACACCCCGCGGACAAGTGGGAGAACGCCTATCCCGTCGGCAATGGCCGTCTCGGGGCCATGGTCTTCGGGAAGACCGACGAGGAGCAGGTCCAGCTCAACGAAGAGACCTATTGGTCCGGCGGGCCCTATTCGACGGTGGTGAAGGGCGGCGCCAAAGTCCTGCCCGAGATCCAGAAGCTCGTCTTCGAGGGGAATTATAAGATGGCTCACATCCTGTTCGGCCGGAACCTCATGGGCTACCCGGTCGAGCAGATGAAGTTCCAGGCCCTGGCGGACCTGGTCATGGACTTCCACGACAAGGGCCCGGCCGCGAACTACCGCCGTGCGCTCGATTTGGACACGGCCATCGTGACCACGAACTACGAGCGGAACGGCATCCGGTACACCCGGGAAGTCTTTTCGAGCCCCGTCGACCAGGTCGTCGTCGTCCGCCTCACCGCCGACAGGCCCGGCTCGATCTCCTTCACGGCGCAACTGCGGGGCTACCGGAACGAAACCCATTCCAACTATGCGACCGATTATTTCCGGATGGACGGTGACGGTCCGGACGGCCTCGTCGTCCGGGGAAAATCCGCGGATTACATGGGCGTCGAGGGAAAGCTACGCTATGAGGCCCGCCTCAAGGCCGTCCCCGAGGGCGGGGCGCTCCGCGTTGACTGGGACGAATTGAGCATCAAAAATGCCGATGCCGTCACCCTGCTCATCGCCGCGGCCACGAATTTCGTGAGTTATAAGGACGTCAGCGGAAACCCGGCCGCCCGGGTCGATGCCGTCATGAAGGCGGTCGCCGGCAAGACGTTCGACGCGATCCAGGCCGCCCACGTCAAAGAACATCAGAGGCTTTTCCGGCGCGTTTCCCTGGACCTGCCTGCGACCTCCGGTTCGGCGCTCCCGACCGACGAGCGCCTGAAGAACGCCGATGGCATGAACGACCCGGCGCTCGCGGCCCTGGTCTTTCAGTTCGGCCGCTACCTCCTCGTCTCGTCTTCCAGGCCGGGCACGCAGCCGGCCAACCTCCAGGGCATCTGGAACAAAGACCAGAATCCAATGTGGGATTCGAAATATACGACCAACATCAACACCGAAATGAACTACTGGCCGGCCGAAGTCGGCAACCTGAGCGAATGCGCCGAGCCTCTTTTCCGGATGATCGGGGAACTGACCGATCAGGGCAGCCAGGTGGCCCGGGAACATTACGGCGCCCGCGGCTGGGTCTTCCACCAGAATACCGACCTCTGGCGCGTGGCCGCCCCGATGGACGGGCCGAGCTGGGGCACCTTCACGACGGGCGGCGCGTGGCTCTGCACCCACCTCTGGGAACACTTCCTGTTCACGGGAGACAGGGAATTCCTAAAGACGTATTACCCCGTCATGAAAGGCAGCGTCGAGTTCTTCCTCGATTTCCTGGTCCCCCATCCGAAGTACGGCTGGCTCGTGACGAACCCCTCGACGTCGCCCGAGAATTTCCCGGCCGTCCCCGGCCAGGTCCCATTTTTCGACGAGATCACTACCTTCAGGACGACGACGTCGATTTGCGCGGGGTCCACGATCGACATGCAGATCCTGAACGACCTCTTTGGATACGCGGCCAAGGCCGCCGCCGTTCTGGGCGTGGACCCGGAATTCAGGGCCCGGGCGCTGGCGGCGAAAGCCAGGCTAGCCCCGATGCGGATCGGCCGGAAGGGCAACCTCCAGGAATGGATCGAGGACTGGGACGAAGCGGAAAAGAGCCACCGCCACATCTCCGGCCTCTGGGGCCTTTTCCCCGGACACCAAATCTCGGCCCGCCTCACTCCGGCATTGGCCGAAGGGAGCAAGGTCGTCCTCGAGCAGCGCGGATTGCTAGGGAACGGCTGGTCCTCGGCCTGGAAGGCGGGCTGCTGGGCGCGGCTCGGGAACGGCGCTAAGGCCATGGAGAATTTCGCCTTCGCCATGCGCAAGTATACGACCCAGAGCCTGTTTTCGATTTGCTCCGGCGCCATGCAGGTGGACGGCGCGTTCGGCATGGCCGCGGCCGTGGCGGAGATGATTCTCCAGTCGCACGAGGACGAATTGAGTTTCCTGCCGGCCCTTCCCGAAACCTGGAAAGAAGGCGAGGTCAAGGGGCTTTGCACCCGGGGCGGTTTCGAGGTCGGCCTGCGCTGGACGGCGGGCCGGCTCGGGCAGGCCACGGTTTTCTCAAAAAATGGGAACACCTGCCGCATCCGCTCAGCCAGAGCGCTGAAGGTCACGTCCGGGGGAAAGATCGTCCCGGTGACGAAACCGGAAAAAGACGTTTGGGAATTCAAAACGGCGCCGGGGACGGCGTACGAGCTGACCCCGGAGACAAAGTAAGGCCGGTGTGATATCGCGATATGCTGAGGGGCGCACCAGAGGAGACATGATGAAACGTTTCCTGATTCCGTTTGTTCCCGGCCTGATCATTTTCGCCCTCGCCGGATGCTCGCGGAGGGTCACCGAGAGGACCGTCGCCTACACCTCCCAGCCGTGGCCGCCGCGGGTTTGGAAATCCGAACCGCCGCCCGGCTGTCCCTTCGAACCCTCCCGGGACATCCGGGGTATCGCCTTCACCCACAAATCCGCAACGTACACGGATGCCGATACTTGGTATCCGTCCTGGGCATCCAACGGCAACATGTACAGCGGCTGGACTGACGGTGAGATCGGCGAGGAGTCCTGCCACTCAAGCGGCGGGGCGAAGGCTCGCACAGGCAACGCCAAAATCGTCGGCGACGATCCCTTGAACCTGACGATTACTTCTCTCGGGTCAGAACCGGCCTCGGCCCTTCCGTACGGCGGCCGCTATCCCAGCGCCAACCTCGTGCACAACGGTGTCTGGTATTACGGGACGTACTGCGTCGACTTCGACCTGTCCAAGCCGGAATACCGGGACCTCTACAGCTGGGCCATCTGCGGCCCGGTCCCAGGATTCCGGATTTCATTGGACTACGGGAAAACCTGGATCCCGAGCCCGCTTTTGCCCGAAAAGCCGCTCTTCCCGGAATCGGGGAAGGACGGCCGTCAGGTCAAGATGGGGACGCCCCATTTCGTGGACTTCGGACGCAACCTGGAGCATTCCCCCGACGGGAAGGCCTATCTCGTCGGCCACGGCGCCCTTGAGGCGGACCCAACGCCGCGCATCGCCGGGAACAGTTGGATCGCCGGCGACGGCGTCTACCTCGCGCGCGTGATCCCCTGTCCGAAAAACATCAATGACCTCAGGGCCTACGAATTTTTCGCTGGCCGGGGGACCGACGGGCGTCCCGTCTGGTCCCGGAATTTTACAGACATCCGGCCGCTCCTGACCTGGGACGACCACATGGGCTGCGCGACGATAACCTATAACGCCCCGCTCCATAAATATCTGATGTGCGTCACCGACGGCTGGCCGGGCGTCAGGGACATGAACTCCTACATCCTGGAAGCGGACGAGATCACGGGACCCTACAGGATGGTCACATACATGAACAAGTTTGGCCGGCAAGGCTACTTCCTGTACTTCCCGTCGAAGTTCATCAGCGCCGACGGCAGGATGGCGTGGCTGTCCTACTCCGCGAACTTCCACAAGGCCTACTTCGGCAACCGGACGGCGGCCGATCCGATGGGCAGCCGCTACGCCTGGACTCTCCAGGAGGTCAAACTCCTGGACGGGACCAGGGAGATGTCCGGCCCGGCGGGGAGCGATCAGCCGCCGGAGGATCCGCTCAAGAGCGAGAACAATATCGCCCTCCGGGCCAGAGTCAATGTTTCGTCGGCCCACAAGAATAGCAGGCCTTTCACTGAGTTGATTGAATATTTTGGTGAGGGGGCCGTCGACGGAATCGTCGACCTGAATACCGGGATTAACGCGCGTGAATGGGTGAGCGGCGGCGAGCGGGAGACGGCCATGATCCGTCTCAGCTGGGATTCGCCACAGACCGTGCGACGGGTCTGGCTTTTTGACCGGCCGAATCCGACCGACCACATCACCTCGGGCATGCTGCTTTTCAGCGATGGGAGCACCGTCCGCGTGGGCGAGCTTCCCAACGATGCGAGATCCTGCAAGGAGCTGAGCTTCGCTCCTAAGTCCGTCACTTGGGTGGTGTTCGTCGTTGATTCGGTTTCCAGGGAAACGGCCAACGTTGGCCTCGCCGAGATGGCAGTCTTCAGGAATTGATGGATAAGAGCCGCTCGGTCCTCCGGGTCGAAGCCCCGTTGATGAAGACTCCCTGGATCAAGCTGATCAGGGTCAGCGCATTCATCGTTCTCACAGCGGCCGCATCGCCGATGGATTCCGCCCTGATCCCGTCGGCCAAACCCAGTCCGGCTCAGAGGCAGACGAGCCAAGCCTCCACGGAGGCATTTTCGGGCTTGAAGGATTATGGATTGAGAGATTATATCGGCCTCTCCGAGGACCTGCCGCATTCGGAGAATAAGGGCTGGAAGCTCGTCTGCCGCATGCCGTATAACTGCCATTTTCAGCCCTGGATTCAGCTGGAAGCCCCTGCAGGCCAAATGATCCGCTTCAACTCCAGCAACCCGCTTGTCCTATATCTGACGCCCACGGAGACATATACGACCGTTTCGGGCAAGCAAACGCATGAGGCGAGAAATTGGGTCAGCGGGGAGGGCGCCATTTATGCCATTCCTGCGGGCGTGACGGTGAAAGCCGTCAAGTACCGGGAAACGGGATACGACACAACGTTGGCCGGTTCGTTCGAGTGCAACGACAACGACTACAATATCCTCTGGAAAAAGGGGGCCAGGACCGCCTATATCTGTATGAGAGACCATTTCTACGACTGCCCCGACCGGGAGAGGGTCGGATTCTGGGGCGATGGGACGCCTGAACTCGACCAGTGCTTTTATGCCTTCGATATGGCGTCCCACCGGCTGTGCAAAGAGCTGGTTCTGAGGAAACTCGAGCCCAATTTCTATCCGGGTCAACACTTGGAATTTCTCGGCGAATACGGGCTGTGGTTCTATTACCTGCACACCGGAGATCTGGATTCCATAAAGGCCGTCTATGACTCGACCAAGACTTTTCTTTTGGAGACCTATAAATTCGGCAATCCCCGGCAATGGTTCGATTGGGGAAAGGATATCAAGGATATCCCCATCATCGAGACCTGTTTCTTTTATATTGACCTCAAAACCCTAAAGAAGATGGCCCAAGTGACCGGGCATGACGCGGATATCCCGGCCATCGAGGAGAGGCTCGAGGCCATCAAAAGCATGTTTAACGGCAAATATTGGAAAGGGAATTGTTATATGTCGGCGAACGTCTCCACGCCGGACGACCGGGCGAATGCTATGGCGGTCAATGCCGGACTGGCAGACCGCTCCAAATGGGTCGCGATCTACGACACGGTGCTGACGAAAATGACGAACGCCAGCTGCTTTTTCGACCGTTGGGTCTTCGAGGCCCTGTGCACCATGGGAAAACAGGACGCGGCCTTGCTCAGAATGTCCAATCGATATAAAACCATGATCCCGTGCAGCTTCACGACCTTGTGGGAACATTACGATCGGTGGTGGGCGACAGGCCTCAATGCCTTTGACGCGGCCTCGTCACTCAATCACGGTTGGAATCCCCCTGTCCTGAATCTTTCCCAAACCATCGCTGGAATTGCCCCGGAGGCACCCGGGTGGACGACGTACCATGTACTGCCCAAAGAAGCGTTTCTGACTGCGATCAAGGTCGATGTCCCCTCCATCAAGGGCAACATCACGGTCAACATGAAGAAAACCACAACGGAATATTCCCTGGAATTGATATCGCCCCCGAACACCCAAGCCATCGTCGGCATCCCCAAGAATTCATTTTTGGAGCTGAATGCCATCAAGGTCAACGGGACGACCGTTTGGAGTGGAACCTATCGGGGCGGGGTGAAAGGCATCTCCTGGAATGGAGAGGACGACGGATATATCAAATTCAATACGGACCCGGGGACATGGACTTTTCTCGGTTTGGGCGCGCTGCCGATAAGCTCGCCGAAGCCGCTGCCACCGCCTCCGGCGGATGATATCCCGCTTGAGAAGAAATCCTGGATTGCTTCGGCCTCGGTCAAAGACGGCACTTTTCTCTTCAGCGGAGATAATATCTCGGTCGATGTCTCGGCCGCCAATGCCATCGACGGGGACCATTGGACCGGCTGGCGCGACATGACGAAAACACAACACAGCGGACAATGGTTCCAAGTCGATATGAGACGGGCGGAAACGTTTTCCAAAATTGTTCTCGACAACACTTGGGCTTTGTGGGATTTTCCCAAGTCCTATTCAGTTTCAGTCTCCAGCGACGAAGTCAATTGGGGAAGCCCTATCGCCTCGGGACCGGGGCAGTTGGGAATGACCACCATCATCTTTCCGGCTCAGACTGCGCGTTATATCAGGATCACGCAGATCGGCACGGATGCCACCTACCATTGGTCGATCTATGAACTGGATGTTTATCGAGAAAAACCGCGTTGATCCGGGTTCGCTTTCTTGGAGATTCCGTGCTGGCTTCTGGCCGGCAGGCCGGTCAATTGCCGTAGTTGGCAGGGCGTGGGTGGCCCGCTCCGGAGTGTTTGACAGCAGGTCCCGTTTATTATACTTTCCCCACAGCTAGGCCGAGGCAAAACGGCAGCGTCCGGCGCCGGCCAAGAAGGAGAACCGGGGATGACGCGAGCGGTGAATGGCCGACGGGTGTTTCTCGGTGCAATGATCCTGTCAGCCTTCGGATTATTTCCGATGGCCGGCGATCCGCCGCCCTCTTCGAAATCCGTTTCCTCTGTGGTGGCTACGTTCCACGTCTCGAGCTCCGGCCACGACAGAAATCCCGGCACGAAGTTGGCGCCGTTCGCCACGCTAGCCCGGGCCCAGCAGGCGCTGCGGGCATGGAAAAAGATGGCCTCTGGCCCGGCCGTCGTCGAGGTGGGTCAAGGCACTTATGCTCTCGACCGCCCTCTCGTGTTCTTGCCCGAGGACTCCGGATCGGCGGCGTCCCCCGTCGTCTTTGCTGCCGCCCCGGGCGAACGTGTGACCATCAGCGGGAGCCGCACCCTGGATTGCCGCTGGAAGCCATACCGAAACGGGATCCTGATGTGCGAGCTGCCCGCCATCAAACAGGGGGGGCTCCGTTTTTCGCAGCTCTTCGTCAACGGCAAACGCCAGACTCTAGCCCGATTTCCAAACCGGGACGATTCGAAACCCGGGCGAAGCGGCTATATCCATCCCGTGGGCCCGATCCCGGACGGGCGTCCGGACCCTAAACCCGGAGAGAACGACGACATGACCTTCTCGGGCGGCGCCCCGCGGGGCATCCTCTTCGACCCCGCTTCGTTCACGGTCAAACACTGGGCCCGGCCCGAGGAGGCGGTCATCCATATTTTCCAGGGCTGGGAGTGGGGGAATCTCCAATGGAGGCTGAAGGCGATCGATTATGACGGCCGGGCGATCTGGTTCGGGGAGGGCGGGTTCCAGATGGGTGCCAAGTGGTTCGAGGACCCGGCCAAGATCGAAGCGGACTCGCGCTTTTTTGTTGAGAACGTGTTTGAGGAGCTCGACTCTCCGGGGGAATGGTATCTGGACGTCAAAGCCGGAATTCTCTATTACATGCCAGAGCCGGGAGTCGACATGACCGCCACGCGCGTCGAGGCCCCGCTCCTCGAGCAGCTCGTCCGGTTCGTCGGGACGCAGGATGCCCCGGTCCGCCACATCGCCATCGAGGGCTTCTGCCTGACACAGACGGCCTCGACCTTCCTGGAACCCTACGACATTCCATCCCTGAGCGACTGGGCCATCCACCGCGGGGGGACAGTGTTCCTGGAGGGGACCCAGGACTGCTCGGTCAGAAACTGCTGGTTCGACGCCGTCGGCGGCAACGCCGTCTTCATCAGCAATTACAACCGGAATGCCACCGTGACGGGGTGCAAGTTCACGGAAACAGGCGACAGCGCGGTCTGCCTCGTCGGGACCCTGGGGGCTACGAACGGCACCCGCCGCGCCTTCCCCTACGAATGCACGGTGTCCAACAACCTGATCCACGACTGCGGGGTCTTCGGCAAGCAGATCGCCGGCGTCTACATCTCCCGGGCCAAGCGCATCACGGCCGCCCACAACACCATTTACAACATGCCCCGGGCGGGCATTTGCATCGGCGACGGCACGTGGGGCGGCCACGTCATCGAGTTCAACTACATCCACGACACCGTCCGCGAAACGGGTGACCACGGACCGTTCAACGCTTGGGGGCGCGAGCGGTTCTGGAGTTTGACGCAATCCCACTCCGAATATAGCGTCCACCGAAGTCTCGAGGCCGGTGCCGTCAAAATCGATGCCATGGAGCCGGTCATCCTGCGGAACAATCTCTTCGAGGACCACTCGGGCTGGGGTCTGGACCTGGACGACGGCGCCTCGAACTACGAAATCTATAACAATATTTCCAAGGGCATCAGCATCAAGCTGCGCGAGGGGGCCTATCGGACCGTCTATAATAACATCTGGGTCGACAGCAACGTCGCGCCCTGCTTCCATGTGGGCAACGAGGACAACCACGACCGCTATTTCCGGAACATCACGGTGATGGCCCGTGACGACGTCTATTCGATTATCGCCCCGCCGGCGCGGGGCCTGTGGCTCGAGGAGATCGACTATAACTGCCTCTTCAGCAGGTCCGATCGATTCACGGCCCGGATTAGCCAGATGCGTGGCGAAAACGGCCCCGAAAGCGGATCCCGCCGGGTCGATCTCGAGGAATGGCGCAAGCTCGGTTTCGACCGGAACTCGGTCTTCGCCGATCCCCTTTTCGTCGACCCGGCTAGGAACGATTACCGGGTGCGGCCCGAATCGCCAGCCCTGCGGCTTGGTTTCAAAAATTTCGAAATGGGGCTTTGGGGAATTACTAAAGAATTCCCCCGAGAACTTCGCTGATCAGCGACGATCCTGAAGATGCCACGGCAAGCCATGATCACCGGGGCTTGACCACAGGAATGACGTCATGGTCCAACGCCTGATCAAAGTCCTCATGACCGGGGCCATCGCGCTGGCTGTGCTCTCCGGCTTGGCCCGCATCGTTCCTCAAGGCGCCCAAGCGGCCATTCAGGACACGCTCATCGGGGGCCGGTCGCCGATTCCCGAGCTCTATGCCTACGTCGGCGCCGGACGGTTCAGCGGACCGGCGGTGCCTGAATCGCCCGACCCGCTTGTCGCATACCGCTGGCCCAATCCCAAGGCCTCTGATGGGCTGGAGGTTTTCCTTCTTGAGCCTAAGGCCGTCTCCTCCGACCCGGCCGGGTCGTTCGAGAATCTGCCGTCCCTGACCGGTCCCAAGCCCGACGTGACCGTCAGGGGCGCGGGCGCCATCAGGCTCGATTTCGGTTTGGAGATGGCCGCCTGGGTGGAATTCGACAGTCCTGATTGCCCGGGGGGCATTGAGATGAGCATCTCCGAGTACAATGAACCCGGACAGGACAAAACCAAAACGCCGGTCAAGTACGGCCACACCTACAGGCTTGAACTGAATCGCGAACTCTACGAGGGGGTCCGGTTCGCTTGGATCCACGCGAAGTCGCCGGATGCTCCCTGGCATATCAAGGGGATTCGGGCCGTATGCCAGGTCAAGCCGGCCAATTATGCGGGCAGCTTCTCATGCGACGATCCCCTTCTGACGAAGATTTGGTATGCGTCCGCGTACGGCGTGAAAGCCAGTTTGGTCAAGGATTATTTTGGCGCCATTCTCATGGACCGCGGCGACCGCATGTCATGGACTGGCGATGCCCACCCCTCGCAAGCCGCCGCCCTCGTGGCCTTCGGCAACTACGATTTCGTCAAGCGGAATATCGAGTCCACGGCGGACCTGAACAACGGCATCCGGAGCTATTCGCTGTACTGGGTCTTGAGTTTACTGGATTATTACAATTACACGGGCGACGCGGCGACGTTGGAGCGCTATGTCGCCAACGCCTGTGCTAAGCTCGATGAATCCTACGCTTCGTTCGGAACGGACCCCAAGCTCAGGTTTTACGGCTGGGACGAGCGTTTGTGCGCCGGATTCGAAATCTGGTTCAAACCGTGTCCGGAAGCTCAGAGAGCCTACAAAATGCTATCGATCCGCACCTGGAGGGACTTTGCCGCAGCGATGGAAAAATTCGGCCGCCCGGATTTGCGTGACAAGTATTCAAGCTATGCCCATTCCAAGCTGGCCGACCTGAGGAAAGACGGGAATTGGTATTCCCGCCTTGGCCTTCATGCTGCGGCCGATGCCGTGACCACCGGACTGCTCACTGCGGTCGAGCGGGAAGCGCTCTTCGAAAAGGAATTCCGCGACCGGGTCAACAGGGTTTCGCTCTCGCCCTTCAACCAATATTTCATTCTCCAGGCCCTGGCGAAGCTCAACAAATACGATGACGCTTTAAGTACCGTCAGGGACCTATGGGGAGGCATGATTAAGTACGGAGGAACCACGACCTTCGAGGTGTTCCGGCCGTCGTGGCTTTCGGTCATCGGACCGAACGATGCCGTTCCCAACACCCAGTGCGGCATCGTCAGCCTCTGTCATCCCTGGGGTGCGGGACCCGTCAAATGGCTGAATGAAGAGGTGCTCGGGATCGTCCCCACGTCCCCCGGCTTCACCACCTATGACGTCCTTCCTCATCCGGGTCGGACACTAACCTGGGTGTCGGGAACGACCCCGACTCCTCGCGGCGACATCCGCGTCCGTTTCAACGTCGCCTCAGGGCAGGGCGCCGTTTCGGCGCCGGCCGGGACGCTGGGCCGCATCGGGATTCCGAAAGTCGGAAAGACGATCATCCGTATCTCGGTAAACGGTCGGTTGGCCTGGGATGGCGATTTCCATCCGGTTCCAGGTCTCGGAGGGGCCCGCCAGGATTCGGAATTCGTGATCTTCGCCTCGGTCGAGCCCGGCACTTATGCGTTCTCCACGACGTATCGCGGCGAGACGCCAGCCTATCACGAACCGCCGGTGGAGTACGCCGCCCGGTTCATCAAGCTGGATACGGCCACTGGCGGTGACTGGGGCGGCGTCTACGGCAGGGAGGGATATGTCCTCTGTAACTACACGACCGCCGGCCGCGACAAAAAATCTCTGCCTCCCTATGTGACGTCTTTGGAATATTTCAGGGCATTTCCGAAAGCTGGCCTGCCTGATGCCACGACCTGGGCTTCAAGGACCTCGGATTCACGGGCCCTTTCGCCCGATCCAGACAATACCACCCCGCGAAACGCGGCCTGTGTTTCCAATAGCGATCAAACCATGACCCTGACCATCGGCATCGACGGCACACGGTCCTATCAGGTAGCCCTGTATTTCGTCGATTGGAACGATAAAGGCCGGCGGCTGGCCGTGGAGATGTTCGACTCCGACACCTTGAAACTGATCGCCCCCGTCCGCGTTGTGAAAGGATTTTCTGGCGGCGCATATTTGGTTTATGCGTATGACAGATCGGCCAAGTTCAGGATTGACAGAGTCCGGGGAGACGGTGTCACGCTGAGCGGGATCTTCTTCGATCCGAAGCCGGCGAACGAATTATTCGCCCTCGGCTCGAGAACCGCATTCGACCACGGCCGCCTTCGCTAGTTGTCCTTGCCATAGACTTCCAGCTCCGCCAATTGAAAACGATATTCAAGCGGGCTGGAAGATACTTTGCCCAGCCTGGTTGCATAAACGCGGACATAACGGCAACGTCGGCTGGTGAAAACGAAAGCTTGCACCCCCAGCGTCTTCTGCCCGTGACCGTATTCGGTCCGGGTCACCAGGTCCGTCCAGTTGTTGAGGTCACCTGACGCTTGAATCTTGAAATCAGCCGGAAAGCCGCCACCCTCGGCCTCCTGGTCATCTCGCGGGTAAAGTTTGATGTTATCGATCCGTACCGCTCGTCCCAGATCCACGCACACCCATTCGCTATGATTCGGCGTATCGTGACCGGCGCTGCTCCAGCCGAGCGTGCCAGGCAGACTGTGAGTGATTTCGTTCACCAAATGATTTGTTCCCCAGCCGGCCTTTTCCAAAGAAGAACTGGCGGAAACCGGCTTCGCAGCGGCAAGGTCCAATTCCTGCTCTGCCTGCCGGCTGGCTAAAACACCGGGCATAACGACCCGGCCCGCTGGCTCCAGAATGATTTCCGCAACGCAGAAGGGGAGAAGCGTGACCGCCCGGCTGAACGTGGTGGTCGGAGCGAAGACGATGCGTTCCACCGGCTCAAGATCCTCCGTTGGCCCCGGCTTATACCCGCGCAGGCCTGACCGGAAGTCTTTGTAGTAATTGGCATGGTCCGCATCCACCTGATAATGGGTGACCTGAACGTTCTTTCCGTCGGGCCCATAGGGCAGATTGTCGACTGTCAATTGAACAGGCACGGCCTGGTCCCCATAATTCCAGAGCAAGATCGCTATTTTTTGGCTGGATGCCTCTCTGGTCGCCAAGGCATAGGTGGAGTGGCTCTTCGAGGTCGGGCCTTTGATTTCAGTTCGCAGAATGGTGTCCCCCAGAGAGGCGAACATCTTGAATACGTTGTAGATAGCTTTCTTGTGGTTGTTGACCGTCAAGAGTCCCAGGTCGCCGTTGAAGATGCGGTTCGAGCGATAGCCTTCGATCAGAGAGAAGTAGAAGACTTTCGTCAAAGCGGGGCGCTGGAGGGCATTATACATTCTGGCGGCTGCGCCCGCAGCCGCGCGGTGCGTATCGGCATCAGCCCCCGCGCCTGCGTCCATGACGGGCGTCAAATTCCATTCGGTGACGAAAATGTCGCGAGGCGGCAAACCTCGGGATGCGAGCTGGACATTCACTTCGTCGACGTTCCATTCTAGATCGTAGGGCGGCTTCTCATCGAGAGTGCTCCCGCCATACTTATGGTAGGAAATGAACTCGAGCGGCACCGCGGGATGCCCCTTGACGTAATCTAATAGGGGTCCGAGCTTGGAGGTTGGAGAGAGAACGCCGGCGTCGGCAGCTCCGCCCACTCGGGCGGTGGGGTCCGTTTCTTTAATCGCTTCCGCGGTTTTGACATACAGGGCAACGTACTCCCGGCCCGAGCCCTTGAAGAACCGATATATATCCGGCTCGTTCCAGACTTCCCAGCACCAGCCAGTGGAGCCGAGGTCCCTGTAGTGCTGGACATAGGCCTTGACGATTTGCTTCCACTCGTCCAGGTTTTTGGGAACGCTGCCGTCATCGCCGCCGTCGGGGAGTAGCACACCGGGGCAATACGTCAGGCACATTAGCGGAGTCATCCCCTTGTGGAGCATCGGTTTGATCACCCGGTCCAGTCGGCTGAAGTCGAACCGGAGTTTCCTGGCTTCATCCCGGGCGACCACCCGGTAGAATTTGTCGTTCACCAAATGATCCAATCGAATCATCTTGAAGCCGATGGCGGCCAGATTGTCGTAGGCTTCCGGCAGCCAGTTCAGGTTATTCATCGGCTCATAGCCGCCCGCCGATCCGTTGAGCAGCCGGGCTTTCTCCAGCGCGCCAGCCGTGGAGTCATAATCGGCGCTGACGGTCAACAGATGCCGAGGAGATTCCGCCATGGACGCTATGGCGCAACATGCGGTCAAGGCGCAGACGGCGAAGACCCGCGTGATTTGCATCATGGTCGTCTTACAGGGTGTGGATGGACGGTTGAGGTTCAGGACCTACAAAATCGTTTTCGGGGGTTGTGAGACTTCCGCTTCCGTTGGGCTTGATATCGAGGCTCCCCATCGCGAAAAAAGGATAATTCGAGGTGCAGATCGATGTCAACAAAAAGGCGATGGCTTCGACGGCAAACTCATTCATGACGTGCATCCAGGAAGGCCGTGCCATCTTAAAAGCGCGCCCCGATTTACGAATCGCCCCGTGCCGTCGCACCCCAATGTCTCCGGGCTTCACCGAAGAACGGAGGCGATGGCTTCGTAGGCCGGCTTGGGCCGGTAGTCCCTGTCGAAGATCAACGCATGATCGTATGTGCCGTTGCTGATCCCGGGGACCCATGAGTAACGGTCGGTAAAACCCCAGAGGAGGATGGCCGGACAGTTCGGCGCGGCGAGGGCGGCTTCGAAGACGCCGCGGTAGATCATCGCCTGTTGTCGGAAGTCCGCCTCGGTGGCGTTCTTGGGAAGCCAAACGTCGAGCTCGGTGATATGAATGACCAGCCCGAGGTCGTTGAACCGCCTGATGTTCTCCTTCACCTCCGACGGCGCGGGATGCTTATCCAGTTGAACGTGATACTGCAATCCGATCCCGTGGATCGGCACGCCGCGAGCTAGGAGTTCCTTGATCCAACGATAGCACCGGTCGGCCTTTTCCGACATCCCGTCCATATCGAAGTCGTTATAGAAGAGCACGGCTTGCGGGTCGGCCTCGTGGGCCCAGCGGTAGATCCTCTCGACGTACTCGGGGCCGATGGAATGATACCAGGGGCCCGCTTCCCGCAATCCCTGCCCCTTGTCGCTCAAGCCTTCGTTCAGGACATCCCACGCGAACACTCGCCCGCGGAAATGACGCATCACGGTGAAGATATGCTCGCGAAGGATGTCGAGGGCTTCCTGGCGAGGAAACGTCTTGTCCATGGCCCACTCCGGCAGCGCGTCGTGCCAGACCAGCGGGACCGCGCGCACTTTCATGCCGTGCCGGCTGGCGAATGCCATCATCACTTCCGCGGGTCCGAAGTCGAATTGTCCCCGCACGCGCTGAAGGACATCCAGCTTCATCTCGTTCTCGGCCACGAGACAGTTGAACTCGCGCGCGATGACCTCGCGATATCTCGGATCTTTCCTGAAGGCATCGACGCTGAACGCCGTGCCGAGAAGCAGACCTCTCTTTGCGGCCAGACTTCGCAGTGCATCCGTGTTCATCCGGACGTCATTCTTGTGAATGGCGGGAGAATTTGGCCCTACACTATTCACCCAGCTGCCTGGCGCCGTACTCGAACATGACGGGAGAAGGAGAGGAACGGCAACCGCAATACCCGCGGCCCCTGTGGCTTTCAGAAACGCGCGCCGCGAAACTTCTTGTTTTTTACTATCCATTTCGCTTCCTCCAGAGCAAACTGCCATGACCTCAGCAGACACCGTCGATATCAACGACACAATAACGCGTGGATAGGAAATTCCTATGACCGCAACGGAACGGGCAGCTATATCCTGCCGTGCCCACGCTGCAAACCGGCCGCATAGGTTTCCGGTTTGCCTTCGCCGACCCGAAGCGTTACCCCGCGGGCCGATCGTACCGCAAAGCACACGGTATCGCCCTCAAACTCGACATGGCGCAGTTCGACCGGCGCGTTGGCGGAAAAGAGCAAGCGGCTGTCGCGCCGCACCTCGATATGCTTGAGGGAAAGTTCGACGTCGTAGAGCGAGCCGGCCACGTAGTACCGGCGGATCGCTCCTTCCTCGACGGGCTCGAGGTTTCCAAAGCGCAAGCCATGCCAGGGATTCGCATCAATGAACTCCTCTAGCGCCGTGAGGACCATCAGGGCGCCCCAGGTGTAATGCGGGTCGCTGGATCCTTCGCCGGTGGTGGCCAGGAAGTTCTCGTAGCACTCAGCCTTATCGCGCCACGGCTTCAGGAACATCTTCGCGCTCGACTCGGCGAGCATTCTCGCTTCGTGGTCCCAGTCGTAAATCTTGAAGCCCTGGTAAACGAGCCAATTGATCGGCGCCCATACCTTGCCCCGCCAGTAGTGCTGTTTCGAGTACAATGGGTCATCGCGGCTGATCGTCGGCAGGATCCATTCGCCGGCGAACTTGTTTGGATCGTAGAAATGATTTTTCAGCGCTTCGGCGCGGTCGGCGGGCGTCACACGTCCGAGCAGAGACAGGAATATGTCTGGCGCCATGTGCGGCGTGAACCAATTCCCATTTTCCGGCGCCCAGCGGCGGTTCGCGTACGAACCGCGCCCAGGGTCCCAAAGAAGCCGATTGATCTTCTCCGTCATGGCGCGGTGTTCCTGTTCGAGCGCGGCTGCTTCCGCTGTCCGACCCAACTCGCGCGCTATCCATGCGAGGATCCAGCAATCCATGGTGTAGAGGCAGTTCCGCTCGACCGTGTCGAGCTCGCACGTGTTGGTCTTCTCGTTGTATTTTGCGACGTGCCACCATTGCGGGCTGTCGTCGTGCGACTCGAAATAGGCGGTCTGTTGGCGATCTTCGTAAGGGATCTCCTCGGGATAGTTGGACCCTAACTCGAGCAGCCCGTTTCGGTTGCCGTCGCGCCAGGGTTGGCCATCGCCGCGGTCCGAAAACCACCAGCGGTGGTTCTTGAGCAGGCGCGGGTAGATTTCCGCAAGGAACGGTTTGTTGGGCCGGCGCATGTAGATCTTGGAGACGGCAAGGCCTCCGACGGGGTACTGAGTGTGGCCCCATGCGACCGGGAAGATCCAGTCGTTCGGTCGGGCCACCCATTGACCGTATTGCGCGAACATGCCCTGTTCGTTCTGCCAGGAAGTGATATCGCGCACAAGCGCGGAGGCCTTTTTCTCGTCTTCCTGGGCAACCAGCAGCGCGCTGAAGAAGCTGTCCCAGAGGAAGTCCGGCGCGCTGTTGTTTTCTCCGGCCCAGGCGCGACTGACGGTGATGTAGGCGCGCCGCCGCTCGGGCGTGTAGACCTCGCTCCATTGGAGTTGGTCGTTGATGGCGGCCGGAACATCGGCCAGTCAGCCCGCGCCCTCCGGACGCGTGCGCAAATACTTTTCGCGATTGCGTTCCAACAGATCATCGATCCGGCCGGATTCCAGCCACGCCGCGGTGCTCGCCTCCAATTCGTCGTAGGTTTGCCCTTGCCGCTTACAAAGATACAATGTCTGGATGTTGCTGAAGAGCGCGTTCCAGTCGCGCGGCATACCCGGTCCGGCGTTCTCATCCCGGGTGATCTGCCGGCTCTCATCGAAGGGCGCACTGAAAGCTGTGACGAAGCGCATCCCGTTGCGGGTGCCCGGCACCCAGGAACGCGCCCGCAGAAAACGGCGGCTGGGGTCGTCTGTGTACAGAACAGAAAAATGAGGGGGGTTGCTGTCCCATGGTGTGTAGGCTTGTACCACGAGGTCGCAGGGCCGCGAATGCCTGATCCGGCAGACCACTTCGTTCACAGCGGTTTGCGCCCATTCGTACGTCACTTCGGGTCCGCCATCCGGAACCTGCCACACGAGGCGAGCGTATGAATTGTCGGGTGCCTTCGGGCCCACGAATTTCCACCACTTGGGCCAGCCTGCGAACCAAGCCCGAAAGTTCTTCGCGCAGAACTCCACCGCGCCCTCTGTATTCCGTTGCTTCGTCCACGCCGCGGGAACAGTAAGAAACCGGAAGGCGAAAATATCGGCATGATCCGCGATGAAGGCTTGCCCTGGCCAGGCGTCAGGAGATAGCGGCCCGACCAGCCATTCGCGAGTGTCTCGGAGCCGTTCCCACATCTTGAGCGGGTCCTCGCCGGTCATCGTGACGAAGCCCAAAAGCCTGTAGACTTGCGCCTTGTTGAGCGGGAGAGCGGCCGCTGCTTGCGGCACCGCAGGCACCCCGGCGCCTCCTGACGCCGCCGCGCCGAACAATGCCCGGCGGCCAAGTCCCCGAAGAGCAGCCAGGCTCCAAAACCCTTGGCGAAACAAATCCCGTCTGTTCATTGGCACCTCACAACAGCCGATTCGGCCTCGCTACAGGCTTCTACCCCCTGATTCTTCGCCAGATGTCGACCTGAGATTACAGCTTGTTCCTGTCCCACACCTCAACACTTCCGTCCCGCACAGGATAATTCGGGCTGCGGATCGAGGTCAAGAACAAACACCTAGCTTCCCTGATATTTTTAATCTGAGTCACTAAAACTGAGCCACATGGCATGCACATCCATCTCTAAGCCGAATAGGCCCGTTTAGTGGGCGGTCTTTGTTCGCTAAGATCATGTGGGCTATAATATTAGGGGAGGTGGCGATGCGCGGATTGAAAGGCAAACGAACTGTCGTCACGGGCGGGGCCCAGGGCATCGGGGCGGCCATCGTGGCCCGCTTTCTCGCCGAGGGAGCTCGGGTGGCCGTCCTCGACAGGAACGAGGCGGCCCTCGACGGTGTGACGAAGCAGCTCTCCAGCCTGGAAGCGGTCCTCCGAGCGGATGTCTCGGAGCCCGAGTCCGTGGCCGGCGCTTTCGCCCGGCTGGATGATCTGTGGGGCGGACTCGACGTCCTCATCAACAACGCGGGCATCAGCCTCCGCCATCGCTTCCTCGACATCACGGAGGCGGAATGGCGGCGGGTCATCGACACGAACCTCAACGGAGTGTTTTATTGCGCCCGCGAAGCCGCCCGGCGCATGGCCGCCGACTCGGGCGGCGTCGTCCTCAACATGGGATCGACCAACGGTATCATGGGCTATCATTACTACGCCGATTACAACGCCTCGAAGGCCGGAGTCATCGAGCTGACCCGGTCCATGGCCCTCGAGCTCGCACCCAGCGTCCGAGTCAACTGCGTCTGCCCGGGCTTCATCCTGACGCCCATGCAGGAGGCCGAATACACCCCAGACAAGCGCCGAGTCTTCGAGGCCAAGGTGCCGCTCGGCCGGCTCGGCCGGCCGGAAGAAGTAGCGGCCCTCTTCGCTTTCTTAGCCTCCGATGACGCCGCGTTCATTACGGGCCAATCGTTCGTCATCGACGGGGGGGAGATCGCCGGCGGTCTGGCCAGTCAGAGAGAATAATAGGCAACTTAGCGGCCGAGGATATCCACCACGGCGTATTGGAGCTAGCCGCCGTCCTTCAACCGGATCGGCAGCATGGAGTTGCCAATCTTCCTAGACCTCATCCCTTTTCCTTACACCCATATTTAAGAGGAGGCAGATCAGACCCGTTATGTTGACAGTCCCCGGTCCCTGTGGTATATCGAGGGTCGCTTCGCGACATGGGCGAGGCCTTCATGAATCCAAAAGCATTAGAGATCGTTTCTCTTGAAGGACGGGTGGCCGTCATTTCCGGTGGCGCTTCGGGAATCGGTCTGGGCACAGCTCGCCGGCTGGCCGAATTCGGGGCCGGGGTCGTCCTTCTTGATGTCCACCGGGAGAAAGGAACCGCGGCCGCGGCCGGAATCACCGCCCGCGGCGGCCGGACGCTCTTCATCTCCTGCGACGTCCGCTCGGAGGCCGATTGCCGTCGTGCCGTCGGCGAGACGGTCCGCGAGTTCGGTCGCATCGATATCCTCTTCAATAACGCCGGCGTCATTGTCCGGAAGAACGCCATCGAGCTCGGGGAAGAGGAGTGGGATCTTACGCTCGACGTCATGCTCAAAGGGACCTATCTCCTGTCGCGTCACGTCATCCCCCACATGATCGCCGCCGGAGGGGGGAGCATCATCAACATGGGCTCCGGCTGGGCCCTCAAAGGCGGCCCTGACGCAGTCGCCTACTGTGCAGCCAAGGGCGGAATCCTCAACATCACCCGGGCCATGGCCATCGACCACGGCCGCCACGGCATCCGGGTCAACTGCGTCTGCCCGGGCGATATCGACACGCCTTTGCTCCGGAGCGAATGCGCCCAGCTCGGTCAGGAGGAGGAGGCGTTCATGGCAGCCGCGGCCCTCCGGCCTCTGGCTCGGGTGGGGACGCCCGATGACGTGGCTAACGCCGTCCTCTTTTTCGCGAGCGACCTTTCGAAATGGGTGACCGGCGCCTTCCTCGTCGTGGATGGCGGCGGCATCGCCTAGCGCCGGGATCAGGGCCCGTCTTTCCCGCACGAGACCGGCGGGCCGCCCGGCCGAGATGAGAACGACTGATGAACGCGCAGTCCGACCCTTGAGGTGCCCATGAGCGACGAAAAGTCATTTGTCCATCCCTACATCCCGAATTCCATCCCCGAGGCGAAGGAACAGATGCTGAGGGAGATCGGCGTCCGGAACGTTGATGAGCTTTACGGCGATATCCCCGAGCGGCTGCGCTTCCGCGGCCGGATGAACCTGCCCGAGCCGTTGACATCGGAAGCGGCGCTGAAACGGCATGTCGAGGGCATCCTCGGCAGAAACCGGTCCTGCGCCGAGGCGCTGAGCTTCCTCGGCGGCGGCTGCTGGCCACACTACGTGCCGGCCGTCTGCGATGAGATCAACCGCCGATCGGAATTCCTGACGGCCTACGCCGGAGAGCCGTACGAGGACCACGGCCGGTTCCAGGCCCTCTTCGAGTATGAAAGCCTGATGGCCGAGCTCCTCGACATGGATGTCGTCAACGTCCCGACCTTTGACTGGTGCCAGGCGGCCAGCACGTCGGTCCGCATGGCCGGCCGGATCACGAAAAGGGATGAGGCCCTCGTCGCGGACACGATCGGTCCCGACCGTCTGCTGGTCATGAAGAACTATTGCCGCGGCGTGATGAGCCTCGTCCCGGTCCGTCATGATCCTGAGACGGGCGGCATGGATCTCGAAGACCTGGCGGCCAAATTCACGGAAAAGACGGCCGCGGTCTATTTTGAGAATCCCTCCTACCTGGGCTTCCTCGATACCCAGGGGCAGCGGATCGCCGAGATGGCCCACGCCCGCGGCGGGCTGTGCGTCGTCGGCGTGGACCCCATATCGCTGGGCGTCATCGCCCCGCCGAGCCACTACGGTGCCGATATCGTCTGCGGTGACATCCAGCCCCTCGGCGTCCACATGAACTTCGGAGGCGGCCAGGGCGGCTTCATTTCAACCCGGGACGAAGAAAGGTTCGTCATGGAATACCCGTCGCGGCTCTTCGGGATCGCCAAAACGGCGGTCGAAGGGGAATGGGGCTTTGGCGATGTGGCTTACGACCGGACCTCGTTCAGCGTCCGGGAAAAGGGCAAGGAGTTCGTCGGGACGGCGGCCGCTCTCTGGGGGATCACGGCCGGCGTCTATCTGGCCCTCATGGGGCCGCAGGGGATGCGGGAACTGGGACAACATATCCTTCAGAGGTCCCAATATGCCGTGAAAAAAATCGCCAAGCTTCCCGGCGTGAAAGCCCCCCGCTTCAGGTCGCCGTATTTCAAGGAATTCGTCGTCGATTTCACGGGGACGGGGAAGAGCGTGGCCGACATCAACCAAGCCCTCCTCGGGCGTGGGATTTTCGGGGGGAGAGACCTGGGCCGGGATTTCCTTGGCCTGGCGGGCTGTGCCCTTTTCTGCGTCACGGAGGTCCACACGAAAGACGACATCGATTCCCTGGCGGCGGCTCTCGAGGGGGTGGTCCGATGAAGCCGCGGGCTTTCCATCAGGCAAAATGGGACGAGGAGGTCATCTTCGAGCTTAGCACGAAGGGAGAGAGAGGGATCCTCGTCCCGCCGGTCGAGAAGGCCATCGCGGATGAAGTCGGCGACGGGATCTCGGCCCTTCCCGAATCTCTTCGCCGCAAGACCCCGCCCGCGCTTCCCGAGATCTCCCAGATGCGGGTCCTGAAACATTACCTCCGCCTCTCCCAGCACACCCTCGGCGCCGACCTCAACGTGGACATCGGCCAGGGGACGTGCACGATCAAGTACAACCCGAAGATCAACGACGCCCTGGCCGCGTCGCCTAAAGTGGCGGAGCTCCACCCCTTCCAGGACGAGAGCACCATCCAGGGCGCCCTGGAGATCATCCACCGGACGGACCTTTTCATGCGGGAGATTTCGGGGCTCGACCGGTTCTCCTTCCAGCCGGCTTCGGGCTCAGCGGCCATCCTCGCCATGGCCTCGATGATCCAGGCCTGGCACGAATCACGGGGCGAGGGGAAGACACGCGACGAGGTCATCACGACCATCTTCTCCCATCCCTCCGACGCGGCTGCGGCCGCCGTCAAAGGCTACAAGGTCGTCACGATTTGTCAAACGGAAGACGGCCTTCCCGACCTCGAAGCTCTGAAGCTCGCCGTCTCGGAGCGGACGGCCGGGCTTCTCATCACGAACCCCGAGGACACGGGCATCTTCAACCCGAAAATAGACGAGATCACCCGGACCGTCCGTGGGGCTGGCGGGCTGTGTGGTTATGACCAGGCCAACGCCAACGGCATCCTGGGCGTGACCCGGGCGCGCGAAGCCGGCTTCGACATGTGTTTCTTCAACCTCCACAAGACGTTCGGGACGCCCCACGGCTGCGGCGGCCCGGCCTGCGGCGCCCTCGGCGTCGTCGGGGAGCTCATGGATTACCTTCCCGTCCCGGTCGTCGATTTCGACGGCGAAAGATATTTCCTCCGCCATGACCTGAAGAACACGATCGGCAAAGTCCGGAGCTTCTACGGCGTATTTCCCGCGATCCTCAAGGCCTACGCCTGGATTATGAGTTTAGGAGAACGCGGCCTTCGGGAGGCGGCGAATGTGGCCGTGCTCAACAACAATTACATTTTGGAAAAGGTCAAGAAGATCCGCGGAGCAAGCGCCCCCTATGCCCAGGGACGGCACCGGATCGAACAGGTGCGCTACAGTTGGGAGAAACTCACGAGGGACACGGGCGTCACGACCGAGGACGTCGCGCTCCGGATGGCGGACTTCGGCTTCCACCTTTGGTCGAGCCATCATCCCTTCATCGTGCCCGAGCCCTTCACCATCGAGCCGACCGAGTCCTACTCCAAAGCCGAGATAGACGAGTATCTAGCCGCCCTGAAAAAGATCTCCGAGGAGGCTTATGAGGACCCGGCGAAGGTCAAGGGGGCTCCCTACCGGAGCGTCGTCCACCGGATCGACCACGGCTGGTTCGACGACCCGGCGAAATGGGCGATCACCTGGCGTTCTTACCTGAAGAAGCACGGGAAAGGCATTTGACCCCACGGTTTGCAGTCACCTCTATCGGACAATTTGAATCAATTCACGATATCAGCCTTTTTAATTTTAAATGACCAGGCATAATGACAGGGGAGTTTATCGGGTATCTTGTCGATCACAACATCACCGCCCTCCTGGTGCCAAGGCAGATTTTTGGCGTAACCGAGCATGTTGATTATCGACCCCGGTGATAACTTGACCCCCGGGATCACCTCTCCTGCAGCCGGCATTTTCAATTCGATGGCATAGAGATAATCGTCTTTCTCCGTGAACCTGATCGTGCCGGCTTTCCAGGTGTCTACGCCACCCTTGGAAAAAGGAGCCGGCTTGGATCCATAGAGAGCTTCCTTATTGACTTTCATCCATGTGCCCAGCTTTTTCAGCATTTCGATCTGGTACTCCGGAATTGTCCCATCGGCTCTTGGCCCGATGCTCAACAACGTGACGCCGTTCTTGCTCGTCCTGTCCACGATACTGGCAACCAGGGAATTCGCTCCTTTTTCAATATCCTCGGCGGTCATTTTTATGGTGCTCTCGTAGGCCCAAGAACAGCCCGGCAATGGCATATCGGTCTGCCATTTGCGGATATCGGGTTCCTCTTTTCCGCCTGTCTCGAAATCCAGCGGTGAACAGGCGAGAGGCAGCTCCTGGCCCTTATGCGTCACGACAACACCCCCGCCCAACTTCTCGTTCTTGTTGAAATAATAGGCCATCATCTTGGGCATAAAATCGGCAATGATTTCCTTGTCCATGCAGCCTTCCAGCCATATCATTTGGGGATTGTACTTATCGATGACTTCCATCGCTTTGTTGAAAAACTTGAGACACATCCTATGGCGCGCGCCCGGTGAATCATGCGGCTCGCCGTAGAGCCCGTAATAATCGGGATTATTGACATCGACGCCTTCGGGACAGCCCTTTCTTCCTCCGTTGAAGTAGTTCCAGTTATTGCATCCATTATTGTGGAAGGTTACGATAAATTTCACGTCCTGCGCTTTCAAGGCCTTGGCGATGTCACCGACAATGTCCCGATGGGGGCCCATATTTACCGAATTCCACATCGTGACTTTGGAATCCCACATCGAGAAGTTATCGTGATGTTCAGCGCAGGGCCCGGCAAAATCCGCTCCGATCTCCTTGAAGAGTTTAGCCCATTCAGCGGGATTCCATTTCGCCGCCGTCAGCAGAGGAATAAAATCCTTATAGCCGAACTGGGTGAACGGATCGCCCCAAACCTCCACATGATGCTTATAGCAATCTCCCCCTCGATAATCAGGTCCATTATTCGGCTCGTACATGCTGCTTCCATACCAGCAGCTATATCCGTAGCCGGCTACAGAATACGGCCCCCAATGCCAGTAGGTCCCGAAAACGGCATCCTCAAACCATTTCGGCATCTCCCACTGGGCAAGGGATTCCCAGTTTGCTTCATATGTTTTTTCCTTCATTGCCCGGATAATCTTTTTCCGGCCCGGGGATACCGAATCTTCCCGGGGGCCGGCTTCCTGGCCGGATGACGTTCCCAGAAATAATAATGCCAAGATCACAGATGACAGGAGTTTCGCGATATTCGCGCAATTGCGTCTTTTCATTTCACTCATGATGCGCATCATAAATTCAAGCTTGGGACGTGTCAACGGACGGAGAATAAGGAAAACTGTGTAAACCTCATTGAACGAGTAGAATGAATCAAGAAGGTTCTGTTGACTCTAGACCGAGAAGAACTGAAAAAGTTCCTCTCCTAGGGTTTCCCGCGTTATACCTGGACCGGTTTAAGGGGGGGCAGGTCACGATGACAGGCCAAAGATCAGCTGAGCGATGCCAAGGCAAATTATCAAATGAAGATGATCAATTATTTGCAGGTCACGGGAAGATCGTGAACGTTTCACGATCAGCGGCCAAGATTGAATAAGAAGAGCTTCGATGCGCCCGCCATCGAGAGATCCTTCAAAAGGCCCCTCAAATCCTGGCGATGGACTCTACGTCTTCGATTGTCTTGGGCTTCGGCTTCCCCAGGAGACGCTTCCCGTCGGCTGTGATCAGGAAATTCTCCTCGTTGCGGATACCCCCGAAATCCTTGTAGGCCTCGATCCGGTCGTAATTCAGGAAATCGGTGAATCTGCCCGCGGCCTTCCATTGGTTGATTAGTTCCGGGATGAAGTAAATGCCGGGCTCGATCGTCAAGACGAACCCCGGCCTCATTTCCCGGGCCAAGCGCAGGGATTTCAGGCCGAACTGGCTGCTCTTGGACATGCCTTCATAGCCAACGTAGATCTCGCCGATGTCTTCCATGTCGTGGACGTCGAGGCCCATCATATGGCCGACGCCGCACGGAAAGAAAAGGGCATGGGCGCCCTGGCGGATGGCCTCGTCCACATCCCCCTTCATAAGGCCGAGATCCTTGAGCCCGGCGGCGATCGTCCGGCAGGCCAGGAGATGGACGTCGAGATTTTTCACCCCGGGCTTGAGGGCGCCGGCGGCGGCCTCGTGGGCGGCAAGCGCGATCTCATAGATCTCCCTTTGCCGTGGCGTAAACTTCGGTGAGACCGGGATGGTGCTGGAGAGATCGCCGGCATAATGGAGAGCGCTCTCGGCCCCGGCATCGAGCAGGAACATGTCCCCGTCCTTCAGCCGGTTGCCGTGGTATTGATTGTGGAGTGTCTCGCCGTGGACCGTGGCGATGATCGGGAAGGCGATATCACCCCCTGCGGCCAGTGCGATTCTGTGGACCTCGGCGGCGATTTCGGCTTCGCCGACGCCGGGCCGGACCATGCGCATGGCAGCCATGTGCATATCGACGGAGGTGTTGACCGCAGCCTCGATTTCCTTCACTTCCTCGAGGCCTTTGATCGCCCGCTGGGCGACGACCGCCTTGATGAGCTCGACGGACGCCTCGACTCCCGCTTTGTCGGGCGCAACCCCAAGTCCATTCATGAGCATGATCGCGTTTTCGGCGCGGTAAGGCGGCAGGAAATGGACCTTCCGGCCCGCGGCCTT
This sequence comes from Candidatus Aminicenantales bacterium, assembly GCA_049512315.1. Taxonomy (GTDB): domain Bacteria; phylum Acidobacteriota; class Aminicenantia; order Aminicenantales; family Saccharicenantaceae; genus DATKJS01. The sequence goes on along the minus strand of JBEKXF010000027.1, from coordinate 4,151 downwards.
TACGGCCTTCAAGAGCTCTTTGAGCGCGGCACAGGGCCCCGTTTTTTCGACCCCGACGGCGAGCGCCCGCTCCCGGATCGTCGGCTGGGGGCCCATCCAGACGAAATCGTCGATCGTCAGGTCGTTGCCGTAGATCGCGACGGTTCCCTCGTCGAGGTCGACGACACCGGCCAACCCGGCGAAGTCGAGACCGAAGAAATAGAGGAACGAGCTGTCCTGACGGAAATGATAACCGTTATCCGCGTAATTCATCGGGCTCTCTTCGTTTCCCAGGAAGAGGACGAGGCCCGACCGGACGCGCTGTTTCAGACGGTCCCGTCTTTTAATGTAAATGCTTTGATCAAACATGGCGATTCCTTTATGGCCGAGAACCTTATCTTATCATCCTTTCGGATGATTGTCAGCCGCGGACTTCCCCGTCCAAGTCCCTAAGTCCGTCCCGGCCTCTTAATCTCTTTCACAATCAGCAATCAATGGGGGAGAAGTGCTCCCGGCAGGGAAGGATTGTGACCAAATTGTGACTTTGAAGACGCCGCCCGAAAAATTAGAAGTTCGAATCCGGATTCAAAGGTCGGAGGCTCGAATCCTCTCAGTTACGACACATTTCTCCCTGATTTTCAGCCATTTAATCTTTCCCGGTTTTCAGCCTGAATTACATCATGAGCAAGTTCTTCGTTCGATACTTACGTGCCGAATGACGGCGGCTCAAGAAATGGGGGAAACGGGCTTGCGTACAGAACTATTCACGTTCATCTTTCTGACGCTGCTGTTCTAATGTCTTGGGGTTTCTGCTTCCGAGCGGTTGGCGCTGCGTGAGCCCCTGTGTCGCTTCTGGTGCGGGTGGGGGCCGCAGTTGAGCACAATCTGTGCACACCCAGACTTGGGGCTGTGGAATTCTCTTTATTATCAGTTAGTTGAAACGCTAGGTCGTGGGATTCCTAATCCATGCCGGCCTTGCCAGCACTGCCGAAGGCGGTGTGTCGCCTGTTCGAGTCAGGCCAGGGGCACTTCCGTTTTTTCCCAAATAAGCCTTGAAGATCAACCCGTCACTCGATCATCGAGTGATCGCTGGTTTTAAGTCCTTTTAGGTTGCTTCTCCGCTTTTTAGCGTTCAGCACGTCACAAATCTCGACAGCCATTATTTTAGAGGCAATTAACCATTGTTGGCATAGGAGAAGAGGTTGGCCTTCCTGCTGTGTAAAACTGTGGACGTCAGTTTGCGCCAGCCCCAGGCATTTAAAACTTTGGAGGTCTTACCTTTACCTGCAAAACAGCAGTCATTGCTGCAGCTAATAAGAGTTTCATTTTTGGTTCCAGGTTCCGGTCTATATAAATAATAGTTTTATTCCATGCAAATAATCCACCACCATTATACTGGACCGCCCCCAATGCCTGCCCGTTTTCTGATAATTCGTACCCCAGAGCAGGGGTACCACGGGCATCGCCATCTTTGTTTGATGTCACTGGAATAAGGAGAATTTTTCTTACACCATTAGTCAGAAAGGATTTTGGGTTTTCCTGTTCCCCCCCGGTGCGTCTCACGACATTCATGATCAGGGTCCAGGTATCAGCATCATCTTCATTAATTTTAATGAAGGCGACAAAATTATCGGTCTCTGCTAGCACCTCGTCACTTCCCAGAGAAATATGGGATAGTATTTCAATACTCTGCGACGTCTTGACGTCAATATTTTGGGCTGCATTCACACGGGCGGTATCAGGTGTAGGCCCCTTCAATAAATACAAGAATTTTCTTTTGCTTTTAGTTTCAGTCCGGCTGCCCCAAATATTAGTCTTTGAAGTGCCGGTTGTCACTGTCAATTTGGGTGATACAACTGCATAATCTCCAAAACGGAACTTCCATACCTCACCCACTTGCCATCCCATTTTCACGTTCATTTTATCAGCATTAGCGCTCAGGCTTTCATCAATGATTATTGTTTTTTGAGCCAACGCAAAGGCTGGCAACAAAACTATGCAGCCAGTTAAAAAGACTATGAGTTTCGCGGCGTTGAGAACAGCCCCTCCAACCGCTGAATCCCTTTTTCCCCAAAATCTTGCTTTCATCAATTCGGCTCTCCTTTCCATTGATTTCTCTGCTAATAATCTAGGTTTGTCGGGAGGAAAAGTTGTCAAGAGTTTGTTAAGAATATGAGAAATGTCTGTAGAGCAGTCAACGTTTTAGTGCTCAGGAGAGAGACGATCCATGTGTCGGCTTTTCGAGTCAGGCTAGGGGGCACTTCATTTAATTAACCTATTATCGAACAGATAGGCAAACACATCACTCGAGATTTTCCACGATCATCGGATAAGTCTGCAACTTGAACATCGCAATTCACGTGTAGTATATTTAAAAAGAAAGGTCGGGGAGGGGATAAAATGTCGCATATCTACGGGGCCGAAGAACCTTGGCCTGCGGGAGTATGGGTTCGTCTCGACCTTGCCAACTTTCCCAACCATATCTGGTTCACGTACATTGATCCGGAAGCGGGATTCTCGGCTGGCTCTGACGGACCGGAGAGATCGGACGCCCCCAAAGTGAGCATTGTCGCGCGTCCGCCCTGGACGGGAATCACTTGTATACCCTTGTCCGACGAGGAAGTCAGCGCCCTTTCTCTGCCTGCCAAGCCCGACTGGCTGCAATTCTACGGTCCGCAGCCGCAACCTGGGAGTCTATGGGGCACCTGGCGCAATGACCCGGGGCTCAAGGGTAAGTTTCATCCGGAGTTCCCGGACGACATTCAGGTTCTTGTCCACGAAGGTGGCGCCCGCATCGCAAAGCATCCTCCTGAGGGGATGTGGGTCCGAGTGACCGGTTCGTTGGAAGGAGTCTATACGGGCATCGTCCTCAATACTCCATTCGGACTAACTAACGTCCATAAGGGCTTAGTTATCAAGTTCCTTATGCCCCAAGGTGGCGCACATCCTGTTATGGTTACAGACAAATATCTGGCAGAACGTGATCGTTGGGTGATCCACCCCTGCAACAAATGCGGGCTCACGGAACTCCTCGATGCACCCTCCGATTTTGTCCGAGTCGTGTTCCCTAACCTGCCCAAGAATGAAGTTTCGGTATCATTCACCTCTAAATGCTCGGCATGCAGTGAGGGTGTTCAAGTGGTAGAGATCAAAGATATCCCCATCGAAGCGGGATCTCCCTCGCCAGGGAAAGCCGGGAAAAAATGGAGGTGGTTCTGGAAGTGACAGCGAGGGGGGCGCCTTTGATAAGCATACTAGCGGGTGGATTGGTCGCAAAAACCAGGGAAGTCAAGAATGTGACGATACTGGATTTGGAAGGGAAGATCTGCCGGCATAGCGGAAATGAGCCGACGCTCTATCAGTTCGTGAAGGCCGAGTTAGATAGGGGGAAGAGGAACTTTATCTTTAACTTTCAGAACGTCAAATTCGTGGATAGTTTTGGAGTTGGGGAGGTTGTAGCTAGTTACATATCATGCCGGTCCCTAGGTGGCAAGCTCAAGCTGGCGTGCTTACCAAAGAGCAGCCACTTAGCCTTAGATCCTCGCTGGTACTTCGGAAAGGAAGAAGTCGTTTTTGCAACTGTTGAAGCTGCCTTGGAGAGCTTTGGCGAGGCGTAGAACCGGATCTTGGGTCAATTATGGGGGCAGATTAGTCTGGTCCTTAGAGGGGGCTTCCGAGGTTAATGAGCGTCCGGCAGACCTCTCCCCGTGTAACAGCCATGTCACAGATTTTGCTTAAACGCGCTTAATTCTGACTAAAGGTGCGTAAAGGAAAGCAAGGCATTTCCCCCTGGAAATCGGATTTTCCCCATATGTCCAGGAGGGTAGAGACGTGGACTCCGGATCCAAAGGTTGGAGGTTCGAATCCCTCCGGGCGCGCTTCTCTTTTTCTACCCTGATTCTCCGATTTATCAGCGACTTGCGATGAGGCCTGACCCTCTCATCGTCTTCCGTCCGAAACCGTAATTTTACGGCGCTTTCAGTCGATTTTGGCACGCCACCGGCACACGGCTGGCACACGGGGAGAGTCCCAACCCTGGCCGCTAATTAGCCGGCTTTTCGGGCAAAAACTTAACTTGGTTAACTTGAATTGGCTCACACGCGGCAAGAGCCGTCCCGGACACTGTTGTGACGGCGACATCTAAGTGGCCTCCGTCAACCCAAGCGCTCGGA
>JBEKXF010000026.1:0-44348 GCA_049512315.1 Candidatus Aminicenantales bacterium | reverse complement strand
TGTCAATGACTCGACAAGGGAATTCGTCGCGAGATATATGCACGCCTTCGCCGCATGGGTTGAAACCAACACGGCCGGCAGGAAGCCCTAACCTCACCAGATGGCGTCGCCGCGAAGCACCCGTGACTCTCGACCGCCGCTTCGTCCGCCCCAGGCCGGAGCATAAGGAGGGCTAGGCCGTCCCGACTCCAACGTCCTCCTTGAGATTTTGCCAGAAAACTCACATCATGTCTGGACCGTTTTTAAGGGATGAGGTCCCTAATTCACGAGATTGCTTCTCATCGGAATTTCCTCCAGCCTGGGGCGCACGCATTTCTCACACACGGCTCCCACATATTCCCCGGCCTCGGGGTCGAAAAGCCCGATCCAGCCGTCGGGTAGGTAGCGGCCTCCAGCGGGCTTGCGTTCCTTTCCGCATCCCGCGCAAGCTCGTGGGGGGAATTGGACTATCCGCGGGTCACGCTCGCGCTCTTCAAAGAAGGGAGTGTCAGATATTCTGTGTAAATCCCTTTTTCGCATTCAAGCACATTCGCCCAAACGGTTGCCGAAATAAATCATCAGTTGGGAATATATCATAGCCTAGTCCCTGTGGCGGAAGGTCCGCTTTTTTGATTGTCCCAGGCTTGATAATCTAATTTCAGGGGTATTACATTGAGGGGGGTATTTTATACGTACCTGGCTTCTCATCGATGAATATTGCATTTTAGATGAAGGCAGGTGAAATTATGATCGATCCAGGACTCAAAGGAAAGGTCGCCTTGATCACCGGCGCAAACCACGGCATCGGTGCGGCGACGGCACGGGCCTTGGCGGCCCAGGGCGCGCAAGTGTTCGCGGCCTACTTTCGCCCGTCTTGCCCCTCGGGCCAAGAGGAAATCTCGAAAGCGAGCGAGGCGGGAATCGGAGGCCCGCTGCTCTACTGGGCAAGGCAGCAACAATCGGCGGATCGCCTCGTCCAGGAGATTTTGAAAAATGGCGGAGCGGCGGCCGCCGCGGAAGCCGATCTTGGCGATCCGGAGAACATCCGCACAGTGTTCGACGGTTGCGAGGCAGCGTTCGCGCCGGTCGACATCCTGGTTAATAACCATACACACTGCGCGAAAGACACGTTTGATCCGGCGGCGGTCACGACGGAAGGCTTCGCGGTCGACTTCTTTTCGGCTGCCGTGGCTGACGAGCACTTCGCCGTCAACGCACGTTCTTACGCCCTAATGATGTCCGAGTACATCCGGCGCTACCTGGGACGCGGCGCCAGTTGGGGCAGAATCATAAACATCAGCACCGACGCAGCGCACGCTCATCCGAGTTCGATCAGCTACGCCGCCACCAAGCACGCAATCGAATCCTACAGCCGCTCAGCCGCGCTCGAGGTCGGAAAATACGGCATCACAGTCAACATCGTGGCGCCGGGTCCGATACAGACCGGCTATCTAACGCCGGAGCAGGAAGCGTCGATCTCCGCGGGCACTCCGCTTCGCCGTTGCGGCATGCCTGAGGATGTCGCGGAGGTGATCGTGTTCCTGGCCTCGAATCAGGCTCACTGGCTGACGGGACAACTCCTGTACGTCGGCGGAGGCTGGAGGATGCACCAGTAGTGGGCCGGCCGCCTGCCCAAAAGCAAGTACGCCGAGCGCGTCGCCGCCAAGCACCCCGCGACGCTCGACAAGCGCTTCGTCCACCCCAGGCCGGGGCGGAAGGAGGACTGAGCCGGGACCGTAGGACGAAAAGCCCCGCTGGCTAGGCGGGGCTTTATTTATATATATTCTCAGTTCGATTTAAGGAGGGAAGGTCAGCGGAGATCGAGGTCAAGAATGCGCCTGGCCGGCTGAAGGTTAATGGAGTTCGTCCAAACCGTTATTTCTGCGCCAGCGTTATAAGCACGAATCGTGACCACAACCTTTGATGTCGCATAACCTTGAGACCAACGCTATGGATCAACTCCTGCACCCGAGTGCGGCTTTTCACCTGATCGTGATACATATTAGCCAGTCGCATTGTCAAATCTGCCAGACAAAGCAGTCCACCTGGGCGCAGAACCCGTGAAATTTCTTGGAGACCTTTTGGTTGGTCATGCCAGTGATGGAACGATAGGCTGCTAACAATAAGATCGGTGGCTTGATCAGGGAAAGGAAGCAGTTCCGCGGCGCCAACTCGAAAGGTGACGTTAGGACTGAGACGTTCCGCTTCAGAAATCATCCGTTCCGCCGGATCAACGCCAAATAAATGTGCTTGTGGCCATCGGCGAGAAGCGGCCCGCAATAGCCGCCCAGTTCCGCAACCAACATCGATGATGTCATGTAGCGATTCCGCCCGTTTTTCTTTCTCAACGAGGTTGAGCATTCTTGAGTGAACGGGTCCAAAATACCATTTTTGCATAACCGATCGATCATAGGTTGCGGCCCAACGGTTAAATCGCTTCACGTCAAATCCTGGAGGCATCACCGTTATCCGTTCATAGCTTGCTTAACGGGATAATACATCATTTTCAAAGATCTTTTCTGCTCTACCCAATAACACTATCAATAATATTGACCTACCCCGCGTCAAGATACCACCTCTGAAGTGAGATTTTCAAGAAAACTCACATCATGCCTGGGTCATTTTTAAGGGATGGGGTCCCATACTGTTCGAGTTATTAAAGCTTCAGCTTGACGGCCAGTGCTTTGAATCTGGCTTCCGAGCGAAGGCGATCAACCCTTGGGTCGACTTTCAAGATGCTCAGGTAACTGGAATGCTCCTCATATGCCCGCTCCAGTTGATCCAAGGCCTTGTCTTTCCGATCAAGCGCCAGGAAGAGGGTTGCTAGGTCATATGAGGAGACGTATATTTTTTTCGACTCCTCCAGAAGCGTTTTGAGAATTGTTTCCGCCTGTCCTCGATTTCTCGAAACCGCATAAGCATATCCAAGATGGGCTAAAATCTCCGTGCTTTCCGGAGAAAGGCTAACCGCTCTCTTAAACTCCGAAATGGCTTCCTGAGGCATGCCCTTCTGAATGTAGGCATCTCCGAGCCGGTCATGAGCGACGGCATAGTTGGGATCCATATCCAACGTTTTCCGGAACTGTTCAATGGCTTCATCATACCGGCGAGCGAAGTAATAAACCCAGGCGACGTTCGTGTTAATCATCAACGAAAGGGGATCGAGTTCCACAGCCCGGTGCATCTCCGTGATAGCTTGATCATCCCGGCCCAGCATCGATAGAAACAGTGCATACCAATGGTGGGCCGTGGCATAATTAGGGCTGAGCTTGAGCGCCCGTTGATACTCTCGCTCTGCCCCAGACCAATCCCATTCATAATAGCGCTTTTCGAAGGCGAGCGAGTTGTGCGCCTCGCCAAGTTCGTCATCAATAGCTAGGGCTTTAAGAGCCGCCGCTTTTCCCTTCGGCATGACCTCACTGGGTGGGAGAAAGCTGTATCGGCCGAGCAGCATGTAGGAGTCCGCCAGGCCGGAATACGCCAGGGCATAGCTGGGGTCGGCATCGATGGCCTTCTGGAAGTACTCGAGGCCTTTCAAGAGCCCCTCTTTTGTCCTTTTGTCCCAGTAGAACCGGCCTTTCAAATAAGCCTGATAGGCCTCGGCGTTATCCGTCGAGCGCTTGGCCAACCGTTCTTTTTCTTTCCTGGATATCTTGAGCCGGAGCTTCTCGGAGATGCCCTTCGAGACCTGCTCCTGGAAAACAAAAACATCCGCGAGTTTCTGTTCGAACAGCTGGCTCCAGATCAGCGAACCGTCTTCGGCCTTCACCAGCTCGACGTTGACAGCCACTCCCTCGCCCGCTCTGCGGATTTTCCCCGTGAGGACGGCGCTGACGCCGAGTTCGGCGCCTACCTTCTTGGGATCGACGTGTTGTCCCTTATACCGCGCGACCGAAGAGCTCGCAATCACTTTTTTCAGACTGGGCAATTCCTGCAGTTTATTGATCAGGCTTTCGGTGATCCCGTCGCTGAGATATTCGATATCGGGGTCGGGATTGATGTTCTCGAAGTAAAGCACCGCGATCGAATCAATCGTTCCCTTTCCCTTGCCGCTCAGGAGAAAGACAATCGTGATTGCCGCGGCGATGAGGAGAACGGCGCCAGCGAAGATCCAGGAAGCGCGCCGGATGGGCAGGGATACAGTTTTCGCTTTCGTTTGTTTGACGGCCGCAGGCCTGGAGGCCGTTGTGATGCTGTCCTCGATCTTCGTCAGCTCCGATAGCACTTCGCTTACGGTTTGATACCTCTTGGCCCGGTCTTTCTCCAAGCATTTCAAGATCAGCCGGCTGAGATCATCGGGAATCTGGGTATTTAGATTACTGGGGTCCCTGGGGATTTCGCTCTTTTGTTTCATGCCGATCGTGAAAGGTGTATCTCCTTCGAACGGAGCCCGCCCGGTCACCATTTCATAAAGGATCGTGCCGAAGGAATAGATGTCAGATCTTTGGTCGGCATCCTTCCCCTCAACCTGCTCCGGGGACATATATTCGGGCGTGCCTATCATCATTCCTTCCCCGGTGATGCTCTTGGCGTGAATCGATCGGGCGATCCCGAAATCCATGATTCGGGCGTTGCCTTCGTGATCGATGAAAACGTTGGCTGGTTTAAGATCCCGGTGAACGATCCCCAGGCGATGAGCTTCCACCAGCCCCTCGCACACTTGTTTGGCGATCGCGATAGCCGTCCCAATCGCGAGCTGCTTAGATTGTCGGATTAGACCTCTGAGATCCTGCCCTGGGACATACTCCATTGTGATGAAATACGTCCCCTGATCCTCCCCGATATCGAACATGCGGCAAACGTTCTTGTGGGCAATTCTCCGGGCCAACTTCAATTCATTGTTGAAACGTTCGATGTTCTCTTTATTCGAAGAGACTTCAGGCATGATCAGCTTGAGGGCGATTCTTTCCTTGATTTTGGTATCAAAGACCTTATAGACCCTACCCATCCCGCCGTGGCCGAGCTCCTCGATGACCTGGTAGCGGCCGGCGAAGGTTGAGCCCGTGGTGAGCTCGCGGACAGGCGTCTGAAGTGTTTCCGTCATGACCGGAGGATGGCCTTTTGGCGGAGGGAGCTGGGTGCCGCAATCGGCGCAGAACCTCGCGGTTTCAGGATTGTCGGAATGGCAGGTCGGGCACTTGATGGCCACCGCTGGCCCCTCTCTAGCTTGGCCTAAGATTAACAGAGGCATGGGCGGGAAGTCAAACGGGGGGGCTGAGAGGATTCGGATTTCCGACCTTTGGATCCGGAGTTACGATTCGTTCCGGACTCAGCGTTGCCTAGCGCCTTTGTCTCGCCCCGTCGGCAGTCAGTTATTACTTCGGTGTGGGCGTGGTCTTGGTATATGTATTTTCAAAAAAAGGCGTCCACGTCGTGCCATCGGGAGAGATTTCGGCTTTTATCGTGAAACTCATCGAATCCGCCGCTAATATGCCTGTGGCCTTGATCATATACGGCTTTCCTCCGACGGTAAATTTGCCGGTATAGGTCAATGTGCTTCCACTGAAGGCATACGCCCCTGAGAGCATGTTTCCATCGTTATGGTATTCATTACTGAAAAAGGTCTTGTTCGCCGGGTCGTAGCCGATGATCTCAAATCCCCTCGTCTCTCCAGCAACCCCTTTTTCTGTAAACTGGTCCTGAAAAAAGAATCCTCCGAGAATCTGGTTGCCGGACCAATCCCCCGTAACCTTGCTAGCTGGCCCCAACAGGCCGGCCTTGTATTCTCCCACGTATGTCCAATGGCCCAAAAAGACGTCGAACTTCTTGAGCTCTGGATCGGGCTGCGGAGCCGTTGTCTGAGCCCAAAGGGAGACTGCGAAAACCAAGACGACCATGCCAACCACAAGAGCCATACGTTTCATAAAACCCCTCCTTTTTACAAAATTCATAGATTAGGGAGAAGAAAAGGCACCTTCAAGGTGAACGATCAGCTGACTTATACTGACCCCGGTTTAGCCCTAATCTACTGTACCTTAATTTATAGCATTGCGAGAACACGAAGTCAATAGGCTAGAGCCGACTTATCCCCCGAAGCCGCCGTGCGGACACGGCGGGGACAAAACCGCCTAAAATGGCTCAGTTCTGCTAACTCAGCCTAAAAAGGGAATCAGGGTAAGTGGTTGAGATTTCTGGAAGACGGGAATGACCCGTGTAGGACTCGAACCTACAACCCGCGGATTAAGAGTCTGCTGCTCTAAACGAAGACCTCTCCCCGCGTGACCGTAGGGTTTCCCTCCCCCCCTGAGGGTGAGGCCTGAAACCGAAATATCCCCCCCCGATTAGCCAGGAAAGACGATTGACCGGCGCCCAACGCACTGCGACGATGGGGTCGACGATGGGACCGTCGCTCTGATTAACTTACAGACAACCTAAGATAGGGTTGAGCGGCTGTCCAGAAGGTGCCTGAGAGGATTCGAACCTCCGACCTTTGGATCCGGAGTCGAGAGCCTCTCCGACAGAATCGCCGGCCAGACCGAGGACGTCCCGACCCCCCGGCTTCGACCCTAATTCTCGCCCGACACGGCCGTATACGTCGGCATCTGTTACTGAACCGCGCCCTCGAGGTCCGTCTGCACCGTTCAACTAGAATTGAATCCTCAAGTTGATTGTATTGAAACTCGCCGATATCGCCACGCTTTTCGTTTCTTTCGGTTTGGGATGCCGTGTTAGTGAAATGATGAAATATGTCGCAAGGCTGGTTTGAGCGACACCGGAGAGAATAAGGAGTGCTTTTGCCCCAGGCCAACCTGGATCGTGATGGCTCGCCAATCTGGCTAGCGTTATCCAAGGTCCCGCCACGGGGATCACTGTGGTCGATCGATACCAATCATCATAGAGAAGATCAACGACGACCGTCCCTATCCAGCTGATGGCCAACCCTAAACCGGAGACTAGGCGGCGCGTCCTTATAAGTTTTCGTTCAGGATCGTTTTCCTCCGATGTTCCAAAATCGGATATCAAGGCTTTTCGAAATACATCCCCAAATATGCTGAGATCATCACGGGACTGGACACTGAGCCACCTCGGCAAGCCTGGCTCGTTTGGTCTCATATTGAACTGATTTGGGCCTGTGAGGCTTCCAAATGCGGTCCCCTCGGGCGCTGCCTCCGTCTGCTCAGGATGGTCCTTGAAGTGGAAGCGGACCACCAACTCTTGTGATAATAGCTGCGAGCACACAATCCCAAAACCCAAAATTATAAGCAACGCTCTTTTCATATCCTCCCTCCCTTTTGATTGTAGTCCACTGATTGATAAAAATTTAGGTAACTATTCAATTGAGCTACGCAACTTTAACGCCACTAAGCTTGTAGCCAATACCCCCTATCACGAAACGATGATATTCCCGGCCGCGGGTCGTAGTCAAGAACTCTTAAAAGGCCCCGTGAGACAGCCCTCCCCCGCCGTGTCACACTGAAGATCGGGATAGGCTGAATGGCTGAAATACGGAAAATAAGGGAGCGTGCCTGAGAGGATTCGAACCTCCGACGTTTAGATCCGGAGTCCATGGAAGCGGGCAGCAGATCCCTGCTCAGGGTTCCAGGTTCATCTTCCGCAGCAGAGTCTTAAAGGCCTGGTGAGATCGCAGGCGATCGAAGCTCGGCGAGATCTTGAATGATGTCACAAGGATCGGATCACGCTCTTCGATACCCCTTGTGATCCACTCCAGACTCCCGTCCCGTTCTCCCAGACCACCAAGGACAAATGTGAAAGCGGACGCGGGCACATAGGTCAACCGCCGTCGCGCCGTCAACTCCTCCAGCAATTGCCGCGCCTCGGCGGTCCGGCTGGCCAGACCGTAGGCACTGCCCAGCGCTCCCAGCGTCAGCGCATTGCCCCCGGAGAGCTCGTTCGCCTTCTCGGCCGCGGCGATGGACTCGTCGAGCTGCCCATTCAGCCGGTGGGCGAGCGAGAGGAACCAATAGGGGAAGAAGAAGGTCGGGTCCAGAGTGATGGCGTGCTGCAGTTGCGCGATCGCTGGCTCGGATTGTCGCGTCATGTAAAGGAGGCACCCCAACAGGGAAGTGTAGAACGAGTCGAGCGGATTCAGCTCCAGCGCCCGCCGTATCTCGGTCAAGGCCTGTTCCGCTCGCCCCAGGGGCAGGAGAAACCACATGGCATAGCACCAGACGTAGTCGTATCGGAACGCCGCGGAGGACAACCTCAACTCCTGGGCCCGGCGGAATTCCCGCTCAGCTCCCTGCCAATCGAACTCGCCGCTGCCCAGCACGGTCCCTAATGCGCTGTGGGCGTCTGCGATGGTCTCATCGAGTCTGAGGGCCTCGAGCGCCGCCGACTTCGCCCTGGAGAATGCATCCCGCGGATCCACGGCTCCCCAGAAAGCACTCCAAAAGTAGGATTCGGCCAGCATAACATGCGCCAGGGCGTAGTTTGGGTCGAGCGCGATAGCCTGCTCACAGTAGCGCCGGCCCGCCTCGCGCCCTTCCGGCGTCATCTTCAAGAGGTGGTACCGGGCCTTTAGACAGAGGTCATAGGCGGCGAGGTCCTCCGTGTAGCGCCTGACGAGCGGACGGCCCCCTGTCAGCTGTACCTGCAGCTTCCCGACAATGGCCTGCGAGATCTCGTCCTGGATGGCGAAGACATCCGTCATCTCCCGGTCGAAGCGCTGGCTCCACAGGTGATACCCGTCGCTCGCCTTGACCAGCTGGGCCGTCACTCGGATACGGTTGCCCGACCGCCGCACGCTGCCTTCCAGGATGTGGTCGACGTTGAGGCGCGCCCCGATCTCGCGCACATCCGCCTCCTTGCCGCGGAAGGCAAAGGACGAAGTCCGCGCCATCACGCGCAGCCCGGACGCTTGCGTCAGGGCGTCGATAATGTCTTCGGCCAACCCGTCGCTGAAATACTCGTTCTCCTTGTCCGCGCTCAAGTTGGCGAACGGCAGCACCGCCAGCGACGGGATGCGCGGGGATTCCGCGGCGCCGGGAACGGTCGCTCGTCCGGACTCGCGCTCGCGCTTCAGCCGTTTCAAGTCGACTATGACATCCTTGGCCGACTGGTAGCGTACCTCTCGGTCTTTCTCGAGCGTTTTGTCGATGATGCGTTCGAGCTCATCCGGGAGATCGGGGTTAAGCCGAATTGGCGGGGCGGGGGCCTTGTGTAGAATTCCATCGAAGAGCGCGGCCGACGTATCTCCGCGGAATGGGAGAATTCCTGTGGCCATCTCATAGAGGACGACTCCCAGGGAAAACAGGTCGGTCCGCGCATCCAGGTTTTTTCCCAGGGCCTGTTCCGGCGACATATAGGCCACCGTCCCGACAGTAGAATCTGGACTGGTCAGGAGTTCCCCCGCTGTCATCGTCGGCATCCCGGGAGCGACCTTCTCCTCGGCTGTCGGCCTCCATTCAGGCAGAAGCTTGGCCAGCCCGAAATCCAGGATTTTGGCCTGTCCCGAATCCGTCACGAAAATATTGCCCGGCTTGATGTCCCGGTGGATTATTCCTTTGGCATGGGCGGCCTCAAGCCCGCCGGCAACCTGAATCCCGATATCGACAATTTGGTCCACATCCAGCCGCTTGCCCAGCAGATATTCCCGCAGCGTCTTCCCCTCAAGGAACTCGAGCGCGATAAAGTACTTTCCTTCATGTTCATCGATATCGTAAATGATGCAGATATGGGGGTGGTTCAGGGCGGACGCGGCCCGGGCTTCGCGCTGGAAACGCTCGACGGCCTGGTGGTCATGGGCCAGCTCTTCGGGCAGAAACTTCAGGGCGACGGCGCGCTGGAGTTTCGTATCTTCAGCCCTATAGACAATGCCCATCCCGCCCCGGCCGATCTCATCGATGATCCTGTATTTTCCTGCGACGATCGTTCCTTTGGGCAGCCAAATGCCCGGCGTCTGGAGGGTTTCCTTCACGACTGGAGGATGGCCCTGGGAAGGAGGAAGCTGCGTCCCGCACTCCCCGCAGAACTTCACCGTCTCGGGATTATCGGCGTGACATATCGGGCACTTGATGGCCACAATGGCCCCCTTTTCTAGCTTGGCCCAAGATTAACAGAGGCATGGGCGGGAAGTCAAACGTGGGATGCCAGAGCTGGACTGCCAGTTCTTGGCACCCCGAATGGGCATTGTTAATTGATAGAAATTAGAGGGGCTTAAGATGACGCCTCTGTCAACTGTGCAATGGTTGTGCAGTACTGGGACTGCGAGCGAGCACCCCTAATTGCTCGTTGAGCTAAAGAGGCCGTCAGACCTTAGGGAGCTATTTTCCAGCTATTCTTGAGCCGTGAGTTGCCACGCACTGCCAGCGGCCGGCCTTTTTGATCCAGGTATTGGTGATCCGACAGACGTCGCTGATCTCCTCCCCTCGATATGTTTCTTTGATCGTGGAGCGTAGGATTACTACCGCCGCATCTCCATAGACTCGGACCTTCATGTCGTCTGTCACCAGGGTTAATATCTTATCCTCGCCGGACCTCATGAATGCCTCACACTGAGCTTTGGTGGAGACCTCACCATCTCTGTCGGTGAGCACATAGTCATCCGCCAGAATCCGGTCCATGGTGGCCCAATCGCTCTTGAGATCTGCATTCGTCCACTCTTGCTCGAGCTTCAACAGCTCTTGTTCGGCCGTCTGCCCTTTTGGCTTTGCCCCTGTCTGGGCCAGGATGGCGACTGCAAAGACCAAGACGACCAGTCCGACCACGAAAGCTATGCGTTTCATAGGAACCCCCTTGCAGACCCTCTTGAGACCACCCCAGACAGGGTGGCCCCCAGCGCTTATGTCTTGTTCAGTCAGCTGTCAGCTACTTCGTCTTAGGCGCGGGCTTGGCTTTGCTAAATATGGCATCAAAGAAGGGAGCCCAGGTCTTCCCATCTACGGAAATCTCGACTTTCTGCGTCATGCTCATGAGGTCTACGGCGACTATATAGGTTGCTTTCAGCAAGTTCTCCTTGGCCCCAAAGACGTACTTTCCTTCCCAAGTTATCGTGTTTCCGCTGACCTTAACGATTCCTGAAGCTGGGCCTCCGTCGCTCCCAAGTCCGCTACAGACAATATTCTTGCTGACCGGATCGTACGCATAGAGAAGAGCTCCTCGCATCTCCCCCAGGGCTCCTTTTTCTATCTCCAGATCCTGTAAAAAGAATCCTCCCAGAATCCATTGAATAAACTCCTCGCCTTTGGCCTTTCCACCCGGTCCCAATGGGCTAGCCATGTACTCGCCTTCGTACGTCCAATGGCCCACGATAACACCGAGCTTTTTGAGCTCAAGATCGGGCTTCGGAACCGTCGTCTGTGCCCAGAGCGAGACTGCGAAGACCAAGAGGACCAGGCCAACCGCAAAACCAAAGCGTTTCATAGAACCCCTCCTTTAAAGTGATTCAGAGATACGGGGACGGCAAAGATTGATTTTTGGTGAAGGATGACCTTCGACTTCCCCTAATCCCTTGCTGGTTAATTTATAACGCCGTGGGATCACGAAGTCAATCCATTTAGTGACCGTATTCCTGAAGCTTCCATGCCATACGCTGCAGACAATGTCCCCTCTCCCCGAAATCCCGATAGCCTACGGTCCCAGTGGCAATAATGTCTTTCGCATTCCGGCCGTTATCTGCGACTTGCTGAGGAACATTCTTGTGTGCATTCCGGAACCAATCTGAGACTATAGGCCTGGGAGGAGAAAAGATGACCAAGAAGAAAACGGCGAAGGCCGTCGAGGCCGTCCGCGCGGCGGTCCCGGCAGGGACGGAAACCAAGACGAGGACGGCAGAGGTCAAGCCGGCCAAAGAGAAGGCTGACAAGGCAGCCAAGATCCAGGGCCAGGTCGACGCGAACGCGGCCGCCATCCTCAAGGCCCACGACGAGGGCAAGTCGGTTAAGGAGTTCTACAAGATGTTCGGAATCGACAAGGGCCTGTTCGATGCCGTGCAGGAGGTCCTCGATGCCCGCCGTGTCATGGTCAAACAAGGGAAGCACTTCAAGTATAAGGGCCTTCTGACCTGCGACCAAGCGTATTTAGGTTCAAATCCAGCTTGGCTACAATTTTAGCTTAATTTTGGATAGCAACTGTGAACCTAGCGGTCTGAGGTTCAAATCCTAGCTGAGGCATATTTAGGGGTCCAAAATTATCAAATGTTCCCATTAATAATATTGATGAACCAACTTAATAGACACAAAACCGTACCAACGGCAACGAGATGAGCTGACCGGGCAGCTGCTGGGAGTTGTTATGCGGCTTGGAAGAGTTTACCGCCTGCCTGATTATATGCCAATGCACGAGGGCTGAGACTACTGACCTGTTTGCTTTGAAAAGATATAAGGAAACGGTATCGCGATCAGATCACCCACAATGAAGGTGGCGAATAATACAGCAGAGAATATGGCATAGTTTGGAAATCGCCCGGTGAACAACAAAGGCAGAACAACGCCAACGAACCAGATTGACTTATAGCACAGTTGTAGTACGAGAATTGGCACAAATCTTAGAGGAGCCCGCAGGCCGAATATTGATAAAATCCCGAAAGCCATAAAGGCACTGCCTGCGATTCCCAAAGCTATTGGCTCTTCAATAGGCCAACCGAACACAGATGTCATGATATTCGGGACAAAAATTATTACCAACCCGAATCCTCCTGCCACAACAATGGTGTAGACATACATAAATTTCAGCCATCCCCATCGAACATCAGTATCTTTTGACATTGTTTTTCCTCCTTTCGAATCTGGTCATTACTGCCGGCGGCCAGATGATGTACACGTACCTTCCCTCGCTTCAGCAGTTGTCCTCGGACATCGGCGCCTTCATGAACCGGAAGTGATACCGCCCGTTCCTGCGGGCCGAGCGCTTAGCTGGCCTTATTGCTTTCCGCTTTTTTGGCCTTGAATATGATGTATAAATGAAAAAGCCCCGGCGCAAGGTCTAGCTCAGAATATGACCAGGGGCTTTTTATGGCGCCCCCTCCGTTTTACTCTCCTCGGGCTTATCAGGGGCCGGGGGGGGAACGGGCTTTTTCCACCGGACGACCGTTGTGCCGGCGAGTCTGTCGTGCATCGCTAGGCCCTCGTGGTCCCAGAGGACCTGGAGAAAACCCAGGGAAGCGGCAAGCATGGACGCCGCATACCCATGCGTACGCTCGAACGCCTGGTACCAGCCGAGATAGGGCTTGCCAGAGAGGTCGATAACCTTGAGCCCGAACAGCCGCTTTCCCAGCGGCCGTCCGCCGAAGCGGAAAAACAATATGAAGTAGGCATAGCCGCAGACGAATTCGTAAATGACGGACAAGTCCTTTCCGCCGATGATATAGACCTTGCCGGGGCCGGCGGGGAATTCGTCCATGATCCTTGGATACTCTTTCTCCAGTTCCCCTAGACTCATCCCGATGGTCTTGACGAATTCGTCCTCGGAGAGGGCCGCCCGGAGCTTTTGGAGAAAAGCCTTAGTGAATTCGGCTTCAGACGACTTGGGATTCCCAATCGCTAAGCCCGAGGCTGTGTCCCCCATACTTATGCTGACGGAGGCCCCCTCATGCAGGGCCCGCACGAACTTTGAGAACTCCCCCGACCTACCGTCGAGCCGGGCGACGGCCTCGTTGCCGGCGAAAAAGACGGCGACGGCCAAGACCGTCAGAATCAGCGTGTCGGTGGCAAAGGCGAAAAAGCGGCGGAAGAAACCGGCTTGCTGCGGGTGGGCCCGGTATCTCATGGAGCAAGATTATAGCATATGAGGCGTTGGCCAGCGAACCCCGCCGCGCTTCCAGGCGACGAGGAAGAAGAAGCAGCAGTCCTAGCTCCTGATCTCGTCCTTAATGCCCTGCGACTTCAGGTAGCGTTCGTATGTGGCCTGGGCCGCGGCCCGCACCGGCCCACCGAACCGGTCCCAATTTCTCTATAGCGGCGCGGAGGTCTGCCCTGACCCCCTCGGGAAGGTGGGCGGAACTGTTTCGACCTCCCCTAGCAATCCGACTTTGCGCTGACCTCTCAGCGTCCGTAAACTAGCAGGCGGAACGTTCCCGGGATCGCGGCCGGATTCGGATGGGGGCGATCCGGGGTGGGAGCGGGAGGCGGACCAAAATCCGATGTGGTCAGGAAGACGTTGTGAGTCTTGGGATCGAGTGCCATCGTTTTGGCCCCGACCTCGGTCTTAACCGTCTGGGACTCACTATACTTGTCGGGCGAGTCTTCGTGGAAGATGTGGACCATGCCCTCACGCGTCGAAGCAAAAATGAGCCCGGTCTCTGGCTCGTAGACAATGGCATCAACACCGCCGCTGATCGGGAATGATTGGATGACTTTGCCGTTGTCGGCATTCATGACGACGAGGAACTTGGGGTTGCGGCCTGCAGAGAATAGCCGCCGGTGCGCCCTGTCCATTGCCATTGCTGTAGGTGCTCCGGCCGGCGCAACCGGCCACCGTGCCTTGATCGTGAGTGCTCCGGAATCGATTGCCACGACCTCGTTCGTTTCTTCATTGTTGTTGTAAACAATTCCTTTGCCATCGGCGACGGCGTTCTCCGGACCACCGCCCAAGGGGATAGTCTTCACGACGGTTCCCTTGGCAGGATCGATAACCGTCGCGTCTTTAGAGTTTCCGTTGAACGAAAATATGCGCTTCGACGCCGGATCATAGATGATAGCGTCTGCATCGGGTTCGGCTTTGACCTCACCAGTAACTTTTAAGGTCGCAATATCGAAAATGACCACCTTGCCCGGGTCACCGTCAGTGATAAATCCCTTGCCAAGGTCCTTGACTAACGCGATCCCATGGCATCGTTCCAAGCCAGAGATGGTGCCCAACACGGCATAATTATCGGCATCAACCACCTTAACCTCGGTGCCGTGCGAGAGGTAGATACGGCGCATTGCAGGGTCAATCGTGATATAGTCAAAATACTCCTTCCCACCCGGTGCCGCGCTGAGAGGAATTTTCTTAATCAGGTGATAATTGACCACCGATGGACCTGCAAGAGCCACAGTGGCAAGCAATAGAAAAGACGCGCAAATCGCAAAACGGTGCAAACCCGAAATCTTCATGGAAACTCTCCCTTCCATTAGTGGACTGTGAGTAACCTGCCTCCGCTAAATGTAACACCTCTGAAGCAAGATTTTCAAGCAAGTACGCCGCCCGCGCCGCCGCCAAGCGCCCCGCGACGCTGCGCGACCGGGTTCATATCGTAACGATTATCGACATCAAGGCCTCTCGTCCACGGTAGACTTCTGCACAGCAAGTTCAAGGCGCGTGCCTCCGACCGTAAAACGTTCTGGCGGGCCTAAGAACTTTCACGTTGCGCCGCCTTCAGGGTAGCAGTAAAATCGGGGCAGCACAGGACACATGAAGTGACTGGGCCTAGGCATGGCCCCGGGCTCTTGAAATAGATGGCCATCATGTGAATGATGAGCTCCTAGGACGGAGGTCAGCAATGGACATCCCAAAATTCCTCGACCTGGGCGTGGAGTTCGAAACTCAGATCTCGAAGCTTTATGAAACGATCGCCGAGCTTTCTGGAGATCCGCCCATCGCCACGCGGCTCAAAACGCTGGCAAACGAGGAAGTCAACCACGCCAATGTTCTCCGCAGGGGTAAGACGTATTACGACGAAATGCCTGACGCGTTCTCCGGAATCACGATGGATGACAACGATGCCAGGGAAGGATTCGAAGAGGCCAAGATGTTCCATGCGTCACTCGGGCACGGCAAGGCCCCCCTTCTGGAGTGCCTTAAGAAAATGCTCGAGTTCGAGAAGCGCTTCGAAAAGATCCACCTGGACACGTCCATGAAGGTTACGGAGCCTTCCCTCAAGAAGCTGTTTGTCGACCTTATGCGAGGGGATCAGTCGCATATCCTCGTGCTCAAGGGGCTGATCGAGTCGTTCGGCGAGAACGGATGAGGCAACTGGGCCCGGGTTTAGCCATGTGCCCCTGGAATACCGATGCGCCCCAGAACAGAAATTCCCCTTCTCCGCCTCTCTCGCGCCCTCTAGCGCATTTTCCACGCTTCTCCCAGCACGAGGTACGGAGCATGCCCAGAACTGAACTCTTTGAGGGACCTTATGGATATGAAGCATCCACTACAGAGGTCGTCAGGCTTGAAAATCTCAATTCCGAGGTGGTACATTGAGCGACGGCAGGTCATGAAGAAGCCTATCGGAGCGAAAACCACTGTTTTTCCAACGCCTGTTTTTGTCGTAGGATCATACGATAAATCCGGAAGGCCGAATGCAATGGTCGTTGCTTGGGGTGGTATTTGTTGTTCACATCCTCCCTGTATCGGAATCTCCATCAGGGAAGCTACTTATACCTATGGCAATATCATAGCAAGGAAGGCCTTCACGATAAGTATCCCTTCAGAGAAATTTATCAAAGAAGCTGATTACTTCGGGATTGTTTCAGGCAGGACAGAGGATAAGTTTGCCACTACGAAGCTTACGCCTGTAAAAAGCGACCATGTGGATGCCCCTTATGTTAAGGAGTTCCCATTTATTTTGGAATGCTCCGTAATCCAAGTTGTAAAATTAGGATCACATACGCTCTTTATCGGCGAGATCAAGGATGTAAAGGCCGATGAGGCGGTGCTAGGGAAAGACGGAGCGCCTGACATCGGGAAGATAAAACCGATGATCTTTGATCCGGCAAACCGCACCTATTATGGTATTGGTAAATACTTGGGCGATGCATTTTCGGAAGGGAAGAAGATAAAGAAATAAACCCAGTATAAATGTCCCAAGTGCAACAGTAAAGATACAAGGTTTGTTGAGCCCCATTATGAGACGTAGTCTTCCCCCGGAAAAAAGGACACGCTGCTAAGCTTGAATCCCGGGAGTGTCAGATATCCTGCGTAAACCCCTTCTTCGCATTTAAGCACGTTCACCCAAACGGTCGCCAAAATAGATCATCAGCTGGGAGTGTATCATAGCCCAGCCCCTGTGGCGGAAGGTCCACTTCTTTCGAAGGTGACCTGCCCTAGCTCAACGTACCACCTCTGAAGTGAGATTTTCAAGCTCACATTATGGATGGACCATTTTTCAAGGATAAAGTCCCTGTACTATCTGTGGAGTGAAATTTTAAAGCATTGGAGCCGCTACAGACGGGAGGGTCAAGGTTCCCGGTGGGCCTTCCGGACTTCAAAAACGATCCCGGCGGAAATTGGCACTGGTGGATTCTCCCCTGTTGGACCGCATCCGGCTTGTTTTTCTTGCATTTACAGATCTTGATGGTTTTATCACGTTTAGGCTAGACTGAGCTATTTTGTGCAGGAGTCTGCACAATCTCTGCGCAATTTTTTTCGACCTATGACAATTATGGTGGGGTGGCCCGCCTTTATGTTGGGGAGAATCGAGGCCCAATCCTACCCTTGCACTGACGTCGAGGCAACGGGGAGGGCGAAGCCGCCAATATCAATTCTGAAGACCGGCCAGCCGCTTCCGAGCATCCGCAACCTCTGGCAGGCCGGGGTCGGCGTCCTTCCAGAGGTCGAGGAAGCGCTGGTATTGCTCGACCGCTTTCGCCTTCAGGCCTTTCTGTTCGTAAAGCTTAGCCAGCCGGTAATGGTATTTGGGATGGATGAGATAGCGCGAGAGGTTCTTGGGGTTAAAGGTGATCAGCCGCTCATATTCAGCAATGGCTCCGTCTATGTCGCCTTTCTGCTCATACGCCCGGGGCAAGACGTCCTTCATGATGGGCAGGTTATACCACATCGTTGAATCTTGAAAACTAAGGGTTGGTGGGCGTAAGGGTGTTTGTTCCTTTAAAACCGCGATAGCCTTTTCGGGGGATCCGGCTTTTATCGCCAACTCGGCACTTAGGAAATTGATATAGAACGACACCCATTCTTTCCGCCAGGGCGGCATCTTTATAAAGAGTGATTTCATCTCTGATAATATATTCTTGGCTGAATCCATATGCCCGGCTTTTAATTCTAATAGCCCCGATAGGAATTTATAGACTTCCTGATAGTGTAATTTGTCTTCAGGATAAACTTTAATAAAATCGTTAAGCCAGGCTTCATTAGACCTGCGGCTTTGATCCAGCTCTCCCCGGTCGTAATAAATGAAGGCCTTGACCCAGTTTATGAACGGTCGCCCCCAAACATACCCCGGTTCTGACGTTTCTTCGGCTTCACGAAAGTAAAAATCGCCGTCCTTCAAACTCCCCGACCAGAAGCGGCAAAACCCTTTCCATAGATACCCCGCCCTTTTTGTCCCCGGAGAAGGAGCCATGGCGGTGAATTTATCCATCCATCTCAGCGCCTCAGCATAGTCCGCCTTCAAGGCATAAGTGTACCCGACACTAAAACAGGAATTAAAAAAATCAGATTTTATCTTTAACGCTTCTTTGTAATTCGCTATGGCCTCATCCAGCTGGCCCATATCAAAATAGGCCTCAGCCAGAGAATCAAGCGGATTGGCCTCACCCGGACGCAAGGACACGTATTTTTGAAGATGCTCAACCGCCTTTGAAAAATCCCCTGTAGCGATATAGACAAAACCTAAGTTATTATGGGCCATTCCATAGTTGGGATCGAGCTCCAGGGCTCTATTATACTCTATTATGGCTTCATCATAGGCTTCCTTATTAACGTAATGAATACCCAGATTAAAAAATATTCCTTTTGCCTTGGGATATTTTTCGACCATCTGCCGGAGGATGCGCAAACATTTTTCAGAATCTTTTTCTACGAGGTCGGCATAATACGCCTCGATATAGAGCCTTTCCTTTTCGGTTGCCTTGAGCGACAAAGCTTTGGCCTTTTTAAGGGCGGCGACCTGGGCTTCATCATTTCCGAGGTAACCATTTGACAAAGAGAGTAAGTAATAAGCCATGGCAAAATCCGGATCAAGCTTAACGGCCTTTTCTAAAGCGATCCGCGCATCAACGGCATAGGTCTTTTGGTAATTCTCCCTCCCCTCCAAATAATATCTGTAAGCTTCCATCGAACTGGTCGTGACATCAGCGATCGACCTCTCTGCGGGTTCAACGCCTTTTCCCGCCAGGCCTACGCCCTCGGAGATCTCCTTGGTCAGTTCATCGATCTGGTTATTGATGATGCTGGAAACGCCCTCTCCCTTTGAGCTGGAGCTCCTGAGCAGTTTCTTGGTGTCCACGTCCAACACTTTCACATCTGTGGCAAAGGTCTCTCCGGCCTTGATGTAGCTGCCCAAAACGATCGTCTTGATTCCTTCTTTTCGGCATAGTTCAAAACCGAGTGGCCTGTCGATGACTTCGACATTCTTTTTTCCCATCTGTTCAAGAAGGTCTTGCATCCGTTCCCAGGTGGCCACATAGAGCTTGTTTTCCCGCTCCAGGCTGGTGATCAGAAGGTCAGGAATGGCCTTTTGTAAATAGTCGAAGGCTTTATCTCCCGTATGATTCTCAAAGCTGATGACGGCTATGGAGTTCTCGATCTTGGGCGCGGCAGGCGCCTTTTTGTGAGGGATGAATTTCACAAGAATGACGGCCGCGGCGGCCAGGACGATGAAGGCTGTTAAAGGGACGGCGAGCTTTCGTAGGTTGAACTTAACGGTGATCTCCCGGGAACTGAAAGACTTCTTGGGAGCGATAACGCGCTCGGTCGTCGGCAGGCCCTGCTCGACCTTTTCGAGGTCGGCCCGCAATTCCCCCGCCGTTTGATAGCGCTTGGCTTTATCCTTCTCCAGGCAGCGGAGGATGACCCGGCTAAGGTCCTCGGGAAGCTGGGAATTAAGCTCGCGCGGGTTCCGGGGCCGCTCGCTCTTGTGCTTCACGCCAATGGTAAAAGGCGTGTCGCCCTCGAACGGCACATGGCCCGTCACCATCTCGAAGAGGATGACCCCCAGCGAATAGATATCCGAGCGCTGGTCAACCTCCTTCCCCTCGACCTGCTCCGGCGACATGTACTCCGGCGTCCCGATCATCACCCCGGCGCCGGTGATTCCTTTAGCCTTGATGGAACGGGCGATGCCGAAGTCCATGATCCGGGCGTTCCCGTCCTCGTCCACCATGATGTTCTGGGGCTTCAGGTCGCGATGGACAACCCCGAAGTGGTGGGCCTCCGCCAATCCCTCGCATACTTGCTTCGCAATCGAGACGGTTCGGCCCGCCCCGAGCTGGCCCGTCTTCCGGATAAACTTCTTTAAGTCCTCGCCCGGCACGAACTCCATGGTAATGAAGGTCGTGCCTTCGGCCTTACCGAGGTCGAACATCCGGCAGACGTTGCGTTGGCTGATCTTCCGGGCGAGCTTGAGCTCGTTCGAGAAGCGTTCGACGGTCTCTTTGTCGAGCGCGATCTCGGGCCGCAGGAGCTTGAGGGCGATCTTCTCCTTGATGTCTGTGTCGAAGACCTTATAGACCCGGCCCATGCCGCCGTGGCCCAGCTCTTCGATCACCTGGTAGCGGCCGGCGAAGGTGGAGCCCGAGGTGAGCTCGTGGACGGGCGTCTGAAGGGTTTCCGTCATGGCCGGAGGATGGTTTTGGGGCGGAAGGAGCTGGGTGCCGCACTCCCCGCAGAATTTCAGAGTCTCAGGATTGTCGGAATGACAGGTCGGGCATTTGTTGGCCAAGCGAGTTCCCCTTCTGTAGCTTGGGCTCAGATTATCAGAGGGATGGGCGGGAAGTCAATCCGAGCTTGGGACGAATGGCGGCAGATGACATCGGTCCTTGACACTAGTTCTGAGACGCAATACCATCATCCCTCCGACGGGAGGGTGAGGGATCCGGTGATCCCTCCGGACTTCAAAAACGATCTCAGAAGAAATCAGCAGCGACTGATTCTCCCCTGTTGGACCGCACCCGGCCTATTTTTCTTGCATTTAACGATCTTGATGGTTTTATCACGTTTAGGCTAGACTGAGCTCTTTTGAGCAAGAGTTTGCTCAATCTCTGCTCAATTTTTTGAGGGCGCATAGACATTTACAGCGCGGGGGTCTGCCCCGATTGCCGAACCGCGTCCTCTGGCGCAACGGAGGGCCCAGCCTCTGACCCTCCCCGGCCTGAGAGCACCCGTCCTTCGTCACCCTGGACGACCGGATCCACCTCGACAGGATTCTCGACATCAAGTCTTTTCGTCCAGGGTTGACCTCTGGATAGCGAATCCAGGGGGTTATCTACCCGGAACCTGGATTTGTTGAATTTGAACCTGTTGAATAAATGCGGTGCCTTCTTGATTTTCGATCATCTTCACAGCAGACGTCTGGGAGAGTGTTAACATACAAGCATGGTGAACGCTGAGCACGGCATCCTGAAGTTGCTGGTCACTCTCAAGCATCTCAACTTTTAAGCCCATCGCTACACATTTTTCAGCCGAGAGATGCCGAGCATGAGATAACGTAAGGGCGTGGTCGGTCAATTCACGTGCAATCCCGCCGATTTTCGCATCTGGGTTGGCTTCGCCTTGGAACATCCCTGTCTTCAGCCAATCCTGCAGGAGTTGAACAGACCACGTTATGGCCTTTTGGCATTCTCCAATAAATGCCGGTGGGTATTTGGCAATAATCGGCTGCCACACTGGGATTTTTGAAGGATCCGCCCTGATTTCTTGATGTGCTCTCGTGAATTCCTCAATCACTCCATGCGCCGGAATCCCATTCAGTTGTGGGTCTACGGGTCCCAAACTCGATTCTTTACCCATTAATATTGACTTGCACGCACAAGCAATCATGGTTCCGCCCGACATGGCAAGTTGAGGCACGATTGCCCTGATGTTAGTTCCAAACATCTGTCTCAAATAATCGACTATAGATTCAGTGGCAGCTGTCTCGCCGCCGGGGGTATGTAAAATCAAATCGAGACCGAGCGACCTATCAAGTTTATTGATCGTCGCCATGAATCCGTTCTTGTCATCGTCGTTAATCAGAGCGAATGGAACCCCTGGTTTTTGTAGCCAGCCGCTGTAGTAGATTATTGTGTTTCTTTTCGTTTTTTCTGATAGTTCTTTGAGGTATTTACGTCGGAGAACGTCATTAACGCTCCCCAGCGCCTTGATATTATTAAGAAGTCCGCTCCAGTTGGGCATCCTTAGTCCCCTTCGATTGCAGCCGACCGCACGCTATCGGAGGTCCAAATGCACCTAACATCTTCCGGCTTCTGCTGAGACTCGTAGAACGCCAGAAACGGTTCTCGCTTTTTTTCATCATCCAGCCCGAGCAGTGCGTATAATTCTTCAATCCGTTCAGGGTCGATTTCTTGGGTAGCGTTAAAGGTACGAGGGGTATCCATTTCTCCCTCCTATTCGCAGATGCCATAATTAAATATTAATTTAAGATAAAAAGCAACTCCCCGACCATCCGTTCCCCGTGTGCCGCCCGTGTGACTGTGGCGTGCCAAAATGGACTGAAAACGCCGGATCCTGGAGAGCCGGGAAAGTCCGGGATCCGAAAAAATGGAGGCTCAAGATTCTTATCGTGTCTGGGGCTATCTGGTGCTAATTCCCCCTCATTCAAGCTCATATCGGATTCGGGGCTTTATGATCCCGATTTGGCGGAATCTTCTCGAGTTTCTCGGGGGAAAATCGATGGCGTGCCTGAGAGGATTCGAACCTCCGACCTTTGGATCCGGAGTCCAACGCTCTACCCTTCTGGGCATATGGGGAAAACCCGATTTCCAGGGGGAAATGTCTTGTTTTCCTTTACGCACCTTTAGTCAGAATTAAGCGCGTTTAAGCATTTTTTGTGACATGGCTGTGACACGAGGAGAGGTCTGCCCTTGAAAGCAAGCCCTGCATTTCAGCAGCCACGGCTGCATGCCAGCGGTTGCCCGAGCTGAAGGGCAGCTTGATAAGGAGACCCGCGGAGGAGGCCAACTGCCCGGGCGCTCAATCTTTACGGATTCGGATCCACTTGACGTTTCGAAAGTCGCCGGCGTCGACGAGAACCATATCGACTCGGGGCGGCCCGTCGACCTTAGTCAAAGTCACCGTGAGTTCGGTCGGCGTCAGCGTGTATCCTTTACCGGCGGCATCGATGAGCATACAGACTCCAAAGGACACTACGCCACCGACGACAAAGATCAAATTTGCGGTTCTGTTATTGGCCCAAAAAATCCCGCGACTCAGCCCATAGATCGCAGTCGCGCTAAGTCCGGCGAGCCCTCCGAGGAGGACGTTACCGAGGATCGGGGCTCCCGACAGCCTGCGCTTAACGTGGATTTCGAAGGAATTATATCCTGGGGATTCGATCCGAATAACCTGACCCTTCTCCTGCCTGGACAGATATATATCGAGCGGAGTCACACCTTGTTTCTGGCCGTCGACAGTGACCGCGGCGCCAACGGGAGAAGACGTCACCGGGATTCTTTGCATGCTCCGTTGAATGATCGTCGCGCAATTCGGAGCCAACACGACGCTCATGAGAATCAGGGGGATAAAAAGGAAACTTGTACCTGTATTTTTCATTCCAAACCTTCCCTCAAACTTGATAATATTATTATGGACGCGAATGAACCATCCTGTCAACATCAGGGTCGGGGTGATGAGGTCCCGATGGGTGAGGTAGCTGTAAAAGAATGGCATGCCAGAGAGGATTCAAACCTTCGAATTTTGGATCCGGAGTCCAACGCTCCACCCTCCTGGCCATATGGGGAAAACCCAATTTCCAGGGGGAATTGTTTTGTTTTCCTTTACGCACCTTTAGTCAGGATTAAGCGCGTTTAAGCATTTTTTGTGACATGGCTGTTACACGGGGAGGAGTCTGCCAAAACTATTTCTTGCCCGTTGGGACAAGCCGCTTGAGTTCTTCGAACCAGTTCTGGACGAGGACCAACTCGGTCAAGGGCCGGGACTTCCTTTCTTCCATTTTCACCACCAGGAAGTGCTTTCCGTCGGGAGAGATGTCCCAGGAGCGGATTTGACCCATGCCGACATAGTCCTGCGCCGTAAACAAAAGACGGGGCTTGCCGGCGGAAAAGACGGGGCCGGTCCGGACGTCAGCTACAGAGACCTGGTTCTCGCGCTGAGACCAACTCTGCCGATAGAACAGCTGTCGGCTATCCCGTGACCAGAGGGGTTCCGCGCCGCCCTCGTTGGAGATCTGCCACTTACCCCCAGGGCCGGGGAACGGTTGGACATAGACTTCGTCGCGGCCTGACTCGTCAGACACATAGGCGATCCAATGCCCGTCGGGTGAGATCTCCGGATACCTTTCACTGAAGCGCGAGTTAAGAAACGGCGTGACCCGCCGGTCACGGACATTAAAGAGCTGGATATCATATCCGGTCTCCGTGTCCGCGTGGTCTTCCACAAAAGCCAGCGTTTTTCCATCGGGAGTCCAGGATCCGGGCCACTGAAAGTACTCGCCCTGTGTGAGCCGCTCCATCGGCGAGCTTCCATCGACAGGCTGCCAGTAGATATTGGGGACTCCCGTGTTCAGCCAGTCAAAAACAACTCGCCGGCCATCCGGAGTCCACGCCGCAAGCTCCGACATACCTTCGGAGGTCAGCTTCGAGGCCGTGCCTCGATTCAAATCGAGGACCCAGATGTGCCCTTCCATTCCCAGGCTCGCGTAGACGATCCGCTGACCATCAGGCGAAAACCGGGGAGCATAGAATGGAGCTTTGAACGATGCGACGGGTTCGGCCTTCCCCTCACGGTCCAGTAAAACGAGTGAGTTCTCCTGGTCCGGGAGGATCCCCCCCGCCGCATAAACCAACGCTCCCGACGTGGAGATGCAAAATTGGCCGGCGCCGGCGTCCCGGGAGGAATTCGTGGTATTGAGCGCCTGCTCAATGTTCGCGACGGCGGGGACGGGCTGGCCGATGACTTCGAGTCGATCCAAATCGAAACGGACGACCATAAGCGCCCCTCTCCGGAGGAAGGCGAGATGGCCGGTTGTGGTATATCGAGCATCTGCGGCATCTTCAAGCAGTACACGCCATTTTCGGGAACCGAGTTCCAGCACGGCAACACGGGGCTCCTTGTCCCAGGCATGTCGCATAATGGTGAACAGAATTCCCTTCCTCCCGGGCAGACAAAAGGGAAGCCGGTGGGCGAATTCCCCTTTTGAGTTATCAGGCACGGTCAATGTCTCCGGCTTGCCGCCCTCGGCGGGAACCCTGCTGAGCCCAGCGCCTCTAGCCGACGCAAAGACGATCTGATTATCGTCCCCCCAACTGAACCCGAACGGCATGGAGACATCGCATAGGGCGGCCGGAACTCCGCCCTCGATCGAAACCTTCATCAGCTTGTAGTCGTTAAAGAATCCCACCCATCGGTCATCGGGCGAAAGGAACGGATTATTGACGTCGCCTTCCGTTCCGGCGATGGGCTTGGCCTCCAGCTCGTCGAGTCTCCGAAGGTACAGGCAAGACTTGTCCTGGGGGCCGCGATCCGCCTTGATAGCCGCATAAACGATGAAGCGACCATCGCTCGAGATGGCCATCGCGGTCCGAGTCGGACGATCAAATCCGAACGGAGCACTTAATAGATATCCAGAGAGATAGCGCCCCTGCTCCAACTTGATAACCGAACGCATGATAGGCTTGGATACTGGCGATGTTGCGGGGCCTAAGAATTTCATGATCATCGGGCCGGCCAGAAGTCCGGTCACAAGGGTTGCTGCGCTTATTGATAGAACCCATCGGAGTGGGAATCGTCGGTCAACGGGGATCGCCTCCATGAATCCAGAGAGATCCTCCAGCATTTCCACCCGGGCATCGGCCATGTCGTGGAGACGGACGTGGGTGTCTTTCTGGAGGCACCGCCTCAACACGGCCCGCACAGACGGAAGAGTCTCTGCCGGGAGAGCCGTCCAGTCCGGTTCACCCTTCAGAATCGCAGCCAGTGTCTCGGTAATTGTGTCGCCCTGAAACGCTCTCTTGCCGGACAGGCACTCAAACAGCACGCAACCGAAGGCCCAGATATCGGCCCGCTTGTCCACCGCCCGCCCACGCGCCTGCTCCGGACTCATATAGGCTGCCGTGCCTAGGATGATGCCCGGCCCGGTCATCTGGGCCGTGATCGTCGGCGAATTCGCGATGTCGATGCCCGACGTCTCACTCGCATAGGCCTTGGCCAATCCGAAGTCCAGGATTTTGACCTTGCCCTCGGGCGTGATCATGATGTTGCCAGGCTTCAGATCCCGATGGACGACTCCCCTCTCATGGGCGGCTTCAAGCCCCTCGGCGACCTGCCGGCACGTCTCCAGCGCCTCGTCCATGGGCAAGGGCCCTCTAATAAGCCGCGTTTGCAGGGTTTCTCCGTCCACGAGCTCCAGCACAAGAAATCGGAGCCCCTTCGCTTCTTCGAAACCATAGACGGCAGCGATATTGGGATGATTTAGCGTCGCCAGAAGCTTGGCCTCACGCTCGAACCTGGCCAACCTCTCCGGGTCCGTCGAAAACTCCTCCGGCAGGATCTTGATGGCCACCTGCCGGCCGAGATTCTTGTCGAGAGCCCGATAAACTTCGCCCATTCCGCCCTGGCCAAGCTTTTCCTGGACCTCATAATGGCCAGCGATAACAGTCCCGGGGGTGACAACATATGTGGGCGATTGCAGAGTTTTCGTGAGGGAAGGAGAGACGGCCTTAGCCGAAGTCAGTGAGGTTGCACAGTTGGCGCAAAACCGTGACGTGTCGGGATTATCGGTGTGACACTTCGGGCATTTCATAGCGCCGCCAATCTCTTCCTGGCATCCGCAACCTCGGGCAGGCCGGGGTCGCCGTTCCCAAAAGGGCCGAGACGTTCCTTATAATCTCTAAGTCTCTTGAAACTCATTTTTCTAGGCCGATTTTGCGCATCAAGGCAGTGAAACGCGGATCGGAGCGCACCGGGTCGAACAAATGGAGGGGTTTCACAAACATAAGCAGAAACGGGTCGCGCTCGCGGAAGGCCTTATCAAGCCAGACAAAGCACTGTTCCTTCTCCCCCAGAGCCGAACATATCGACGCAAAGATTACGGATGGCGAATAGCGCGTTCTTGAATACCCGATAAGATTGTTGAGAATTCTTCGCGCCTCTTCCTTTTTCCCCATTAGCGCGTAGCAGCCGGCCAAGTACGGGTTCAAGCCTTTAGGCCAACCCCTGAGGTCAGCAGCCCGACTGTGGTACTTGATGGCTTCATCGTATTTCCCCATCGCTTCATACGACCAGCCGAGCCAGGTATAAGTCGCGGCATGCGTCGGGTCCACTTCAAGCGCTTTGCTCAATTCCTCAATGGCCTGGCCGTATCGGCGTTGATAAAACAGGAAAAGGCCTACGTTGGCGCATATCCTGGGCGACAAGGGGTCGAGGTCCCGGGCGTTCCTGATCTCGCGCATGGCCTCTTCGAAACGTCCCAGGTTTTCCAGATGGTACGCGTAATATTGGTGGCCTGTGGCATAGCCGGGATTGAGCTCGATGGCCAGCTTGAATTCCTTCTCGGCGGCTGCATAGTCCCAATCATAATCACCGAGGATGCTTCCCAAAGTCGCGTGGGCTTCCGCGAGCTTATCGTCTATTTCCAAAGCCTTTGCCGTCGCTTCCTTGGCTTTGGGATAGGCCTGTTTGGGCGGCCAGATGCCGTTATTCCCGAGGATATAATAAGTGTCGCCCAGGCCCACATAGGCCAGCGCATATTTTGGGTCTGCTTCGATCGCCTTCTCGAAATAATCAAGAGATTTTATGAGCTCGGCTTCACCGCGCGTGTTCCATAATTTGCGGCCCTGTAGATACAGCCGGTATGCCTCGAGGTTCTCGGTATAGTTCTTGACGAGCGGTGCGCCCCTTTCGCCGAGCAGCTTGATCTTCAGGGCCGTAACGATGGCCTTGGCGATATCGTCCTGGATGGCGAATATGTCCGCCATTTTGCGGTTGTAGATCTCGGACCAGACCTGTCGGCCGTCTTGAACGTTGCTGATTCGAGCCGTGACCCGGAGATTGTCTCCGGCCACTTGGACACTGCCTTCGAGCACGCTGTCTACGCCGAGCTTCTGGCCGATCTCACGGACGTCCTGCGTTTTCCCTTTGAAGAAAAAGGCCGAGGTCCTGGCCGGAACCCAAAGACCCTCGATGTGGGTCAGGGCATCGATCAGCGTTTCCGACAGGCCGTCGCAGAGGTATTCATACTGCCTGGCCTGGCTCAAATCGGTAAACGGCAGCACGGCGATCGAACGTTTCTGTGATGCCGCGGAAGGCGCGTGTTTCTTAGGTGCCAGCAGCCAATACCCCACGGCGGCGAGCGCGACAACGGCGACGATCAGAGCAGGCGCCAAGAATTTCCTCGGGCTGAACTTGACCGTGATCTCCCTCGAGGTTGACGGCTTTTGGGCGGGGATGACCCGCTCGGTCGTCGGGATTCCCCGTTCGATCTTCTCCAGCTCGGAACGCACGTCGCCGGCGTTCTGGTATCGACTACTCTGGTCCTTTGCCAGGCACTTGAGAATGACGCTACTTAGGTCATCGGGGATCCCTGGATTAAGCTGCTTAGGGTCTTTCGGCGTCTCGCCCTTGTGCTTCATCGCGATGCTGAGGGCCGTCTCCCCTGTGAAGGGCACGTGGCTTGTCGCCATCTCATAAAGAATAACTCCCAGGGAATAGATGTCAGAGCGATGGTCGACCTCTTTGGCTTCGGCCTGCTCCGGACTCATGTACTCGGGCGTTCCGATCATCACCCCGGCGCCCGTTATCCCTTTATCCTTGACCGACCGGGCGATCCCGAAATCCATGATCTTGGCGTTCCCGTTCTTGTCAATCATGATATTCTGAGGTTTTAGGTCCCGGTGGACAACGCCCAGGCTATGGGCTTCGGCCAGCCCGTCGCAGACCTGCTTCCCGACGCTCAGCAGCATGCCCAGGCTCAGGCTCCCGGACATGTGGATCAGGCTCTTGAGATCCTCGCCATGGACATATTCCATAGTGATGAAATGAGCGCCCTCCGCCTCCCCGATGTCAAACATCCCGCAGACGTTCTTGTGTCTGATCCTCCGGGCCAGACGGATCTCGTTAGAGAACCGCTCGATCGTCTCTTTATCCGAGGCGACCTCGGGCTTGATGAGCTTCAGAGCGACCTTCTCTTTGATCTTGGTATCGAAGACCTTGTAGACCCGGCCCATGCCGCCGTGGCCGAGCTCTTCGATGACCTGGTAGCGACCGGCGAAGGTGGAGCCTGTCGTGAGCTCGCGGGCAGGCGTTTGGAGGGTCTCTGTCATGACCGGAGGATGCTCTTGGGGAGGAGGCAACTGTGTCCCACAATCTCCGCAGAACAGCTTAGTCTCTGGGTTCTCGGCCTGACACTTAGGGCATTTCATTTTATCTCGTTCACATTCCTAAGTTCGATAGCCGCTTCCTGGCGTCCTCAACCTCGGGCAGGCCGGGGTCGGCGTCCTTCCAGAGGTCGAGGAATTTGTGGTAATTCTCGCGGGCGCGGGTCTTGTCGCCGAGCTTCTCATAGATAAGGCCCAGCCGATAATGGCTCCGGGCGTAGATCTCCCCGGCTTTCTTGCGGCCGAAATTCAACGTTGTTATCTGTGTATAAGTATCACGGGCCCTTTGCAGATCGCCGGCTTTCCAATAGGCCAATGCCAGAGCCTCCCGGAACCACGCACATTCTCTCTCATTTGCGAATTCTGAAGACAATTGGCCGATGGCGTCTTGAAAATGCCGAACCGCCCGGGGATAGTCCCCTTTCTCGAGCTCGATCGACCCGACAAGGAAAGAACCATAGCGATAGGCCTTCCTGTTCATCCCCGAGTCATTCAACTTCTTGAGGTCCGCGGCCGCCTTCTCGGCGTCGGCCAAGGACCTCAGCGCTAGAGAGGCCAGGCCCCGACCGAGCAACGCCGGCCTTTCGTATTTGTAGCTGTCGACCGTTTGGGCCTCCTTTTCGACCGTCGCAAATTCTCTGAGGGCGTCGCGCGGAACTCCGGATTCGAGGAGGAGAAAGCCCAAAGCCAACCGGTCCTCACACTCGGACGTCTCGCGGTGATTCCGGGCGGCCAATTGGACGGACTCATTCAAGTATTTCTCGGCGAGGCCGAATTCCCCCCGTGCCAGGAAGAGATAGCCCAGTGCTTCGCGGCCATAGAGCTGAGACTCTTCATCGTTGATGTCAAAGAGCTTCCGATAGTTCATTTCCGCTTCGGCAAAATTCCCTTGAATCAACCGGAGATGGCCCTTATATAAATAGCCACTATAGAGTCCGGGGGCCATGGCGATGGCTTTATCCAATTCGGCCGCGCTCAAGTCGAATTTGCCCTGGAGAAGCAAGGCCCACCCGAGCCCTACGCGGATAAGAGCGCGGTCGCTTTGCCGCAGCCGATCTTCCACGACCTTTTGGGCCTTATCATAAGCACCCTGGGAACAATACGCTTCCCAGACGTTAAACACCGAATTGAACGACTCCGGATCCAGGCGCCGGACCGCCTCGGCCTGTTCGGCAGATTTTTCGTATTCCTCCAGATCGTCGTAAACAACAGAATAACCGGTGCACCAATACACGGCGAGCGGGTCATGCGGATAATCCGCCACGAGTTTCCTATAGATGGCCAGGGCTTTCTCATAGGTTCTTTCCGAACATTCATAGAGATTTGCCTGAATATAGAGGCGTTCCTTATCAGGCAGACGCTGGCTGAATTCAACGGCCTTCTGCAGGTAGCGCCGCTTTTCAGAGAGGATGCCCAGGTTGCCGTTGCTCGCGGCCAAACTTCTATAGGCCATGGCGAACGTCGGGTCAAGGGCAATTGCCTTCTGCATGATCGCAATACTCTCTGCATAGTCCCCATTCATGTGCAGTTTCCGAGCTTCGCTATAGTACCGATAAGCCTCAGGAGAGGTCGTGGCGATCTCCTGAATAGTCCTATCAGTGCCTTCGGATGCCGCCCCGCTCGCGGCGCCGAAATGACCCTTGACCTTCGCCTTCAGCTCGTCCACGAGGGGGAAAACCCCCTTCCCAACTTCTCCCTCGGCCGACGGTGAGGCGACATTCTTGCCGGTCGCGATCTCTTGAAGAGTCGTGTTGACCCTTAACTTCTCACCTGACTTGTTCAGGAAGCCCGTGAGAATGTGGGTCGCCCCGGTCTCGGCCGCGACGTTCCTCAGATCGGCATCGGCGAAATCCCTTTTTCCGAGAAGGCCCAATCGGCGGAGGACTCCGTACATCTTATCGAAGGGGACGACGTCGAGGAATGTCGCCTGGGACAGGTCATCGATCAGCATACCCGCTAAGTCATCGTTGTTCTGATCGCCCGTGTTGTTCTTTATGGTCATGATCGCCACGAAGGGCAGGCCGGACGCGGATACGGGAGGTCTCTTATGGAAAAGCCTGGGGACAAGTACGAGCGCCGCAACGATAATGATGATCCCGGCGAAGGCGGGAGCGAGGACTCTATTGAGCCGGAATTTGACCGTGAACTCTCTTGAGGTCGCGGGCTTGCGTTTGGCGACTATGCGCTCGGTCGTCGGCAATCCGGCCTCGACCCTCTCTAGGTCCGTGTGGAGCTCTTCGGCCGTCTGGTAGCGCTTCGCCTTGTCCTTCTCCAGGCAGCGCAAAATCAAACGGCCCAACTCTTCCGGGATCTGGGCGTTGAGGTCACGCGGATTCTGCGGCTGCTCGCTCTTATGCTTCACGGCGATGCTGAGCGGCGTATCGCCTTCGAACGGAGCCCGGCCCGTCAACATTTCGTAAAGAATGATTCCCAGAGAATAAATATCCGATCGCTGGTCCGCTTCTTTCCCCTCCACCTGCTCCGGGCTCATGTATTCGGGCGTCCCGATGATCATGCCCTCGCCGGTAATGCTTTTGCCGTGAAGCGATCTGGCAATCCCAAAATCCATGATCCGGGCGTTGCCCTCCCTGTCGATGATAATGTTGGAGGGTTTGAGATCCCTATGAATGACTCCCAGCCGGTGCGCCTCCGCCAGCCCTTCGGAGATCTGCTTGGCGATGGCGATCGCTTTCCCGACCGTCAATTGACCTGTCTGCTTGATCAACCCTCTCAGGTCCTGTCCCGCCACATATTCCATGGTGATGAAGTAGGTTCCCTTCTCCTCACCAAGGTCAAACATGCGGCAGACGTTCCTATGGGATATCATCCGAGTCGTTTTCAATTCGTTGCTGAACCGTTCGATCGTCTTTTTGTCGGAAGAGATCTCCGGCTTGATGAGCTTCAGGGCGATCTCTGCCTTGATCTTCTTGTCCTCTACCCGGTAGACTTTGCCCATCCCTCCCCGTCCGAGCTCTTCGATGATCTCGTACCTTCCCGCAATTGTAGTCCCTCTGCTTAACTCATGAACAGGTGTTTGAAGGGTTTCCGTCATGACCGGGGAATGATCTTGGGGCAGAGGGAGCTGGGTGCCGCAATCAGCGCAGAATCGCGCCGTCTCGGAGTTGTCAGAATGACATTTCGGGCACGTGATGGCCACTGCTGGCCCCCTCTTCTATGCAGGCCGAAGGATAACGCCGTTAGGGGCGGAAGTCAAACGTGACTGTCGCCGCTCGATATGATGGGATCAAGTGCGAACCCTCCCGACGCGCCCCCTAGAGGCCGAACGCCGGGCTATGAGAGAGTATGGCGGGGGCTTTTCATCGTGGCTGAGGCCCCCTACTCGGGCTCGTCCCGGCGCCATTGGGAGAGCCGAGGCTCAGAGGGGGGCCTATCGGGCTATTATTGGGCCTTTAGGGTCGCGGAAGGCCCATCTACGGCTTCCTCTAGGTCCGGAGCGGGGCGTTCAGGCCCAGATACAGGTTCGGGGGGGGCGTCTCCGGAAATCACGCAATTTCTAGGGCCGTTTTTCGGGGTCATTAATGGGCCTCTGCTTCGTTCGATGTAGCGAAGGGATGGGGAAAGCCAAGGGCCTCCGCGAAAAGCTCGGCCTCGTCCTCGTCGTCTCCGACGAGGCAATGGCCAAGCTCGTGGGCGATAACGTGGAGCGCGTATTCGCGGCCGCACTCAAAGAGGTTCAGGGCGAGGACGACGCGAACGGTCGGCTCAAGGCGATGGACAACGCCAGCGCGGTCCTCATCCGTCACGACGAACAGCACCCGGCGCTCGACCTTCTCCCGCGTCCGCTCGTCCAACCGCGACAGGACCTCCTCCACCCAGCCCAGCACCTCGCGCTCCGCTTCGTTCGGTCGAGCCGTCGAGTACATCACCGCATCTCCATCCGCGAGGCCGGGTCATCGCCTCCGCTCGCGGCGGATGGCTTCAGCGATGGTCATTGTTCATTTTCCTTTCAGCCGCTTGACGGCGGTTTGCTTCAACGTGCTTGTCGTGGGGGAGCCACTCTCCGGCCGTTTCGTAGGGGCCGTGTTCCTCGATGTAGGCTTCGAGCAACTCTACCAGCAGTCGCCCCGCCTCCGCCGCCTTCTCCGGCCCGAGCCTAGCTATCGCGGCCCGGCAGAGTTCGTCCTGAGATTTCTTCGAGTGATGGTATTCGAGGTGGTCCTTCCGCTCGGGCGCTTTCCTCAGGTCCATCTTCGTCAGGTTCTTCACAGTCTCCCGGAGCGTGAAGAAGAGCACTCGGGCCGGACCCTTGCCGAGCGTCGGCTGGAACATCCCGCTCGGCTTTTGTTTCCCGAAAAGACGGAGATTGTCGGCCTCCATCGTCCTCAGGTCCCTCCGGAATTGCGCCTCGTCGGAGATTTCCCCGGCCTTTAGCGGTCCCGTCGGTTTTTTCTCGTCGTTCATCCTCTCCCCCTCTCAACCTCAATCGCGTCGTCTTCCACCCAGCAGAAGCGGCTCCGCCTCCGCCGCTCGCGCCGGATAATCCGCCGGGCCTCGCTCGGCGTTATCCGGCGGAACATATTCAGACCCTCAAACAGGTATTCGACGACGAGCAACCCGCACTCGCGCCACTTCCGGTCCTTCGCGGCGAACCACGCCTCGCCGCGGGGCTGGCCGCGGCGGAAGAGATGGAGCCGGAAGACGGCGACGGGGTAGCCCTTCGCCTCCCGGTCCTTCGTAAAAGTCAGGTACAGCGTCTTCATCTCTCGAACCTCCTCATCAGAACCTTAGCGCCTCCTCCGCCCCCGCGTCCTCTAGAGGCGATAGGGTCAAGTAGAGGCGGTCGTCCTCCTTGGCATTCCGACAGGGTTTCTCCTCAGTCATCCGTCAATCCTCCTTCCAATCATATTAGGCTCCAAGTCAAGTGCGGATGGCTACAAGTTTTTTAACAGGAGACCAGGCCATACGGATATGAGGGGAGGCGCTTCGGCTCTCGTTCAGCGTTAGTCCATTATCGCCGGATTTACAGTTAGGACTACAAAGATAGGGTTTTCAATATCGAAATTTAAAAGGTAATGAATTTATCCTTACACTCAAATCGATTAAAGAGAGGTCTGTCACTTACTGCAATCCCATTTTTTTAAGTACTTGCGCAGCTTTAGTATTTTGTGGAACATCTTCCGGTAAATAAAGCATCGCTCCACCCTTTATCGGCCTTAGAACGATCTTCTTCTCCTGGGCAAGCTGAGTCGTGATCTCAATCGGGTTCGCTCCGTCATAATACTTCCTGAACGCTTCGTTAAAACCGCTGTAAACCGAGTGAATTCCTTTATAATCTCCTGTTCTCAGTTTCAAGATTGCCTGCCTCACGAATTCTTCATAGGATAACTTTTCTGTCATGTTTCCCTCCACTTCCATGTATCGAATAGGATTTCACTTTATCCTCTAATGAGTTGAGTAATCTCTTCCACTAACTCCATTATGAACCAGAGGATGGCAATAGACCCAAAGGCTACGGCAAGTATCACGACAGATGAGCGATCCTTGAACTTAAATAAGCTTATTGCCCCAGTCACGAAAGCAGCAATTCCGGCAATCATCGCACATGTTCCCACTATGACAATTAGGGGGGTCCCCGCAGAGATTCTTAAAAGATTCCTACCAAGAATAAGCGCTATAAAAAACGGAAGGAAAATTGCCAACAATCCACCTGCCCATTTTCCAAGTTTTGTTTTCGGCATCATTTTTTCCTTCTGGGCCGCCAGCCGCTTGTGGGCGTCCGCAACTTCGGGCAAACCAACCCTTCCTAGCCTCCTTGTCCTGCCTAGAACAGATATGAATAGCTTATGAAGCTTGGCAAAAATAGCTCAATACTTGACCGCCTGACCCGCGACTGGCACAGAAATGTGAAATTGGACAATCACCCAGCTTCCGGCCCGTTTCTCTAGCACTGCAGTGACTCTCCATCCCTCCATACTAAAAGGCTGCCCTTGAGCTTTCCCCTTCGCATCGCATGTCGCCGAAACCCAAGCGACTTCACCTGAATTGTGAACTTTGATGACTTCGTCTCGGATTGAAATTACTTCAAAATTAATTGACTTATTTTGCCGCTCCATTGAGTCCTTGAGTGATTCCCACCCAACCCACCTTTCAGCGGCATCTGTACCGAAATTGATCATGTCGGAATCGTGGGCCACGACCTTAGAAAAAGCTTCCATATCCTTAGTTTTCCAGCTTTGCATATACTGATCGATCACGGCCTTAACAGCCGTCTTCTCAGCCTCAAGGTTGACCACTGGGACCATCGCTTTGACCGCTGCCTCTTCAGGCTTTTTCTGACAGCCGAAGGCAAGGCAAAGCAACAAAGCCAAGGGAAAAACCAAAACAACTCGAGCCAATGATTTTTTCATTTTTTTCCTCCTTTGAGTGAAACAGGATTAAACTCAACCCGATTTATGTGAAGCTGCTGTGTTGCGATCTCCCTCCGGACGACCCCAACCCCAGCCGCTACAAAATCGTTTGCCATACTGGCAGACACTCGTCGCTACTTCCCTGCTAACTTTGAAGCATGGTCGGCGACGCACTGCCAGCGGCCGGCCTTTTTGATCCAGGTGTCTGTCCACCGATACTGGCCGCTGATATCCTTGCCCTTGACCGTCTCTTTGTAAGTGCTGTAGCCGGTCACGACCGCCGCATCTCCGTAGACCCGGACCTTCAAATCGTGATTCACCGCGGACGATACGACATCCTCGCCGGACTTCAGCATCGCCAGCATTTGGGCCTTTGTCAGAACCTCACCTTCGGGGCTTGTAAACATGTAGTCTTCGGCCAAAATCCGGTCAAGGAATACCACGTCGCGCTTAACCAGGGCATCGCCCCACTGCTGCTCAAGCTTAATGATTTCCTGTTCCGCACCTCCGCTCTTCTGCTGGGCCAGGATGGCAATTCCGAAGATCAAGACAACGACGCAGATCGCAAAAGCAATGCGTTTCATAAATCCCCTCCTGTCGAAGTGCTGCAGAAACGCGGGGACGGCAAAGATAGATTTTGCGGAAAGGCTGACCTTCGACTTCCCCTAATCCCTTGCTGACTAACTTATAACGCCGTGGGACTACGAAGTCAATCCATTTAGTGGCCGTATTCCAGAAGCTCCCATGCCATACGCCCCAGACAATGCCCCCCTCCCCAAGATTCTGATAGCCTATGGCTTCCGCGCCGAGATCCTTCTACGAAGCCCTAGGAAGCGGCGCGTAGGTCGGCGAGCGTCCGGAGGGCGAAGCCCACGTGGAGCGCCGCGCCAATGGGTAACGCCTGCTCGTCCACAACGAACTTCGGGTGGTGAACGCCATACACGGCGCCCGCGGCCTCATTCCTAACGCCGAGCATGACGAAGCATCCGGGCACGCGCTCGAGCACGTAGGCAAAGTCCTCACCGCCCATCATCGGCGTCATCTCGTGGACGGCGTCGTCGCCCAGCATGTCGGCGGCCAGCGCCCGCGCCGCCTGCCAGCTGGAGGCATCGTTCACTGTTGCCGGGTAATCGTGCCCGGGGAACTCGACACGCGCTTCGCACCGGTGCGCTGAGGCCACGTGCGTCGCAACCTCCCGCAGCCGCTTCTGCAGGAAATGCAGCCCCTTCGACGTGAGCGAGCGGATCGTGCCCCCCAACCGGACCTGGGGCGGGATGACATTGAAGGCTTCCCCGCCGTGGATGGTCGTCACGCTGACGACGGCCGCCTCGAGCGGATCGATTTCCCGCGATACGATCGTCTGCAGCGCGCCCACGATCGCCGCCGCCGCCGTTACAGGGTCGACCAACATGTGGACCATAGCCGCGTGACCGCCCGTGCCGACGACCGTGATCTCGAATACGCCAGCCGAGGCGAGGAACGCACCAGCGCGCGAACCTACGTGCCCAGTCGGGAGAAGCGGCCAGACGTGCAGGCCGAAGGCTCGCTGCACGGCCGGCGCGGTGAGCGCGCCTTCCTCGCACATGCGCAGTCCGCCGGCGCCGCCTTCTTCGGCGGGCTGAAAGAGCAACTTAACGGTACCGTGGATCTCGGGCTCGCGCGCCTTCAGCATGCGCGCGGCCCCAAGCAGCATGGCGGTGTTGCAGTCATGCCCGCACGCGTGCATGTGGCCATCCACCTCGCTTCTGAAGTCGATGTCTGCTTCCTCGACGATCGGCAGCGCGTCCATGTCGGCGCGCAGGGCCACGCACGGCCCCTGGCCGTCGCCAAGGATGGCGACCACGCCGGTCTCGGCGACGGGAAACTGAAATGGAATGCCGAGTTCGTCCAGCACGCGGCGAACCAGGGCACTCGTCCTGACCTCTTCGTACATCAGCTCGGGATGCCGATGCAGTTCGCGGCGGATGCCGACCATCCAGTCCTGGTGCGCCGTGGCCTCTTCAAGCAGTCGCTTCGCATCCATGTATCACACCTCGCCTGAGGAATTGCCTGGCCGCGCTCAATTTGCCACCCCTGAAGTGAGATTTTCAAGCAAGTACGCCGAGCGGGTGGCCGCCAAGCACCCGGTGACGCTCGCCCGCCGCTTCATCCATCCGAGGCCGGAGCAGAAAGAGGAGTAGGCCGACCGGACCAAAAGCCCCGCCTGACCAGGGGGGCTTTTTTTATCCCAGGCCAAACCGGCCCTGATCCATAACAGTACTTAGTTCGGCCCTAGAATGGTCAGCAGAGGTGTGGAGAGGGCCAGCAGGTCCGGGCCTCTCCTTTTCGCGTTTGAGCATGTTTTCACACTTGTTAAGAATAGACTGAACCTCCTTGATTTATTTTACCTATGCAAAGAGGTTTAGACAGTTTTCCCTACACTCCCTCAATAAGCGTTATAGTGGGCAAAATCTTTTACGTCCCGACGCACCCTCAGGTATTTCACAGGCGCCGTGAGATAGCCGAGCCTGATCGAAAGGGCGATATGGAACCGATTTGGAATATGGAGCATCCGCTTGATCTCCCTTTCCATTCCGCCCCCCGAGAGCGCGCTCACGACATGGAATCCGATGCCGAGCGACTGGGCCATGAGCCACATGTTCTCCAACATGCAGCCCAAGCTGATCGCCCCGAGAAAGTCATGGGCGGATGCCGGGGCGCGGCGCTTCGGATCGTAGAGCACGATGCAAAGGGCCGAGCTCGAGCCGATCTGGCGCTCCTGAAAGGAGCCGCGCCCGGCGTTCCTGATCTCTTTCGCCGTGGCCTTCGGGTTCCGCCAGGCCGCCGGGAACATCAGGCCGAGCACGCCGACCTTCTTCCGGCGTAGCTCCGCCTCCGAAAACGACAGCTGGCGGTAATTCTCGCGGACGAAGTCAAGCGAGATCGGATTCCGCAGCTCGCTGATCTTCTTGAGCAGCTTCTTGTCGTCCACGACGACGATTTCGAAGTTCTGCATGTTGTGCGCGGTCGGCGCCCAACGCGCCGCCTCAAGGATTTTTTGGAGATTCTTTTTGGGTATTTTCCGTCTCGGGTCAAAGAGAAACCGGGACGATTGCCGTTTTTGAATCAACTGAAGAAGTTCTGGCATGGTTTTTTGGTCCTATTCCATCGTAAGTACCGCGCGGAAGCGCACTTCCGCGTTCATCATCTTCTGATAGGCTTCCCCGGCCCTTTCGAGCGGGAACGTCTCGACCACGGGCATGACGTTCGCTAGCATGGCGAAGTGCAACGCATCCGGCACATTGCCCCCAGCCCAACCCTTCACCGACCGGCCGCTGCCCAAGAGCAATCCTGGATGAAATTGCAGCGGATCGTTCGGCGCCGCGACGATGATGAATTCGCCGCCGCGGCTGAGCCCCGGAAGCAGCGCGGAGATGGCCTTGCCGCTCGGCGCCGTGCAGAGGATCACCCGCGCACCGCCCATGGCCGCGAGCGCTTTCGCGGGATCCGTCGCGTTGGCGTCGACATATTCGTGCGCGCCGAGGGTCCGGATCGGTGCTTCCTTGTCTCTGCCGCGGGAGATGGCCACCGTTTTGAACCCCATCTTCGCGGCGAATTGCACCGCGAGATGCCCCAAGCCTCCCATACCGTGGATGGCGACGACATCTCCGGCCTTCGCGCCGCTGCTCTTGAGGGCGCCGAGCACCGTGTTCCCCGCACAGAGGAGC
This sequence comes from Candidatus Aminicenantales bacterium, assembly GCA_049512315.1. GTDB lineage: Bacteria > Acidobacteriota > Aminicenantia > Aminicenantales > Saccharicenantaceae > DATKJS01. The sequence continues at coordinate 5,192 of JBEKXF010000026.1, read as the reverse complement.
GGGGCGCCCCTCGCGTCGAGCCCGTCGGGAAGGAAGACCAGGGCCTCTTCGCGGGCCGTCATATACTCGGCGTAGCCGCCGTCCGTCGAGAGGCCTGTCACGAGACCGTTTTCGCAGCCCCAGAAATTGCCGGCGCGACAGGCGGGGCATTTGAAGCAATGCCCGCCGTGCCACCCGACGCCAACCCTCTGGCCGATTTTCCAGTTGTCCACGTGGGTGCCAAGCCCGGTGATTGTCCCGATGACCTCATGGCCCGGAATCCTGGGATACGTGACGCCCGGCATCGTTCCCTCTTTGGCGACCGCATCGCCGTGGCAAACGCCGCAGGCCTGGACTTTGATCAGGACCTCTCCTGTCTCTGGCTCGGGCATCTCCCGATCGACAAGGACGAGGTCGCCGCCTTTTAAATGAACTTGAACGGCTTTCATGACAGTCTATTATACTCCCATAGATGGCAAAGGTAGCGGATCCGGCCATGGTATAATGCATGTTGAAAGCCATGCGCACGATAACTCTTGAAGAACATTTTGCGAGCCCAGCCTTTCTGAAGGGCCCAGGGCGGAGACTCGCGGAGGAAGCCGGGAAGGCCGAGAGTCCCATGGCCAAGGTTTTCGAGCAGCTTGTCGATCTCGGCGATAAGAGGATCGCGCAGATGGACGCGGCCGGCATTGATGTCCAGGTGCTGTCGCTCAATTCCCCAGGGACCGAACAACTCGAACCCGCCGAAGCCATTGTAGTTGCCCGTGAAACGAATGACTTCCTCGCGGAGGCTGTGAAACGTCATCCGGACCGCTTTGCCGGGTTTGCGACGCTGCCCAGCACGGCTCCGGACAAGGCCGTGGAGGAACTGGAACACGCGATCCGCAATCACGGCTTTAAGGGAGCCGCCATCAACGGCCACATCCGGGGCCGATACCTCGATGACAAGTTCTTCTGGCCGATCCTCGAGTGCGCCGAGCGGTTGGGGGTCCCGATCTATCTTCATCCGACGCAGCCCCCGCAACCGGTGATCGACGCTTGGTACCAAGGGTTCGATCCGACGGTGACGGACATGCTCGCCGGCGCCGGCTGGGGCTGGCATATCGAAACCGCGGTTCACGTCATCCGCCTCATCCTCGGCGGCGCGTTTGACCGTTATCCGAAATTGCAGGTTGTGATCGGCCACTTGGGAGAAACATTGCCCTTCATGATGCAGCGCTTTGACAGAATTTTCCCTCCGGCAAGGACAAAGCTCGAGCGACCTATCAGCGCATATCTCCGCGAAAACATCGCTTACACATTCAGCGGCTTCAATTACATGCCGGTGTTCCTGTGTCTCCTGCTCCAGGCCGGCGTCGACCGGATCATGTTTTCGACAGACTACCCCTATGCTTCGATGGCCGAGGGCCGGGCATTCCTGGACGGGCTGCCGGTGAGCGATGCCGACCGTGAGCGGATCGCCCACGGCAATGCGGAGCGGCTGCTGGGATTCGGGACTGTTAGGAAAACGGTGTAAACCTCCTTGAATAGCTAAAATGAACCAAGAAGGTTCGGTTGGCTATTGACAAGTATGAAGACGGTCTTAACGCGAAAAGGGATCTACACGGAAAATTGGACCGTCCCGACTTCGGTTAGGTTTTCACCTGTCGTTTGATTGGAATCCGGCTTTTACCACCTCTCGAATCCAGGGATCCACTTCGCGCGCCAGGTAAAAATGAGGGGTAAGCAGGTCTTCCTCCGAGCTGATTGCTCCCTCCGCAAGCGCCCTCGCGGCAAGCTGCGTCCCATGGTATATACGAATCCCCACCGTGGTCCGCAGCCCGTCCAAGTCGAGCGAATCGGCAAAAGAGACGCTCTCGAGGACCGACTCGTGTGTCTCGCCCGGCCCGCCGAAAAGTAGAAATCCGATGCGGCGGATTCCATAGTCTGCAAGCATCTTGGACGCAAGACGCACATCGTCGGGCACGAAATGCTTGTTCATCTCTTTGAGAATACGTTCACAGCCACTTTCGAATCCCAGAGCAACCTCAAAGCAGCCCGCGCGCTTCATGGCCCGGACCAATGTTTCGGTCACTCCGTGGGGATATAGAATGGCTCTCCATTTAATGTCCAGGTTCAGGTCGGCAAGGGAATTGCAGATCTCAAGACCCTGGGCTTCGGGGATATTGAATGAGTTGTCGACAAAGTAGAACTGTTTTAACCCTTGGTGAACCAATTTCTCCACGTGGCGGGCAATCAGGCGGGGAGAGCGACTGCGGACCGTGCGCCCTTGAATTCGGAACGTCGCGCAATAGGAGCAGAAATTATGGCACCCTCGCCGGCTCTCGATCGGTATCCAGACGTCTGCTTCTTCCGGGTTTGCTTCAGCCCAGGCATCATCGTCGGGCAAAGGCAACGTATCAAGGGCGGTGCAGAACATTTGTTCCAGGCAGCCCTTGCCTCCACGAATATGCACGCCAGGCAAGCTTGCCGGATTTTCAGAATGGGCGAGTCGCTCCAAAATCGCCGGGAAGGTCGTCTCGCCTTCGCCTTGCACTCCCATGTCCGCGCCCAGGTATTCGAGCGCTTCGTCTGGGAAGATACTATAGCCGGCGCCACCCAGGATGATGGGAGAGCGCGAAGCCGCCCTGCACCATTCGACAGGAAGACGGACCTTCTCCAGCAAGAATTTGGGATTTTCCATGCTCTGGTCGTCGATATTGCGCACCGAGATGCCAATGACCTCCGGATTGAAATCGGCGATTCGGCTGTGCAAACTGGCCCGAGGATCTTCCTGGGACATCAGGTCCAGGAACGCGACATCATGCCCGGCGCGCCTAGTGGCTGCTGCGACGAACCCAAGCCCTAGCGGAATTGTCGCCATATTTAGCCGCTCGGTGTTTGCCGAAATCAACAATACTCTCATCACGGTGGACAGTACACTATCTTGGCTTACCCGTCAAAGATGTCCACAGGGTACGATCGGGCGATCCGTTAAAGGGTCGACCTTTCGCTTCATCTTCTGGCTAAACGTCTCCGGTGCTGAGGACCTGCCTCTCCCTTAAATCGTTACAGCCATGAAGAAAAAACCTGGATTTAGGGGACGAGATTAACCGGCTGCGGTATAAAACCGAGAAGCTTATCGTCGGCGGCGCGAGCAGGTCTTAGAGATATTGATCTAAAAGAAGCTGGCACGCCTCAGGGCTTCCTGAGAGATCATGTTGCCCGGGCCGTCGCCTCTGGAGACACAGACGGCGACCTTATTTTCAGTGGCAGCAACGATCTCGGCGATGTCCTTGTGACTGAATCCCGGACAAAGCAGGATGGACTCGATCTTTTTTTCTCTAAATAGGCGCGTGCTGACTTCTAAGGCTTCCGCCTGGTTTTTGACGATGACCACGTCGAGCTGGTATTTGCCGGTGTCGATAAAACAGTGATGTTTTTCTTTGTCCGCGTCCGGAGCGTGGGCGAGAAAGAGTGTTTTGAATGCCATAGGTTTATCCTCCCGTGTTGATATTGCGCCAGATCAATAGTTATTGCAATATGGTGGCTAACATCCATTCCCGTTTTCGTTAGCTTATTTGGTAACGATCAAAAGCAATTCGTCGAGGATACGCGGCACGGGCGGCTGATTATTGATTTATAGACGTGAATTCAAAACATCTTTGGCAAGTTGGAGAGGTGTGAGGGGGAGGAAAGAGCGAAAATGAGGGGGAAGGAAGAGGCAAGAGCCGGAGAACTGGAAAGTGGGGCAAGGACGATATGCCTAGCTGTTTACCGCGGCGAGCCCTACGCCGAATCGCGAAAGAGCATAGCGCCGCGGGCTTTCTTAAGCCGCCGCAGAAAAGGCTTGTAGAGAAAACTTCTTTCGTCGAGCTTGCAGAGTCGGCTGAACATCGGCTTGGTGACCGTGAACGCGAGTATGTCTGGCGGCAAGTATTGACGCATAGCGATGTCCGTCGTGCCGATCGAGGCTTGAGGTATATTGAAGTCCTTGAAAGGGATGAACTCACGACAGCCTGAGCCAAAGGGAGCGATTACGGGAGGCGGGTCCGCCGGGGCGCTGTGATACTGTGCGCCGATCATCAAAGCACTTAGCTGATCAGGGTTGGCAAGAAAAGTGATTGTCTTGACGTATGGCCAACCTTTCTTCTTGAGCGGGCCGATGAAAATGTGGGCATTCTTAGCTCGGTAGGACGTCGTCGAATCGATGAACCTCTCCATGAGCTTACCCGAGACCTTGAGACCTTCATCGTCAGCAAGGAACTTGATGAACTCTTTTCTCGACCTGGCCTGGATTCTCCAAAAGCAGCTGCCTGCGCCGCCACAGCCATAACTTTCCCTGGTGCTGTAGAGAGTCTCGCCCCCCAGCCAGTTCTTGTAGAATGAGAAGATACAGTCATTTTCTTTAGGTGTGACAAGGGGTTTGAACATAGTCGGGTCAGGCGCATCATAGAATCCGATGAGTGGAAGCTTGATATCCAGTTTTTTCTTTAAAATAGAAGGATTCGGTTGGGTTTCTTTTCTCATGTTCTTCTTATCTCACTTTTGTTTTCAGTTAGCAAGATTTCTTAGTGGCTCCTCAAGCGGTAATTTGCGCGGTTTCGGTTCGTAATCAGGGGCATGTCGGAAAAAGCACAGCGGCGCTGGCGGCTGATTGATGATTTTATTAAAACGTGACCTGCCTCCTTTAAATCGGTCCAGGTTATAATGGGAAAAACCTGGGAGAGGACAAGAAAGCCCCGCCTGACCAGCGGGGCTTGGAGTCCGGCCGAGCTAGTCCTCCTTCTTCTCCGGCCTGGGGTGGACGAGGCGGCGGTCCAGCGTCGCGGGGGGCTTGGTGGCGGAGCGCTCGGCGTTCCCAGACTTCTTAGGTCCGACCCCTGGAAAGCCCATGTCCAGAATGGTAGCGATTCGATTGAAAATGGATGGGGTGATTCTTAACCAGAGCCGGGGGGCCGTCGGATGAAGTTCGTCACCAGCTGTTTTTAAAACCCCAGCGCTCTTCGTCTCGCCCCGCATCGCTGCTTTTACGAATGAACAGTTGATGTTTGTTGGCCCTCCTGTTCCACACAGCGATGGCTCATTTCTTTATCTTTTCTAGAAGGGCGAGTGACCCGCCCCCGATCAATGTACCAGCCCTTGAGTGAATTTTCCAGCCAAATATGCCTCCGGAGCCGGCGGCCTATAGCCTAAGGAGCTATGCGGCCTGAAGCGATTGTATTCCCTTCGCC
>JBEKXF010000025.1:0-44786 GCA_049512315.1 Candidatus Aminicenantales bacterium | reverse complement strand
TCCGGAGACGCCTGGCCGAGCTTCAGGAATCCAAGAAATCCCTGAAGATGGTCTATGAAGGCACGGCCAAGCTCCTGGGCATCGAGGTCGAGTCGGAGGACGAGGACGCCGGCGACCAGGCGTCCGCCTCGCCCAAGATGTAGGAGGGGCCGGGCCGGCCCAGCCGGACACCCCCGCCATGCCTTCTCCCGCCTGATACGATCTTTTCCGCCCCCGAATCCCCGTCTGTTCATTCATTGACTCCCGGGTGAGGTTTTGTTATAAACTGGGCGGTTATGTTCATCGTCATCGGCCTGGTCATCGGCTTTGTCGCCGCCATCCCCCTGGGGCCGGTCAACGTCTTCGTCGTTTCCCAGACCCTCAAGCGGGATTTCTTCCACGGCATCCTGGCCGGGATCACCACGGCCGTCCTGGACATGGCCTATTGCCTCATCGCCCTGATGGGGTTTTTCCAGATCAAGTTCAGGGTCAGCCCGACCCTCATGTCGGTCATGAAGGTCGTCGCGGGGCTGATCATCCTCCTCATCAGCTACCGGCTCGTCCGCGACTCCAAGACCTTCAGCCTTCCCCAGAACGGCGACAAGATCCCGGCGGCGTCGCACCGGCCCATCCTCGGCGTCTTATTTCTCTATGTGACCAACCCCTCCCTGTACATGTTCTGGTTCGCCGTGGCCGGGACCATGACCGGTCACAACCTGGTCCATAACACCGGCTGGACGGCCATCGCCTTCGCCGCGACCTGCGGGCTGGGATCATTCCTCTGGTACGTTCTCCTCGTCCGGTTCGTGTCGCGGCGTCAATCCAAGATCCACCCCGAGATGTTCCGGAAGATCCTGCTTTATCTGGGGTTGGCCCTGGGCTTGTTGGGCATTTACACGATCGCCTCGATCTTCTTCTGATCTCGCATGACCAAGCGCGAGCGGGTCGAAAAGACGTACGGCTTCGGCATCCCCGACCGCCCTCCCTTCGTCCCCGCCGTCTACGAGCATAAGGCCGCCCTCGTCGGCCGGACGCCTTCGGAGGTCTGCCGCGACGACGGACTGCTTCATGAGGCCCTTCTCAGGGAGTTCGAGATCTACGACCCCGACGTGCTGACTGTCGGCATCGACGTCTACAATGTCGAAGCCGAGGCGCTCGGCTGCCGGGTTCGTTATTTCGAGGACTCGAACGACGTCCCGGCCGTCGCCTCTCCCCTTCTCGGGGGCGCGGTCGCGGTCGATGAGCTGAGGGTTCCGGACCCGGAAAGGGACGGCCGGATGCCCCTCTTTCTCGAAACGGCCGACCGCCTCCGCCGCGAGCTGGGCTCGGAGGTGCCCGTCAGAGGTGCCGTGTGCGGTCCTTTCTCCCTGGCCTGCGCCCTGCTGGGGACGGAGGCGGTCCTCGTGGAGACGGCGGACGACCCCTCGTCGATCGCAAGGCTCCTGGATTTCTGCGGCCGGGTGACGGTCGCCTACGGAAGGGCCTTCCGGGAGAAGGGCGTCGATGTCGCCATTTTCGATTCCAAGGCCTCGCCGGGGGCGGCTTCGCCCGGCGTCTTCCACGATCTCGTCCTGCCCGTCTACCGCGACCTGGTCATGCCGGGTTTATCCGCCGCGGGGGCGAGGCCCGTGCCCCTGATCATCGGCGGCGATACGACGCCCATCCTGGATGACCTGCTCCGGACCGGGGCGACCCAGCTCCTCTGCGACGCGGGAGCGGATATCGAGGCCTTCAAAAAAAGGTGCCGGGAGGAGCGCCGCCCGTTCCGGGTCAGTATCGACGCCCGGCTCGTCCACCGGGGCCGCCCCGACGAGATCCGGGCCGAAGCGCTGCGCCTCCTCGGAGCTACCGCGGGCCAACCCGGCCTCTCCTTCGGATGCGGCGTCGTGGCCTACGACACCGACCCCGCCAACGTCCTGGCCCTCCGGGCCGCCCTCGACGAATTCTCGGCCGGGATCAGTTGATCGTCAGGCAGGATAGCTAATTCGGCGGGGATTCCGCTGACGAGGATCACCCGGACACCCTCTCCGATAATCATCAGGCGAAATGGAGCTTGAGCTGCTCGATCCTCTTCCCGATGTCGATCCGGCCCCGGCACCGGGCTTGGCACGAGTCGCACGAAACGCACCGGTCGAGGCCCCGGCCGGAGGGCAGGCTGGCGAGCGTGTCCTTGGCCTGGAAGACGTTCGGGTAGCGGAGGTACATGTGGGCCCTCATCAAAGTCGGCATGTCCACGCCGGCGGGGCAGGTTTCCAGGCAGCCACCGCACTGGACGCAGTGGGCCATGGCCAGCTTGATCTTCCGGTCGGACAGGAACCGCTTTTCCTCGGGCGTGAGGGCCAAGTCGCGGCCCACGGCGACGTTTTCCTCGAGCTCGCCGAAGGTCGTGAAGCCGGGGACGGCGCCGTGGATGAACTTGTGCTGGAGCACCCACTTGAGAACGGCGGTCTGGAGAATGGAGCCGCCGTATAAGGCCTGCTGTTCGGCCGGAAGATCCTCTTTGTACCAGGACTGCATGCACTGGGTCTTCATGGCGATGAGCCCGATCCCCTTGGCGGACGCGTTCTCGAGGGAGCGGCGCAGCCCGGCGTCCTCGGACATGGCGTAGTTGAAGGCAACGAGAACGACCTCATAGAACCCGCCGCGGACGGCCTCGTCGAGGCAGGGCCCCATGTTTCGATGGGTCGAGAATCCGGCGAAGCGGATCTTCTTCTGGGCCTTGAGCTCGGCCAGGGCGTCCTCGAACCCTTTCCGCTGGAGGTCTTCGACCCGGCTGACGTCGTGGATGTAGAGCATGTCGACGTAATCGGTCCTCAACCTCCGGAGGCTGCCTTCGAAGACCTTAATGAATGCGGCCTTAAGCTCGGTCGGGGACATGGATTCGCGCTTGTCGGGGGGGATAGCGACCTTGGTGGCGATGACGGACTTATCGCGGCCTTTGAGCTCCTCGAGGACCTGGCCGACCATCTCCTCGTTCCGGCCCCGCTGGTAGCCTGCGGCCGTGTCAAAATGGCGGATCCCAAGCTCGTAGGCCTTCCGGACAAGCTCGGGATTATCCGCGTTCATGACGCCCATGTTGACGACGGGGAGCGCGATCCCGGTCTTGCCGAGGGCGCGGGTCAGGAGCGGCCCGGCGGCGACTGCGGCGGGGGAGGTCTGAGCATCAAGACCCGCGGGTTTCCCCAGACGGCCGAGGACCGCCACGGCTCCCGCTCCGGCCAGGGCCTTGGAAAAGAACGCTCTCCGGTCGAGCTTTTTTCTGGAATCCGTCATGATGTCTGTACTCCTTCCGGTCTATTTTACCCGAATCGCTCCCCGGGTCAAATATATGATGCGATGAACTTTTCGGGGAATCAAAGCGTATAATTGAAATGAAGGAGAAAAACAATGACGAAATTCCTGCTGTGGCTGATCCTTCTGGTGTTCTGTTGGCCCTTGGCTCTTCTCGCGCTCCTTCTCTACCCGATCGTCTGGCTTCTCCTTCTCCCCCTTCGGCTGCTGGGGATAACGGTGACGGCCGTTTTCGAGCTCTTCAAGGCTATTATCATGCTCCCGACCCGGATGCTCCGAGGCCCGTCCAGGGTCTGACGGGGTCAAATCTTCATTCTTGCACTCTGGCGAGACCTGACCCCATTCCAACTATAATATTATCAACTTTATAGACAAAAAATATCGTCAACTTGGGCGGTTTTCTATAACGGTGACATACAACTAAATACACTAAAAAAAACTGTGCCTATTTCGGTAATTAGTTGTGTGTCACCGTAATTCGGCCGTAATCCGTAGGTTTGACCCTGCTTGGTGTGTATAATAAGCGTCTCGATGGAAGTCAAAGAACACTTCTATGCCGACGACCCCTCGAAAGGGCCCGCCGACGCCAGGACGACCCTCCCGGGAGTCGAATACTTTTTCCTCGGGAATGGCCTGATCCAAGCGGCCGTCCAAGTCTGCGGCGCACCCGGAGCCACAGCGGCCGGCCTGCTCATCATGGACCCCGAGCGGCTGGGGCCGAAGCGGCGCGCCCTGACCTTCGACCCCGTTTCCGGAATCGTTCCGACGCAGATCTCGATCGTCGAAGGCCGGAACGTTTATCGGCCTGCCGGGAAGTCCGTCCGGGCCCAGTGGGCCCTGGAGGGGCTGGTGCCCCGGGTCGACGTCGCCTGGCGGGATGGACCATTCCAGGTCAGCGAGCTTTTCTGTTGCCCCGACCGTAAGACTCCCCGGCTCATCCGGCAAGTCACGGTGACCCATCTCGAGCCTGGCGAATGCAGGGCGCGCGTCAGGACGGGCGTCAGGACGGGCGTCAGGGGCCGCGTTCTCGAAAAGAGCCTGCGGTTCCAAGGCCGGGAAAAGAGGACGGCCGTTTTCGAGTACAGGATCCTCCACGCCGGCTCCAAGCCGACCGTCAGGCTTTCGCTCGGCGCGAGCTTGGAGATCGACCCGGACGAGGCAACGTACTGGGCGGAAACCGCATCGTGGCATGCCTCTGAACTCCTCCTCGATCGCTTTTTCTCCGCAGCGAAATTCGGACTCCGGGCGGCCGTGGCGAGCTCGGGAAAGCTCGACGGCGGGATCTGGCAATACAACCTCGAATGGGTCAGGGACCAGGCCTTCATCGCCATGGCCCTGGCCATGTCCGGCCAGTTCGGCCCGGCCCGGGCCATCCTCGACCGGCTCCTCGATCGGTTCGTCAGCAAGGAAGGGGCGACCATGGATTCGAGCCGGCTCCGGTCGTGGGAGGAGAGCGAGTTCGACCAGAACGGGGTCCTTCTTTTCGCCCTCGAGAACTATATCAACTGGACGGGGGACATGAGTCTCCTCCCCCGCCATCGGGCCAAGATCATCAAGGCGGCCGACTTCCCCCTCAGGAAGGTTTTCCGCCACCCGGGCTCGGGGCTTCTTTCGAACCGGCGGGAGTTCTGGGAACGTCACAGCGCGCACGGGATCCGCGACGGGATGGAGCTGGCTCACCAGCTCTTCGTCTCCATGGGCCTGGATTCCGCGGCCCGCCTCGCCCGCCGGATGGGCGATGCCCGGAAGGCCCGGGCGTGGCGGAACGCGTCCGCCCGCCTGAAAAAGACGGCCCTCGGCCGGGGGCGATTCTCCCTCGTCGAGAACGGCCGGCTCATCAAGAGGCGCGGCACCGATGGCCGGGTCCAGGCGGAGGTCAGACCCCTGCCTGACTCGCTCCTTCCTGTCCAAGCGCCGCTCTTCGAAAAAGGCCGCCATCTCCTCAACCCCGACACTTCGGCAGCCCTGCCCATCGCCTGGGAATTCGTCGAGCCGGCCGGCCGCATCGCCCGCCGTACCTTGGCTTCCCTCGAATTGCTCTGGGACCAGCGCTGGACCGGCGGCGGCTACGGCCGCTACCATGTGACCTCCGAGCCGGACTCCCCCGGGCCGTGGCCGTTCGCCTCGCTGTTCGTTGCCCGAGCCAACTTCGAAGCCGGGAACGACCGGAAGGTTCGCCGCGTCCTAGAGTGGCTCGGCCGCCTGCCCGGGTCAGGGTCCGGCACGTGGTTCGAGTTTTACGGCCCGCGACCCGTCCCTCCCTACCCCCAGGTCGGCATCGTCCCCTGGGTCTGGGCCGAGATTCTCTTCCTTTTCATCCACCACATCCTGGGCGTCCGGCCCTCGGAGAAAAGCCTCCGGCTCCGGCCGCGGCTCCTTCGCGGCTTGAAGTCGATCGAGGCCTCCGTGCGTCTCCGCGGCGGCCGGCTCGAGATGACCGTCAGAAAGGCCCGGCGCCGCGAAAAACCCGGCTACCGAATCGAAGGCAGGTTTCATCCATATCGGAAGGCCGGAATCGAAATCCCCCTCCCCGCGGATTCCCAAATCGCAAAAGTTGAGGCGATCCTGCCAAGCTAAGGAGATTGACGATGGCCCGGAAAAAGATCCACTTGGTTTCGAACGCCCACCTGGACCCGGTCTGGCTCTGGGAATGGGAGGAGGGCGCCGGCGAAACCCTCTCGACCTTCCGCCAGGCCGCCGAATTCTGCGAGCACTACCGGGGCTATATCTTCTGCCACAACGAGGCGGTCCTTTACCAGTGGGTCGAGGAATACGAGCCCGCCCTCTTCAAAAGGATCCAGAAGCTCGTCCGCGCCGGGAAATGGCACGTCATGGGCGGCTGGTACCTCCAGCCCGACTGCAACATGCCGAGCGGCGAATCCTTCGTCCGTCAGATCATTCTCGGGAAAAGGTATTTCAGGGAGAAATTCGGGGTCGAGCCCAAGACGGCGGTCAACCTGGACCCTTTCGGCCACACCCGGGGCCTCGTCCAGATCCTGGCGAAGAGCGGCTACAGTGCCTACCTGTGCTGCCGGCCGAGCGATGCCTGGTGCCCTCTCCCGGGCGACGAATTCGTCTGGGTCGGCTATGACGGGTCCGAGGTCCTGGCCAACAGGGCCTCGGCCCATTACTGTTCTATCGGCGGGAAGGAGCGCGAGCGCCTCGAGGAATGGCTGGCGAAGAACCCGGCCAAAGATCTGATCATCCACCTCTGGGGGATCGGCAACCACGGCGGCGGGCCCTCGCGGAAAGACCTCGGCGACCTCGAAAGCCTTAAGGCCGAGCGGCCGGACCTCGAGATCGTTCATTCGACCCCCGACGCCTATTTCGAGGAGCTCGAGGCGATGCGCTCCTGCCTGCCCCGCCGGGCCAAAGACATCAATCCCTGGGCCGTGGGCTGTTACACGTCCATGAGCCGGGTCAAGCAGGGTCATCGCCGGCTCGAGAACGAGCTCTTCTCCGCCGAGAAGATGATCACGGCCGCCTGGTCGCAAGGGCTGATGCGCTACCCTCAGGACGACCTGAGGAGGGTCATGGAGGACCTGGCCTTGACTGAGTTCCACGACATCCTGCCTGGCTCGGCCATCCCCGCCGGCGAGGAAGCCGCCGTCCGCCAGGTCGACCACGGCCTCGAGATCCTGGCCCGTCTCAAGGCCAGGGCCTTCTTCGCCCTGACGTCGGGCGAGCCAAAGGCCGCGGCCGGCGAGATGCCGTTCTTCGTTTACAACCCTCACCCGTTTGCGGTCAGGGCGATCGTCGAGTGCGAGTTCGAGCCTTGGGAGCCGAACTATGCCAAGGCCGACTTCTGGAACCCGCGTCTCTCGGCAAGCGGCAAGGGCCTCGCGTCCCAGGTCGAGAAGGAGGCGAGCAACCTCAGCCTCGAATGGCGGAAGAAGGTCGTCTTCGAAGCCGAGCTCCGGCCGTCACGGATGAACAGGTTCGATTGCCGGCTCGAACCGGTCGCCGCAAGACCGAAACCCGCCGTCCGGGAGGAGGACGGGTCCGTCACGGTCAGGACCGCCGACCTCACGGCCGCCGTCAACGCCCGAACGGGGCTTCTCGACAGGTACGAGGTCAAAGGCGTCAATTATCTGAAGGAAGGGTCCTTCCGGCCGCTGGTCGTCCAGGACAACGCCGACCCCTGGGGGATGAAGGTCCGGAGCTTCCGGAACCTGGCCGGAGAGTTCAGGCTGGCGACGCCCGAGGAGGCCGCCGCGTTCTCCGGGTTCGCCGGCGGGCTCGTTCCCCCGGTGACGGTCATCGAAGACGGCGGCGTCCGGACGGTCATCGAGGCCGTCCTTTCGTTCGGGAGATCAACCGCCGCCCTCCGCTACAAGGTCCCGAAGAGAGGGACCGAGCTCGAGTGCGAGGTCCGCGTTTTCTGGGCCGAGAAGGACAGGATGCTGAAGCTCTCCCTGCCGTCGCTCCTCCGGGCGCCGCGCTTCATGGGCCAGGTCGCCTTCGGCGCCGACGAGCTTCCGTCAAACGGCGACGAGGCCGTCGCCCAGAAGTGGCTGGCCCTGCTTTCGGAAAAGGACGGCGCGGCCTTCACCGTCGTCAACGATTGCATCTACGGGTCAGACTTCTGTGACAGGGAATTGCGGCTCTCGCTCCTCCGGTCGCCCGCCTACTCCGCCGATACCTGGGAGGACAGGCTCGTTGTCGCGGAGGACCGCTTCATCCCGAGGCAGGACCAGGGCGAACGCCTTTTCCACTTCTGGATCAACGGCGGGCCTCTGGACGAGCGGCTGGAGAGAATCGACCGGGAGGCTCTCGTCAGGAACGAGAGGCCCTATGTCCTTCCCTTCTGCCCGGCCGGGCAGGGCAAAAAAACAAGGGCCGGAGTCATCGTCGACGGACCCGCCGTCGAGGTCACGGCTTTCAAGAAGTCCGAGGACGGGAACGACATCGTCATTCGCCTCTTCGAGCCTACGGGGAAGCCCCGGACGACGACGCTCCGTCTTCCCGCGTCCGGCATCAGCAAGAAGGTCCGCCTAGGCGGGTTCGAAGTGAGGACGCTTCGCTTCAACCCGAGGTCCAAAAAATGGGTCGACGCGGACCTCATCGAACGGAGGCTCGGGAAGAAGTGAACTCACGGGAAAGGGTCTTCGCGGCCCTCGAAGGGCGAATCCCCGACACGGTCCCCTACGGGGAGTTCGCTGTCGATTTCGACACCGTCGAGAAGATCATCGGCCACGAGACCTACCTGAGGGCCAAGGCCAGGTCCCAGATCGCCTTTTGGGAAGGCCGGCGTGACGAGGTCGCCGAAAGCTGGCTCAAAGACCACCTCGAACTCCACCGCAGGCTCGGGCTCGACATCGTCACCTTCCCCATGGCGACCTGGGAGATGCCGCCCGAGACCGGCGACCCGCCGCCGCGCCGCATCGACCCGGCGACCTGGGAAGACAGGTACGGCCGCGTCTGGAAGCTCTCGGACATCACCCACGACATCACCTGCGTCCGCGACCCAGTGAGGGACGCGAAGGTCTTCACCGCGGCCGAATTCGAGAGGGAGCCGGACCCGCCGCGGCGCGACGACCGGTCCTGGAAGATCCTGGACGCGGTCATCCAAGAACTCAGGGGCGAAAAGTTCATCTGCGGGCCCTCGGGCGGGTCGATCGGGATCGTCCTCCTCGGCGGCATGGAGCGCGGTCTTCTCGAGATCGGGGGGAACCGGGACGCCGTCCGGGCGGCGACGGCCTTCCTCGTCAAACAGCAGAACCTGGCCGATGGGGTCATGATCCATCCGGACTCCGACGCCGTCCTCTGGGCAGAGGACCTGGGCTACGGCAAGGGCCCGCTCATCAGCCCGCGGATGTTCCGCGATCTGTTTCTTGAGGCCAACAAGGCCCGGGCCCGGAACGTCAGGGAAATATTCGGGAAGAAGATCCTCAAGCACTGCTGCGGCAACGTCAACGCCCTGATGGATGATTTCGTCGAGATCGGCTTCGACGCCTACCAGTCCATCCAGCCCACGGCCGGCATGGACATCTGCGCCCTGAAAAAGAGCCATGGCGACAGGATCACGCTGTGGGGCGGAGTCGCCGTCGAGAACCTGGTCGGGGGGACTATGGAAGACGTCCGGCGGGACGTTCGGCGGGCCATGGCCTGCGCCAAGCCGGGCGGCCGGTTCATCCTCGGCTCGAGCCACAGCGTCGCCGTGGGGACGAAGTACGACAACTACCTGGCCATGCTGGACGAGTACCGGAAACTGTGCGAATATTGAGAGGGAAAGCCACTCCTCGCTATGACATAATGATTGAAGGTCCATGAGGATTCAGGTGCGGCAAATGGTCAAGGCTCCCGTTTCGCTCGTCCTGGTCGGGATCGGCGGGATGGGCGCCGTCTATGTCCGGGAGCTCCTGGATGCGAAAGATTCCGGGACGTTCCGGATCGCCGGCGCCGTCGACCCCGAGCCGGAGCGCTGCGCCTGGCTCGAGGAGCTTCGAGCCGCGGGGGTCCCCGTGTTCGCGACCCTCGAGGACTTCTTCAGGAACAGGACGGCCGAGCTGGCCGTCGTCTCCTCCCCCATCCAGTTCCACGCCGACCAGACGTGTCTCGCCCTGACGAAGGGAAGCGACGTCCTCTGTGAGAAGCCCGTGGCTGGGACGATCCGGGAAGCGCGGGCGATGATCGAGGCGGAAAGGACGGCGGACCGTTGGGTATCCGTCGGCTACCAGTGGTCGTTCAGCCCGGCGGTCCAGGAATTGAAGAGGGACATCATGGACGGCCTGTTCGGCCGGCCGAAGCGCCTGAAGTGCCTCTACCTGTGGCCCCGGGACGAAAAATATTATGAGCGGACGAGCTGGGCGGGGAAAAAGCGGGACGCGACGGGCGGCTGGGTCCTCGACAGCCCGGCCCAGAACGCCATGGCCCACGACCTCCACAACATGTTCTATGTCCTGGGGAAGGAGAGGAGCGCGGCGGCCGTGCCGGTCGAGGTCGAAGCCGAGCTCTTCCGGGCCAACCCCATCGAGAATTTCGATACGGCGGCGATGCGGGCCAGGACCGGGGACGGCGTTGAGATCCTGTTCTATGTCAGCCATGCGCCTCGCAAGGAAAACGGCCCCGTATTCTCCTATGAATTCGAAAAGGGGGTCGTCCGCTGCTCGAGCCGCACCTCGGGCATCTGGGCCGAGCCCGCGACCGGAGCGTCCAAGAGCTACGGCGTCCCCGACGCAGGAGGCATGAACAAGCTTTGGGAGGCGATCCGGAGCGTGCGGACCGGGGAGCGGCCCGTCTGCGGACTGGAAGCGGCCTCGAGCCAGACGCTCTGCATCAACGGGATGCAGGATTCCATGCCGGAGATCAGGGATTTTCCCGAAGGGCTTCGGCACCTGCTCGAGGAAAAAGGATCCCGGAGGATCTGGGTGGAAGGCCTGGATGACGCACTCGAAGGCTGTTATGCGGCCAACGCCCTGCCTTCCGAGCTGGGCATCTCCTGGAGCGCGAAAGGCCGTCTTGTCAAATTGGGGATACAATATTCATTTCCGAATTCCGCAAAAGCCGGGTCCCCTGAATAGAGCTTTACCGTGAAGCTTCAGCCATGAAATCCAGTCAGGCCCTCCGAAAATAGGAAATTAGTATCGTGTCCCCAATTTTGAAGATCAATAAAATCGTCTACCCGGGCCGGAGGCTAGCCCTCGACCAGGGAAAGGTCGTCTTCACGGACCGGGGGCTTCCCGGAGAGACGGTGGAGGTCGAGATCGTCAGGGACCGGAAGACCTTCGCCGAAGGCAGGACCAAGAGCATTCTCGAAAGATCGGCCTCCCGGGTCGAACCGCGATGCGGCCATTTCCTGGCCTGCTCGCCTTACCAGGACATCGACTACGAGACTCAGCTGTCCGTCAAGAAAGCCCAGGTCGAGGAGATCGTCAACCGCGAGCTGAAGCTCAAACTCGAGAGGTTGACGGTGACGCCGTCGCCCGAGATCTGGGGCTACAGGAACAGGATCCGGCTCCGGATCCTCCGGGAGGACGGACAGGCCCGGGCCTTCTACCACGAGCCCGGCGAGGAAACGGCTTTCCTCCCGGTCGACCGGTGCTATCTCGTCTCCGACCGGACGAACGACCTCGTGACCGAGCTCCTCGGGTTCATCAACCGGGAAGAATGGGAGGCCGTCTCCGGTCTGGAGGTCAGGGAGAGCCGGTCCCGGGGGAGGCTCCTGGCTGTTATCCATCTCGAGTCGGCGTCGAGGATCGAAGAAATGGCCGGGAAGATGGCCGGGCTTCACGACCGGTTCCCGCTTTCCGGGATCGTCGGGCTGGTGAGAGAAGGCCAGAGGATCCGCGAGGAAACGCTCGGGGGCGTCGCCCGGCTTGAAGAGGAGATCCGGGGGACGAGATACAGGATCGGGGCCCGGTCGTTCTTCCAGGTCAACGTGGGGATCCTGGAGAAGGTTCTCGACGACCTGAAAGAAACCCTCCGGGATTTTTCCGGGGCCGGCATTGCCGACCTCTACTGCGGCCTCGGGACGTTCGGATTGTTCCTGGCCGGAGATGCCAGGGAGGTCTTCGGCGTCGAGCCGGACCCGGCCAACATGCCGTTCCTGAGGAAGAACATGAGCCTCAACAGGGCCGGGAACTTCACCGTCTGCGAGGGGACGAGCGAAGAGTGGCTGCCGTCGCTCCTCGAAAGGGACATCGGCGTTGTCATCCTCGACCCGCCGCGCAAGGGCGTGGACACGGGGATGCTCCGGGAGCTGGCGGCCTCGGGGGTGCCCCTCGTTCTTTATCTTTCCTGCAACCCGACGACCCTCGCCCGGGACCTGAAGACCCTGCTCACGGCCTACGAAATCAGCGGGTTGAAAATCTACGACTTCTTTCCCCACACTCCGCACATCGAAACCCTCGCCGTGCTGAGGAGGCGGTAGGCCTAACGCTCGCGCCAGACGAGAACGCTGGCCGGCGGAAGCGGGTTCGAACCAAAGATGATGGTCGAGCCCGGCTGGACCGGCACGACGTAAGCCGTTGACGAGTAATTGACCGCGACGAGAAAACCGTCCCGCCATTCCACATAAACGCCGGGAGGATAGTTCTCGATCTCGGCCCCGGCCCGGCGATAAACGACCCTCAGGACGTCCCGTTCGAGCTTTCCTTCGAGCGTATCGACGCCGATATAGGTGACCGTTCCCCGGCCGAGCTTGCGCGTCACGACGGCCGGCTTTCCAGCGTAGAACTGATCGGCGTAGACGGCCAGCGTCTCCGTTCCTTCCCCGGCTTTGAGGACATCGGCCCAGCGGTTCCATTCATAGCCCGCGCCGTTCATCCTAACCTCGCCGCGACCGTCCGCGAGCAGACCATCGAACATCTCGACCTCGGCCCCGATGAGCGGCGCGATCATCCCCGCCCAGGGCGCCTCCGGGAGCTGGCCGTTCTTGTCCTTCTCGCCCGTCCGGCAGGTCAGGATGAGATGGCCGCCGGCCTCGGCGTAGCGGCGCCATTTTTCGATGAGGGCCGCGTCCACCAGCTGATAGGCCGGGGCGATGAGGAAGGGATACTTGCTGAAATCGTCTTCCTCGCCGACATAGTCCAGCGGGGCCCCCAGGGCCTTGGCCGCGGCCATCAGCTTGAACCGGTGGTCCCAGGTATCCCAGAGCCCCGTTTGCTTGTGGATGTCGAGGTCCCACATCACGTCGTAGCTCCAGAGGATGGCTGTCTTCCGGCCGGCGAGCCGGGCGGGCAGGGTCGCTTTCGGGTCGTAAAGGCCGCGGAGCTTCTTCATCTCGGCGGCGACCTGGGCGTATTCCAGCCCCCCGCGGGAGGGCGTCACTCCGTCCGGGCCGACGATACCCGCGTGATAGAGCTCGCTCCCGTAGCGCGCCTGACGGTAGCGGTAGGTGCAGGCGAAAGAGCACCCGCCGGCGAAGGCGTGCCAGAGCCACATCCGGACCGCCCCTGGTTGCGGCTGGGGATTGACCGGGGCCCAATTGATCTGGCCCGGCTGGAGCTCCATGACGCCGGTGACGCCCTTGATCGAACGGTAGAAATCCGTGGCGAACGTGAGCCGGTAGGGCGATCCCAAGCGGAAGCCGAGCTCTCCCAGGTTCTTCTCGCCGCGCACGGGGTACATCGTGAACGAAGCGAAATCGAGCCGGTCGGTCCGCCGCGGGTCGGCCGAATCGATGACGTTGATGTAGTTCGTCGTGATCCACTGCTCCGGCCGGACGTAGGCGCGAAGGATATCCCGCTGAAAATGGAGGAAATCGGCCTGGGTGTCGGCCGTGAACCGCCGGAAGTCGAGAAGGGCGTGGGGGCTCAGGGCGTCTTCCCCGAAGAGGCTCTCGTTCGGGATGAGGACCTGGCCGAACCGATCGTACTTGGTGCTCCAGAAATTCCCTCCCCAGGCTTTGTTCAAAGCATCGATGGTCCCGTATTTCCTTTCGAGCCAGGACTGGAATTTCGCCCGGGCCGCGGGGCTGTAGTCGGCCGGCGCGCTGGGCTCGTTGTCGAGCTGCCAGCCCCAGACTCGTTCGTCCCGTCCATAGCGGCGGGCGAGCTCCTCGACGATCCGCTTCGTGGCCCGGCGGAAGACGTCGCTGGCCAGGGAGCCGTTGGCCCGAGTCCCGTGTTCCAAGCGCCGGCCGTTGCCGCCGACAAGGTAGATCTCGGGGTACTTCTCTCCCATCCAGGCCGGAGGGCAGGGGGTCGGCGTACACAGGACGACCTTGAGCCCGGCCCTGGAGGCGAGGTCGATAGCCCGGTCGAGCCAAGCGAAGTCGAACTTCCCTTCGGCCGGCTCGAGGAAGGCCCAGGCGAACTCGCCGAAATGGGTGAACTCGAAGCCGAGCTCGGTCATCTTCCGGAAATCGCGCTCCCACTGGTCGGTGGGCCAGTGCTCCGGATAATAATAGACGCCGATCTTCATCAGGTCGGCTTTCGGGAAAAACCTCCGCGCCTCCTGGGCCCGGGATGACGGCGCGAAGCCGAGGCTGGCCAGCAAGAACGCCAAACCCAGAACGGTCCATCGTTTCATGATCTCCTCCAAAACGGCGCGAGCGTTATCATGAGCGGATCCCCCAAGAATCCGGGGGCCCCTACCCTTCCCCCGCCTGATCCTTCTCCAGGAACCGCCCGCCGAGCTGGCCGCAGGCCGCGAGGATGTCCTGGCCCTTGGACTGGCGCAACGTGACGTGGACCTTGCGCTCCCCGAGCCAGCGCCGGAAGCGCGCGACGTCGGCCTCCGGGGGCGTCTCGAAGGCGAGGCCGGCGACGGGACTGTAGGCGATCAGGTTGACCTTGGCCCGGAGCCGCCGGGCGACCCCGGCCAGCCCGTCGGCGTCGTTGAGCGAATCGTTGACGTTCCGGATGAGGATGTACTCCAGGGTGATCATCCGGCCGCCGGAACGGACATAATCCTCGCAGGCGGCGACGAGCTTCTCCAGCGGATATTTCAGGTTGATGGGCATGAGCCGGCTCCGCAGCCTGTCCGTGACGCCGTGAAGGGAGATCGAGAGGTTGACCTGGAGGTCGAGCTCCTTGAGCCGCTCGATGCCCGGAATAAAGCCCGCCGTCGAGATCGTCATCCGGCGGGCCGCGATCGCCAGCCCCTCCGGAGCGTTCATGATCCGGATCGCTCTGGCCAGGTTGTCGAAGTTGTCCAGGGGCTCTCCCATGCCCATGAAGACGTAGTTGGTGATCTCGGCGCCGAGCGCCTTTTCCAGGTCAAGGACCTGGCCGACGATCTCCGACGGACTCAGGTTTCGCTTGAACCCGTGGAGGCCGCTGGCGCAGAAGGCGCAGGCGAACTTGCAGCCGACCTGGGTCGAGAGGCAGACGGTCGTCCGTCTCCCCGCCGGGATGAGGACGGTTTCGACGAACCTCCCGTCCGTGAGGCGGAAGAGGAGCTTGGTCGTTCCGTCCCTGGCTTCCATCCGGGCCTCGAGGTCGAGACGGCCGATCGTGTATCGGGCCGCGAGCTTCTCGCGCAAGCTTTTGGACAGGCTGGTGAATCCGGCGAAGTCCGAGCCGCCTTTCTGGTAGAGCCAGTCGAAGATCTGGGCGGCCCGGAACGGTCTCTCCCCCATTGCTTCGAGTTCCGCCCGGAGCTCCTCAAGCGTCAGGTCGCGGATGTCCTTCATTTTTCTTATTATATCGATAATCGCAGGTGGACATAATAGAATTTCAATGAATCAGCGGACGCAGGAAAACTCTTTCTTCAAGATATGATGCGGTGACGGGTGGCACGGTGCGTCAAGAGGGGCTATGGTGATGGCTGAAGCGACGTAGGGAAAATGCGCAGGGGGTGTTCCCGGAGGAGGGCGTGTGGAGGGCCGAGCGGGCACGGACCCTCGCCCCTTGGGCGAGGGGAGCGAGGCCCGGAACCGAAGCGGATTTGGCTCGCCGGGACAAACCCGCGACCCGACGGAGGGAATCCCCCGAGCTCAACCTCAAAGGAAGCGGAAGCCGTATCCGGAGTCTTACCATGACGATGATTCGGGAACGGAGTTACTTAATATTAACCATGAGCCAGAGGAGGAAGATGATGACCCCGACAAGGAGCCAGCTTCCGAAGAAGCCGAGGACGTCGGCCCGGACCGGCTTCATGAGCTCCCAGCTCGAGCCCGGCCAGAGCTTCTTCCTCTCGATCTCGTCGTAATGCTCGACCGCGCGGCGGAGCGCCCGCTCCTCGTCCCCGGGCGTCGGCTGGACCGGGGTATGGACCTTGGCGAAGAAGCGGTCCAGGTCCGCCTTCGGGATGGGTCTGGTCAGGGGGCTCAGCAGGAAAAGCAAAAGGAACGGAAACAGGGCGTCGAACCCGAACCGGATGGCGTTGAGCTGGGCCTTTGAAAATCCCGAGAAATCAGCCCCGAACCAGCTCAAAACCCAGACCTCCGCCTGGAACCGGCCGATCCCGATCCGCGGCGAGTTCAGGTCCTTGGGCTCGGTCAGGGCCACCTTTTCAAAAAAGATGCCGGCCGGCGGGTTGACATGCGGCTTCCGGATCATCTCTCCTACCGCGGCCGCCCGGCCCGCCTCGACGTCCTCGCGCAGGGCCTTGGTCGTGATGGTCAGCACCTGGGGCCTCGTCTCGCGCAGAAACGCTGGCCGGGTCCTGGCCCACTCCATGGACTGGAAAAGGTTGGGGACGACGGCATAGACGGCAAAGCAGACGAAGATCTGGACGATGACGGCCGCTTTCGTCAGCCGGCGCCAGGTGAACCCGAGCCAGATCGCCGCGCCGAAGATCGCCGGGAGCGAGATGAAATACTTGAACATGTCGAGGAGGTTGCCGATGAAGAGCGCCACCCCGACGCCCCCGACGAGCGTCACGGCGATCGCGACGCGACCGACGTTGATGAGGTGGCGGTCCGACTTCGGCTTGACGAACGGCTGGTAGAGGTTGCGGATGAAGAGGGCCGAATAGGACACGCTCGACCCCGCCAGGGCCGACATTTTGGCGGACAGGATCCCGGCCATCATCAGCCCGATGGCCCCGGGGAAGAGGAGGTCCATGGTCATGTGGCCCCAGATGAGGTCCGGGTCGTGGAGCTTTCCCGAATAAAGGGCGATGGCCAGGAGCCCGGTCAGAGCCCAGAAGATCATGATGAAGCGCTTGAAGAACATTCCGCCGATCATGCCGGCCCGGGCAGCCGTTTCGTTCTTGGCGGAGCCGGCCGTCTGCATGCCCGTGGCGACGGCGATGATGGAGACGAGGTTCGAAAGAACCATCGCCAGGATCGTGTACCAGGCGTACTCGCTCGTCGCGGCCGAGCCGAAGAGCCGGAACATGAAGTCCGGGACCGCGGCGTGGAGGCCGGCGAATCCGCCGATGCGGGAGAGGGCGATGGGGATCAGCATGACGGAAAATGTCGTCAGGAGGAAGCCCTGGATGACGTCCGTGATCGCGGCCGCGAAAAAACCGCCCATCATCGTGTAGATCGCCACGATGACCGTGTAGATCGTGTAGATCACGACCGGGTCCGTATAGGAGATGAAGGCCTTGAGCTCTTCTTTTTTCGACCGCTCGGCCAGCTCGTCGAACCGCCTCTGCTCGTCGGCGGAAAGCCCGGCCGCTGCTCTTTGCTGGAGGGCCTGGTATTCGCGGAAGAGGTCGACGCTGAGCTTCTCCCGGGCCGTATACTTGGCGGCGGGCTTGGGCGTCAGGGCCATCATGGTCTTGGCGGCCACCATGTAGCCGACACCGTTCCCGAGAAAGGCCATGAACAGGGTGAAAACGGCGAAAGCGGCTCCCAGGAACCGGCTCTTGAACCGCTCGGAGAAGAAATCCCCGATCGTCACCAGCCGGACCCGGCGAAAAAAGCCCGTCGTGAACCAGTAGAAAGGCGTCAGGAACAGGACCAGGTACTGGATCCACATGCCGCCGATGCCCTGGCGATAGACTTCGCGGGTCACGACGACGGCCTGGTCCGCGTTGGTCGATGTCCCCAGGTTGAGGAAGAACTGGTAGAACTTGCCGAGCCGCCGGCCGGCGACGTAGAAATCCTCGGCACTCTTCGTCTTTCGGCCGGCCCGCCAGCCGAGCCAAAGCACGATCAGGACGAAGGCGACGACGATCGCGAAATCCAGCCAATGCAATCCGAAGATCGTCATGTCCGATTAAAAATTGCCGGAATATTTGACCCAGAGCTCGTCGGCGAGCTTCCAGTAGGCGGCCACGGCCTGGTCGGCCTGGTCGAGGCAGTATTTCGTCAGCAGCTCTTTGGCCTTCCTCGGGTCCTTCTTATAGAGGGCCAGCGCCTCCTCCTCGAGCTTGGCTTGGCCGGTGAAAATTTTGTCTTCGATGTCCTTCCAGACCTTCTCGACGTCCTTGGTCATCTCCTGCCAGCGGAAGAGGGCCAGCTTGCTCACGGTCCGGTAGGCCCACCAGGCGCAGTCCCGTCGATAGGCCCGGCGGCCGTCGACCATGTAGGATCCGGGCATCCGGTCGATGCCGATATAGAAAGGCGTGTGGGGCGTCGTCGCCGGGTTATCGTAGCCCAGCCAGACGACACCGCCGATGGGTGCGGGGAGCCAGTCCCTGGACTGCGTGATCTGAAGGTAGGTCGAGGCGGGCGAGCAGATCGTTCGCTCCCGCTTGATCCGGAGGAGCTCCCGGAGGTCGTTGCTCATGAAGGGGCTGGCGACGGGGCTCTTGGCGGTCTCCCCTCTCCGGTTGACGGCAACGAGGGTCCGCGTCATGTCGTACTCCGTCCTGTCGTACGCGTCGCGGAAGATCGCGACGAGGTCCCGCACCGTGACCTTTTTCTCGGGCCTGACGGAGAAGGGATAGTTCTCGGATTCGGGATTGAGCTTGAGGCCGGGGGCAAGCAGGCTCAGGACGCGCCATTCCCGGCGCCGGCAGTAGAGGCTCGTCCGGGATTCCGGGTTATAGGCGTAGGAGAATTCGAACGGTTTTCCGCTGGCCCTGGACCAGAAGCCCATGTCTTCCGCCAGAGACATGACGTTCGCCGAGGCCATGAAAAAATCCTCGTTGGCAAGATCGATCTTCAGAATGCGGCCGGCGTTGGCTGAGACGCCGATCTCAGCGTCCGGGACCCTCTGGGCGGCCCAGACCGCGCCCTTCTTCCCCTTTCCGGGGCCGTAGATCTCGAACTGCCAGACCTCTTTCGGGTCGGCGAAGGTGAGGCACTCGCCCCAATCGTTGTAGCCATGGAGCGCGGTGAGCTCATCGGCAACGCGGATGGCTTCCCGGGCCGTCTTGGCCCGCTCCAGGCAGAGCCGGAAGAGCTCGGGGGCGTCGATCATCCCCGCCTGGCTGACGAGCTCGCGCCGGCCGCCGACCGTCGTCTCGCCGATCGCCAGCTGGTGCTCGTTCATGATGGGATAGGCGGCGTTGAGATAGGCGTAGGTTTCCGGAACCTGGGGGATCTCGCCCGCTTCCAGGCGGTCGGGGTCGTCGGGGCCCTTGACCAGATTGGGCTCGAGATAGAGCTTGGCCGTGTCGCCCGGCTTGTGCTTCCGGTTGGGGACGATCGACATCCAGGTCCGGTCGGACCCGGAGTCGCAGGAATGGGACGTCATGGTCGAGCCGTCGGCCGAGGCCAGGCGGCCGACCAGGATGCTCGTGCACGAATCGAATTCCGGGGGCGTTGTGGCCGCCGTCCGTTTCGCGGCCGTCCCGGGAAAGAAGGCCAGCGACAAAGCGGCCAAGCCGACGGCCAGAAGGGACAGGGATCGGGTTTTCTTCATCGGAGCGCTCCTCGTTCGTTTTATCGCGGCGCGACCTCATCCGTTTATAACACGCCGCTTCGGCGCCGGTCAAATAAGCGCCTCCGGGACGGCTGAAACGGATAGAGATAGATGGCGCAGGGTCGTTACCCGGAGGAAGCCTTATTTGACCCCTAGCCTATTCTTTGCTATAAATGGCGTCCGACGCGAGATCGCAGGGACCCGGCTGGCAAGCCCTTCAGGAGATACAACCCTTGACATCCTTCTTCCATTCGCTCAGCGGCTTCCACTCGCTCGGGGAAGTCCTGGCCATCGCCTCGGGAGTCGTCTGGGCCGTGGCCGTCATCCTCTACAAGATCAGCGGCCGGACCGTCCACCCCCTCGGTCTCAACCTCTTCAAGAACATCGTGGCCATCGGCTTCACGGTCCCCACCATGCTCATCCTCGGAGAGTCCTTGTTCCCAGCCGTCCCGCCGAAATCCGTCGGCCTTCTCCTCCTGAGCGGCTTCCTGGGGATCGCCGTTTCCGACACCCTCTTTTTTTACAGCCTCAACCGGCTCGGGGCCAGCCTCGTGGCCATCGTCGACTGCTTCTACAGCCCCTTCGTCATCGGCTTGTCCTTCCTCCTCCTGGGGGAGCGCATGGCGGCCTGGCAGCTCGTCGGCGTCGCCCTCATCATCTCGGCCGTCCTGGCCGCCTCCCGCTCCAATTCCGGCGAGCCGGTCCCGCGGAAAGACCTCATCCTCGGCCTGATCTTCGGGGTGCTGGCCATGTTTTTCGTGGCCGTCGGGATCGTCATCGTCAAGCCCGTCCTGGTGACGGAATCGTTGGTCTGGGCGACCCTGGTCAGGCTCGTCGGGGGCACGGTCCCGCTCGGGCTCGTCATCCCGCTCGTTCCCGGACGACGGGCTATTCTCAAGCCCCTCCTCGACCGGGCCAATTGGAAGTCCATGATCCCGGCCGCGTTCTTCGGTTCCTACCTGTCCCTCATTTTCTGGATGGGAGGCATGAAATACGCCAAGGTCTCGGTGGCCGCGGCCCTCAACCAGCTGAACACGATCTTTATCGTCGTCCTCGCCGCCCTGTTCCTGAAGGAGCGGCTGACCTTGTGGAAGGTCGCGGCCGTCGTCCTGGCGTTCGTCGGGGCCTACTTCGCCGCGACGCCCTTCTGATCGGGCGGGATTACTGGGCCGCCAGCTTCAGGTCGATCCAGAAGGAATGGAGTCTGGTCCGCGGATCCCGTTGATATTTGAAGCTGCTCTCGATCCCGGTATCTTCTTCCCGTGCCGTTTCGTCCCGGGGCGTGCCGACGGATCCCGTCACGCCTGCCCCTTGTCGCGACGTGCCGCCCTGGGAGGACATCCCGGCCATCATCTCCTTCATGACCTGCGAGGTCATGCCTCCCCATTCGAAGCCCATCTTGACCATCTGGCCGGGCTCGGAGCCGAGGCCGCCGGGCTGGTTGACGCGGCTGAGGGGGATCCGGAGCTCCCAACAAAGGACGCGTTGGTTCCTGGCGGACCGGTAGGCCGGAGGATCGGTCTTGACGGTCGGGTCGGCCGGGGCGGCCGCCTTCTTCGCGTTGATCACGTCGGCCTCGAACATGTGAAAAACGCCCTGCTTCCGGAGCTCGGCCTTCCTCTCATCGGTCAGGACCTCGCCCGTTTTCTCGAGAGAAGAGATCAGGGCCTCGGCCGTGACCTCTTTCTTCGTGAAATGGACGCCGAAGTCCTTGCTTTTCTTGCCCTCGGCGTTGAGGAAGACCTTCATCCCGGTGTACTCGATCGTGGACGCCGCGGCGGGGTCCTTGAACAGGAAAAGGACGTAGAGGTTCTTCCCGTCGTTCTTCACCGCGTACTGGGCCTTGGACGCCGGATCGGTCAGGAACGTCGCGTCCTGCCAATCCTGGTCCAGGCCGTCGATCTTGACCGGCCCGGCCGCCCACTGGCTCGCGACGACCGTGTCCTTGGCCAGGCCAGCGGCGCCCAGGGCGGCGACCGCGGCCGCGATCAGGGGGTAAACGATCCATTTCCTTGTCACGCGACCTCCTCGGGCCCTGACGGCCCTTCTTTGAAAACGTGCACTCTTCAGCGTCCACATATTTAGACGTTCAGCCGCCAATATTATTCCATGTTTCAAAAACGGCCGCCACGTTCTCCGGCCTGGCGCCGATCCCGAACTCGCACTGGGCGATGACGCCCCCGCCCCGGAAAAGGGCCTCCTTGGCGGTCCGCACGGCCGCGGCGACGGCCGCGGGCGTGCCGTAGGGCAGAAGATGCTGGCGGTCGATTTCCCCCCAGAACGTGATCCGGCCTGCGAATCGGCGGCCCAGCTCCCCGACGTCCATGCAGAAGATCTGGGAGTTGACGGCGTCCACCCCGATCTCGATGAGGTCCGGGAAAATGTCGGCAATGTAGCCGTCGCTGTGCATGAAGGCGTACTTGCCGTTCCGGTGGGCGATGTCCGCGTAATCCCGGTAGAGCGGCTTGAAGACCTCGCGCCAGAGACCGGGCGAAACAAGGAGGGACTTCTGGCTTCCCCAATCGTCGGCGAAGAAAAGGGCGTCCACCTCGGTCGAGGCCCAGAGCTCGAGCTCCTCCTTGAAGAAGGCGTGGATGCGCCGGATGAGGACGAAGAGCTCGTCCGGCCGCTCGGCCAGGTCGACGTAGAGGTTTTCGGGGCGGCGGATGAACTGGAGGAGCTCGAAGGGCCGGACGAGGGGATGGGAGTAGACGAAGGCGTCGCTTGTCCGGCAGAAATCGTCGACCTTCGCAGCGTCAACGCTCATCCGCTCCGCGGGGGGCCGGACGATGTCCAGGTCTTTCCAGTCCTTGAGAAGCGGCTCCTTGACCTCCCCGATGACTCCCTCCTGCCGGCTCTCAAACCGGCAGCCCCATTCGTCAACGTAAAGCCCGGGAGAATACTCGTCCCCGGAGATCTTCAGCGGCTTTTTCAGGAAAGGGGGGCACCTGAGGATGTCGTCCGGGTACTTTTTCTGAATGGCTGCGAGCTGACCCGGGTAATTCCGTTCCGCCCACGGCAGAATCCAGAGCTGGCGCGGGATCCGGGGCGGGGACTGGAGTTCTAGGGCGCTGACGACGAGCTCTCGCGAAGTGAGGCTCATGAGAAAACCCTCAAAAGACCCGGGAAGGCCGAACCTCGAGCTCTCAGACTCCGAGGAGCTTCCCGACCGCCTCGACGGCGCTGGCGGCGTCGGGCGCGAAGCCCTGGGCCCGGATCTGGGTAGCATATTCCCTCGTCACCGGGGCGCCGCCGATAATGACCGGGATCTTGAGGCTCGAGGCCTCGACCGCCTCGACGATTTTCTTCATCTGGACCATGGTCGTCGTGAGAAGAGCGGAACAGGCGACGATGCTGGCCCCGCTCGACCGGGCGGCCTCGACGAACTTTTCCGGAGAGACGTCGATGCCCATGTCCACGATCTTGTAGCCGTTGCCGCGGAGCATCATGGCCACGAGGTTCTTGCCGATGTCGTGGAGGTCGCCCTTGACCGTGCCGATGACGACCACGCCCTTGGGCTGGACCTTGTCCTTGATCAGGAAAGGCTCGAGCTTGGCCAGCCCCGCGTTCATGGCCCGGGCGGCGACGAGGACCTCGGGGATGAACACCTCGTTATTCTTGAACAATTCGCCCAGGCGCTCCATGCCCGGGATGAGGCCTTCGTTCAGGATCTTGGCCGCGGCGAGCCCGGCGCCGAGCGCCCGGTCGACCAGCGACTCGACCTCGGCCTTTTTGCCCGCGATCAGGGCTTCCTGCATCTCTTTGAACATCTCGTCTCTCCTTGGACGCTCCGGAGTTTTTTCTATCTCACAACAAATGCCCGCCGTTGTCAAGAATCCGAAGGCGGGATATAGCCAACGGCGGCGGGATTCTGATATGATGAAGATGCGGACAAGGGAGGCCCGATGAAACCCTTCAAGGTCGGGATCGATAGCTACAGCCTCAAGCCCCTCGACCTCTCCGCGTTCGAGCTCCTCGAGTGGGTCATCATCAACGAAGCCGACGGTGTCCAGTTCTCCGAGACGGACTTTCTTCCCTCGGCGGCGCCGGACAAGGCCCTGCTCGAGGACCTCCGGAGCTACGCCGCGGAAAACGGGCTCTACATCGAGTGGGGCGGAGGCGAGCACATTCCCCTGGACCTGGCCACGGGGAAAAAGAAGGACATCCTGGCCGTCAATAAGAAGGCCGCGGCAGAGGCCTGCCTACTCGGCGTGGACACCGTCCGGTCCTGTTCGGGCGGCCTGATGCGCTGGAAAAAGGACTCCCCGACGACCGAAGAGCTCCTCCGGCTCATGGCCGCATCCCTCCGGGAGGAGAAGCCGATGCTCCGCGAATCCGGCGTCATCCTGGCCATCGAGACGCATTTCGAGTTCACGTCGTTCGAGCTCCTGAGGCTCTTCGACATGTGCGGGGCCGCCCCCGGCGAATACCTCGGCGTCTGCCTCGACACCATGAACCTCCTGACCATGCTCGAGGACCCGGTCGCCGCAACGGAGCGGCTCCTCCCCTGGGTCGTGACGACCCACGTCAAGGACGGCGGGCTGCTGCTCACCGAGGACGGGCTCGTCTCTTTCACCGCCGAGGCCGGGACCGGGGTCGTGGACCTGGCCGGCATCTTCGAAAAGCTCTCCGCAAGACCGAGGAAGCTCAACCTGTCGATCGAAGACCACGGCGGCGACACTCTCATCCCCGTCTTCGACCCGGACTTCCTGGCGCGATTCCCCGACCTCACGGCCACCGAGCTGGCGAAGCTCCTCGGCCTCGCCGCCGCGAGCCGGGCCCTGAAAGAGAAAGGGAAGATCGCCGTCCTGGACCGCGACCGCTGGCCCGAGAGATGCGAGCGCCGGGTGAAGAGCGACCTGAGGGCCGTCCGCAAGATCGTCGAAGAAAGGAAGGTCTGATCTCCCATGGCCGCCCACGAAAAATTCTCCTTCCGCAGCCCGGATGAGCTGAGGGCGAAGATCGAGGCTCTCGACCTGGCGATTCCGTTCTCGGACGATATCTCCGTCCTCCTCGAGCCGGCCACGGTCGCCGGACGGCGCATCACCAACCGTCTGGCCGTCCTGCCGATGGAGGGGGCGGACGCGGTCCCGGCCGGAGGTCCGTCCGAGTGGACATGCCGCCGGTACGAAAGATATGCGGCCGGCGGGAGCGGGATTATCTGGTTCGAGGCGACGGCCGTCCGCAGGGACGGGCGGTCCAATCCCCGCCAGCTCATGCTGACCGACGGGACGGAGGACGCCTTCAAGAAGCTCGTGGCCGGGACCAGGGATGCGGCGGCCAGGGCCTTCGGCCCGGACCATCAGCCGCTCCTCGTCCTCCAGATCACCCATTCCGGCCGCTTCGCCAAACCCGAAGGGAAACCCGAGCCGCTCATCGTCCACAGGAGCCCTTTCCTCGACCCCCTGCACGGGCTCCCGGCCGACCATCCCCTTCTCACCGACGAGTCCCTCAGCGAGATCCAGGATGATTTCGTCAACGCCGCCGACCTCGCCGCCTCGGCCGGATTCGACGGCGTGGACATCAAGGCCTGCCACGGTTACCTCGTCTCCGAGCTCCTGGCTTCGTTCACCCGGACCGGGAGCCGCTACGGCGGCCCCTTCGAAAACAGGGTCCGCTTTCTTCTCGAAACCGTCCGACGCATCCGCCAGGAAGTGCCCCGCCTTCTCGTGACGAGCCGGCTGAGCGCCGCCGATATGGTCCCCTTCCCCTACGGGTTCGGCATGGACCCGAACAAGCGCAAAACGCCCAGCCTCAAGGAAGCCAGGGAGCTCGTTTCCCTGCTCGCCAAGGAAGGGGTCAGGTTCCTGGCCCTGTCCATGGGAGTTCCCGCCTGGAAAGCTCATTTCGGCCGGCCTTTCGACAAGCCCGTGCCCGGCGGGAGCGTCCCCGACGAGCATCCGCTCGAGGGGGTTGCCAGGCACCTCCGTTTCGCCTCGGACCTCCAGCGGAGCTTTCCGGGAACGGCCGTCGTCGGGTCCGGCTACTCCTGGCTGCGGCAATTCTTCCCAAATGTCGGCGCGGCCATGGTCCGCTCGGGAAGGACCGCCGTCATCGGCCAGGGCCGGGGGGCCCTCGCCTGTCCCGATTTTCCGAAGGACCTCATGGTCAAGGGCCGCCTCAGCCCGAGAAAAGTGTGCACGGCCTGTTCGCTTTGCTCGCACCTTCTGCGGCAGCAGAAGCGGGTCGGCTGTGTCGTGCGGGACCCGGAGTACCGGAGCGCTCGATGAAGGTGACCCGGACGCGGATCGGCGGGACATCGTTCCCCGTCTGCTCCCTGAACACCATCGTTATCGGCAGCGGGGCCGCGGGGCTCAACGCCGCCGTCCGCCTTCACGGTGAAGGCCAGCGCGACATCGCCATCGTCACGGACCGTTTCGGAGGCGGGACGTCCCGTAACTCCGGTTCGGACAAGCAGACCTATTACAAGCTTTCGCTCGCCGGCGACCAACCCGACTCGCCGTCGGAGATGGCCCGGGACCTCGCGGCCGGCGGTTCGATGCACGGGGACATCGCCCTTTGCGAAGCCCTCAATTCCGCCGAAGCCTTTTTCCACCTGGCCGCCCTCGGCGTTCCCTTCCCCCAGGACAGATACGGGGCCTATGTCGGCTACAAGACCGACAACGACCCCCGGCAACGGGCCACTTCGGCCGGCCCCCTCACGTCCCGCCTGATGTTCGAAGCCCTGGCCCGGGAAGTCCGGCGAAGGGAGATCCCGGTCCTCGACGGCCATGAAGTCGTCTCCCTGCTCACTGCAGGCCGGGGCGGGCGGACAAAGGTCATCGGGGCGGTCGCCCTGGACAAGAAGAGCGCGAAGTCGAAGAGTTTCGGTTTCGTCCTCTTCAACGCCGTCAACATCGTCCTGGCCACGGGCGGACCCGGCGGAATGTACAAGACCTCCGTCTATCCCGAAGGCCAGACCGGCTCCCACGGACTGGCCTTCAAGGCCGGGGCCGTCGCCCATAACCTCACGGAATCCCAGTTCGGGATCGCCTCGATTAAATTCCGCTGGAACCTGTCCGGGACCTACCAGCAGGCGATCCCCAGGTATTTCTCGACGGATGCGGGCGGGGGCGACGAGCGGGAATTCCTGAACGATCATTTCCCCGACATGGGGGCGCTCGCGACGGCCGTTTTTCTCAAAGGATACGAGTGGCCGTTCGACCCGGGGAAGACCCTGGACTACGGGTCATCGCTCGTCGACCTCCTCGTTTACGAGGAAACGGTCATCAAGGGGCGGCGCGTCTTCATGGACTTCCGCCGCAATCCCGGCGGGGCCGGAAAGCGCGCCGAGTTCGATCCCGGCCGCCTCGGCCCCGAAGCGCGCGCCTATCTCGAAAGATCGGGCGCCCTCCTGCCGACTCCCATCGCCCGGCTTCGCAGGATGAACCGGCCAGCCGTCGAGCTTTTCAAGGCCCACGGCATCGACCTCGGCCGGGAGCCTCTCGAGATCGCCGTCTGCGCCCAGCACAACAACGGCGGTTTCAAGGGAACGATCTGGTGGGAATCCAACGTCCGGCACCTCTTCCCGGTAGGCGAAGTGAACGGGACCCACGGCGCCCGCCGCCCGGGCGGATCGGCCCTGAACTCGGGTCAGGTCGGGAGCACAAGGGCGGCCCGCTTCATAGCAAAAAGGTACGCGGGCGGGCCTCCTTCGGTACAGGAATTCGCCAAGCTGTCGGGACCCCGGATCTCGGGAATAATGGAATTCGCCCGCGGATCGATCGAAAAACCGGCCGGCGACCGGAGCCTCATCGCGAAGGCCGTCGCCGAGATCAGGGAACGGATGTCGGCCTGCGGGGCGCACGTCAGAAGCCTGGCGGACGTGACCAGAGAAGCGCCGCGGGCCTGGGACCTCGTCAGGCGCCTCCGCCGGGATCTGAGGGTCGCGTCTCCGAACTCGCTTCCCGAGGCCTTCAAAGCGCTGGACATGGCCCTGACCCACGCGGTCTATCTCGAAGCCATCCGGGAATACCTCGAACGCGGCGGAAAAAGCCGGGGCTCTTACATCGTCCCGGACGGCGGCGGGCGCGTCCCCTGCCCCGGGCTGGACGGCCGCTGGGCCTTCACGCTCGCGTCGGCGGACGATTTCACGAGCCGGAAGATCCTGGAGGTCAGCCTGGACCGGAAGGGGAAAGTCGAAAAGAGCTGGGTCGATGTCCGGCCTGTCCCGTCCGGGGACAGCTGGTTCGAAAACGTCTGGAACGATTTTCTCAAGGACAGGACCGTCCGGGAGGAGGATTGACCGTGGCCAAAAGGAGCTCCGCCAAAAGGCCCGTCGCCCTGGTCACAGGGGCCGGGCAGGGAATCGGAAGGGGCATCGTCATCGAGCTGGCCCGAACAGGCTTCGATATCGCCGGCCTCGACATCGGCTTCGACCCCAAAAACAAAAGGAAGGGGCTGTTCGAGGTCAAGGCCGGGGTCGAGCGGCTGGGCAGGCGGTTCCTTCCCGTTCGCTGCGACATCGCCTCGCTCCCGGACCATGACCGCGCTATCGAAGCCGTGCTCGCGAGGTTCAGCCGGGTCGACGTCCTCGTCAACAACGCCGGCGTCGCGCCGGAAAAGCGGCTCGATATCCTCGAAACGAAGCCCGGAAGCTTTGACCGGGTGATGGGCGTCAACGCCCGGGGGGCCTTTTTCCTGACCCAGAACGTGGCGAGGCGGATGGTCGCCCGGACGAGCAGCGAGGACGCGGTCCAGCCGTCGATCATCTTCATCACTTCCATCAGCGCGGCCGTGTCCTCCCCTTCCCGGGCCGAATACTGCCTCTCCAAGGCGGCCCTGAGCATGGCCGCGACGCTCTTCGCCCACGCCCTCGCCTCCCACGGGATCGCCGTCTACGAGATCCGGCCGGGGATCATCGCCACGGACATGACCGCGCCGGCCAAGGCCAAGTATGACCGGCTGATCGCCGGCGGGGTCGTCCCCCAGGGTCGCTGGGGCCTGCCCGAGGACGTGGGCCGGGCCGTCGCCGCCCTGGCCAGCGGCGCGTTCGGCTTCTCGACCGGAGCAGTCATCGAGGTCAGCGGCGGGATGAACCTCCGCAGGCTGTAGAGCACCGCACGAATTTACATCCCGGCGCGTTTCTGTTATTCTGGGCGGAGACGGAGGGAACAATGGCCAGAACAAGAGGGACACAAAGCCGCATCTTCTGGGGTCTCGTCTTCATCATCATCGGCGTCCTGGTCCTCCTCGACCAGATGGGCCGGGTCGATATCGGGTACATCATCAGCCGTTACTGGCCGGCGATCTTCATCCTCATCGGGGTCTCGATCCTCATCGCCAACGACTTCAAGAACACTGGCGCCGGGCTCTTTTTCATCCTCTTCGGGGCCTTCTTCCTGCTGATGGAGATGCGGATCTTCGACCGCACGGTCTGGCACTATTTCTGGCCGCTCGTGATCATCGCGGTCGGGATATGGATCCTCATCAAACCGGCCCGGGCGGTGGATAAAAAAAAAATCCCTGAGCTGACCGCCGACGAGCTCCGGATCTCCCAGGTCTTCTCCGGCACGTCGCGCCGCGTCGAATCGCCGAGCTTCAAGGGAGGTTCGGCCGAGGTCGTCTTCGGATCGGCTGAAATTGACCTCTCCGGGGCCGGGCTCGAGGGCGGGAAAGCCACGCTGTCCCTATCTGTTGTCTTCGGCAGCATCGAGCTCAGGGTGCGCCCGGAATGGCAGGTCGTGGTCGAAGGGAATCCGGTCCTCGGCTCGATCGATCAGAAACGGAATCAGCCTGCGGACGCCGACAAAAAGGGCGTCCTTCTCATCGCCGCCTCCGTCGTCATCGGCTCCATCCATATCAAGGACTGACCCCGGCCACGGAAGGGACCGATGAAGAAGTCCTTATTCTGGGTTTTGGCCGTTCTGATCACCCTGACGTCGGCCGTCTATCAAAGGACGACGGGCCCGACTCACCCGCTGCGGGGAAAGACCGCCGTCGACGGCTCGCTCATCCGTTATCGGCTTCCCCGGAGCGGTGAGACGACAGGGAATCTCAAGGTCGCCCTTCCGCTCCCGGCTCCGGCCGAGGGTTATCTCGAATACAAGCGATACAAGACCGACGAGCCCTGGGTCCGGGAGCCGCTCGTCCGCCGGGACGCGGAGCTTGTCGGGTTCCTGCCCAAACAGCCGGCGGCCGGGAAGCTTCTCTACCGGGTCCACCTCATATCTGGCGGAAAGGATATCCTGCTCAGCGGGGAAGCGCCCGTCGTCGTCCGGTTCAAGGGCCCGGTGCCGATAGAACTCCTCATCATCCATATCATCGTCATGTTCGCGGGAATGCTGGCGGCCACGGCGGCGGGTTTGGCGGCCCTGGACAAGAACAGGAACCCCCGGCGCTTCGTCCTCTACGCGGCGGCCCTGATCTTCGTCGGCGGCTTCATCCTGGGGCCCCTGGTCCAGAAATGCGCGTTCGGTGTTTTCTGGAGCGGCGTCCCCTTCGGGATGGACCTGACGGACAACAAGACCCTGATCACGTTCCTCATTTGGGTCGTGGCCCTGATCGCGGGCAGGAAGGGGAAGCCCGCCCGGGCGACTGTCCTTTTCGCCTCGATCGTGACTCTTTTCGTCTACCTCGTCCCCCACAGCCTGTTGGGGTCGGAGCTCAAGTATACTAAAATGAATTGGGGAGGGGTAAAATGAAGAAAACCGCTTTCGTTCTTTGCGTTGTCCTGGCGTTCTCAGGCCTGGCGGCCGCTCTGTCCCAAGCCCAGGGACAATCCGCCAAGGACGTCCCTGCCAATGTCCTGCAGACCATCAAGAAGCATTGCGCCGGGTGCCACTCGGGCAAGAGCCCTTCCAAGGGGCTGAATCTCGAACCCGGGAAAATCCAGGCGGTAATCGACGCCCCGAGCAAGGAACTGCCGGCCTTGAAGATCATCGACACGGCCGATCCCGAGGCGAGCTACCTCCTGAAAAAAGTCCAGGGGGCGAGCGACATCAAGGGAGGCCGGATGCCGCGCTTCGGAAAAAAGCTGCCCGCCGCGGACATCGAGATCCTCAAGGCCTGGCTTCAGGGAGTCAAGAGGAGCTAGGGTCGGGATTCTTCATTTCAGCCTAAACTGGACGGACACCGTGAACAGGATTTTCTTCGGTTTCCCGTCGATGACGAGCGGTTCGTATTTCCACTGTTTCACGGCATCGATGGCCGCCTGATCGAGGACGGGAATCGACCTCAGGACCCTGGCGTCCTCGACGTTGCCCTTCTCATCGGTCCGCACCTCCAAGATGACCATGCCCTCGACCTGGGCCTGCCGGGCTTTTTCAGGATAGACCGGGTCGACAGACTTGATGAGCGCCGGCGGCCTGATGGTATCCATGGCCCTCACCGCGCCTTTTGCGAATTCCTGCTGCTCCTTGCCGGGCACGCCGCCCAGAACGCCACCGACGACACCGCCTACGACGCCGCTGGAACCCGCTTTATTCTTACTGTCCAGCTGGAAACGCACGGTCACGGTGAAAACGACCTGCTGTGCGACGTTGTTGATAATCATCGGCTCGTAAGCCCACTGTTTCACGGCGTCGACGGCCGCCTGGTTGAGCATGGGGATCGACCTCAGGACCATGACGTCCTGGACGTGACCGGTGGCGTCGGTTTTGGCGGCCAGGATGACGACACCCTCGATGCCTGCCTTCTTGGCTTCTTCGGGATAAACCGGGTCGACGGCCTTAATGAGCAGGGGCGGCTTGACGGAGCCTTCGGCCTTGACGGCGCCCTCGGCGAACTTATCGAGCGCCTTCTCCTTGTCCCCCGGCTTCATCATGAACCGGACGGTCACGGTGAAGAGGATTTTCTGCGGCTTCCCGTTAATGACGAGCGGTTCGTATTTCCACTGCTTGACGGCGTCGATGGCGGCCTGGTCGAGGAGGGGGATTGACCTCAGGATCCTTGCGGCTTCGACGTTGCCCTTCTCATCGGCCCGGATCTCGAGGATAACGACTCCCTCGATCTGGGCCTGCCGGGCAATCTCGGGGTAGACGGGGTCGACAGCCTTGATGAGCAGGGGCGGCTTGATGGCACCCGTGGCCCTCAGCGCGTCTTTTTCAAACTCCTCACGCTCCCGGATCGTCTTCGCCTTTGCCTCCGGAGAAACCCCGGTCACCCCGCCTTCGACCCCGCCGAGGACTTGGCCCACGACACCTCCG
Source organism: Candidatus Aminicenantales bacterium (assembly GCA_049512315.1). GTDB lineage: Bacteria > Acidobacteriota > Aminicenantia > Aminicenantales > Saccharicenantaceae > DATKJS01. The sequence goes on along the minus strand of JBEKXF010000025.1, from coordinate 13,219 downwards.
AGAACTCCGCCTTCCACTCCTCCCTCGACGCCTCCCGTGGCCCCACCCGTGATGCCGCGGACCTTGCCGTCCCTATCCTTGGCGAGCATGAACTGAACGGACGTCGTCAGGACGACCGGCCTCGGCTGGCCGTCGACGATCATCGGCTCGTAAACCCACTGCCTGACGGCGTCGACAGCGGCCTGGTCCAGAAGCGGAATGGACCTGAGGACGGCGACTCTTGCCACACGGCCGTTGGCATCGATGGTCGCCTCAACGACGACCACCCCTGACACCATGGCTTGTTTGGCTATTTCAGGATAGACAGGGTCCACCTGCTTGACGAGCTTCGGGGGGGTGATACCGGAGACGACTTGGCCAATCGCCACTCCGCTCCGCTTGACGACGGCTTCGTCCGCGTACATCTTCGTCTGCCGGAGGGAGATGAAATAAGGTTTCCCCTGACTGTCCTCGAATCCGAAGACCGTGACATTTTTCAGGCTGGAGACTGTGAATTCGGTATCCAGGAGGCTGACTTCTTTCTTCGCGACGATGGGGACTGTCTTCTCGATCTTATCTGCGATAGTCTGCGTCATGATCTCAAAGACCTCGACGCCGAAGGACTGCGTGGCGACGGACCCCGGTTTTGCGTTGAGGTCCCCGCCCCTCACCCGGATGAGGTATTCTTTTCCGTCGAGCCGGAAGACATAGTCGACTTTTTCCGGCTTCCCGATTCTCCAGTCCAGCTGGCCCTCGGTCAGGAGCCGGGCGTCCTTGAGGTTGAAGATCCGCTTGACCTGGCCCTGTTCTTCCGCCAGGTTCTCCTCGGACAGGAAATTCGCCGAGAACGTGTACCTGAGAAAGGAGGACGTCACAACGGCGGGGGCCGCCGGGGCGCCTTCCCTCACTCCCTCGAGAACCCGGAGCTTCATCTCCCATTGGATAACTTTATATTGGGTCCCTTCCGCATACTTGGGCTCTTGGCCACGTCCGGACAAGGCCAAGAGGCCCAGGACCGCGAACGTCAATGCCGCGGCTTTCACGAAGCTTTTGCCAAACATGACCTGACCTCCTCTATAGATTGTCTAACCTCTATTCTCTAAGGATTCTTCCCGGCCCAAACGATGATCATGTCCAACCCCTTGGGCTGATAGATATAGGCCTGCGCGGGCGCGCCGCCCACGTTGATATAGCTGATCTCGAAGCGGTCCGCGGGCCTGGCGGAATCGGCCCGCACGGATTCCGTCTGAACACCCCGGAGGAGCCAGAAGCTCGCGGCCGCGGCCAGGAGAAGAGTCGCTGCGCCCGCGGCCCACTCGCAGCGAAGCCTGGCCCGCTTTTTCTCCGGGACGGCAGTATCCGGGCCGGTCCGGGGTTCGATCCGACTCCACAGCTCTTCCACGGTCCTCACATCGCCGGACTTGACGAAAAGGGCTTCGGCCTCCGTCCGGCTGACGAGCCGGGCCTGACACCGCCCGCACCTCTCCACATGCGTCCGGATAAGGAAATTCCGAAAAAGGCGGGACGGGACCGCGCCGTAAAGGACGTCAACAATTTTGCAGGATACCATGCTCGTTCTCCAGAAGCGTCTTGATTTTCCGGCGGGCGTTGAAGAGGGTGACCCGGGCCGTGCTCGTCGTGCAGCCCAGGACTTCGGAGATGTCCAGGGCCGTATAGCCTTCGTTAGCCCATAGGCAGAGGGCCGTCCGCTCTTTCGCCGAAAGCGGTTTGAGGAAGCGTGACGGGAGCGGCGCGGGGTCGCCATGATCCGGGCCGGGATTATTCGCGACCACCGCCGGTTCATGCTTCGCCCGGTCCGCGAACTCCGAAAAGCGGCGCTTTTTCTTGATCATGTCCAGCGATCTCCTGTAAACGACGGTCAGAAGCCAGGTCTTGAAGTTTCTTCCGGGATCGTAGCGCCCGAGGTTCTTGAAAACCTGGATGAAGGTCTCCTGGAAGACATCTTCGGCATCCTCCCTGTTCCCCAGGACATTGAGCGCCACGGCCAGCACCAGGGGCCCGTAGGCTTCGACCATCTCCTGATAGGATCCGGCCGCTCCCTTCAAGCAGCCCGCGATGATCTCTCTCTCATCCATGGAGCGGCCAGGCCCCTTTCCCATTAGAGAATACGCCGGATGAAGGCCATCCGTTTAAGGTCGCGGACTCGGAGGGAGTCCACTATTTCCTGATGGACCGGAGAAGCTCCTCGGTCTTGTCTTTCAGGGCGGGGTGGGCGGCGGATTTCGCGGCCGGGGGAATGGCCTTGTCCTTAAGCCCGGCGTTGATGTAGGCGGCCGCCGCGTCGTAATAGGCCGTGGCGCCCGTCAGCCTGACGCGCTCGAGCTGGAGCTCACGCTTCCTGAGGAGCCGGGCCTTCCTCTCCCCGGACAGGGCCGACCCTTTGATCTCCTCGACCTTGGCCTGGAGTGTGGTTTCGGCCGACTCAAAGGCCCGGCCCGCTTTCTCGTAATAGGAGCCGGACTCTTCCCAGAGGTTTTTCCGGCCCGCGACCGTGCCCAGCCCGAAGAGGGATTCCGAGTTGGCCGGGTTATATTTCAGCGACTCGAGGAAATCCTTCTCTGCCCGGTCGAGCTCGCCCATCTCCAGGGAGATCGTCCCGGACAGGCCGAAAACCTCGGAATTGGTCGGCAGCCTCCCCTTCGCCTCATCGACATGGCGGAGGGCCTCGGCATCCCGCTTGAGCTCGTGAAGATTCCAGGCGAGCCAGTAATGGGCCTCACCGAGGAGCCAGTAGCCGAGCTCGAGCATCCGGTCGAGGGGCGGGATGGCGTCCTCGTATCTCCCGAGATAGCTCAGGCAGATGGCTTTTCCAAGAAGGGCGTCCCGGTATTCGGGCGAAACCTGGAGGGACAGGTCGTAAAACTCGAGGCTCTTGTCGAACTCCTCGGTCGCGAAATAGATGCCGGCGAGCAGGATCCGCGTCTGCGGCGATTCGGGGATGGCCTCGTAGGCCTTCAGGAGATGGGCCTCGGCGTCGAGGAGCCTCCCGCTCTTGAGCGCGGTCTCGCCCAGATGATAGTGGGCCTCGGCGAACTCCGGCTCTTTGGCGAGGATCTCCTCGAGGAGGTCCGGCCTCCCCTCGCCGCAGATGGCGATTTCGTATTTCATGAGGAGGGAATCGGGATAGATCTTCATAAGCTCGGCAGGATTCCGCCATTTTTCCGAGTACCGGCCAAAGGAGCAGGACCAGGCGGCGAGGACGCAGGCCGAGAGCTTGTCCGTTGCTGCGCTCTTCCGGACCGACTCTTCCGCGGCCTTGAGGGCGTCCTGGCCTGCTTTTCCCCAGCTCCTCGTATCGATGTCCCGCATGACGCCCCGGGTCCGGGGCGGGATGGCCGAAATGAGAGTGACCCACGGCCCAAGCCCCGCCAGCATGGGATTCTCCTGGAGAAGCCTTTCAGCGGCGGCGATGGTCGCCGGGTTATCGAGGCCGATCTCCTTTTCCCGGAGCGCCAGGAGCAGGCTGGCCTCGAGGTATGGGGTCGCGATCTTGGGGCGCATGGCCCTGTTCCCGTAAAGCTCGCCGTAGATGAGGACGGCCCTCTTGAAGGCCAGGTAATGGCCCTTGTCGACGAAAGAGGCGGCCTGCCGCGTTTTCAGGCCCGGGTCGGTGACCTCCACGGTCACGACCTTGCGGGACGGTGCGCAGGCGGCCAGGGTCAGGATCAAGCTCAGGATCGATAGGAAGCCGGTCATCTTCTTCATCGTGTCCACCACCGCGAAGCAAATCGGATCTCACTAGTAACTATAACAAGAAACGGGCCCGCGATTCAAAGCGGGGGGCTTTGACTTTCCCCTTTTTCTTTGATAAATTCGGCCTCTGGCGGAGATGGGAAAAAACAAGATGTCCGATCAGCTTCCCCATCGCAAGATGGTCGAAGAGGCTCTTCGGGTTAGTGAAAAGCGCTACCGCGCCCTCGTCGAGAACCTCCCCGTCGGCGTCTATCGGACGACCCCGGACGGGACGTTCATCGAGGCCAACCCCGCTCTGGCCCGAATGCTGGGGGTCAAAATGCCCGCCGGGCTCCTCAGCTTCAACGTCGAGGACTTCTACGTCAAGAAGACGGACCGGTCGATGCACCTCGAAAAGCTGCACAAAAAACCCCGCTATTTCACGGAATTCGAGCTTCGGGGCGCCGAAGGCCGCAGGTTCTGGGTCCGGGACTACTGCCAGGCCATCAAGGGTCCGAACGGGAGGACTCAGTTCTTCGACGGAATCCTCCTGGACATCACCGAGAGGAAACGGGCGGAAAAAAGACTGAAGCAGGCTCTCCAGAAGCTCCGGGCGGGCAATGAAAAGCTCGAAAGCCTCTCCCTCACCGACGACTTGACTGGGCTCAACAACCGCCGCGGCTTCTTCACCCTGGGGCAGCAGCAGATGAAGATCGCCAAGCGCCTCCGGAAAGACGTCTTCCTCCTCTACCTCGATGTCGACGACTTGAAGCAAATCAACGATACCTTCGGGCACCCGGCCGGGGACCGCGTCCTCGAGGCCGTAGCTGCGATCCTCAGGGAGATCCTCCGGGACAGCGACATCATCGCCCGGATCGGAGGCGACGAGTTCGCCATTCTCGCCATGAGGTCGAAGCGGGGCGGCGAGAAGATCCTCCTCGGCCGGATCGACGAAAAGATCCGGACCCACAACCTGGCCAACCCCAAGCGTCTCCACGTGTCATTGAGCATGGGAATCGTCTTTTATGACCTGAGAAAGTTTTCCTCGCTGGAGGACTTCCTGGCCCACGCCGACTATCTCATGTATCAGCAGAAGCGGAGCAAGGCGGCGTCCCACCCGTGACGTCCCGGCGGCCCGGGCGGAGAAATCCTGTCAGTGTTGAAAGATTTTTGCTTGATGGATAAGAAGGCTGGCTGGTGAGGCGCCAAGGTTTCAAAGGAAAAGGAAGCGGGGCTAAGGAGGATCCCTCTCCAGCCAGCGATTCCATTATAGTGAACGGGTTTACTGAAAGTCAACGGAAAAATTTGGAATATTTCACTTTTTCGCCCAGCCGGCCGGGCGCGTTTGACGTCCCATTTTCTCTATGGTACAAGAGATCCAGAGTCGAAAAACGGGATACCCGTCGGTGACAGCCATTGTGGGGCTTTGGCGACTAATATAAAGGTCGGTCTTTCGAGCGACGCCCATGTCGTGAGGAATGAATATGCCCAGGAAGATCAAGAAAACGGACAGTGAGTGGAAAAAGATCCTGACCCCTGAACGCTATCAGGTCATGCGGCAGGGCCGGACCGAACAGCCGTTCCAGGGCGAGTACGACGATTTCTGGGAAGCCGGATTGTATATCTGCGCGGGCTGCGGCACCCCCCTTTTCCGGTCGGAGGCGAAGTACGACCACGGGACGGGCTGGCCGAGCTTCACGATCCCGGTCGACGATAAGAACCTCGTATACAAGGACGACTTTTCCCTGATCATGAAGCGGGTCGAGGTCCGCTGCGCCCCCTGCGGCGCCCACTTGGGCCATGTCTTCGACGACGGCCCGGAACCGACCTTCCTCCACTACTGCATCAACTCGGCGTCCCTGGATTTCGTCCCCGACGAGCCGGTGGCGAAAGGCCGCGGGGAGAAAGCGACGGCGGGCCCGTCGGGCACGGCAGACGAGGAGCAGTCAGCAGAGGCGGGAAAGGAAGGGCCAAAGGCCGAGACCGCGACCTTCGCCGCCGGCTGTTTTTGGGGTGTCGAATACAAGCTCGGGCAGATCCCGGGCGTCCTTTCGACGGTCGTCGGCTACACGGGCGGGAAAGCGGCCAATCCCACGTACGAGGACGTTTGCACCGATCAAACGGGACACGCGGAGGCCGTCCGGCTGACGTTCGACCCCGTCAAGATCAGCTACGAAGATCTCGTCCGGCAATTCTTCAGCCTCCACGACCCCACTCAGGTCAATCGTCAGGGTCCGGACCGCGGCACCCAGTACCGCTCGGCGATCTTCTTCGACGGCGAAAAACAAAAAAAGACCGCCGCAAAGGTCATGGCGGAACTCGGGGCGTCGGGACGTTTCAAGGAGTCCCTGGCGACGGAGCTTGTTCCGGCAGGGGCCTTTTACCCGGCCGAGGACGATCACCAAAAGTACTTCGAAAAGCACGGTATGGTCTGCCATTGATCCCCGAACGGCCTGGCCTTCCCCTCCCGATCACCCCTGACCTCGCCTGAAGGAAAAGTCCCGCCGGACGGTATTCCGCAGCCGGCCGGCTCCAGGAAGACGCTGTCCCCTTTTTAAGACACTCCGGTCTCTCCTCCCTTGCCGCGAAAAAAGAACCCAGGGGAGGAAGATTGGCACGAATCTTGGTTAAATAAAGGGCAATGCCGATGGACCGACGGGACCCGGAGAGGAAGGAAAAATGACAAAAAGCCTCTTGACAAGGAGGGGAAAAAGGTGTAGTTTCGGCGTTTCATATCCGAAAGATTCGCCCTGTGGGGTGTAACGGTTTACGCCTCAACCTCGTTTAAGAAAAAGGTTGAGGACAAAAAAATTGAAAAAAAAGCTTTACTTTTGCAACGAAAATCTTACTTATATAGTATTCCTATATAAATAGTAAAGAAAGGGAGCTGAAATGGCCACGCAATATAAGTTCAAAAAAGAGGAAATCTTGAGCCTGATCCCCAGGGTCAGCTCGGATACCTTATTCCCCGAGGAAGAAGAAGCCTTTCCGTCCGCCGAGTCGGCCTCCCCGCCCGCCCGGTTCGACGCGCCGAAGAACGACGCCCCGTCCAACGGGAAGGGCCTGGCCTCCCCCGAGGACATGGAGCAGACCGCCGACCTGGTGAAGATCTATCTCCGGGAGATGGGGAGCATCCTGCTCTTGTCCAGGGACCAGGAGATCTCACTGGCCCGGAGGATGGAAAAAGGCGACAGGGCGATCTTCAAGGCCCTGGCCAAAACCCCCTTGACCCTCGATGAGATCCTGGCTATCGAAACAATGATCAAGAAGAACCCGGAGTGTTTGTTAAGATTCTTTACAATAGCTGAAGAGGATTTTTCGGAGGAGAACCTCGAGGCCAGGAAGGACGATATCCTGGACAGGATCCGCCGGATCAAGGCCTTGAACGCCCGGCTGGCCAAGGTCCGGCCTCTGGTCCGGAACAGGACCGCCAGGGGACGCCTGCTCGTCCGGATGATCCAGCTCGCCCGCGGCCTGGACATCAAGCCGGAGCAAAAGGACCGGATCATCGACCGGGTCCAGGCGCGCCTGAAGGAGCGCTTGGGCAAGTGCCCGAAGCTGGCCCGGAGAGAGGTCCGGGCCACTCTCCAGGCCGTCGCCGCGGGAAAGAGGGCCAAGGACCGGGCCAAAAACGAGCTCGTCTCGGCCAACCTCCGGCTCGTCGTCTCCATCGCCAAGAAATACCAGGGCCGCGGCCTCCAGCTCCTGGACCTCATCCAGGAAGGCAATATCGGACTGATGCGGGCGGCCGAGAAGTTCGATTACCGGCGGGGCCACAAGTTCTCGACCTACGCGACGTGGTGGATCCGGCAGTCCATCACCCGGGCTATCGCCGACCAGGGCCGGACCATCCGCATCCCCGTCCATTTAACGGAAACCATCCACAGGCTCAAGAAGATCTCCCAGACCGTCGTCCAGGAGCGGGGCAAGGCGCCCTCCCCTGAGGACCTGGCCCAGAAGATGAACCTCCCCGTGAACAAGGTCCTCGAGATGATGTACAGCTCTCAGGACCCCGTTTCGATCGAAACGCCGCTCGGCGAGAACGGCGAAGGCGCCCTCGGCGACCTGCTCGAGGATAAGTCCTTCCCCTCCCCTCCCGACACGGTGATCCATATCAACCTCCGCGAGCAGATCGAGGCCGCGCTCCGGACGCTGCCCGAAAGGGAGACCATGGTCCTCCGGATGAGGTACGGCCTCGGCGACGGGCGCGAATACACCCTCGAAGAAGTCGGCCAGCACTTCAATCTGACCCGGGAGCGGATCCGCCAGATCGAGCTCAAGGCTCTCAAGGCCATCCAGTTGTCCGTGCCCGGGCAGAAGCTCAAGTCCTTCTGAGGATTATCGCTGAGCCAAGACCCCGACGGCCCTCAAGCATCCCGAAAAACCCGCAGGATCGTTTTTATTATCGGAATCCATAAATATGTATCTTAATGATACCGAATGAGTTACTTGAAATGGCCCTCCGGGGATTTCTGTGGCCGCCGGCAGAGCTCAAATCTTATTATTTTTTTTATATCAATAACATACAACCGTTTGACGGGACCCATGAGACTTTCCGGGCCGGCGTTCGTCCTTGAAAATCGACCCCTTTTTTGGTAGTCTATTGTGCATTCTGGTCCGGGCCAAGACATGAGCTTCGAAAAGATCGGCTTCATCGCTCCCTCCACCTGTCTGCCGCGGCAGGCGAAGGCCCGGCTCAAGAAAACGGCCGGCCTGCTGAAAAGGGCTTTCGGCGTCAAGGACATCTACTTCAGCCCCCACTTGTTCTTGAGCGATGAAGAGATCGATCACGTCACCGCGCCCGCCGACGAGCGGGCCGAGGTCTTCAAGAAAGCCATCCGGGAGCTCGACCTGATCATCTCAGTCGCGGGCGGCACCGGGGCCGAAGATATCCTGCGCCGGATCGACAAGAAGGACTACCGCATCATCCGCGAACGCCGCCCCCTCTTCATCGGCTTTTCGGACTTCACCTTCCTTCTCAACGAGATCTATTACGTGTCCCGACTCCCCGCCATATATTTTCCCTCGCTCAAACTGGGCAAGGGCAATTTCAAGAAGATCTTCGCCCTCATATCGGGAGAGGAGATCCAGTACCGGGGCCGGACCTGGCTGACCGCGCCGCCGCCCCGGAAACTCTCCGGCATCCCGATCGGCGGCAACCTCTCGACCTTCGTCAACTTCCTCAACCGCAAGAAACCGCCTCGCTTCAGCTGGCGCCGGCACGTCCTCTTCGTCGAGGACATCCAGGTGGACGTCGAGGACCTCCACCGGCTGCTGGCCGCGCTGCGGCGTCACAACGTTTTTAAGGGGATCAAGGGCCTTGTTGTCGGCTCTCTGGACCCGTCGAACAAGAACTCCCACGCCCGGAAACAGCAAAGGGAGGCCCTGAGGTTCGTCCGGACCTATCTCGACGACGTGATCCGGGAACGGCGGAAGAGAGGGTTCCCCTTGCCGATCCTGGCCGTCTCCAACTTCGGCCACAACATCCAACGCAACCTCATGGCCGTCCCCATCGGCGGGAAAGTCACGATCTCCAAGGGCGGAAAGATCACCTTCCGGATCAGGCGACGGCCGGCCAAGAACAGCCAGGCTTCATGACCCGGGGCCGGCCACGGGCCGGCGGAGTGTCACTTCACCAGCCGGCCGCTGTCGGCCACCGTCCACTGGCCGCTGATCTGGACGTACAGCATGGTCCTCTGGATATCCCGCTCCTTCTCGTCCTTGTACTTGAGGTCGATGAGCATCCAGTCCTGGAGTCCCCGGTAAGCCATTTCCAGGACCGCCTCGTTGGCCCCGGCGAATTTGGTCCCGCGGAACTTCTTGAGCACGTCCGCGTTCCGGCCGTAATTCTTGAGATAAACCGGGAGGAGCCCTTTCTGGACGGCGTCGGCCTTGACGAATTCCTCGACGGAGTTCCGGGGTTGGTAGCTCTCGTCCACGGTCATCCACGCGTATGCCTCCTGAGGGCTCGACCCGCGCCCGCCGGAGAGGGCCCTGATGCCGAAATAAACGGCGACGGCCGCGGCGTCGATCACGAGGAAGATCACGACGATCTTGAGCGCCTTATTCATGAGGGCCTCCTGTTTTCGAGGGTGGGACCGGCTTCTCCCCTGCTGTCCGGGACGCCGCCGCGACCTCGGCGGCGAGCAACCGATACCGGTCCGACGGCACGGCCCGGGCCCGGGGCTTCCGGAAGAGGGTCCGGCCCCGACGCTCCTCCTGCCCCGACACGCTGCCGAAGACCTCGGCTTCCCGGTCTTCGGGGTTCCGCTTGAAGAATTCCTCGAACCTCGTGTCTGGAAAATGGCCCTGGCCTCGGAGCGACCGGAGCATGGCCCGGGTGCTCACGCCGAAATAGCGCTTGAGGAAAAGGACGTCCTCGTAGAGCAGGCTCCTCGCCCGGAAGTCCTTGTCGATGAGCTCCCGGAGCTTGGACGGGGAGATCAGGAACGCGGAGGCAAAGGACTGGGCGAACTGTTCGCGGGGCGCGTACAGGGATACGTATTCGTCGACGACGACATCGGCGTTGTCGACGATGGGGCTCTCGGAGCGGTCCTTGAGGTAGTGGCCGTATTCGTGGGCGGCGATCAGGGCCTGGAGCCCCGGCGGCTCGGCGGCGTTGATGGCCGCGAAGGCCGCCCGGCGCTCCGCGTCGAAGACGAAGACGCCCGAGATCCGTGACTCCTCGGGAAAAGGATGGCGGACGATCCGGAGGCCGTTCGCCTCGCAGAGGTTGAAGATGTCGCGGACCGGCTCGTTGCCGAGGCCAAGGCGCCGGCGCTCCTCTTCGGCCAGCCGCTCGGGCGAGATGCGGGAGTATCGGGGGGCCAGGTCGAGGCGGCGTCCGGTGGCATCCTCGAGCTCGAGGTACTTGTCGCAGTAGGCCCGGAACCTCGAAATCTCCTTGCGGGCCCGTTCGTCGACGGCGCCGTCCGCCAGGAGAGACTCGAAGACGGGCTTTTTCTCCCCAAAGAAAAAGGCGATGTCCTTGTTCAGGAAGCCGGCGACCTTCAGGAGGGTCTCGAAGCTCGGCGTCCTTTTTCCAGATTCGAGGAGCGAGATGTATTCCGAAGAAAGCCCGACGGCCTTGGCAAACGCCCCCTGGCTCAGGTTGACCTCTTCGCGGGCTCGCTTCAGCCGGGTCCCGAGGATCTTGTCCATGGCTTCGCACCCCCTGGGCGGCGCTAGGATAACATGAAGTTAGGGGGACCTGTCAACCGCCTCGGAATCCGTTCTTTTTGACATCTCCTTCGTTCTCTGCTAAGAATATTGGACGGCGGGCGGAGGCCCGCCACATCACCGCTGAAGGTTGCATCATGGCCGAAAACAACGTCTCCGACCTCTTCAAGGGCGCCACCAAGGGATTCTGCAGCATGGTCCTCAACCAGGTCCAGGACGGCATCACCTGCCTGAGCAACAGCCGCAAGGTCCTCTTTTGGAACAAGGCCGCCGAGCAGATGACGGGGTTCGAAAGCTCCGAGATCCTGGACAAGCCGTGTTTCGAGGACCTCTCCCTGTTCGTCGACAGGGAGGGCGTGAACATCTGCCGGGACAAGTGCCCGGTCGAGCTCACGCTCAAGGACGGCACCATCCGCAGCCTCGACGTCTACCTCCGCCACAAGGACGGGTTCCGCGTCCCGGCCACGCTCCGGATCATCCCGGTCTTCAAGGAGGATGGGGCGATCATCGGGGCCGTCGAAACCTTCGCGGACACGGCCCCCAAGGTCAGGGTCCCCCTCGCCGTCGCGGAGCTCGAAAAGATGGGCCTCCTCGACACCGAAACGGGGATCTCGAACAAGCAGTTCCTCGACATGACCCTCAAGACTCGCCTGGAGGAATTCCAGAAATACGGCCTGCCCTTCGCCCTGATCTACGTCGATATCGACAACTTCAACAAAACGCTCGAGAAATACGGCCGCTTCAACGCCAGCAAGATCCTGAGGACGGTCGCCCGGACGCTCCTCAAGAACGTCCGCTACTTCGACATCGTGGGCCGCTGGAACAACGAGGAGTTCTTCGTCGTCCTCCTCAACATCGACGAGAGCCGGCTCGACATCGTGGCCAACAAGCTCCGCCTGCTCGTCGCCGAGTCCTACATCACGACCGAGACGGGCATGCTGAACGCGACCGTGTCCCTCGGGGCCAGCATCGTCCAGCGGTACGACTCGGTCGAGGCCCTCGTCAAGCGGACCGAGCAGCTCATGCTGCACAGCAAGTGGCTGGGGAAGAACCGGATCAGCCTCAGCTTCACCCAGAAGGACGTCGGCTGAGGGATAAGGGCCCCCTTTCCCGGGGGGTGCGGAAAAGGGGGCGAAGAATGGAGGGATTAAAAAGAGGTTGGTTTCTTGGCCTTGACGTCGTTGAGCTCAGCGCCGAAAAGGACGTGATTGTTGGCTCCGGCCAGGGTGAGCCGGACCTCGGTGTCGCGGAAGACCCACTCTGAAGAGAATTCCACCTGGCCCTGGCTGAGGGCGATCCCCCAGCAGTCGTTCTGGTTCTCGTAAAAGTGGTCCTGCCAGACCGTCCGGTCGGCGCGCGGCGTGCCCACCGTGGCCGTCAGGTGCTGGCGGAGTTTGTTGTAATCCTCGATGTAGCGGTTCTTGTCCGCATAGTTCTCCATGAGACGGAAGCGGGTCGAAACGAGGCTGCCCTCGTCGAAGACATATTCGACCTGACATTTTTTCTTCATGATCTCCCGCCGGTAGACGAGGACCTCGACGCCCTCGGAAGCGTCCTGGACCTGGGGCCGGCCCTCGGCCCGGATGATCTCCTCCCTCGTCGTTCCCCACTCCACGTTCGGTCTGTACGAGGATTCCAGGTCGATCTCCGTCGGGTTGACGATCTCGTCCCCCGACGTGATCTGGATCACCTTGAGCGCCGGGAAGAGCTTCCGGACGCAGGACTCGTGGACGTAGCCCGCCCGGGTGTTGCCCGACTGGAGGGAGGTGAAATAGACATAGAACCAGCTGACCTTCATCTTGACGGCGCTGGCCAGGGAGAGGATGGCGCCCCGGCCGAGCGTTGCGACGGCCGGGCTCCGCTCGGAGGGATCCAGCCGGACCACGGTCTGGTCCTGGACGACCTGGAGCTTCTTGCCGTTGGCCGAGGCCGGCAGAGCGAGGAAGGCGGGGACGAGCAGGGCGATGGCCAGAAGCACCGTCCGACGCCGTCTCCCGTTTTTCATGCTCTCTTGTCTCCGGATGCGCTCGGGCTTTCCGTGGTTCCCCTCGGTCCCTTCTTTATGTTCAGCAAGGACACTATGGGCGTGGGGAGGAGAAGGGGCAATCCTCTGCAAAGGTGATTTCGCGGGGGAATTCCCTCACCCCCCGCGGGGGTAAAAAACGGGGATTATCATCGGGGAGAATAAAGAGGGACATCCCCCCCTCTCCTGGGGGCTAGCCCTCCGGGAGTCCGCCCGGGGCTTGTTTCAGCTGGAATCTGACGGTGACGGTGAAGATGACGGGCCGGGGCCGGCCGTTGATGATCATCGGCTCGTACACCCACTGGCGGACAGCGTCGATCGCCGCCTGGTCCAGGAGCGGGATCG
>JBEKXF010000024.1:0-54681 GCA_049512315.1 Candidatus Aminicenantales bacterium | reverse complement strand
ACCGAGGAAGAGATCATGGCGGTCGAATCCCGGATCAACAACCGACCGAGGAAGTGCTTGAAGTATAAAACACCCCTCGAAGTCTTCACCCGAGTCGTTGCACTTCGAAGTTGAATGTGCAGCCCCCAAAAACGAGACTTAAGGCTATCGCCAAACTGATTGAAAATAATCAACCCTATTATTATGTCTGAGCTGCTGAGGTCCGACCCCAAAATAAAAAATTATGGTATAATGCGGTCCTTTATCGTTAAGGACGCAAGACCCGAGAGATGAGCGATTACGACTTCCAGTTCAAGCCGTTCCCGGAGATGACCGAAGCCGATTACGAGGAGGTCGGCTTCCGCTCGGGCCTCGAGATCCACCAGCAGCTCCTGACCGAAAAGAAGCTCTTCTGCCGCTGCCCGGCCGGCCGGTACAGCGAAAAATACGACGCCGAGATCCTCCGCCACATGCGGCCGACCCTGTCCGAGCTCGGCGAGTACGACGGCACCGCCCTGATGGAGTTCAAGACCAAAAAGGAGATCATCTACCGGATCAACCGCGAGACCGTCTGCACCTACGAGATGGACGACACGCCGCCGTTCATGATCGACGAGACGGCCCTGGACATCGCCCTGGGCATCGCCATGCTCTACAACCTCAACCTGGTCGACGAGCTCCACATCGCCCGCAAGCAGTACCTCGACGGGAGTATCCCGACCGGCTTCCAGCGGACGACGATCGTGGGCGTCAACGGCTGGATCCCCTACAAGGACCGGCGGATCCAAATCGTCCAGCTCGGCCTCGAGGAGGACGCCTGCCGGGAGGTGAGCGACGTCGGCCACCGCCGCGTCTATCTCACCGACCGCCTGGGCATGCCGCTCATCGAGACCGTGACCGGACCGGACATGCGGACGCCCCAGGAGGTCGCCGAGGTGGCCCAGATCTGCCGCCGCCTCGTCCGGAGCACGGGCCGGGTCCGGACCGGGATCGGGGCCGCCCGCGAGGACGTCAACGTCAGCGTCCGCGGCGGGACGCGCGTCGAGATCAAGGGCGTGCCCCGCATCCCGCGGATCCCGCTCCTGACCTACAGCGAGGCCATGCGCCAGTGGAACCTCCTCAGGCTCCGCGACGAGCTCCATCGCCGCGGCCTCACGGCCGAGACCTTCAAGGCCAATATCGAGGACCTCACCAAGCTCCTCCAGCGGACGAGCTACCAACCCGTCCGCAACGCCCTCGACGCGGGCGCCGTCGCGAACGGCGTCGTCCTGCGCGGCTACCGGGGGCTGCTCAGCTGGCAGACCCAGGCCAACACCCATTTCTCGCGGGAGATCTCCGACCGCGTCCGGGTCGTCGCCTGTTTGACGACCCTGCCCAATATCGTCCACTCGGACAGCGCGTCCGAGACGCTGGCGAGCGCCGAATGGCAGGCGGTCCGGAAAGCCCTCAAGGCGAGCGGCGACGACACGCTCGTCATCGTTTGGGGGACCAAGGACGACGCCAAGACGGGCGCCCAGGAGATCGCCATCCGGGCCAAGGAGGCAACCGTCGGCATCCCCTCCGAGACGCGCCAGGCCTTCCACGACGGGACCAACGGCTTCGAGCGCATCCTCCCCGGGCCGGACCGGATGTACCCGGACACGGACCTGCCGCCGAAGACCGTGACCGAGGAGCGGCTGGAGAAAATCAGGGTTTCCCTGCCGCGCCCGATCTGGGCCCGGGAAGCCACATATGCCGCTCTCGGCGTTCCGGACGACGTCATCCGGCCGCTGGCCGTGTCCCGGCTGGCCGGGCTGTTCGAGAGTCTCGTCAACGACCAGAAGATCGATCCCACCCTGGCCTCGGTCGCCCTCGTCCAGTTCCCCAAGCGGCTCCGGAAAAAGGGGTTCGACACGTCGGCCATGACGGAGGATAAGTTAAAGAAAATATTTAAGTTATATAAGGACGGGGCGATCTCCCGGGAGGGGATCCTCATGGCCATGTCCGGCGGCTTCGCCGACGGCGACCCGCTTCCCGTTCCGACCGCGGCGGACATTGAGGCCCTCGTCGGACGCGAGCTCGATCGGCTGGGCTCGATGAAGATCCACAACCCCGCGAAAAAGGGCCACGTCCTGATGGGCCTGGTCATGGGCCGGGTCCGCGGCCTCGTCGAGGGCGCCACCGTGGCGGCGAAGGTCCGCGGCATTCTCGAGGAGAAACGATAGTGAACGGCGACGACTCGTACAAAGGCTACCGGGGGGAGGCCCTCGCCACCCTCAAGAATTTCGGCGCCCTGGTCTGGAGCGACGTCGAGATCAAGACGGCCCACGGTACCTACACCGGGATCATCCTGCCGCGCTCGGAGACCGCTGATCCCCTCCACGTCGTCCTCAAGCTCCGCTCCGGCTACAACATCGGCCTCCTGGCCCGGTCGATCGAGGCCATCACGATCATGGGCCGCAAGGAAGCCCACTACAAGATCCCGGAGAAGGAATTCCCCTACGACCCGGGCCGGCCCACGGTCAAGCTCCTCGGCACGGGCGGGACGATCGCCAGCCGCCTCGACTACCGGACCGGCGCCGTCATCCCGGCCTTCACCCCGGGCGAGCTCTACGGCTCGGTCCCGGAGCTCGCCGATATCTGCAACCTCGAGACCGAGAAGCTCTTCGGCGTCTTCAGCGAGAACATGGGGCCCGAGCAGTATATCGCCACGGCCAAGGCCATCGGCCGGGAGATCGAAAAGGGCGTCCAGGGCATCGTCATCGGCCACGGCACCGACACCATGCACCACACGGCGGCCATCCTGTCCTTCATGGTCCAGAACCCGCCCGTGCCCATCGTCATGGTCGGGTCGCAGCGCTCCTCCGACCGGCCCTCGTCCGACGCCGCCCTCAACCTCATGCACAGCGTCAAGACGGCCGCCGAGAGCGACATCGCCGAGGTCATGGTCTGCATGTTCGGCCCGACGTCGGACACGTACGGCCTCCTCCACCGGGGGACGCGGGTCCGGAAAATGCACTCGAGCTACCGGTCCACGTTCCGGACGATCGGCGACATCCCCATCGCCATGGTCAGCCGGGAGAAAATCACGCCCCTCCGCCAGGATTATAAGAGGCGCCGGAAGGACCGCGAGGTCAGGATCGACACGTCCTTCGAGGAGAAGGTCTCGATCGTCTACTATTATCCCAACATGAAGCCCGACATCATCGATTCCCTCATCGACAACGGCTACCGGGGGATCGTCATCGCCGGGACGGGCCTGGGCCACGTCAACAAGCCGCTCTACCCTTCGCTCAAGAAGTGCCGGGACAAGGGGATCGCCGTCTACATGACGGTCCAGACGCTCTGGGGGTATGTACAAATGTATGTATATGATACGGGCCGCGACATGATGGACCTCGGCGTCATCCCGGCGGCGAACATGCTCCCCGAGGTCGCCTACGTCAAGCTCGCCTGGGCCCTGGGCCGGACGAAAGACGTCGAAGAGGTCCGGAAGATCATGCTGACGCCGATCGCCGGCGAGATCACGGAACGCGAGCCGTCGAACGGCTACCTCATCTTCCAGGGCGGCATCCCCGAGGTCGAGGCGTTCATCTCGACTATCAAGAAATAAGCGGGCCGTCCTCCTTTCAAAATCAAGACGCACGAAGGGTGATAAACCCTTGACAAACGCCTTCTGAGGGGGCTAACTTAAAGATGACAAAAGGGAGAAGCGGGGGAACAGCTTCTCGAAAGGGGGTGGGAATCGAGCGTTATCAAACGGGCAACGGAATTTGGTGCGGTGGAGTTTGCTATCTATCTAGGAAAGGAGAAAGATGATGAAAAAAGTTTGTGTTTTTCTGGGAGTCTTGCTTCTCTTGAGCGCAGCCACGTCGGCGGCCGGCTCCGTCGTCGAGGGGAAGAAGTTCGAATTCAGCACGGCCTTTTCCTTTGAGTCCATTAAATTTGGTACGGGAACTGATTGGTATAAGGTCAGTTTTTTCAATGTCCCCGTTCGCTTGGGCTACTTTATCTGGAAGGGGCTGGAGTTCGAGCCGGAATTGATGTTAACGGCGCAACATGAGAGTTATTCGGGGGGGTACACGTATAATCAAACAGGCTGGCTTCTGTCCGGAAACCTGCTGTACAATTTCAAGCTGAATAAATCTCCCCGGTTGCTTCCCTTTATCCTGGCGGGGTTCGGATTCGGGAACGGTGTCCCGTATGCGGGCTATGTTGAGAAATATGATGTGGGCGCCAAGGCGACCTTTCCCAACCTTGGTGTAGGCCTCAAGTACCTGTTCGGCAATATCGCGGCTCTTCGTCTGGAATACCGCTACCGCCATGAGAGGATCAAGGTCACAAGCGAGGGCACGTACGTAGAGAAGGTCACCCTGAACGGCCTCTTCCTAGGGCTATCTCTGTTCTTCTGAGGCAGGAAAGCGGACCGTTTTTAAGAACGCGAGGAAAAAGTAAAGCCCGCCTCGGCCGGAGCCGGGGCGGGTTTTTTTGCTTCAACGGGCCTTTAATCTTTGATGAACTGCAGGGTCCGGGGCTCGCGCTCCAGGTGATAAACGATCATGGCCTGGAGGGTCTTGCGGATCCGGCCGATCTCGGCGGGGGGGAAACCGTGGCCGCCGGATTCAGAGGGGGGATTCTTGCGGACCCAGTGGAGAAAAGCCTGGGTCTCGGCCGGGACTTCCTCCTTTTTCAAGGGCGCGCAGTCCGAGCAGTAGGCCCCGTCCCTTTTCGCCCCGAGCCAGCCCGGGTTGAGCGGCTTGCGGCACTTCCGGCACGTGCCCAGGTCCGGAAGATAGCCGTTGACGTGGAGGAGCCAGGCCTCGAAATAGGCGGCCAGGAACGGCCTGTCGCCGCCCGTCGTGAGGGCGCGCAGGACGGACAGGAGGAGGCGATAAAGGACCTCCTCCTTGGCTCGGGCCGGGGCGAACTCCTCAACGAGCTCGGCGAAGTAGGTCAGGAGAAAGGCCGTCTTCGGGTCCGCCTGGACCTCGAAGAACGATTCGAGGAGGTCGCAGTTCGAGATCGTGACCAGGTCGCGACGCTCCTTCTCATAATAAAAGACCCGGACGACGGTCAGGGGCTCCAGGCTGCTGCCGAACCGGTTGCCGAACTTCCGCGCGCCCTTGGCGACGCCGCGGAAGAGGCCCTTGTCGCGGCCGAAGAGGACGACGATCTTGTCCTGGTCGCCGACGTTGGTCGTCCGGAGGACGATGGCTTCCGACTGGTCCGTTGGCATGGGTCACGCGGTCCGGGCCGTCGCCATGGGACTCAGTGGGACGGGCCCGGCGGTTCTCTGGTCTGGAGGAATTCCTTGTAGTTGTCGAGGTTGATCCGGATATTGTTGAGCACCTCGCCCGAGCGCCCCAGCGTCTTTCCGGGATTGCCGTTGAGGAGGAAGGTCATTCCGCCCGCGTTGCCCACGTAGATGAGGAGCTCCTTCTCCGCCTGGACCCGGACCTTCTGGCCGGCCGGGAACAGGCCCCCGACCCTGAAGGCCCCGTCGGCGTAGATCTGGATCCAGGTCTCCTCCTGGAAAGAAATGTCCATGGTCAGGCCTTTCCATTCCATCTGGACGGGCTGGGAGGCGGCCTGAGCGGCCGGCTGGGAGACGGTTTGGGAGACTGTCTGACCGGGTTTCGCGGCGGGCTCGGTCACGGGCACGGCCGCCGGCTTCTGGTCCGGCGAGGCTTCATTCTTTTGAACCGGCGGGGACGACGGCCTATGGGTTTGGAGGAGGGACGTCGAGACTTTGGGCGGCGGGACGGCCGCGTGGGGCCGCCGCGATCTCCACAGGAACAGCAGGGCGACGAGGAGAAGGACGAGACCGGTCCCGACGACGGCCCAGACGATGATCTTATTTTTCCCCAGGATAGCGGACCCGAGCCTTTCTTCCGAAGTCCGGCTCCTGGCCGGCTCCTCGAGGACCCCGGCTTCCTCGTATTTTTGCAGGATCCTATTTTCGTCGAGCCCAAGGTACTTGGCATACGCGCGGATGATGCCTTTGATGAAGAATCCGCCCGGCATGGTGTCGAGCCGGTCTTCCTCCAGGGCCGCCAGGTAGCGGCCGACGATCTTGGTGGAGGACGCCATCTCGTCGAGGGAGATATTGCGGGATTCCCGTTCCTTCTTGAGCTCCTGACCCAGGGTCGCCATGGACCCGGATTTTAAGACAATCGTCTCATCCTGTCAACTAACCCATGTGGGGGTCAAATCCTCAGATCTTGAGGAACTTCGAGACGGAGGTGGCGCTGCCCGTAAACCCGGTGGCCGCCCCGGCGGCCAGAAGGCCCAGCGCCTGCGGCCAGTCCGGGTAGCGGAAGCTCAGGAGCTGCTGGAGGGCGCCGAGGGACGTCCCGAGATAGAGCGGGAAGATCTTGATGACGACAAACAGGAGCCCAAGCGAAAGCAGGCTCCCCAGCAGCCCGAGGACAATCCCCTCGAGCCAGAAGGGGATGCGGATGAAAAGGTTCGTCGCCCCGACCAGTCTCAGGATCTCGATCTCGTTCCGCCGGGCCATGACGTTCAGCTTGATGACGTTCGAGATGATGAAAAACGAGGCCAGGATGAGGATCCCGCCCAGGAAAACCCCGACGGCCCCGGCCAGCCGGCTGAAGCCCTGCATCTTTTCGACCCACTCCTGGTTGAACTGGACGTCGGTGACGCCGGGCCGGCCCTTCATCGTCTGGACGAATCGGACGAGTTCCCCGGCCGAGGACGTCTTGCTCCGGACCCGGGCCTCGATGCTCGGCGGGAAGGGGTTGGCCTTGAGGCTGGCCAGGATGTCCTTGAGCTCAGGAAAGCTCGCCTGGAATTTTTCCATGGCCTCCTCGGGCCGCACGAAACGGGCGTTCTCGATGAACGCCGGCTGGCCGATGTCCCGGAGCAGGGCGGCGGTCGCCTGCGGCGACGTACCCCGGTCGAGGAAGAAGGAGATCGTCATGTTGTTCGCCAGGTCTCGGGCCGTGTCGCGGAGATTGTTGGAGAGGGCCAGGAAGATGCCGGCGATCAGGAAGGACAGGCAGATGATGGTCACGGAAAAAACGTTCCTGGCCCGATACTGCCAGAGGTTATTCCCGGTGACCCTCAGGAAGAATTTGACCTTTTCGAAAATCAGCGTCCTTCCTTTCCCACGATCTTGCCCTTCTGGAGGAAGAGGATGTTGTCGCCGAAATGGCGAATGAGCTCGCGGTCGTGGCTGCCGATGATGACCGTTGTCCCCTGCCGGTTGATCTCCTTGAACAGGGTCACGATCTCGAAGGCCAGCTCGGGGTCGAGGTTCCCCGTCGGCTCGTCGGCCAGGATGATCTCCGGGTTGTTGACGATGGCCCGGGCGATGGCCACCCGCTGCTGCTCGCCGTAGGAGAGCCGCCCGGGGAACTCCCACATCTTCTGGTGGAGGTTGACCTTCTGCAGGGTGGCAAAGACCCGCCGCCGGATCTCCTTCCGGTTGACCCCGATGACCTGGAGGGGGACGGCCACGTTCTCGAAGACCGGCCGGTGGAACATGAGCCGGAAGTCCTGGAAGACGATCCCCATCTGCCGCCGGAGCTTCCAGATCTTGGAGTCGGGGATCTTCAGGGCGTTGACCCCGTCGATGAGGATCTGGCCCTCGGTCGGGAGGAGCTCCCGGAAGATGATCTTGAGGAGGGTCGTCTTGCCCGACCCGCTCGGCCCGGTCACGAAATAGAAATCGCCGGCCCGGATCTGGAGGGTGACGTCGGACAGGGCCCAGTAGGGCTTCTGATACTGCTTCCAGACGTGAAAGAGTTCGATCATGACCTTCGGGTCTTGCGCGCCCGCCGGGCCCGCGTCCGGGCGCTTATTTTTTGATGAACAGGAACATGAACCAACCGAAGGCCAGGGCGCCGGCGACCATCACCAGGAAGAGGACGACGCCGTAGCGGACGCGGTCCTTTTTTTCCGTGCGGCGGATGAGCGCCATGACGAGGGACACGAAGAAAGAGTAGATGACCATGGAGAGGAGGTGGCTTTCGAGGATCATGGCCTTTTCCCCACCCCGATGTCGTAGGCGTCCAGGGCGACGAGGAAGTTGAGGAGGCCGGCCCCGGCGATATAGGCCGTGCCGAACTCGAAGGTCGCCCGCTCGAGCTCCCCCGGCCCCCAGGCGAAGAGCCTGGCCAGGCCATAGAACAGGCCGTTGCCCAAGTCGGAGAAGAAGGCCAGGATGGTCAGCGGATTGTCGGTCTGGAAGGGATAGACCCGGCCGCCCATGGACAGGCCCATGGCTGTCATGGCCAGGATGGAGCCGAAGAACAGCAGCGCCCGGACGTATTTTTTCTGGACCGCATGGCCTAGGCCGGGCACGAGCCAGCCGAGAACCATGAAGACGACGGCTTTGAATTTCATCGGAGTCACATCTTAGTCGAAACCCGGTCGCAAATCAAGTAGAATGGCCCCATGCCCGAGCTGCCCGAAGTCGAGACGATCGTCCAGAGCCTTGGACCGGGCATCCGCGGCCGGGTGATCGACCGGGCCGAGCTCCTTTTCAGGCCGCTGCTGCGCCGGGCCCCACGCGGCGGGCTCGCCGCGCTCGCCGGACGCCGCGTCCTTGGGGCGCGGCGTCGCGGGAAGATGGCTCTCATCGCGTGCGAGGGCGGATGGACCCTCGTCTTCCACCTGAAAATGACCGGCCAGCTCCTTCTCGCCGACGGCCGGGAGGCGCCGGACAAGCATACGCGGCTCATCATCAGGTTCCGGGACAAGGGGCCCGAGCTCCGCTTCCGGGACGTCCGCAAGTTCGGCTTTCTCCTGTGCCTTCCCGGGAACCCGGAGGAATCGTGCACGGAGCTGTCGTCTCTCGGACCCGAGCCTCTGGACATCGCGCTCGAGGATTTCAGGCGCATTCTTCGCGGGAGGAAGGGACGGATCAAGAGTCTTCTTCTCAACCAGGGGATCATCGCGGGGATCGGCAATATCTACGCGGACGAGATCCTCTTCGATTCCCGGATCCATCCTGAAACGCCGGCCGCGGCGCTGCCGGCGAAGGCCGTTGCCCGCCTTTGGGAATCCATGCGCAAGATCCTGACCCTGGCCATTGACGCAAAAGGCTCAAGCCTGAGCGATTATGTCGACGCCGAGGGCAAGCCCGGGAGCTTCCAGTTTTCCCACAAGGCCTACGGCCGGGAAGGGGAGAAGTGCGGCCGGTGCGGGGCGTCGATCACCGGGGCGCTTTCGGCTATAGTAATGCCACTTCCTCTGAGTGCCCCTGTAGCTCAGTATGGATAGAGCAATGGATTCCTAATCCATGTGTCGCCTGTTCGAGTCAGGCCAGGGGCACTTCAAATTCTCCCCATATAAGCCTTGAAGATCAATAACTTACCTGATCATCGACGGGATATCGGATTTAAGTCCGTTTAAGCCGATTTAAGCCCTTTTTAGCCTCCAACACGTCACGAATCTTGACAGTCAGTTCTGATCTCCGCCCGTTTGTTTAATCCGGGGGGGCTTCTCGGTGGCGGGAAGTGATGCCAAATCTATGGGTTCATTAATGGCGGATAGAATGTGCCAAGAACCGTGAATATGTTTTGAAGCCTATGTAGGTTTCCAACATAGAAATATGAATCCTTCTTAGTATCATCGACCATGTCCATCCATTTATCTTCGATCTTTCTCAATAATTCCTGCTCGTCACGATACCGATATTTCCATCGACGAAATGATTGACATATTTCCCAATCGGTTATTGATAGATCGTGGGAAGGGCAAGCTAATTCTGAAGCGCATCTGAAGTGATAATAAAATTGGTATGGGATTTCTTCTATTGGTTGTTTTAATCTTCCAAAAAGGCTTTTTTGGGCATATGCTTTCATTCTCTTCCCGGCGTCAGATTTCGGCTTCTTTTCACAATGAAAAGCGATATTAACAGGCTTTATCAAACCCAATGAAGCTTTAGCATTTTTTTCGTCTTCGATTACTTGACACATCGATTTAACGGGAAGATTCAGCACAATAGACTTTCTTTTGTCCCATCCCTTTCGGGTATCAATGTGATCTAGGATTCTGATAGAAGCTGATCTTATACGATAGCTCTCAGGTCTTAAATCACCGGGTGACTTGGCACAATCGGCTTCGATAATGCTATATTTACGAAATTTCTTATCATCTTCCAGATCTCTGAAAGGTATCGGATAGAGACGGATCCATTTAAAATCTTCGAGGTCCACGCCCGCACAGCAAACCGTCTCTCCATAGCTGATACTTGGGTATGGATAGGCTTTTACTGTAATTAGGACTTTCTTCGCTATGAAGTCTTGGGCCTTCAAATGTGAACTATTTTCAATCCATTCCCATCATATTCTTTTATCTTCTGAGCGACGGCTGAGCGATGGCACCTATCCGAAGAACGTTCATAACACATTAAACAATTTGTTCCATCTCGGATGTATCCATGAGCTCTAGCAATCGCCTCTGTGTTTACAGCTAAATGATTATGGAAAGCGGAGAAAAATTGATCGTAATTATGGTCTTCCCTGAGTCGATGACGGATCTTTGAAGGACTTCCAAGTGACCTGATATGGACATATTCAATATTTTCTGATTCCATTCTTCTCTTTAGTTGGGACTTCGAAAAACCTCTTTTCCTGGATAACGGAAGCTCTCTTACATCAATAAGGCGCGTAATTTTTAGGGACTTTAGATGCGAAATAAAATCGTCTATTTCACGACCCTCATATCCGATCGTAAATATTTCTTGAGCTCTCATCGTCCGTATTATACCTCAAAGCTTATTCAGCTGCCCGTTGCTGACCTGATTCTACTGCTGACCTGCTGGGGATGCAATAGGAGAATTACCCCCTGTCCGGACATAAAGCCAATGGCCTGAGGGTTCGCCCCCTGGACTCGCTATGCAGAAGCGTACCGTGGACTAAAGGCCTTGATGTCGACAATCGTGACGAGGTGAAGCCGGCCGCCCAGGATCGCGTCAGGACGACGATCTCGGGCGGACCCTGGCCGGATGGTGGGGCTATTTGAAAAAAAGGTTGACAAAGCCAGTTTAAGATGCTATTTTCTATTAACAGTGGCAATAGACGATAGAAAGCTCTTCAAATCCGGGGACGTCAAAAGCATCCTTGGAATAAAGCCCGAAGAAGCTTACCTTTGGTCTCGAACCTGGGGATTGTTTGAACCCGCCATTAGGGGCAAGGCACATGGCAAAAACCTATACTCGCCCGAGAACCTGTTAGAGATGGCGGTAATTAAAGAACTGTTATTATTCGGAGTTAACTTGGCAGCGATCAAGGAGATCTTGGGACAGCCCATCGCAATGGAGCTCGCTGGAGATCACCTTCTCTATAAGCCCTTTAAGGAAGCCTCAATCTTGGCAAACATAGCTGCTCACCGGGACAAATATCTCCGTGAGGGCTGCGTTCTTCTCATCAATAGAGGGCCCTATATAGACATGACCCCCGTCGGAACAGCCGCTGGGATACACATTTCTCTTACCCCCGGAGAACACAAAAAGCCGGAAGCCTGGGTCAAAACCCTATCGAGCGCGGTTGATTCGCTAGGGCTGGACCACGGGCCAGCGAGGGATCGTGCAGCGGTTAATTTTGGGAGCACGTTAATTATCGACCTCATGGGGATCGTTAGCTCTATCGAATTGATGACAGGCAAACTGAGCCCATTCGCTACGAGAAAATAAAAAGGCCCCGGGTTCGAAGCCGCTGACACGGCAAACGAACCCATGATGGGGCCAGGAGGTAAGTCAGATGGGGTCCGACAAACTCCCGGCTAAGGATGACAGAAAATCAGGGAGGGGTCAAGGCCCATGCATCCTGCGGGTCATCCGTAAAAGTAGAGGGTTAAGCCAACGTACGCTAGCCCTCGCCGCCGAGGTTTCCCTTTCGTCCGTATTCAAAGCCGAGTCGGGGACGGACGTGCTACGGAAGAGGACCAGGGCGAAGATCGCCGGCGCCTTCGGCTTCCCCCTGGAAGTCCTATTCGGCGACCGAACCGGAGACGAATCGTGAACGTCCCCACCCGGCGTTGGATCACAGTCGGCGACACAGCAGCAATGCTTTCGCTTCATCCGATGAGCGTCAGAAAGATGATCGCTCGCGGCGAGATCGGGGCCGTTCATATCGGGCGGGCTGTCCGGGTCGATTTACGCGAGCTTGAGCGGCGGCTTGAACAGCAGAACCAGGCGAACAGGCCATGAGACGCGGAAAAATCTACGATTGGTTGCCGCTGTGGCGCAATAAATGGCTCATGGGTTCGACCCGCTGGGAACTCGACCCTGCAGAACGAGGCGTCTTCATTGACTTTCTGTGCCTTGCCGCCGCCGACGACGGATTCATCCGCGCGAACCCGACAACGCCATACCCTGTTGAATATCTCGCCGGGATGCTGCGGGTTCCCGCAGACGTTATTTCGCGCACGATCGAAAGATGTGTCGCTTTCGGCAAACTTACGCGCTTGGAAAATGGAATTCTTTATGTCAACTCGTGGAAGGACTATCAGATCGACCCCAGAAGAAAACGGGAGCTTATGCAGAAAGGCGTACCGGAGCCATCTCTATCATCTCCGCAAGATTCCCAGTTAATGGGAAGAGAAAATCAAACCCTAGATGATACAGAGAGGTCCGCCGCGTCATCGCCGGAAATCCGCCGGAAACTAGGCGCGAACGAAGAAGCGGCGCTTGACAAGGAGATTGAGAAGCATAGGTGCGAGGCGGCTGAGTACGAGGCGCGGCTACTGGCGAAAGACGGCAGGAAATGAAAAAGCCAGATTTGCCGGTCCTTTGCATCGCCTGTCCGTCGATCCTCTCCGAAGGTCGGCCCGCCCGTCAACTTTTTGGTCGTCCCCGGGCCTGCAGGAACCTGGAGGCGGGGCTGAAGGCAATATGAACGTGTTGCCGGCTGGAAAAGGGATGAACCTGTGAGGGCGCCGCAGGACTTGAGGGAAGGCCGCTACGGCCGCGCAGGACGCGCAAAAAGGAGCCATTCGGCCCTGACCACGGGGATAAGGCCCTCTACCCGAGAAGTCCGGGAAACGATCGGCCCGCAGATGAACGTTAACGTTTGCCCCGTCTGTTTAGAGCGGTTCCAAGCACGAAAAAGCGGCAAGCCTCAGCGCTTTTGCTCGCGCCGGCACCGGCTTCTGGCTTGGGCCCTGGGCGAGATCGTAAAGGAGCTCGCGGCCGGCCGGGCGCCCGGATTTCGGGACATGATCATAAGGCTGAAGACATGAACAAAAAAATGAGGCAGAGGCCAAGCGCGAGTCGCGTACTGGTCAGGGGGACACGCCACCCGGACCCCGGATTACTTCAATAACGGGGATTTAAATGACCATTGTCAGGATGCATGATGTGAAACACACGATCGAGGCCCGGATATCGACTACGGGGACGGGCTACCCGTTCTAAGGTCCGGGCTTAGCTCGCAAGTATAGCCGAGAAACGCCGGCATTTATTCTGGCATAACACCTATGTATTACGGGAACCCTAAGAGAGTGAGCCGCTAAAAATGGGACGCTATCCAGGGCGGGGCCGGGATATGGTAGAAGAAACGTCCCGGCTTACCATACACGATTTAAAAACCTGGGGCTATCTACACTTGGGCTATAAGCAAGGGCGGCTTACGTTTTCAAGCGGCGGGCGAGAAACCGGGAGCCTTAACCTCGAGGTCCGCTTGGACGAATGGGGCGGGGTCATAAAGTTTGACTACCTACTGGACAAAAAGCCCGTAGATTATGAGCACAGGATAGAGGCCTTTCCCTGCTATTACGGCGGGCGTAGGCTTTATTTCCGGTGTCGGCATTGTTGCCGGCGAGTTATGGCCCTCTACCTGAGCGGCGGATATTACGCCTGCCGTCATTGTCATAGGCTAGCCTACGAAGTAAGCCAAAGGCATAGAAGCCCGTATGAGCTCCTACGGCGGGCGGGGACTTTAGAGGACCGGGCCAAAGAGCTACGGAAACACGGACACCCGAGAAAGGCGAACCGGCTTCTAATTCGGGCCTACCCGCTCTACGGGCGGGCCCTGGAAGAACTCCGGTCTATTCGGGAAACCTGGCATGAATGACCGCAAACGTTCCTTCATGGCCCTCGACTCGGGGGCCGGTGAACAGTCTGTAATCCGCCCCCTCTACATTAAAACAGCACGACCCGGGGATAGGATACAGATCGATCTGGCGTGCCAGAGCGCATAGTCCAATAGGCACCGGCCGCCCGAGATATCCACCCTCGACCCTACCCCCATCAGTCCAAAAGGACGTCCTGACCACTGGACATGAAGTCCAGAAGGCGGGTCTCATAGGGCTACTTTTAAAGGCTTAGTTTTAAAGGTGTTAGAGGATTGAGCTTGATGATAGATTCTGTGGCGGTGTCGATTTCTTGTCGTCTTGGCCCGAGATTCCTTGCGCTTTTCGTTGGAAGCTAAAAAACTAAAAGACTCGCATTATGTCTAGAACATTCTCATGAGATGGGGGCCGCCTCTGAGCCTCACCCAAAAACTGTGAATAACAGGGGTGGGTGAGTCGGTTCTGATGAATTATAAAGGCCATAAATCAGTGCTTAGATACTTTAACCCCGAATCATTGATAAGGATCGCGATGGTCTTTCCCTTACACGGCCCGCGCAGAAGCTTTATGGCTGCAGCAAGGTTGGCCCCGGAAGAAAAGCCGGCAAAGATGCCTTCTTCCCTGGCCAATTTCCTCGCCGCGGCCGTCGCTTCCTCGTCTGTAACTTTGAGATAGCCGTCGATATGCTCGGGCTTAAGGAATGTCAGCGATAGCATCGAATATCCGCCGCCTTGAATCCGATGCTGAGGGTAGGTTACCTGTTCGCCCGCCAAAGCGGCCGCCCCTTCCGGCTCAACCACGTAGCACCGAATTGAAGGATTATCCTCTTTAAACGAACGAGCGCAGCCGGCAAAAGATCCTCCAGACCCCACAAAGTCACAAAAAGCATCAATCTTATGATTGGATTGTTCGAGAAATTCAGGTCCCGTATGCAAGTAGTGTGAGCGAAAATTTCCCCATAATTTGAACTGATCCGCCCGGAAAGCCTTTTTCTCTCTGGTAATGCGCTGAGTCTCTAGCTCAACGAGTTGCAAGTCCCCCCCGGAAACCTGTCCCGGCAGGGAACCAGGCTGTTGGTCGACCAATACGACTTCTGCGCCAAGGGCCGCCATCATACGAGCCCTCTCGGGGGAATTTCCCTTGGACATGACCGCAATAAACTTGTAGCCCTTGATGGAGCAGGCGATGGCTAATCCGATGCCCATGTTGCCGCTCGTCAATTCCACGATAGGTTGACCAGACTTGAGCAAGCCTTCTGCCTCAGCGTCCTCGATAATTTGGAGAGCAGGCCGGTCCTTCTTGGAAAACCCGGGATTGAGATATTCCAGCTTGGCCAAGATCGTTCCCGCCTCGTTCTTGGTGATGCGTGAAAGACTGACGACAGGAGTGCTGCCAATAGCCTCAAGGACGGAGCCCAAAATATTTTCCCCCCGACTTTTCATGATCTCAAACCAGAAAACCTATCCAGAACCTGAAGCATTGAGATCAATTGATCAATCCCATTTTATTTAATAGCTCACTGAACCGAGGATCTGGTCGCAGGTCGCTCCATATGGGGTCCACCCTGAGAAACGCCAACCACATATCCCTTTCTTCGAGACATTTTTCCAGCCAACGAAAGGCCTGATCTCGATCGCCGATATCCGCATAGATGGCGGCTAAATAATAGAACGGGACATGCCTTTGTTTTGATATCTGTTCGAGCTCAGCGAGAATTTTCTTGACTTCATCTGTCTTTCCCCACCTGGCGTAGGCATGGCCGATAGCCGCATCCATGAGAGCGCTATCTCCAAAAAGAACTTTGGCTTTATTAAATTCCGCTAGGGCTTCCTTATACATGGCTTTTTCCACGAAGGTCAACCCCAGGAAGAAATGTGGAGTCATAAAGTTCGGGTCCAGCTCCAGCGTCCTTTGATATCGTTCTATCGCCTGATCATATCGACCTGAATAATGAAACGGCCATCCCAACAGTGTATTTATGACCAGCGAGAAGGGATCAAACTCCAAAGCTTGTTTTCCCTCCCCAATGGCTTCCTCCATTTGGCCTACCAAGACCAAATATTCGGCATACCAATGGTGAGCTGTCGCATATCCTGGGCCATACTCAATAGCACTCTTGAAATTCTTATGAGCACCCTCCCAGTCCCAATCATAGTATAGCTGGGCGAAAGCCAGGGACGAATATGCTTCAGCGATTGAAGAGTCTATCTCAAGTGCCTTCAGCGCAGCTTGCTTGGCCTTGGGAAAAGCCTCTTTGCCGGGAAGGACACTATAAAACCCAAGCAAATTGTACGTATCAGCCAAGCCAGAATAGGCGAGTCCAAAACTTGGGTCTTCGCCAATGGCCTGTTCAAAGAATTCAATCGCTCTTCTAAAGCTCTTTTGGGTCCGCTTGCTCCAGAAATAGCGGCCTTTTAAATAGAGATTATAAGCTTCAATATTTTCCGTGTGCCTCTTAACGAGTCCCTCTCTTTCTTCGCTCAAGAGCCTGACTTTCAGTTTGTCGGCAATTGTCAGAGCTATTTCATCCTGGATGACAAAAATGTCCTTCATTTCACAGTCGTATTTCTCGGACCAAATATGGTAACCATCCGCGACATTAACCAGCTGAGCCGATATCCGAAGCCTGCTTCCCGCTTTCCGTACGCTCCCTTCGAGCACGGTCTGAACTTTTAATTTTTCTCCGATCTCATGAATGTCGTGTCCTTTTCCTTTGAATTGAAAAGCCGAAGACCCTGAAGCCACTTTCAACTTTTCGATTTTTGTTAAAGAATTGATGATCTCTTCGGCTATTCCATCACAAAAATAGTCCTGATCTTTCTCCGGGCTCAGATCAGCGAAGGGCAAGACGGCGATGGACGGCGCAGTCCCGGCCTCGCCGACCTTATCCAGCCCGCGCTTTTCTATTTTAGCCCTATTAAGCTCAATTAGAAGTTGCTGGACACTTTGATACCTTTTCCCTCTATCCTTTTCCATGCATTTCAATATGATCCGGCTCAGATCTTCAGGTATTTGGTTGTTGATCCGCTTCGGACTTGGCGGAGTTTCTGTCTTTTGCTTTACGGCTATGCTTAGAGGAGTATCTCCCTCAAAAGGAATGCGGCCCGTGGCCATTTCATACAGGATCACTCCCAGAGAATAAATGTCGGAGCGTTGGTCGGCCTCTTTTCCTTCGACCTGCTCCGGTGACATATACTCAGGTGTCCCGATGATCATCCCTTCACCCGTGATCGCTTTGGCCTTGAGTGAGCGAGCGATGCCGAAATCCATGATTCGAACATTGCCTTCCTTGTCAATGATGATGTTGCCGGGCTTCAAATCGCGGTGGACAACGCCCAACCTGTGAGCTTCCGCCAGCCCTTCGCAAATCTGCTTTCCTATATTGATGACGAATCCCGCGCTCAGTTGCCCCGACATACGGATCATGCTCTTTAGATCCTCGCCGGGCACATATTCCATCGTTATATAATAGGCGCCTGCTTCCTTGCCAAGATCGTACATCCGGCAGATATTCTTGTGGGAAATATCTCGGGCAACTTTGAGTTCTCTCCGGAACCGGGCGATAGTGCTTTCATCAGCGGCAATATCCGGTCTAATTAGCTTCAAAGCTATTTTGGCGTTTATTTCTTTATCAATGACCTTATATATGTTCCCCATCCCCCCTTTGCCCAGCTCCTCGATGACCTGGTAACGGCCTGCGAAGGTGGAGCCCGTAGTGAGCTCTCGGATGGGTGTTTGGAGCGTTTCTGTCATGACCGGAGGACGGTCCTGGGGAGGAGGGAGCTGGGTTCCGCACTCCCCGCAGAATTTCAGGGTATCAGGATTGTCGGAATGGCAGGTTGGGCATTTGATGGCCACCACTGGCCCCCTTTTCTATGTCGGCCTAAGGATAACGCCGTGGAGGCGGGAAGTCAAACGTGCCCTGCCTGAGAGGATTAGAACCTTCGACCTTTGGATACATAGTCCAGAGGTCATCCCTGGATGCGAGGTTTAAATGGCGGGATCTAAGACTTCTTCGCCCGGACAATACGGGCCTCGAGCCAGGTGTCTACAAGGTCCCGGCGGAATAGAACTTTCCCCCTCGGCTTGATAAACGGCAGCCCATCTTTCATCAGCCGATTCACCGTTGCGGGGCCAATTCGCAAGTAGGCTTGAAGGTCCTTTTTATTCAGGTATTCCCGTTTCATCTCGAGGAAGGATAGCACGGATTCCTGCGCCAAAAAAAGGGGCTTGACAAGCCTTTTTAAAAATGATACGATTTGATTAGATATGATACGATATGACATTGCTTATGTAGAGGAGAAAATGAGCGATTTCCTGACGGTTAAAGACATCTCCTCCCTTGTCAAAGTCTCGAGGCAGACGGTCGTCCGCTGGATTCGGGCGGGCAAGCTCCGGGCCCTCAAGCCTGGCGGCCGTCTCTGGCGGGTCCGGCGGTCCGAGTTTCAGCGATTCGTTAAGCCGCTCGTAGGGCGGGGCAAATGAAAAAAGAACGAAATCTTAAGCTCACCGACGGGAAGTGGAATCTCGATTTCACGTTCAGGGGCAAAAGGGTCCGCCAGTTCGGCGGGTATACAAAGGACCAAGCGCGGAATACCCTGGTCAAAATAAAGGCTGAGCTTCTGGACGTGGCCAGGGGATTCAAGAAGCCCGATGTGCAAGACGTGTCCTTTGAGAAGTTCGCGGACGATTTTCTCGAGCTCTATTCAAAGCCGAACAAACGGTCCTGGACACGAGATGAATTCTCATTGAATAACCTGAAGGCTTTCTTCAAAGGCGATATGCTGCGCGCCATCGGTGCTGAGAAGATCGAGCGTTACAAGGCCAACAGAAAGGCTGAAGTCTCGCCGGCGTCGTGCAATCGCGAGCTCGCGTGTCTTAAAACGCTCTTCAATAAGGCAGTCGATTGGGGTAGGCTCGGGATCAATCCTGCCGCAAAAGTTAAAAAGCTCAAAGAAAATAACACCCGGGAGCGGATCTTGAACCCAGCTGAGGCCAGTCGTCTCATCGAGTGCGCGGGTCCTGAGCTCCGGCCGATCCTAATCATTGCCCTGAACACAGGGATGAGGAAATCTGAGATTTTGAGCCTTAGGTGGCAGGACGTCGATTTTGTTCGAGGCTTCATCCTCATCGGGGATTCGAAAAGCGGCAAATCCCGCAAACTGCCGATGAACACAGCTGTGTTCGAAGCGCTGAAGGGCCTTCAGCGGCGATCTGACTACGTTTTCTTTAATCCTAAGACCGAAACGCACATCAAGGGGGTCACGCGCTTATTTGCGGCGGCTCTGAAAGCTGCCGAGATCAGTGGCGTCCGACTTCATGACCTTCGGCATACGGCCGCAACAAAGATGGTTGAGGCAGGGGTTGACCTAGTCACAGTTTCGAAGATCCTAGGTCATTCTTCGATCCAGATGACGATGAGATACGCTCATCCCACGCCTGAGAATATGCGACTGGCGGTCAATCGGCTGGGGGAGATTTTGGATTCAACACGACAAATAGTTGACAGGCCTTCAGACGCCTGCCTTGAGCCTATCCCTATAACTCCCTCAAAACTAAGCCATTAAGCTGCGCCTGAAGGAATTCGCGCACTGGACCAAGGATCCGGTGCGCGGACAATCTTGGCGTCAGACCTCCAGAAAGCTCACATTATGTCTGGGCCATTTTTCAGGGATGAGGTCTCTCCAATAATGGAGCTTATCCCTAAAAAATGGACCAAACCAGGGGGCAAGTCCAAAAGTTGAAAATCTCACTTCAGGGGTGGTACGGTGACGGGGGGCAGGTCATCTCTGCTGGCCGTTCTAGGGCGGCTTTCTCATCCCTTCTTAGATTTTGCTGGTCGTCGCGGGCTGGTCACCACGACCACCTTCTTCCCCTCGTCGTCCCAGGAGACCACTAGGTCATTTTCCTTCAACACCACTTGGAGCGAACGGTTTTCTACGAACTTCTGAAGGTGACCTGTTATTATGAAAAGCCCAAACTTTACCAGTCCTTGATCCATGCGCTCGTTAAGCTCCTGCTTTTCCTCCATTGTCATCATACTGTGAGAGAAAGCTTCGTCCAGTTTCTGCGTTTTCGTTGGACGTTTTGTCATGGGAACAATCCTCCCATCCTCAATTATCTTCTTTGCTTCGGTCAGTTTTTACCATATGACAGAGAAATCCTATAGCGCGCGCTCAGAACAGGATAAAGGACCCAAAGCATACAGCACATTTCCACTCGCCGATTTCGGCCTCGGGATAATCGGAATACCAAATAGAGCCCTGAGGGTTTGCTCTATGCGCCCCAATTTGATAGATGGCCCGTGATTTGCAGAAAGGGCAGAGAGACTCGAAATTCTTTTTCGAGATCTTGGCCACCTCCTTGTTCATTTGCATAGTTGCCCCTCGCGTTATAATCGTTGGGTCAGCTAAATTAGGGATAAAAAAATTTACCTCTAGCTACAAGGACCTGATTTTTTCGGAAAAGTACCGAAGATCTAAAAATAATCGTATTTATTTTTTGAACCAATTTTGGCCGGGCGCGCCACTGCTTCAGGCCTCAAGACGGCCCCGCCGGAATCGGGTTGTCAGCCCGGGACAATAATGCCTAAATCAAAAGATCTGGGCCCTCAGGCTGGAAACGCCGTGTCCCAGGCCATCTCAGTTGACGACGATCCTTGCTAATTTTATGGGAGAAGGCACATTGGCCAGGCGGGCCTAGCGGCCCTGGAAAACAGAGACTCGCAAAGCGACTTTCTTAATAAGAAAATAAAAGGTTGTTAAGAAGGTTCTTTTTTTGTTTGCCTTACGCTAAGGAGTTTTGCTTAGGTGCAAGATGCCCATAAAATAAACAAAGGTGAGATCGGATTAGTGCCAGGAACGCTGTCGGTATACACGATAACATAACAGTATCCACCGCAACACTTAGGACATTTACAATCGTTTCCGACTACGCTGAGGGTTGAGTCAAACCTTACGACTTTCCGGATCTGGCCGTTGAATTTGACGTATTGGGCCGTCCTTGGAACGTAGACGATCTTGCCGCCGCCCACCTCGATGTAAGAGTCCTTCTTCAGAGTGGAAGAGCCGGCGTTCAAGACCGCGATCACCAGGCCTATGGAAAAGACGCAGGTGAGGGCGACAAGGACGACTCTCTTGACAATTAAGTTCTTCATTCTTATCTCCTTCAACTATAAAGACACGAGTTTTTAGTCGAATTTCCTTGGCCAGCGCCTTTTTTTTCAATTTCTCCCTCATATAATTCCTCAAATGCTGAGCAGATTACCTGCTTTTTGTAATGTCAGGAGGAATCTGGTAACCTAAAGTCCATCCTCTGATGGCCAGGCGGAGAGATATCTTGTCCTTATTTTCTCGAGGTCCGCGACGCTATCTGATTGTTCTCTTCACCCTCCTAGGAGCCATGCTCTCGCCTCTCGAGTCCGGCGCGATATCTCCTCCGAACTCATCAGACGAAAAACCCTGGGCTGCCGTCGGCAGGGACCTGCTGGAGAAAGGGGAATACGAGCTGGCCATCGCCCATTTCAACAAACGGCTTGGCCTGGCCGGGACCGGGGATCGGGACCAGTTAGAAATTCATCGCTACCTCGCTGTTCTTTATTGTTACGCCGACCGTAATACAGAGGCGATAAAGAGCTGTCGAAGGGCTCTTGAACTCGCCTCCTCCTTGGGTCTTCGTGAAGAAAAGTCATCGATCGAAGCCGAACTAGCGATCCAAGAACGCTATGCTAGCGCTATGAAATTGAGGGCTTCGGGGGATTTATCCGGTTCAAACCCGCATTTTGAAGAAGCCATGCTCAAATCTAGGGCGCTTGGGAACGAGGCTTACGAACAAAAAATTCTGAGATCCTGGAGCTTTAATTATCTGGGATCCCTCAATATCCTAAAAAGATATCTCGATTTGAATATCCAAGCCCTGAATCTGGCCCAATCCCTCAACCACAGGATTGAGGCCTGCCGGGCCGCCCTCAACATAGGCGTCTATTACTCGATGAAAAGCGATTATTCTCATGCCCTTAGTTACTATCTTAAATCCTTGTTTTATGCTCGAGAGCTACCTTTAAGCAAAGACACAATTGTTTGCCTCAATAACGTCGCTAGCATTTACATCGCTCTCGCGGACTTTGATAAGGCTTTTGATTACATGTCTGATGCCATAAAGCGTATCGATCCCGAGAATCCGGGCCCCTTCCAGTCCTCGTTATTGATAAATCTGGGCCAATCCTTTCAAGCCCTCGCGAGAAACTTCCAAGATCAGGAATACTGCTTGCGGGCGCTAGAATGTTTCTCATCCTATCTGAAACTGGAAAAGACCGCACGTGGGACGGATTTTAGCCTCCACGCCCTGAACGGCATCGCCGGCGTCTACGTGGACCAGGGCCGTCTCGATGAAGCGAAAGCCCTGCTCCTCCCCGTTCTGGATAAGGTCAAGACAGACAAAACATCGGCCTTGTCCGAGATGATCCTGTTGAACTTGGCCGCTATTGCCTCCAAGAAAGGCGAGGTCGCGGAGGCAGAGAGATATTACTGCGAAACGCAGGCCGCGGCCCAACAAAGCAACGATGTTCTTCAGCTGATCAGGGCGGCCTACGGCCTCGGACGCTGCGCGGAGCAGCGGACCGATTTTGGGCAGGCGATCGCCTTCTATAACGAAGCCCTCGGGGTCATCGCAGGTGCGGGCTCCCACGTAGCTAATGACACTAATCGTGCCGAATTCATCAGCCGGGGCCGCGAGCCCTTCCAGGCCCTCATCGAACTCTATTACAAGCTGTCCGTGAAAGGCCCTCCCGGGACCTTCGAGCGCGAGCTCTACCGCGTCTCGGAAAGCTACCGGGCCAGGTCCTTCATGGAATATTTGGGAAAGCGCTCCCGGCGCAAGGGCGCCCGCCCGCCCGATGACGCCGGGAGTCTCATCGCCGACAAGCTGAACCGCGAACGGCTGACCCTCCTCAAAGAGCTTTCGCGTGGCGCCGGAAGCCAGGCCGGCAATGAGGGGCTGCAGTCGAGAATCAAGCACATTGACGATATGCTGGACGCCGCCGTGTTCGATAGGCAACTCCAGGACGACGCGACGGCCGCCCTCACGCTCCCTGTTTCCCTCAATCCCCTCCAGAATTTTCTGTTGACGGACCGGACGGCCTTGGTCGAATATCTTCTCGGCGACGAACGATCTTACCTGATCTGCGTCACGAAAAACTCCTTCCATCTCGTCCCGCTCCCCCCGGCCCAAGCCATTCAGGATTCTCTCGCCGCCTATCTCAGTTTTTTGGAAGACCCCTCGATCCCGGCCTCGAAGGGCCTCCCCGCCGCCCGACGCCTCTACGCGGACCTCTTCCTGCCCGCCGAAAACTTCATCCCCGCCTCGGTCAATCACCTGATCATCGTCCCCGACGGCATCCTCTTCCGCCTGCCTTTCGAAACTCTGGTTATCCAGGGGACCGGCCCCGCTTCTGCCGACAGGTATCTCAACGACCGGTACATCATCTCCTACGCGCCCTCGGCCTCGGCCCTCTTTCACTTGGCGCATAAGCCGAAAGTCCCCTACGCGAAGGAGGTCCTGGCTTTCGGAGTTCCGGAGTACGCCCAACCGAGCCGACGCTCAATGGCCCAAGGCGCTTACTCGGCCGCCTCCGTGCTGGATGAGCTCTATAAAAGAAACGGTTTTGTCATGGCCCCGATTCCGCATGCCCAGAGGGAAATGACGGAATTGGCCAAGAGAGTCCCGCCGGGAAAAGCCGACCTCTATTCCGGTGACAGGGCGACGGAGGGGGCCTTCAAGCGCCTGGATCTCGAGGCCTATCGTCTGATCCATTTGGCCTGTCACGCTTTCTCGGACGATCGCAATCCGCTCCGCTCCTCGCTCGTCTTTTCCGCCGGCCCGGGCGACGCGGAGGACGGCTTCCTCCAGGTGTCGGAAATGTACGACATGCGGACCAATGCCGACCTCGTCGTCCTGTCCGCTTGCCAGACCGGGCGCGGTAAGATCGTCCGGAACGAGGGGATCCTGGGATTGCCCAGAATTTTCTTCTACATGGGAGCTAGGTCCGTCATCTCGACCTTATGGCCCGTCCACGACAAGGCCGGCGCGACATTCATGGACTATTTCTATGACGCTTATTTCCGCGGGGCGGGCAAGGCTGCGGCCCTTCAAGCCGCCAAGCGTAAAATGACGAAAACGAAATACAGCCACCCCTATTACTGGGCTTCTTATACGCTGACCGGGGAATTTTGAAAAGTCACTTTTTAACCGAAAACTCCGCGAGTCTGGATTTTATCTCCAAATGATCGCCCTTGACGGCCGTCACCATCCAGTAATACGCCTCGTCCACGCTCAAGCCCTTACCGACTGCGTCCGCGGGGCGAAGCTCGTTTCCCGAGACCGGGCCGCTTCGCCAGACAAGTTTGAGAGATTTGTCGAACAGCTCCACCGTATAATGGTCCGCGCCGGCCAGGCTTTGCCATCGGAATTCGAGGCCATCTCTTGAGAACGAGCCGGCGACCGGAGAAACCAGAAGAACCCGCACCTCCGGCCCGCCCCTCGTGCCGGACCGGTCCAGGAGCCGGAAAACAGAAAAGGTGATGACCGCGAGGACGAATATCCCCGCCATAACAGCGACGGTCGGCCTCCCGGTTAGCCGCCCCCAAAACGCCTTCGCTCCTCCGGATTCGCTGACTTGCTCACGCCCGGCGGAACGTTTGATCTCGGCGGCGACCCTGTCTGCTTCCGCCGAAATATCTAAGAGGTCCTTCAACGCCGTCGCGCAGGCGGCGCAATTCGCGGCGTGCCCGGCGATTTCGGCCCGCTCTTTTCCGGGCACGTCGGCCAGGACGCATTGGGCCAAGCGCTCCATGGTCGGGCAAGCCCTGCCGACGTCCGGCTTGGCACCCCGCAGATAATCCCGGTAAATCCGGGAGACTTCGGCCAAATTAGTCTTCATAGTGGATTCCCTTATCCCCCAATTTATGCTTCAAGTCTTTGAGGCCGCTGTAGAAAATGCCGTGGGTTTTTCGCAGGGACCATTGATTAAGCTGAGCGATTTCGCTGAAAGTGAAACCCTCCAGACGAAGTTTGATCACCCGCTGTTTCAATTCGTTGAGGTGGCCGAGCGACTCCAACAGGGTGTCCTTTAAGGAAAGGTCCGCGGCCGAGCCGTGGTCGTTGGTGCAGTTGGTCGGGTTCAAGCTCTCCCCTCCCATCGCGAGGGCCTTGTTCTCCTTGTTAATCTTGTTGATCTCGTTGATAAACACCGAGTGGACGATTTTCTTGAGGTACGCGTTGAAATACCGGATGTTATGGCTATCGTCTTTATAAGCTTTCCAGATCCTGATGTGGATTTCCTGGAGGAGATCGTCCCTTTCTATCCCGTGCCTTTGATATCCCAAGGAGTTGAGTTTCGAGACGAGATAAGAGGACAGGTCCCCGACGAGCTTTTCGATCCTCTCCTCTGCCGCCATCATGTTCTGCATGACGCTTACAACTTTTATTTTATTCCTAAGGGACGGTGGATTGCAACCTGAGAAAGCCGGACCCATATCATGTCCCGGCGGCCCGGCCGACTGCGATTAGGGAAGGCCAGACACCTCGCTCACCACCTCCGCAGCCGGAGTTCGGTCTTTTTAGGCCCCTATCGCCGTGCAGCCCAGCGCCTTGAGTGTTGAGCCTCCGGGGGAATGGCACAGGAAGGTTATAAGATGGTTTACTGACTGACCCTGACCTGCCCGCCTTAAATCGGTCCCGGCATAAAGAGTAAATTCTGGACCTCATCCCATAAAAATGGTCCAATCATAATGTGAGTTTCTTAGCCCATGAACCTCCAACGAAAATCTCAGGAATTCCCGGATACAACACGACAAAAAGCTGACACCCCTTCAAAAATCCGCAGACCGGTCCAGGCGCATTTATGACGAGCCAACAGGGGAAAAACGCGAGAGCCAGCGAGAGGAATTGAACCTCCGACCTACTGATTACGAATCAGACGACAGTTCCCCGAGAAACAGGCGGGGACCAGGGGGAAGGCACTAAGTCCGAATTAGTCCGAATAAGCCCTTTTTAGCGTTCAACACGTCGTAAATCTTGACAACCCTTATTTCAGGCGGACGATGGCCTCGATAGGATAGACTCAAACATGCCGGCGGGTTTCTCACTTATAGCAGGGAGAGGTTCGTACAGTATGAACAGACACACTGGACTCAAAATCCCGTCCGGGGCAACTCGGGTGTGGGTTCGATTCCCTCCACCGGCATGCCTTATCTCTCTGGAAAATCAGAGAGATATGATGGCCCGATGATACCGTCTACGAGCCTTCCGTCTTTCAGTCCCAAAGCCTAATTTTCAGCGTTTTTCAATCTAATCTGTCACAAAACGGTCACAAAACTTCTGCGCGCCATTTCTTTATTCTAGTGCCCTGAAACACAATGGCCATTGCATGCCTGTAGTTCGGTAGCATTGAGCGTTGGACTCCGGAAGCGAAAGACCAGTTTCTCTTAACCTCCACAAAACAAAGTAATAGTCAGTCCTGTCAGCAATTTAGGAATGATTTCTGGGTATGTGGAAGTATGCCAAAACATACGGATTTATGCCTAGTTTGGTCACAATTTGGTCACAATCAGCTTGCCTTAGTTTTGTGATAATCCCCATCCCCTGAACGCCGGGACCTCATCCCTAAAAATGGACCTAATCAGGGGGCAGGTCCAGAGATGGACCCTTGCCAAAGAAAGACTATTTGCATTCAGTTTAACGTATCTTTCATGCCGCCATCATAGAGGTGATTCCATTGTCAGGACTTTTTAAGGAGATGGGTTGCCATTGAACCAGTTCATTGCGTTAGAGTAGTACTGACCGAACTTATTTGCTGCTTCCGCAGGAGAGAGTGATTGCTCGAAGCCTAAGAAGCCTGTAAATTTTATTACATGGCCATCACGAAAGATGATACAGTCAAGATCCTCCCCGCGATTTGTTTCGATTCTCGCCCTAGGCGAGACAGGCTCTATTACATCACCTAATTGACTACCTAATTGGACACTGCTTATACCAGCGATTATGTAATCGTCATTAAGAGGATTGTATTCCTTGCCATTGTACTTATGCCACCATGATTCAGGTTGGGTTCCTGTTCTTTTCACAATCCTCTGTGTGCTGGGTGATGGTTTCTTAGGTTTTCTATTGTGAATACAAGCCAGAACCGCTGCCGCAGCTAATAGACCAAACAAAATTGCCCAAGCTTTAGAGTATGCGGACATGATAGCCGCACAATCGCAGGCAGAAATTCTGCCTAAGGTGAGACCCGAGCAAATTTTCGCCATGAAATCATCGCAAGGGACCGCGGGGGCTGTAAATAATACTACCGAAGCATAAGCAAAACAATACGCCAGCAGAAGATAAAATAAGCAGAGTATAAATCGACCCACAATCTTGAAAAACATATCTACCTCCTTTCTTGATTGTCCATGCACATCTCTCTTGTGTCCTCCAACCTGATCAAACTAATTTATTCCGTTGGAAAGACAGGCAATTCGTTTTCTGGTGGGCCGGCTGAAATGGGATGAGCCGAGCGGAAATTTTCTTGTTACGTAAGACAATTGACCGGAGCTTTGCTTTCCACCATTCAGTGTTTTTTTTGACACAGTCCCATGGATTGGGCAGGAATGCCAAAAGGAACCATCTACGAATACCGCAACCCTTATCCTCGGGAATACCTCATCGGCTCGGTCCCCTGGGGGTAACGCCCGGCTCGAGATAAGAAAAACCGGTAACGACCTGTTTCCCCACCATTACGGTCACGCCTCACGGTCTAGCCAGCAGCCTGTTCGATTCGAATATACTTAATTTATTGAGGAGAGTGAGCCAAACGTGATCTTAGCTATAATCCCAAATTTTATTCTATTATAAAGCGGCTTAAGCTTGGGCTCAGCCTTATGCTTTTCAATATTGTTGGCGATATCAGGAGCTTCTACATATAAGCCGCCCAGGAAGGCGCCATTGTTCTTAAAGTAATAAACACCCAGCCCTGCATTAGTCTGTGTGGGAACCAAATTAGTGTTAGCGGTTATATTGTGTCTGAGGTAAAGATGAGAAACGATCACCTGCTGAATCCCGAGTTTATGAAACCTAAGAATATCGGCACTTAGGTTGTATTGGTTTAATGTGCCATATGTGCCAGCAAAAGCCGTGATTTTCTTTTCATCGATCAATACTTGTGAACCAAGAATTTCCACACTTTGTAACGTAAATTCCTTTTTAGAGAGAGATTCAAGATTGTTTATGCGTTTAAGTCCGCCGCTGATGCCAAATATGTATCGTCCACCCCACTGTAGATTAGCACCAATATTGATAAGGGGTCCTATGAAATTCTTGTCCTCAAACCTACTCTTGAAATCTCCCGTGCTGTTTTCGTTATAGTACTTGAATGAGTTCGCAGACAATCCGATATTCGCATAGAAGACAGCCATAATATATCTATGTGTCGCTCTATAGTTCCGTTGTTCGATTTCAAGACCCTTGAGTTTCATGAGCTTTTCATTTTTAGATTGTAAATCTTGCCCTATGTTAATGGATATCTCATCGGCAAATGAAAGAAGACCACGCCCAAATTCAGGAAACTTAGACGCTAGGTTTTGTATGGATGCCGCCAGATCTCTAAAGTCTTTCTCCCCTACAATTGATTTCAATTCGGCTATCAGCTTATCGCTGTCTTTTTTGTCCTTTATAGACTTGAGATAGCCATCAAGCATAGCTTTTGTTTTCCCATCCATCCCATTATCTAGGCCAGTGATCTCTCGATTTAATAAGTCAATACTCCGGGACAATTCCGCATACGATTTGGCGTTCAAATTGGAGAGAGAATATCCAAGGGTTATGACCCCTTTTGCTTCGGGCGTCCATTTCCCCGTATCAAGAAGATTGGCCACTCCATCCTTGTTCTGGGCGCTGAGTTGAAACCCCCAAACAAGGTGTCCTCTAAAATCGCGAACGTATCTGTTGGAAAAATTATTATAATCGAATTCAAATGCCGCCTCTGATAAATTAAGTCCAATCGTACACCCATGATACAAGATAGAGCTGCTTCCCTTGGAATCTTGAACAAGAACTTGAGCGCTGATCATCGGGGGTGTGAAGAGTGTAAAGGCTAGAGAAACAACCAGCCAAAAGCGCAGAAAGTATCTATTTCCATCTAATTTTATCATCGTAATCTGCCTTTCCCATAGAATTACATGATATTTCGATAGGTGTGTCAGTTATTGATTTATCGTTGGCCCAGACTTTTAATGTCCAGGCAAATCCCTCTTGCCCATTGGCTAAGAGCTTAATTCTGAGCTGATCATCTGAGGGATAAGCAGAGTAGGCCTCCAAACTCTTAAACAGATTTGGATCCGCGGGGTCTTTATCTTTTGCTAAATCAACTTGTGTATGCTCAAAAACAAGTTCTTCAACCGATAACCCGTTGGGCACCCTTAGCTCGTACTTAATCTTTACGTTTGGCATTTTTCTCCCCCCTGGTTGACGACGAATAGCCTTAATGACTAATTTCTACCGTTTTTTCATAAAGAAGTTTAGCGGCCGATTTTACCCTGCAGTTGATCACAAATCTTTTATAACTTTGTATTTGATCTTGTTCGGCCGCCACAGTTGTGTTGCCAGATCGATTCGCTTGCGAAATATCCCTGAAGAGAATCGTCGGTTTAATGCCTTCCTTTAAATCGCTATAGCCGAAAATGTTGGTTTCAATCATCCCGGATCGTGGCAGCCTTTGGAATTCAACCTTCGTGGTAAGAACTGCCTTTTCTCCGCCACCCATAAAGCGGACAGATATCGTTGGATTAAAATCAGATGTATTTAAGGAAGTTGGCAAGATAATGGCAACCGAAAGAAGGCTGAGAGAGAAAAACACTCCCCCCCAGAAGACAAAACGACCTCTCTTGCGAATAAGATTATTATAATGATTACGGATTGAGATAATGTCCCTGCGGCTAACCTTATCCAAT
Organism: Candidatus Aminicenantales bacterium; assembly: GCA_049512315.1. Taxonomy (GTDB): domain Bacteria; phylum Acidobacteriota; class Aminicenantia; order Aminicenantales; family Saccharicenantaceae; genus DATKJS01. Next base: position 24,703 of record JBEKXF010000024.1, on the reverse strand, counting down.
CTAGGCGTAATGCCCATCATGGCCAAGGCTAGGCTCAAGCACGCGAACAAAACAGGAACAACAAGCCATGGAGTGCGCAAGACAGCGGACCCCGAAGGGCTGAATAATCCGAAGCCTGTTAGAAGAGTCCCGACGATTGAGACAGTGCTGAACAGATATTTGCCGTGGGCATCTATGCGTTCGATAGACTTCTCAGGTGTAATCGTATTGGCTTGCTCTAGCCAATATTTGTCCTCTTCGTCTGGCGGCCTCCCAATTTGGGTCTTTTCGTCCATGTGAGATTTGGCTCCTCTTAAGACATAGTGAGTCTAATCTTCCCCCTCGAAGATATTCTCGTGTCCTTTACAACATTTTACTTCAACACGCCATTTGTGAGGCGTTTTAGCTTTTACAGAATCAGAAGAAATAGTCCTAAAAGTAATAACCGTTGTATCCGGCGGCTTAGCATCTTCAACCTTTTTCGTAAGATCCTCATGGTCATCGCCCCAGCAATAATATTTTCTTTCATTTGTCATAACCGAACCGCCCTCTTTAGCTTATTAACCTAAACAGCATTCAAAATTATTTAAAGCCTTTGTTAAGGACATTCCGGAAGACTAAGTAGATTATTCGGTTGCTCTCCGTCAGCTTCGGTCTTTAGATACTTATGCCCATATTTGCTTGTAGCGACAATAACCTTGACTGTCTCTCCGTTCTTGGTTACGTAAAATGACCACTTCCCTTCTTCGGTTCCTTTTATGGCGTCTTGTTGTCCCAGCTTCCACCTTGTGCCATCATTATTAAGCCCACCTATTGAGAGAATCCGCTCATGGGGATTATTCCTATCACTCTTGTTGATACATTTGACTTCATGCAGAGTTGCCATTACATTACCTGCATCTCGCCCAAAAATGCATATCTTTCAATATGATTTATGCAATTCGATCCTCGAGAGTTTTTATATCTTATGGCTTTAATCGAGGAAAAAACGGAAGATTTTCCTATTAAAACCCAAATAGAGAATTTGTAGCCGAATGCAATTTTATGAGCTACTGACATTCAATAACGCCCGCCTATTCCCGGAAAGACTAGATTGATTCCTTTTGCTTATTCCATAAAAACAATAAGGGTCATTATGAAAACTTCCTGTGCTCCCGATGGACATCGCCGAACATCCGCCTTGACAGATTTGGGCTTTTTCACACAGTCTGCACGAAGGTCCGAGTTGGTCCGGAGCGAAACGTCGCCGGTAGGAGAAGGCCTCTGGGTCGAACCAGATATCCCAGAAGCTCTTCCGCCTAAGGTCTCCCTCTATGTATTGGTCGGGCATAGAGAGACATCCCTTTATTCGACCGTCGCTCGTTATGCCACAAGTTGCGAGCCCTGCCGGGCATCCCCGCCAAGCCGTATTTCTCGTATCTAGTTCTGTGAAGTACCCGCATGGATCGGCCGGGCCCAGATCCCATCCAGCTTGTTTTGCTCTGGGCTGATGCTTCAGGATGAAATCTCCCAATTTAATGTAATTGGCCTCGCTCAGAAGTAGGTCCGGCCCATGCCTGCTTCGTCCGAGGGGAAATATCGGCTGAATTTGCCAATTGCGGATCCCTATTTTCGGCAACAAGTCAAAGAGACTCGGCAGCTCGCCAAGATTTCCTGAATGGACCGTTGTGATGACGGTCAGATGGAGTCCTTCCTTCAGAACGCATTCGACGGCTTGAAGGACACGACGGAATAGCCCCGGACAAGCGCGAAGACGGTCATGACTGGGCGCCAGTCCATCCAGGCTGATCCCCACCGCAACAATCCCAGAATCCCTAATTCGCCTGGCAATCGAGGGGTTCATAGAGGACCCGTTTGTTAAAATCTGAACGTCTATGCCGTAATGTGTCAAACGACTCGCGATCGACTCCCAATGATACGTCAACAGGGGTTCTCCCCCTGTGAAATCAACCTCCTGCACGAGCAGATCGGGCAGTTGATAGCAAACCTCGAGGGCCTCGCGAGAAGTCAGCTCGTTCGGTCTAGCAAGACGAGCGGAGGATGCACAGTGGCGGCAATGAAGATCACAAGTTAGTGTCAGTTCCCAGCCGATGACGACGGGAAAGCCGTCAAATTGATCCAAAAGCCCGTACTCCTATTGAATTGTGCGGCGGAGACCTCGTGGCCTTCCTCTCAGTCGGCATTGTTAATGAGGGACCTCACGTGCGTTTGATAAAGGTTTGGATAGCGATGTAGTCCCCCGTCCTGAGGATAGCTTCACGGCCATGCTGAAGATCGTCGGCGATGTTGTAAATCACGCCGGCGATTTCCTTGGGCGGTTCGACTCCCTTTTCAATGAACGCCCTTGTGTGTTCTTCGATGACATTTTGAAATTTTTCGCCGACCGGAACTTGAACGAGCTCGGAAAGGTCCTTCCTCAGGAAAGGAGGAATCAGGTAGGCTACGCGCCACCAAGGCGGTTTCATCCAGTCCGGCCACCGTAAAAGGATGTTGTTTTTGCCAAACTCGCGACTCATTGGTCACCTCCTTATAATAAATCATGCCGAACACCAAGATTCTTAGAAATAACGAAACAAACTACCCTACAATATGCTGTTTGATCTTTATATAAGTCTCGATGTGCTAATAGTCAATATTTCTGAACGGAATGTCTGATAATTTCAGATTAAGTCAATAATTTTCCTTTAGATTATTATAAAAATACCAGAGAAATCCAACTTTAGAGAAGATGACCAAAGGGCAATTTTTTATTGCTCGGCTGGCAGAGATAGATTGACAGTAAGCACTGACGGGAAAATCTGGGGTGTTACCTCCTCGCTGATTGTTTCAAAGACAGAGCAAATTCTCCTCAATATGAAGAATATTGTTTTAGAACTCTTGGCAATCTAGGGAGAAGGCCCGAAAATATCTATCCGAAAATCTCGATGTCGTACGCCTCGCAGATCTCCTGAACCGTCCGTATCGCTCGTTCTTGGACTTCCGCCCGCTCGAAAATCTTCTTCCGATATTTCGGATACCAAACCACATGACAGGAAGTGTCGCAGACCAAATGACTTGTTATTTTCAGTCCCACGCCTCATTTATATCACATTGTCGAGCAAGGACCTATGCGGATAAAGGGGACGTCCCGGTCCCCCTTATTACCTCCTTGCCAAAGCATGCATTCCTCCCCGTGGCAAGCCACGGGGCAACCTGCAAAGTGTGCTAATATTAAGCCTCTAATTAGCAGCTACCATGTTTACCCTTACTGATATCTTTTCCTTTTGGAAAACCATTTGTCGATCTCGTCCTTATATGCAAAAACTCGGGACCGCGCGGATTTCTCATCTATTCGCCGAACCGGAAAGTTGAGTTTTTTTGCCCATCGATAACAAGTCCTAATTTCTCGATTTGCGTATTTTGATATTTCTTTCCAAGAATTGAGTCTTTCCTGGTTCTTCATTTGCCCCCCCTCTTGATATAGGCAAATTCTCCCTATTTTGGTCAGAAAAAATGACGTCAAAAATCCTTGAAGCCAATTCCTTGACGCCCAAGGAGTGCTCAAATCGCTTATGGGTTGCGCCCGGATATAACAAGCTGGTTAATGCGAGCTGGCTAATGTTCCTTAGCCGTTGAAAAGGCCTTGAATCAATTATCTTCCGCTCGTCAATAGAGACCTTAATAAATACATGAATTGGATCTCTAAACTCATGTATTGTCTTAGGCATCCCTTATCCTTTCCGGCTCGAAAAGAGACCTATGAATGGTTACTCCTTCGGCGGGCACGGATCCTTGCCGTACGTGTGTTCGGGCGCTAAGGTGAACTCTTCCCACTGGCGGCGGGTTCGTTCCTCAGAGCCCGGTGTCGCGTCTCTTCCGGATATGGGCCAGGCAAGAGCCCATTTCTTATTTCCACGTTCAGTCGCCATACGATCAGCAGCTGCAACTTCTTTCGCAACGACGGAGGCTTTCTCGAGGAAGGCCTCGAACCGACCATGAACTCTGCGAACGAAGACGTAATAACAATCCCGTCCTTTCCATTTAAGGGCGCTCTCTCCTATGGGCCAGAAAGTAACCTTATATTGACTCGTTTTTACCTGCAGGAATGCGAAACATTTTCCGTCCGGATCAGCGACGAGGATATCGGCGCCCTTAACATTCCTAATACTCGGAAGCACAACGAGGCCGCGCATGCTCAATTCTGAGGCTACATAAAAGACCCCTGCAGCACCAGTGAGTTGTGAGTTCATGTACTCTCCTTAAGCCTAAGGCTAACGTTTTTGCGCGAATGGATCGTTGCCCAAAGTGTCCTCTCCTAGGATCATGGTATTTTCTTCTTCAGGTTTATGTGCTTTTATATGTTCTTCCCTAAAAAGTTTTTCCCTTTTCGAGTGATAGTGATGAGCTCTCCAAAGTACGCGGGCTGATAACAAAACGATGATGAAAAAACAACCATTGATGAGTATGGTCCAGTCGTCCCAAAGACGATGGTGGTGGAAAAGCCAGTTCATCAGTTGGCGAATGAATAACAATATCGCCATGTAGGCGAAAGCCGCAGATGAATTTCCGCATGCTTCTTTTATAACGATCGCTCGTTCACGCACCCTTCTGAAATCCTGAGGCCCCGGGATTACAATTCTTAGGTCGTCGGAAAAATAACTCTGGAGTAGTTTCTTATCCTCTTCCTTTTCTGCTGAGCCGAAGACGAAAAAGAGGTCGCCAGCATAAACTGGCGATAGAGGTTATCAACGACGGAACCAACATCGCCCATATGTCCATCCTGCATGAGAGAACTTAAACCTCAGCCTGCTTATTTATCAAGTGGAAGCCGGGGCTATGATAGGAGCTCCGCTCTTCTGCATGACGAAGAAGCTTTTTCCTTAAATTGGGCTCCGTTTCTCCGACGAGAAGAATGATCGTCTCTCCTTTCCATTTAAGATAATCCTCCAATTGTCCGATCAACCGGTCAAACTTAGTTTTTTCCTGGAGATCCTTTTTGATTTCGATTAGTACTTTGTCCCCGACGTTAAGATCTGCGTGTGACATCCCCACTCCATACTGTTTTGCAATCTGAATGTCAGCGAAATATTCATGAAGGAAATTATAAAGCGATATCTCGTAATCCTTCTCTTGCTTCAGCTCTCCTGGAGACCACATTATGATCGCTTTTTTTATCTCCCCGACAGGGTCCCACTTAAAGGCAATTGTCCTTAACAAATTCACAGTCAGACTGCTTCCCTAGATTCTCCCGCAAATCCAGGTCTGGCCCGGCTCAAACCTCATCCTGGAGAAGGGCGCGTCTGCGGCATCATTTTGAACGCGTAAACAAAACGAGGGTTCTCCCCTCCTCCTGGATTCCCTTCCGTTCCATTGAGTTCAATAAAGAACTTTTCAACGCTCCGGGCGACTGCCTCAGATTCAACGGTAACAACGATACTATCATTTCTTGAGGCGTTATGTTCCTCGAAGAGCCTTCAACTCGGGTTGTCAGTAATGCCAACGTACCATTGATTCCATACCGGATCACGGTCTCTGCTTTGAATGAACCTAGTAATTTCCTCAATTGCGCATTCTTTCCCCAAAATATCAAAAATACTCACGGCCTTCCTCCTCCTTTTGGCTATTTCCAGGCGCCGTTTTCAAATCTCAACCAGCTCCATCGAGATCGGGAAATGGTCGCTGTGCCCTGCCTGATTCAAATTCTTGTTGGGCCTTCCAAATGGGACGGGCTTTCCGTTCTTCATCATCGCCGGATTCATTTCGATGGCAACTTTATAGCTCCCGTCCGGATTCTTCTTGACCATGAAGCCGCATTCTTCTTCCACTTTCAGAATCGACTTCGAGACCATGAACTGATCCAAGACATTCGGCGTTGAATCGTAATAAAAAGTTCCGAGGCCCTTTGAAAGAAAGGGCCACATGAGATTAAGAGAATATGGATTCTTCGCCTTCAAAATTATCGTTTCAGAATTCGAGCCGAGAGCATGGTTCATAACGGACCGGTTGAACGGTTCATCGTTAAAGTCGCCCATCAAGACGATCCCGACGTTCGGCTCTCCAGACTTATCCGGGATCCTCTCCACCCAGTAGCCCAGGGTCTCTCCGGCCTGAATCCTGAAGGGCTCGCTATCCAGCTCTCCTCCGGATCTAGAAGGCCAGTGGTTTCCGATGAGTACCAAGAGTTTGTTTGTGGCCTTATCTCTAAAATTCACTTGGAAAAGATCTCGGGTCCCGGTCCTCTTTGATACGATGTAGAAGAATTGTGCCTCGGCCTTGAACAGATCCACATCGTAGATAAAAGCGACGTCGATCCCACGCTGGTCGGACGTGTCGTGATGCTCGACAGCGTAATTTCTGCCGAGCGGTTGCAGGCCTTGGGCGAGCAGGTCGACCACAGGCTTGTTTTCGACCTCGCAAACACCGAGGATGTCCGGCCCCTTGTTGTTGTTTAAGCCGCGGATAATCGACGAAAGCTGGCTGATCTTCTTGTCTAGAATCGCCTGTGTCCAGCCTTTTACCTCATTCTTCAGCGTCTCTTGCAGCCACGCCGGCCTGTTCGCGGAGCCCTCCACATCGAAGAGGTTCTCCAGGTTCCACCATGCCAAGAACATATCTGACATTTTCCCCCCTTAAAATGAGAAATAAACCTAATTCATCCGTCTCTTCCTATGAGGCGAATATCCGCTAACGAGCGTCTTTCTCCGTCCTGGGGCCCAGAGACGATACCGGGGTCCTCCCGCCTCATACCAGCCTTGTAGCTTGATAATAGGCTTTGGCCAGAATTTACCTTATCCACCTAATAAAGACCGTGAAATTCACCAAAAGTTCACAACCCCGGCCGACCCGCGCCCACTTCACTCCCTCCCTCACTCGGGGGCTCACCCCGATACTGATCTGGCCAAAAATTGAGTTTTCCGACTGCAGGGATAGTCCATAAGACCAAAAATCCTGGAGGCGCTTTCCTAGTCCAGGGGGCAGATATGTTTTGGATTCCCCGTCCAGCACTCTGAGACTATCTCTGCTCGCTAATCATCTTTATAATCAACGATAAGTGGGGGAGGAGTGAGCTCAGCAGGGGAGGGTTGTGGCCAATTTGTGACTGGTATTATCCAGCTCATTGGATAGGTCAGCTAATTCCGGATCCAACGGCTGGAGGTTCGAATCCTCTCAGGCACCCCTGTCCCTCGTGCTGGAGTAGGCGCAGAAAATGCCCTAGGAGGCGCGGGAGGGGCCAGAGAAGGTCAACCTATATTGGGCGAGTTAGGCTCGATTTAAAGTAGCCGCGGAGTTTCCTGAACTTCTCGGCAACCTTGTTGTGCCCAGAAGCGCTCTGTTTTCCAAATTCCCTCTTCACGTATTCCCAGGCTTCGCGGCATATTTCGTCTTGACTATCGCCATTAGTTCTTTCTCTAAAATCGCTTCCCAGGTAGTCCAAGATGAGCAGACCATCGACGGTGTCCTTCGCAATCATCCTTGCGCACGAGGCGGCTGCGTCCTTGCTGCCACGCAGCTCCCTCTCTGTTCTGCACGGGATTCGCGGCCGCCCTTCCGAGAACGACTTCAAGTATTCGAAAAGCCGGGGGCCTATGATTATGCGGGGAAAGTCGGCCTTCTTCTCTAGTTCATACGCCCCCGCTCGGATCGGGCCGTAGAGGTCTCCGTCCGCGAGGTTGATCCCTATGCCCAGTTCTATGGCGGCGCGGAACGAAGCGTCTATTATCGCAAGCGTCATTAGCAGCGTCCCTCCGACTGAAATGAACATGTCGCGGACGGCCCACAGGTCGTTCAACTGGTACCCCGTGGACCTCAACGCCACGTAGGCCAGAACACTGTCGGAGTAGAACTGGAACCTGATCGGTGTGGTGGCCCTGGACTGGTCGTACTCGGCCCTGTCCTCTTCCGCAATGGCCATCTTTGGCTCAACCTGCTTCTGAGACCACAGGAACAGTTCCTCGAGCTTGTCCCTGACGAACTCGACGGGCCTGATGGTCTTGTTGGCCACGTCGTCGAGGGTCTCCTTCGGTATGTCGTCGATGACGAGGTCATTGATCCTGTCGAACTGGCATCCCTGGCCGAGAACGTCTATCGAAGCGACGACATACTCGCCCCACACATAGCGATCATTCATCGGGTTCCTCGCGCTTGCACCTTAGGGAATGCTATCCCCCTGCGCGATCCGCTGTCAACCCGACGAACGGCAGAAAGCCGAATCGCGGGCTCCAGCTCGCCCGCCCCGAAAGGTCCTTCCCTTTCCGCGAGGGATGCGCTATCATCCCGGGAAGACGCGCGACAGATGGTCCTCGACGGCAGCTGCAAGCCATTCCGAAAAGAGATCGAGCTCCTGCTCAAGATCTTCTCGATGCTCTCCCCCGGCACCGAAGATCTCCCGTGTACCATCAAGGTGACGGCAGACGTCGAGAAGGACTATAACCTCCTGTCCCCTGGCGGTGACAAGGCCCAGGACGGCCTGCGCCGCCTCAAGGACCTCAACGGCGTCCTTGTCCCCTCTGCATCGGAAAATCCCTCTTTCACGATTCTGATTTCAGAGCAGCAGTTCGCGGACTTGCAGTACGTCCACACGCTGGCCCACGAACTAGTGCACCTCTATGACTATTCCCGGTTCTTCAAGGAGAATGGGAACCTGAATTTAAGAGGCAGGGAGGAACAGGAAAAGGCCCACTACTCGGAATTTTGCTTCTGGGCGGAGTTCCATGCGAAGAGGGTTGGAACGTGGTTCCAATGTTTCTATTCATGGTATGGCGAACACGGCCTCGAGACGCCGCCCGATGGCCGGTGTTCCTTCAGCATCGACTGGCAGACGAAGAGCGTGCAGGAGGCGCTGGACCGGTTCACGGCCGGCCGTACGTCAGCATTGGCTAACGACCTGCTCTGGGACCTCGTCCTCGCGCTTGTTTGCTACTACGGGAGACTGAGCCTCGATGAAGCAACAGGCTGGGACTCCATACCGGATCCGGCTTTCCCAAAGGAGGGACTGGTCGCCGCGCTCGGCGAACCGGTGCTCGACCTCTTCACGCTGCTCAAGCGCATGCGTTTCTACGAAGAGGCCGTTCCTCTTCTCCCTTCCCTCGATGGTCTCTTTGGCAAGATCGCCGCCAAGTTGAACTCAGGATCGCCGTGGTGGTTCCCCAGGCCCGACTTCATCGACCAGATAACGACCGTTCAAGCTCAGATGCGTAAGACCATCGAGTCTCTGACCCAGGGGTTGGCCGCAAACGACTTCCTCAAGGCGTATTCGGACGTTTTCCGCGCATTGAAACTGGATAAAAGCGCTTCGCGAGATGAGGACGCAGACAAGACGAAACGCTGAGACCGCTAAAACACCCTGTTTCTGGCGCAGGAGCCGGACTCCGGTTCATCCAGGATTAAAAACTCAGGCGCCCCTGTGTCACCCAAGGTAGGGGTAACCCCTAAAAATGCGTCCTAGATCAGGGGATGGGGGGGATGGGATTAGGCAATGGGCGGCAGGCTTCGAGGGGTAATTGCGTCGAGTGCTAGATGTGACCCATAGCCGGCCAGCGCCCCGGCAACCGCTCCCGCAAAAAACCTGCAGAAGAACTCGAGTGACCGATGCCACAGTTTTAGTCCCGTCGTTTGCGCCCGCCTTGCCAGGTCCGCATGGTTGTCGGCGCGGGAACGCAGAGAAAACTGACTCGGGCGCAGCCTGCGGGCGCAATAAATAATGAGGAGCGTATTGGGCAGCAATCCGTGAAAGAGACTCCGGTGGTTCGGGGAATCGGCCGGCTCGAACATGTCTGGTAAGAGTGCGGAAATGAGACCCGCAATTGCCCCCCCTATGATTTCAAATATTCGATGCAAAAGTGGCTGCCCTTTTGAGAGGGCAAAGGCCAGGGCGGCCCCGGCAATTACTCCGAACGTCCGATGAGTTCTTCTGTTCGCCACGTTCTTTGTCCAACTAATTATAACACGGGTCGTCAAGGGGCTTCGGAATCCTGGAACAGACAAGAAGAAGAATTGGGGGAATAGCGGCTCCAATCGCTTGACAGGACCCCAGATGTGAGTCTAGCATCTGGGAGTCAGACAACGGAGGGGAGAAGATTAAGTGAAAAAAGTGGGCCGAGTATTTCAATGGTTACTCCAAGCGTGGTTCGTGTGGGCAATCTTGGGTCTCCTCATTATGAACGTGTGGCTGTATCATTTTCTCCATTATGACAAAGCTGTAATCCACAAAATAGCCGGCGTGGGCCTGCAAATTGTGGGCGGGGCCTTTGTGCTGTTTTCACTCAACAAAAACATGGGCGTGTTCAAACAAGGTACTCTACTTCAGAGAGTCGTTCGGTGGATTAGGTCCTTTCCTCTTATAAAAAGAACTGTGACCCTCCAGGTGCAGTCTATTGCCTCCTCCGCGGCTGTTGGAACTCCCACTATCCGGGCAGTACAGAAGGGCAGGTCAGTCGAAGAGAGAATTGAGGAGTTGGAAAGGAGAATTGCAGAATGTTTCCAAGAGGTAAGCAAAACTGAAGAGAGGTTGCGAAAGAGAATAGAATCTGTGAAGGCAGAACTGAAATCTGAACTTTCGGAAAAGGCCAAGTCGATAGCAGAGATAGAGTCACGTCTTGTGGCCACAGTCGTTGGAAGCGCGAATTCCCAGGTTTTCGGCATATTGTTGGTTTTCTATGGGACGATATTGCCGCTGTGGTGATTCACCTGATTCTTCACTATTTCAGTTAGGGAGGTAGAAAGATGACAGAATCCATTGACCTGCCCCCCCTAAAATCAGTCCACGTATAATGAGAGAAACCTGGAGGAAGGAGCCTCACCCGAAAACTGGTCCCGCCAAAAATGGACTTTTTTGCTTCTTAAGCTGCTCTTATATTTATCAGCGACTTGCTGTGGCGTCAAGTCTCCGATATTCAATTTGATCGGAGGTCAGATTAGAATGTGCGAAATAGAACTACGTCCCTTTGTCTTTCATGGGAAAAGCTCGTAGTAGTTCGTCCATTTTATCTTCGTGCTTCCAGGGATATTTTAAATATACGAATTCGTTTACGAACCATCTGTCGTCTTGGACATCTCTCCCCAATCCTAGCCATATTTTCGTCTTGGTCTGGTATTTTTTCATGGTGCAATAGGAACCCAAGTGTTCTCGTAATACATCCCTTCCCGCTTGTGCCATGAAAGTTAAGCCGGTATCCAAATCGTCTTTATAGATTACGGAAAAATCATGAGGATTCAGGTCTCTTTTCGATAAAGCGATAAGCTCGTTAATCTTTTCAAGGATCAATTTTCTTGCTTGATGGTCGAAATCTAAGAGTGCGCTTGCGAGGTCCGAATAGCCTACCGGATTTAGATATTCCAAGATGCGTATGATTTTAAGTAATTCGTTTTCGATGTCTAGTTCTGGTTTTTCTTTGCCAAAGAGATAATGTTCATCGAAGGTCCTTGTCCAATCGGACGCGATCTCCAAAAGGTTAGGTTGTTTGCCGTCCCTGTCATAGGGAATAGAAAAGTTCCCTTTCCTGAGGTACCAGCCAAGAAACGAGAGTTCGTCGTAGGCATGAAAAACATTTTCGTCTATAGCCCGGAGGCGACGTTCTATGTAGTGTATAAAAATAGTTGGAGATGGAAGGTGGCGAGTTACCAAGTCCAATTCATTGATTTGAACGGACCACGGATACTCGTTTTCAATAAAAAGCCCCAGAGATCTAAGATTCTTCAAGCCGATAGCGAGGCTCATGAGAGGGTCCAGAGTGATTCCTATGATAAATATGGTTTGATTATTCTGGCTTAACTCTAAAATCTTTTTGCCCTGAGAATCGGAAAAAGTGGAGATTTTGTTCGATTTTATATAAGCAGCCGTTCGCCTTCCTTGCTGATATGCCTCCTCGATCAGCTTCTTTAGGTCCTTTTTTAGGCTTTCGATTCCTCCCCGTTGTGCCTTTTCTCCGAATGAACCGGCTTTTGCTTCGAATAAGAATATTTTGTTGTCATAAAGGACAATAGCATCAGCTTCGCATTCTTTCCCTTGATATACATATTTGGCATTCCTAAATATGTTTTCAATTGGAAATATCCTCGAAAGGAATTCGCAGATTCGGCCCTCGATATGATTGGCTCGGCTTGATTGATATCTCTGCCAGATCCCTGATTGCGCTAACTTATCTTGTTCCAGCAAGGATTCCAGGACAAGCGGAAGATTATGAATCAAGTCCTGGGATATGGGAACAAAATAGGTGTCGCCATCGCCCTTAATAAAGGGCTTGACAGATATGACGTTGATATCAAGCGGATTATTAAAATCTTGATTTGAACCGAATTCGCAACATAGGGCCTTCACATAATTCGCGAATTCTGATAAATCCGAAATGTCTTCTTCCCTACATAGTACATCTGGTTTGAATAGAAATATTTCTTTGATGTTTGTGAACAATAAGAAGGCAGTATATGAAGATAACAGGTCCTCATCTGATAATGAATCGTCCATAGTTGCTCTGATAGCCAGACCTTTGACAGGATCTTTTAATTCTTCCGCGGCCCTCTTTCTTGCTGATCCGACCTCTTCATATCTTTTGTTAGCCATCCTTTCATATCGCTTGATTATTTTCGTGCCGAATTCTAGGGCCTTGGACGCTCTGAAGCCCGCCTTACTCAAGAAATAATCATCAAATTGAGAGAATAATCCATTAATTAAGGTTTCAAGCTGGAATGGATACAACATCGCGCTAGTCTGATGTAGCATTTTTTGGATTCTAGCTTGAAGGACTAATCCGTCCTCATCTGAAACCTGTTCTTTTCTAAAGCTCTGCAGGGTTATATCCTGCATGAAATTAGCGAAATATTGGTTGACGTCTTCGGTGATGGCTTCGACCTCCTTATTCTCAGGAGGTCTTGTGCCAACGACACGCTTTTTCAAGCACAATCCAGCCAAATAATGCAGAGAAGGGTATTCCCGTAAACTCTGATTGATGGTCTGGTCATTCTTCGGAACGCATTGAGAGATGAACGCAATATGAGCGAGTAATTCAATCGCATCAATATCGGATATAGAGGCTTCAATCCTTCTCCTTATTATTTCCTTTTCTTGAAGAGCGTAGTCATGAGCTTGTCTAATCTTTTTAATATATTCTGCCCTCTTCGGATTATTTCCCATTAGATTCCCCTTGTTATCACTTATTTTTAATCTAGTTTAACTTTATTTTACTGCCTTTTTCTCGGAAGTGCATTAGCGATATATGCATAACTCAAAGCTGACAAATTGAGTAGCTTTCATAACACTTTCGTTTATTACTAATATGGGACCGTATCCCTGAAAAATGGTCCAGACATAATGTGAGTTTTCCTTGAAAATCTCATTTTAGAGGTGGTACAGTGACTGCGGGCAGGTCAGGTCCGCGGGTGCATGACGTCAGCTAAATTATCATGAGAAACGGAATCCGTAGCTTAAGAAATCAGCACGCGAGTCCGAAACCGCCTGACGACGAACACCGGCGTCTGGACTTTCAGTCCAGTATAGGGCGGTTTTGGGGTTAGGTCCGCTGCAGGCCTTCCTGAAGGGAAGGGCCGATTTAGGGGGGGGGACGGATTGAAAATACTACTTTAGAGGTGGAACATTAACCGGGGGTAGTTCGACTTTCAACATGTTTTTTGATGATGTCCCTATACTTTTCGTTCAGTTTGTATTTCCACACATCTTCTTTGAACTCGATCACAAGCCTGTCGAACCCTCTTTTCTTGGCCTGCTTGGTAAGACCTGAAGATATCCCAGCCATACTCCTGCCTTTTATCTTAATTTCGCTGATGTCGTTAATTCTCCGAATGGCCTCATTGAATTCTAAAGCACTTTCGTCGGAAGCAAGGACTCTGAGAAAATTATAAGTCCGTTTTTTTCGTTCCCAGAGTCTATCGAGATATGTTGAAAGAAGGTCTTGAGGCCATTCTTTGGATTCAATCGAGGTCGGAGCGCTTATGGGATTGTCATCTGGATCATTTTGATCGTCATCTGTTTCTTCGTCGTTCTCGTTATCGAGATAAAGATCACCTCCTAAAGCCGGATATATATACCAGCGATCTATGGCCCACCTAACTATTTTCTCTCTTCTTTCCAACAATTCTTTTTCAGTCCATTCTGAAAAAGCGCCAATTTCTCGCTCTTGAAATAAAATCGAATTCATGTAGCAATCCTTTACTCCCGGGGTTCCTTTCTTATCGTAAAAGGATTTGTTTTGATAGATACTATTATCGAGGGTCAATACGAGATTTCCAATATCATGTAGGTATTTGTTGATCTGATCTTGATTCCATCTCGATTGCCAATATTCCCGAGAGGGCACCTGTGGCAGAATGTGTTCCACGGTCTCTTGTTTGTCCTTTCTTGCCAGTCGATCCCAAGGATAGATAACTCCCTTCCCGTGCGAAATCGATTCTTCGTATTCATAAAGAAAATACTTCAGGCCGTAGAACTGATACCAGTTTTTCCTTCCCAACTCGAATTCTTCTCTATAAGTTTTATCCGAAGAATAGTTGAGTAAAAGAGAGTTCATTGCTTGAATCGCCTTTTTCAAATCTATTTCTTTTTTGAAGAGTTTGAATCCCAATATGAAAAGGCTCGATTGCCCGGTATTGGATCTGAAGTTTTGAAGTCTGAAAATTCTGAACGCGTACTTCTCACAAATATCTAGGAGCTGACTGAGTAACTCATATTCATTTGGATATTTGATTCTGGCGGCCATAATAATTGGCATAAAAGAGGCTGTATTTCCAACTCGCAAAATCTTTTCCGCTTTGCGCACTAATTTTTCACGCGCCTCCGGAATAGCTCCTAGATTCTTGAAAGAATCCTCTGCACGGGGAACCAAAATATCTCTATAGGCGGAGCTGCAGTCGCATAGGATATCGATGTAAGTATTCAAATCCTTGATCAGCTCTACATCTCTTGTTGTGGAAGGATATTTCCTGAGGTTGATGTGTTGTTTTATTGTCGTATATCCTTGCCAATATTTTGAAGCCGGGTTATATGCCATAAGCCAGGCCATTCTCAGAAGTTGGTCTTCGGTTGCAGATGAAGAACCGCCTATGTCCATGAGCTTCCTATATAGTTTTCCCACTTCGTTGTTGATTTTATCGCCCAATTCCTGGCGCGCGATTTCAGGTAATTTGCTCGCTAGATAAAGTAGATAATTCTTGACCCTATCCAGATCGGAAAGGGATTTGCCGCGGTTATTCATAGTTTCAAAAATTACCCCTACCTCTGCTGATTGCTTTACCTCATAAACTGTGAATTCCAGAGATTCGATTATCTTTCTGTAAAGCTCGACAAGCCAGTTTTCATAGTGATCAGGCGAGACATCCTTTTTCTTTTTGAGATACTTCTTGTAAAAGGTGAGAGCCCCGTCCAGATTTTCGTGAGCTTTAATTACAGGTCCTTCAACTGCGGGAATGGTAGAAATGATATTTCTCATAAAAAATGTGTTGCAGTCTTCATTGAGTGTAAGCCTGAGCTTTTCCTGGCTGAATTTATCTTTAAACACTAGATAGCTTTTTCGTATTCCTTCACCCAATTTAAGAGTATTGGCATAGTGCTTGAGATTCTCGGATATACAATGGAGCAGAATAGATATCGTAACGAGTCTTTGCTGTCCGTCGACTATGTTATACTTTTCCAGTATATGCCCTTCATCATTCATGACGTTTTCGTCTGATTTGTTCAAAACCACAGTGCCAGTATAATGAGTTTGACTTTCCGCCAATACTTCTAGGTCTTCGATCATATCGATCCATTGAGGTTCTTCCCATGCATAGCCACGTTGATAATTCGGAACTTCGAGCAGTTTGTCTGAGAATACCTTTTGAACAGTCTGCAAATGTTCCATAACGCTCTCCTTCTTACGGATATTTATGTAGCTAGATCAACAGAAAAGGCCATGCCGTTTCTTTATTGTCAGTCATATGCTATTGAGCTTGACCCGCCCCCGCTAAATGTACCACCTCTGAAGTGAGATTTTCAAGCATGGACCTCAGCCCTGAAAAATGATCCAGCCAAAAAGTGAGTTTATTGGCTTTTTAGTTTCCAACGAATAACGCAAGGAATCCCGGATCCAACACGACATAAAGTTGACACCCCTACGGTAACGGTCCCCCTGATAGACCATGTAAAATATTCATAAATAAATAATTAGAGGCTTTCCAGAAAATCGGCGTTGTGCATTCCTAATCCATGTGTCGCCTGTTCGAGTCAGGCCAGGGGCACTTCATTTAACTCACTGATTCTGAAGAGGTTGCTGGAATATTCGCAGCCCCTGTTGAGCCGATTTTGGGCTCATTTGTCACAAAAATGTCACAAAAAATGCTTAAACGCGCTTAATTCTGACTAAAGGTGCGTAAAGGAAAACAAGACATTTCCTCCTGGAAATTGGGTTTTCCCCATATATCCAGGAGGGTAGAGCGTTGGACTCCGGATCCAAAGGTCGGAGGTTCGAATTCTCTCAGGCACCTCTCGTTTTTTCCCCGAGAGCCCCCGCGAAATGCGAGCTTCGGGACCCGGGCCGGCTTTAAGTGAATTTCAGCAGTTTTAAGGGCCTTTAAGCCCCCAACACGATAGAAATCTTGACAGCATACATTACGAGCACGAGATTCATCCCCTCGGGGTCACTTCGGACACATTTATAATGAGCACAGATGCTGCGGCAAGCTCCGTGGCCTTCTCTAATATCCTCATTTCATCGTCGGGCCAACCGATGATTTCGGCATGCTTAGCCAGCTCATCATCTGCCTCGATACCAAGGCCTTGATCCACTACCGATGACGCCCTGATATTAGCGCGTCCTAGAGGAGATTTTGTGCGAAGCTCACCTGCGAAATTGCCCAAGCGCCATATCTCCCTGTCGGTTAATCCCGATATCCTAAAAACAGAAAGGCGCCGATCGCGCGGGGGCATAAAAGCACCGTGCAAAACTCGTCGTGCGGACCGGCTAAGGTGTCGCCTAGAAAATATGAACCTTGCAAGCATTTCCAAGAGCGGTACGGGCATTAAAACTGCTATCTCGAAAAGAATCGCGTTATCTGCTGAAATGCCTTCCCAGGCATGGGGCCATCAAAGTATTCGGAACCACACACTTTATTTCCTCCGAATATTCCCGCATAATTTAATTTATTCTTCCCTTGGACGGTCATCACTAATATTTGGTTCCTGCCCGCGAACCATTCAAATCCAATTCCTCCTGTCGGCTCAGGCACTATTTCTGGAATCGTCACCGATCTCGGCAATGAAATTATCAAAGACACAGCTTCTGAATAAGCTTCGGGGGTGATTGGCGAGGCGCCATGGCCATCCCAATCTTCGGTTGAACATTCCTCATAGATGGCATCTAGTTCTTTAAGTACTAGGTCCAACGCGATTCCAAATGTATAGGTCTCAGATCCAAGGAACTGCGAAATCCCTTCTTGCACTCTCTTATACAACTCGGCAGATGAAGCCTCGTCGAATCCCTCGCCGCTCGGAGCGGTCAAATAACTTGCATAAATTGATGGCATCCAGGATACAGCTTCGCTCATCTGAATAGCTCCTCAGCCTTATCAGTTATGCTAGAAAAGAACGCCTTATTTTTTATTTCCCGCAGGAGATCAAGAGTGTCCCATGCTTCTTTCTCACTGAATAGCTCCCGCTCCTTGAAAACGTCGATATCTAAAATAATTGGAAGAACCTGCGGCTCTACGACCTGTTCAAACGCCTGCGTAATGATCGTTATTACACCCGTTTCGGGACTAGGCATAACGACTCGGGTTAAGAAGCTAGAAACTCCTTGAGGCAAACCTTCGGGCACAATCGGAGCAGCCACTAAATAGTCGGTAAACTTGGCTATTGGTAGCGGGATATTCATTTTGTTTATATAACGCACAGCTACTCTAATAATTTCAGGAGAGATCAGATCACTATATAACTGCCATAACCTATGTGCTTCTAGGCGGAAAGTCTCCCATTTATCATAGGGCATTAATCTATTGAACGTAAAACCATCTAGCCTCGACTGAAAAATTTGTTTCTTATCGGCCGCAATAAATAAATAGCCATCTACCGTTGTGCCTGCAGATGCAGGTGGCTCACCCTTCGCTACGTTGAATTTGCCCTCCCACCTGAAGCGCTCGTTTTTCTCTGGATATTGTGCCGCAACATGTTGATGAAGAGAAAGAAGCCTGCTAACATCGAAGCCCTCTTTTATCCTTATTCGGATATCAATTAGGGCTTCTGTAATAGGAGCATTTCTTAGATGCCGTTGCTCGGCCATTCGTTCTCATTTCCACGGGTATTATTATAAATTTCCACCCCTCTTATATTACTGCAATCCCGACAGTGAGGCAACGGCAGAATTCCCTGACCAGAACGTTTACGGCCGGAGACCCGCCCCATGGACTGCCTGTGCAGGGGAGAACACCGGAGGCCGGGGCATCATGGCAGGAAACGAGACGAGCTGCGCCCGGACGCCCAGGATCACGCAGGGCGGGCGCTCTCAAGCCGGGGGGAGAGGCCTGGCCCTCCGTCGGGCCGAAGGATGTGGTTAAGCGACCGGGGCAGACCACCCCACCGTAATTGGCTCGATACCCTCAAAAAATTGAGCAGAGATTGTACAAACTCTTGCTCAAAATAGCTCAGTCTAGCCTAAACGTGATCAAACCATCAAGATCTGTAAATGCAAGAAAAGGAAGCCAGATGCGGTCCAACAGGGGAGAATTCGGGCGTCCCCGTTTCTGCCGGAATCGTTTTTGAAGAACAGTAGGCCCATATCTTTTTTAACAGTGAGACATATCTCCGCCACCCACGGCGTCCCGCACCAGTAGGGGAGGCCGGCTCTGCAGGCTCTCCCCCTGCCTCCTATGAACCCTCCGATACTCCCAGGGTGGCCTCACGCAGCTTGCCAATGATCTGTTCCGGAGTGAACCGTACCCTGGCCATCGGGACTCCTTTCCCAAAGGTTTTTCTCGTTTTACCTGGACCGATTTTAGCGGGCAGGTCACTCGAGGCCCTCTCCGAGACATCGGACCGCATCGGGGAACCGTTCCCCGTTGTCACCGATGAGAGCTGCGGCCGGGCGCCCCGCCGCTCACTTCCGTTCCGTATCCTTCATTTTGAAATCGATGGCCATAGCGTAGACCGCGGCTTTGGGCTTGCCCTCGACCAGCAAGGGCTTGAACAGCCATTGCTTGACCGCGGCGACCGCTGCCTTGTCTAGGTCTGGGTGAGCGCTCTTGACGACCTTGATGTCCGTCGGCCGGCCCGCGGCGTCCACGGAGACTTCCAGGCCGACCGAGCCTTCTATGCCCTTCAACCGGCAGCTCTCTGGATACTCTGGGGCGAGGATCCTGACCATCTCCGGCTGCTTGGCCTTGGCTTCACCGGGCAGAATTTCGACAATTCCGGCCGGATGGTTTCCCCCTAGGTCCAATTTGCCGCCGACCCCGTCGAGATAAATGGACAGGAAATATGGAGTGTCCTTGGAGTCGGCGAAGCCTATGATTGTCGTGTCGCCTATGGTCAGGGAGAATTCGACATCCACGTAGAAGACCTGCGGGACTGAGGCCCCCACGCCCCCGGGAGAGCTTTGAGAGCCCTTCTCGGTCGTCCTGAACGGCGGCTCGTGGATCTGGAGCTTGAATCTGTAAGGCGCGTTATCGACATCAAGTGGGATTATCCGCATGTCGTACCTTTTCCCGTCCGAGAGGGTGACCTCGAGGAGCGGCCCCTCTATGCCGTAATAGCCTTCCCACCAGCCGATGAAGTAATCATTCGATTTTTTATCCCGTATCATGTCCGGGTTGAATCCGATGCGGTGTTGGCTTTGAGCGACGGCTGCCAATTCCCTGACTTTGAAGACCTTCTTTATCTCGGCTTCTTCGGCCCGTTGGTCCGATCCCTTGACGTTGGCCGTATAGAAATAGCTGGCATTCGGACCCTCGGCATCGACTTTAGCGGTCTTCCAGCGGATGAAAACCGTGGCCCCGTCGGCCGGGACGGCTTTATATAATCGAAGATCGAAATATACTTGTTTTTCGATTCCGAAGAGGCCGCTGCCGAAGAGCAATATGCCCAAAATGAAGACGAGGATGGCTTTCTTTTTCATTTATTGTCTCCTTCCATTGTCGTCCTTTATCACCGTCCGTTTCCGGCTGGATTTCCTGCTCATCACATCATTCCTTTGAAGGTTCGAGCCAGAAGAGCGAGATATGCGGGTTCTTCGGTTCGACATAGATCAAGACCCTGGCTCTTTTCCCCTCGATGAAAGCCTGAAAGATGGCCGGCCTGGGGCTTGAGGCCGTCGCAAGGACTTCGGGCGCCACAGGCCGGAGACCGGCTTGCCGTTCCGAGTTCAATACGGTTCTCAACGACCTGAGCCCGAAATACGAGACTGTGACCAGGACCGCGAGAACCAATATGAGGACCGGGGCGAACGCCGGGCCTATCCTTCTGGCCCGGAGACGCGCTCGCGTTCTGTGCGTTCCGGCTGGCCGGCCGGCCGCCGGCTGTCCGAGAGAAAAAAGCCTTTCCCGCAGGGCCGGCCACAGGTCCTCGCCTCCGAGATCGTCGGCTCGGAAGAACGGGCCGTCATCGATTCCCGCCTCCCATTCCCGGCGGCACTCCTCGCAGCGGATGAAATGCTTCCTTATCAGGATCGTCCTGAGCCAGGGAAGCCGGCGGTACAGGTCTCTATATCGTTCACAGCGCATCTCCGTTCTCCTTCACGTACTCCCTTAGTTTCGCTCTGGCCCTGAAGAGATGGACGCGGACCGTATTCTCCGAACAGTTCATTATCCGTCCCGTTTCCGCGGCGCTGTACCCGTCGACGACCGACAGGACGAGGGCCGTCCTCTCCTTCAGGCTCAAACGCTTCAACAGGCCGTCCATCCTCCATCCAAAAAGGCCTGTCCCGGCCGGGCCGCCGTCCGGGTCCGCTTCCCGCGAACTCTCTGCCTCCGGCGGATGCTCCCGGTCTACCCCCTGCCTGAGAGCCGTGGCTCCCACCCAGGCGCCCGCGGTTCCGTCAGGCCCAATGACCTTGCGTAAGAAATTGCGCAGCCTTCGCCTCCGGTCGATGCATTTATGGACGGCAATGGCATACAACCAATTCTTGAAGCTCCGGTTCTTGAAGCTCCGGCTGCGGTCGAAATCTCCCAGTTTCAGGAAGGCCAGAAAAAAAATATCTTGAGTGACATCCCTGGCCTCCTCAAGGTTCCCAAGGATGTTGGCACCTAGGGCAAGGAGGGGAGCCTGGTATTTCCTGACCAGGAACTCGAATGCGTCCTTTTCTCCTTTGAGGCAGCGGACGACGGCTTCAACGTCTTCCATCAGGCTGGTTCCTCTTATATGGGATTATACGATTATTCGCCCCGGTTCATTTACAAAATTGAACGGATGATAACAACCCCTGCGTCTGGCTCGGTTGTGGACGGTGACGCTATTGTCTTCTCGGAATCAACAAGCGAGCCCCCGCCTGACGAGCGGGGCTTGGGGTCCAGCGGGCCCGGCCGGCTAATCCTCCTGCTGTTTCGGCCTGGGGTGGATGAAACGCTTGTCCAGCGTCACGGGGTGTTTGGCGCCCTTCTCGGCCGTTCCGCCCGACAATTCGCGCGCCGAAGGCCCCGGCCAGCTGAATCTTGAGTTCTTGACTCCTACCCACGGCCGGGCTATCTTCTTTGCGTGATGGGAAGGGTTGATTCCGGCCGGCGAGTAGCGATTTCACGCCGTACAAAAAAGGAAATCCCCATCAATTTGAGTGTAACAGGATCAATCTTCTGTTTTGATTAGAAGGAGTGTAACGATTATGAAAACAGAATCCTCTGACACAATCTGTATTATCGGCGCTGGATTTATGGGAACGCAGATTGGGCTTCAGTGTGCAACTCATGGCTATATTGTCTGGTTTGTTGACAGTCTTGAGGAAAGCTTACAACGAGCAGCACAGCGCCATTCTCAAGAACTAGACAAATGGCTCGAAAAGGGGAAAATCACTCTGGGTGAAAAGGAGGTTATTCTCGGCCGTATCCACTTCACCACGGAGTTGCAGACAGGAGTGTCTAACGCTGGATTAGCGATCGAGTCCGTGCCCGAACATCTAGCAGTCAAACGGGCAGTTTTTGCTCAGTTAGATGAAGTTTGTCCTAGTCGTACCATTTTGGCGACGAACAGTTCATCTCTTCGCATCTCAGCCATTGAGAGCGCAACCCACCGAACTGACAAAGTCCTCAATATGCATTTCTACCCCCCGGTTTGGCAACGGACATTGTTAGAGCTGATGCGGGGTACGGCCACGTCAAACGAGACGATTGAAATTGCAGTTCGTTTTGCACATACGATTGGTTTGACTCCGCTGCTTGTGCGTAAAGAGAGTACTGGCTTTATCTTCAACCGAGTATGGCGAGCGATCAAGAAAGAATGTCTGCATCTTGTTGACGAGGGCGTGGCTTCTCATGAAGATGTGGACCGTGCCTGGATGATCGCCAATAGCCAGCCGGCTGGCCCATTTGGCATGATGGATATGGTGGGGCTCGATGTAGTACGCGATATTGAAATGGTATATTATCATGAGTCAGGTGATGAATCCGATGCCCCTCCCCGAATCCTGTTAGATAAGATTGAAAAAGGTGAACTGGGCGTCAAGACAGGCAAAGGTTTCTACACTTATCCCAATCCTTCTTACCAAAATCCATCCTGGTTAAAGGGCGGAGAGTAACTCTTAGATCATAGAACGATATACAGGAGAAATGAGAATGACGGAAAACACTTTCATCGGCTCTTGGAGGCTGATATCCTTTGAACTCAGAAGCGCGAATGGTCAGATCAATTATCCATTCGGACAAAACGTTAATGGGTACATTATTTATAGTCTGGATGGGTACGTGTCCGTTGCATTCATGAGAAGTGGACGCCCGCACTTCCATACTGAGGATCTCCTTGCAGGCAGTGTCGAGGAAAAAGCATTGGCGTTTGATACCTACTTTTCATATTGCGGCAAGTATGAAATCCGTGGCAACAAAGTTATCCACCATATTGAAGTAAGTTTATTCCCAAATTGGACTGGGAGAGACCAGGAACGTTTGTATAAATTTGATGGTGATCGGTTGATCCTAAGTACCCAACCCCTGCTGGTAGAGGGGACCGAGCAGACTGGTCACCTGATTTGGAAAAGAAGCTGAATGGTTTGATAATCGATTGACAAATGGTTACCCAGTCTTGAAAGATAAAGGCTGTCTAACCAAGCAATGCATGGATCTCATCCCTTAATATTAGCCCAGACATGATATGAGTTTTCTGGCAGACCTTGCCTAGGGGGTCGTTGTTCCTGAGGGCGGGACCGGCCGGCTCACTCCTCCTTCTGCTCGGGCCTGGGGTGGATGAAGCGGCGGTCGAGCGTCACGGGGTGCTTCCCAGCGACTCGCTCGGCGTACTTGCTTGAAAATCTCATTTCAGGGGTGGTACAGTTAGCATGAGGGCAGGTCAATATAGGATCGCAAAAGCAATAATAAGGCATTGGGAGGAAGAGATGACCGAAAAGGAAAACGTGCTGGATCGGCTCACCGACATCCAACAGGAGATGGAGCGAGCGAAGGCAAACCTCCCGGTACAGGAGATCGACTGTCCGCACTGCTCGTCCAAGGTTACGGTCTACGAGACCGTCAACCTCGGCGATCGACGGTTATTCGAGGGTCGGTGCGCGACCTGCGGACGCAACGTTACGTCGTACCGGGAAGCAAGGTGAGGAGGAAAAGAGGAGGTTGGAAGCTCTGTGAGCTGACCTACCCCTGCAAATCTTACTGGCAATATAAAAAAAGCCCTGCCTTCTAGCGGGGCTTTGGCCCGGCGGTTCCGGCCAGCCTTGTCCTCTTTCCGCTCCGGCCTGGGATGGATGAGACGCTTGTCAAGGGTAATGGGGTGCATGGCAGCGACGCGCTCGGCGTTTCTAGATGCTTAGAAAATTCACTTCAGGGGTAGTACATTGGGCGGGGACAGGTCAGTTGAAGCCGCGAAGATGATGAAACCATACGCACAGCCGAGGACGCTCTCGAGCCGTTATATGGTCCTCGTGAATCGGGCCCCAGTGTTGATGCTCTGGGCCGCCATCGTCGCGGAACGCCTGGGGTTCGATCATCGAGCCGCGCTGTCGCTCGGCAAAGCCCTGGCCGGGCTTAACGCCCAGTCGAAAGGCCGGAGCCTAGGCATCTTCAAGCCGGCAGAACACCCTGAAGGCCTCCCGCTCAGGGGGGCCGGACTCGGGGAAGAATTCCGGGTCGAGCTTCTCGGACGCGCCGTTCCTGCCAAAACGACGGGCGAGGGCGTCCGAGCCGTAGTCAAGGATAAACCTATCAGAGCTGAGGGCGTCGAACGCTATCTCGAACAAAAATTCGGCCCGACGCTCCCGACCGTAGAAAAAGCCTTGAAAGCCCTAGCGGAATCCTTCAAGCCGGACGAGCTCGCCGCGGTCGCCTTTTCGCTTTACGAACGGTTCCGCCCCGACATCCCGGACGGAGTCCGCGGCTGGGGCGCCAAGGGTGAGCTAGACCTGAAGCGGATCGAGTCGCTCAAGCACCCTCGACGGCCCTGATCTCGTTGGTCGACCTCCTTATCGATTACAATTCTCTCTCCTCCAATCAGGCATGCCACGTGTTGCGGCAACGTGATAATTTCCGCTTTGGGCAACGTGAATATTTCCGCTTTTTTGGGCTAAGGTACTCCTCCGGACAGGAGGAGGGCCGGCCCCGTGCGAGAGGAACTGATCACGTT
>JBEKXF010000023.1:0-48517 GCA_049512315.1 Candidatus Aminicenantales bacterium | reverse complement strand
AGCGGGTCTGGCTCTCGATGATCGCCGCGATTGCCGCGCTCTCCCAGTCGACGAACGGGAGGAGGAGGTGGAACTCCCGCCCGGCGTAGAGCGTCGTCACCTCGATGCTGGGGATGACCTCGACCCCGGCTTCCCGGCCGAGGTCCATGGCCTCGGGATAGGCGGCCACGGTATCGTGGTCGGCGATGGAAATGGCCCTGAAATCCTTCTCCCGGGCGAAGCCGATGAGCTCGGCCGGCGAAAAATCGCCGTCACAGCTCCGGTTGGAATGAATGTGGAAATCGACCAGTTCGCTCATCCGAGGTCATTTTGGCCTGTCAGGAGCCGGTAGATCTCCAGGTATTTCTCGGACGTCTTGGCGACGATGTCCGCGGGGAGGACGGGCGGCGGGGAGTTCTTGTCCCAGCCCGTGGTCTCCAGATATTCCCGGACGAATTGCTTGTCCAGGCTGGGCTGGGATTTTCCCGGCGCGTAGGTCGCGAGCGGCCAGAACCGGGAAGAGTCGGGGGTGAAGATCTCGTCGATGAGGACGAGCTCGTCGCCGATGAGCCCGAACTCGAACTTCGTGTCGGCGATGATGATCCCCTTGGAGACGGCGTAGAGGGCGGCCTTCTGGTAGACCTCGAGGCTGACCTTCCGGATCTTCTGGGCCAGGGCGGCCCCGATGAGCTTCTGGACCTCTTTGAAAGAGATGTTCTCGTCGTGGCCCTGCTCCGCCTTGGTGGAGGGCGTGAAGATGGGCTCTTCGAGCCTGTCGGATTCCCGGAGGCCCTTGGGGATCTTGATCCCGCAGATCTTGCCCGCCGTCTTGTATTCCTTCCATCCCGAACCGGAGAGGTAGGCCCGGACGACGCACTCGATCGGGACGACGCTGGTCTTGCGGACGAGCATTGAGCGCTTGTCGAGGATGTCCTTGAACGGCTGAAGGACGGCCGGGAAATCGCCGGCCTCGGTCGCGATCAGGTGGTTGGGGCAGGCCAGGGCGACGAAATCGAACCAGAATCTCGAGATCTGCGTCAGGACCTTTCCCTTGAACGGGATGAGCGACGGGAGGACCCAATCGAACGCGGAGATGCGGTCCGTGGCGACGATCAGGAGCTTGTCGTCGATCTCGTAGACATTGCGGA
Source organism: Candidatus Aminicenantales bacterium (assembly GCA_049512315.1). GTDB lineage: Bacteria > Acidobacteriota > Aminicenantia > Aminicenantales > Saccharicenantaceae > DATKJS01. Next base: position 47,390 of record JBEKXF010000023.1, on the reverse strand, counting down.
CCTTCCCCTTCTTGAAAAGCGGAATGCCGACCAGATCGATATCGCCGATCGTGCGTTCCATGAATCTCTCCTGTGACCCGTTAAGGATAGCGAAATCGCCCCGAAAAAGCAACCCGGCGGGCTTCAAGGACGGATACCGATGAAGTTGTACATGCGGCGGGGCTCGCCCTTGTCGCGGCGATAGGAAAGAAGGCCGGGGTCGCAGTGCGTGCAGGCCTCGGCGGTCCAGATGTTCGTCTTTTTCACGCCGAGGCCTTGAAGCAGCCAGGCATTAGCCCCTCGCAGGTCCAGGAGGGACTTACCGGGCCTGTCAGCGACGGGCTCGAACACCTCCGCCGGAAATCCGGCGGCGCCAAAGCTCTCCTTGACCTCAGGACCGACCTCGTAGCAGGCCGGGCCGATGCAGGGGCCGAGGGCGGCCACGAGACGGGCCGGTTCGGTCCCGTAGGCCCGGCCCATCTCCCGGGCGGCCCGCTCCAGGACCCTGACCCGGGTCCCGCGCCAGCCGCAATGGACCGAGGCGACGGCCCGGCTTTTTTCGTCCGCAAGAAGAACGGGAAGGCAATCGGCGGTCCTGACGACCAGCAGGAGGCCGGGGACATTCGTCATAAGCGCGTCGCCCTCGAGCTTCCCGGCCGGCGCCACCTCCAGGCGGTGGATGACGTCGGAGTGGACCTGGCGCATGATCACCGGCCGCAGCCCTTTCGACGCCGCGGAGTCCAGGAAGTCCGCCTCGCTCCATCCGGCATTTCCGAAACCGTGGACGAGCCAGCCCATTGCCGCGAGCCGCGGGTCAGCAAGGAAACCCAGGCCACCTTCGGTCATGGTCTCAGTCATACCAAAAACTCCGGCCGGGCTCAAGCTGCCCGGCCCGTCCGCCGCTTGTTATTTTTAGCGGGTCTTCGTATGATGAAGGCGAGATGTTCGCGAAGGAAAAGCCGATGCCTGTCGTCCTCCCCCTTGCCTTGATGCTCATCCTCATCGGAGCCGTCCTCGGGTCTGTCCGGGAAAGGCCCCGGGCCCGGGAGTTCGGCCTCGTGGTCGGCGTCCTCCCTCCCGGCCCGCTGAACGCCATCACCGACGTTGCGGGCGTCAAGGTCGGCCAGCTGACCCTCATCGAGGGCAAGGCCGTCCGGACCGGCGTCACCGCCGTCCTGCCCCATGACGGCAACATCTTCCAGGATAAGGTCCCAGCCGGGATCTCCGTCGCCAACGGCTACGGCAAGCTCACGGGCCTGCCCCAAGTTAAGGAGCTCGGGACGATCGAGACACCTATCGTCCTGACCAACACATTGAGCGTGCCGACGGCCGCCGACGCGCTCATCGATTGGACGCTCGGTCTGCCCGGAAACGAACGCGTCGAGTCGGTCAACCCGATCGTCGGCGAGACTAACGACGGCTGGCTCAACGACATCCGCGGCCGGCACGTCACCAAGGCCCACGTTCTGGAGGCGATCCGGAAGGCGTCGGAGGGTCCTGTCGATGAGGGCGCGATCGGGGCCGGGACGGGGACGACGTGCTTCGGCTACAAGGGCGGCATCGGAACGGCCTCGCGCCGTCTGCCCGAAAGCCGGGGCGGTTGGACGGTGGGAGTTCTCGCCCAGACGAACTTCGGCGGCGTCCTGACGATCCGCGGGGTCCCCTTCGACAAGAAGGAAACGGGCACCGCAGCCGCTAGGGGGACGAAACCGGCCGGCGACGGGTCCTGCCTGATGGTCGTGGCCACCGACGCCCCGCTCGACGCGCGGAACCTCGAGCGCCTGGCCAAACGGGCCCTCCTCGGCATCGCCCGGACGGGCGGATACTACTCGAACGGCAGCGGCGACTTTGCCGTCGCCTTCTCAACCGCGGCCTCCGTCAGGGTCCCCCACCGCTCGACGTCTCCGACGCGCACGGTCACGCTCCTCAATGACGAGAGCGTTTCCCCGCTCTTCCAGGCCGCGGCCGAGGCCGCCGAGGAAGCCATCCTCAATTCGCTCCTCAAGGCCGGCCGCATAGAAGGGAAGGACGGCCACGTGGCGGAAGCTCTTCCGCTCGACAAGCTCAAGGACCTTCTCAAATGAGCCCCCAAAAGCTAAAAACGATCGGCGTCCTGGGGGGGATGGGTCCGGAGGCGACGGCGTCCTTTTTCGACCTTCTCGTCAAGAGCACGCGCGCCGCGAGAGACCAGGACCATGTTCCGGTCATCGTCTGCAGCCTGCCCCAGATCCCGGACCGGACCGAGGCCATCCTCCGGGGCGGCCCGAGCCCCCTGCCTTTTCTCATCCGCGGCGTCAAGACGATGCGCGCCGCGGGCGCCGATTTCGCCGTCATCCCTTGCGTCACCGCCCATTATTTCTACCCCGCCCTCGCGGCGCGATCGCCCCTCCCGGTCGTCAACCTCCTCGAAGAAACGGTCAGAGAGGTCAGGGGTCGTCACCCTGGGATGAAAAGGATCGGCCTCGTCGCCACGACCGGAACCGTCCGATCGCGGATCTTCCACGACGCCTTCGAGGCGGCCGGCATCGAAGTCCTCGTCCCCGACGCCCACGCCCAGGCGCGGGTCATGAACGCGATCTACGGCCGCAAGGGCATCAAGTCCGGCGTCACGGTGGGCGCGCCCCGGAGGGCGATCCTCGGTGTCGCCGCAGGCCTCATCCGAAGGGGCGCTCAAGCCATCGTCGCCGGCTGCACGGAGGTCCCGCTCGTCCTCGGAGATAAGGACCTTCCCGTCCCGCTCATCGAGCCGATGCGTATCGGCGCCCTGGCCTGCATCCGGCGGGCCGGGGGGAAGGCGCGCCAAAGCGCCTCCCGAAAGAGGCGGATACGGCCGGGCCGAACGGATCGCCGCCGCCGGCCGGCGGCTTGACTTTCGGAGCCCAATCCTGTATAAAAATCAGTGATTTTCCGAGATTGGAGGTGAGTTTTTTTGGCGTTTGTCATTCTAGAGGAAGGCGAAAATTTAGAATCCGCACTCCGCCGGTTCAAGCGCCGGGTCCAGCAGGAAGCGATCATCAAGGAGATCAAGAAGCACTCCGTGTACTTCAAGCCCGGGGAACGGCGGCGGATGAAAGAAGCCCAAGCTCGGAAACGGATGCGGCGGCGCATCAAGAGAGAGCGCGACGTCGAATACTGAGAGCTTTCCGCTCTTCATCAGACCTGAAATTTCGTCCAACAGTTCAGCGGGAGGACCGGTTCGAACGAAAAGGGTCTATCCAACGAACGAGGGAGCCCCAGCGACGCGAAAACCTGATTGGCTGAAAGTCCGACTCCCGTCGCACGGGGATTTCTTCCGTGTCTCGGACCTCCTCGAATCCCGGCATCTCCATACGATCTGCCGCAGCGCCCGCTGCCCGAACATCGGGCACTGCTGGGAGAAGAAGACGGCGACCTTCCTGATCCTGGGAGACACCTGCACGCGGGACTGCGGCTTCTGCGCCGTCGCCAAGGGCGTGCCGGCGGCCCCGGACCCCGGCGAGCCGGCTCGCGTGGCCGAAGCGGCCCACGCCCTGGGCCTCCGATACGTCGTCCTCACGTCAGTGACGCGCGACGATCTCCCGGACGGGGGGGCTTCCCATTTCGCCCGGACGATCCAAGCGGTCCGGGAGGCCAGCCCGGGGATGAGGGTCGAGGCCCTCGTCCCGGACTTCGGCGGGGACGAAGCAGCCCTGGAGATCGTGCTCGAGGCCGGGCCGGACGTCCTCAACCATAACCTGGAGACCGTGGAATCGCTGTATCCGAAGATCCGCCGGCCTCGGGAAGGCTACCGGCGGTCCCTGGGTGTCCTGGCGGCGGCGAAAAGGAGAGGTGCCCGGACGAAATCGGGCCTGATGATCGGTTTGGGAGAAGCCGAAGAGGACATTCTCGGGGCCTTCGCCGATCTCCGGCGGGCCGGATGCGACCTGCTGACCGTGGGCCAGTACCTCCAGCCGGCCGCGGTCAACCCTCCGGTCGAAAGGTACTATGCTCCCGGCGAATTCGAGGCGCTCCGGACGAAGGCCCTGGCCCTCGGGTTCGCGGAGGTCGCGGCCGGGCCCCTGGTCCGGAGTTCGTTCGAGGCCGATCTGTTGTACGAGACCGTTCAAGGAAGGTGAGGGAGGCCATGCGGTACCTGATCTTCACGGATATCCACGGGAACCTGGAAGCGCTCCACGCGGTGCTCAAGGTCATCCAGAAGAAGCGGATCGACCACTATATCTTTCTCGGGGACCTCGTCGGCTACGGCGCCTCCCCCAACGAGGTCATCCAGAGGATCCTGACCCTTCGGCCCCTGTCCATCATCCGCGGCAACCACGACAAGGCGGTCTCGGGCCTGGACTCGGTCCAGACCTTCAACCCCATCGCGGCCTCGGCCATCTTCTGGACCAAGAAGACCATCACCCGGAAAAACCTGGACTTCCTCTCCCGGCTCAGGCAGAGCCCGGAGATCATCCACGACACGATCACGATCTGCCACGGCGCGCCCTTCGACGAGGACTATTACATCTTCGGGGAGTTCGACGCCGCCGAGGCCTTCTCCTACATCCAGACGCCCCTCTGCTTTTTCGGCCACACCCACTTTCCCTTCGTCTACTCCGAAAAGGACGGGAACGTCGAGGGGACGTTCCTCGAGGGGAACACGAACGAGGTCAAGCTCGAGAAGGGCGTCCGCTACCTCATCAACCCCGGCTCCGTGGGGCAGCCCCGGGACAGGAACCCGCGCGCGGCCTTCGCCACCTACGACTCCGAGACGCGGATCGTCAAGTTCACCCGTGTCGACTACGACATTGAGGGCGCCAAGAAGAGGATCCTCGACGAGAAGCTCCCGCCCGCCCTGGCCGAACGGCTGAGCCTGGGCATCTAGCGCACCCGGCGGGGGTTTTTAGCAAAGGGTTATCGGCCCGGCGGAAAGGTCCCGGCTATTCCCGTTCCTTGAACAGCCTGTCACCCAGCGTCTCGCCCAGGAAGAACTTGAAAAGAAAAAAATAGATCAGGACGAAGACGGCGTACAGGAGGAAAACGGACCCGGACGTGACGGACAGGAGCTCGAACAGGGTCGCGCTCATGGACCGGGCGGCCACCCAAAGGGCAACGAGCCAGAAGATGCCGATGAACAGGACGTCGAAGGCCTTGGCTTTCAGGAAAACGGAGAGGTGAAAAGGAGGCTGGAGCTCTTCTTCCTCCGGCTCTTTTTCGAGATCGGCCTCGGCCTCCGCCTCCTCGGGGACGGAAGCACGGAGCCCCTCCTTTTTCGGAAGGCCGGGTTCGGCGGGCGCCGGAGCGGACTCGAAAGCCTCTTCCTCCGCGACCTCCTCGCCTTCCTCTTCCTCGCGAACGGCCGATTCGAAGGGCAGGGCCGCCTGCGTCACGCGCTCGGGAAGGCCGATGCCTGAATCCGGGGGCTTGCGGCGGGGGAAGATCTCCTCTTCCGCGTTCTGCCCGGGTTTTTCCCCAGTTCCGGCCCGGCCCGATCCTCCCTCGGCGTCTTTATCCCCGAGGCCGGCCGCCTCTTCTTTAATGAATCCAGGTCCAAGATCCCGGGTGTCCTTTCGCTCGACGACCGACGCGGAGCTTCTGATCCTGTCCGCCCAAGGGGGAAGGGTGCCGGTCGCTTTTTCCGGCTCCGGCTTCGAGGCTTCCTTCCGCGGCTCCTCCTCCTTCTGCTTCTCCGCCATGACGTCCATGAGCTTATCGAGCCGCTCCTTGCTGAGCTCGACGGTCTTTCCGATGCCCTCGAGCTCCTGCGTGTCGAAGGTCATGGGTTTCGGTGCCACTGCGGGTGCCGGCTCTACAACCCCGCCGTTCTCGACCTCCCCCGTACGGACTTCTACCGTTTCCGGCTTTTCCTCTTTGGCCGGCTCCGCTTCCGTCCCGAGCCCACTGACCGGAACCTTCTCCGCGGGTGCCGGGGGGGAGGTCAGCCCTGCGGTTTTGTCGCCGGGGCCTTCCTTTTCGAGGGGTTCGACCGCGTACGCCCTGGTCTCCTCTTCGGAGGCCGCCTTCGGAGCCGCCGGCTTCGCTGTTTCGTCGGCAACCGCTTCTTTCCCTCCGGACTCCTCCTCTGCTTTCGCGGCGGCTTCCTGGGCCGCGATCTCGTCGACCAGGATCACTTCCTCGGTCTCGTCTTCATGGCCTTCGAGCTCTGCTTCCCGGACATCCTCAGGCTTCTCTTCCTCGATCAGCTCCCCGATGTCCTTCGTTCCGGTTTCCCCCTCCGGTGCCTCGGCCGACTTCCCGGTCTTCTCCTCCGCCCCGTCGTCCCCATCGAGGAGCTTGGTCGTTTCCTTTCCGGGTTCCTCGATCTCGTAGTCCTTCTCTTCTTCATCCGGCTCGGCCTCGATGATCTTCTCGCCCGGGATCTCCTCTTCGATGGATTCGTCCTCGGAGAAGAGGAGCTGGGTCCCGCAATTGTTGCAGTATTTGTCGTTTTCGTCGATGATGGCGTGGCAGTAAGGACACCGGATGATGGCCATTACTTTATTTATAAGGGGATTAGACGGCAATGTCAACCGGAGTTTGGTGAGACTCCGGGGGGGCCCGCCGGGTTGCTTTCCGTCTGCCCTCGGACCCGGATCGGCCCCGGAAATGCCCGGCCGGCGGCCCAAATTGACAACCTCGAGAAATTGGCTAAAATGGGGGGGCGTGGGCGATTAACTCAGTGGCAGAGTACTACCTTCACACGGTAGGAGTCACAGGTTCAAATCCTGTATCGCCCACCATTCTCCAGCACGCCAAATGACCCGAATCCGATTCTTAGCACTTAGCGCCGGCCGGGCGGCACAGGCCATGGTTCGTCTGTGACGGGCAGGAATTTCCCTCTCCCGCTGCCCGGCGCGCACAAAGAACGGGCTGGGGCTATTTTTCGATTTCGGGCTCGCCAATCAGAATGCTGGGGAAACGAGTCTTGATGACCTCAAAGAGCTTCTGGACGGCGCTGTTCGAGCCGGTCTCCTTGTTGACATCCTGGAATCGGTAGCGGGCCCCCTTGGAGATCTGAATGTTGACTCGGAACGGGAAGATCGCAGCCCCCTTGGCGCGAGAGGAGAACCATAGCTTTTCGATCCCGGCGGGCTTGAAGGAGAAGTTATCGGCGGGCTTCTGAGCGTCGACCCAATCGATCCCGTCCTGCTTCACGACGAGGCGACCCGGATGATCCTTCTGGAAGAGGCCGGTCTTGACCAGGACCAGATCGCTCACGACGTCCTCCGCGTTCTGGACTGCCGGCACAGCCGCGACCGCGGGGACTGCGGGGGCCGCAACGGCGGGTGGCGCCACGGCCTTGGCCTTGCTGGCTAACAGCTCTTTGACGATCGCGTCGTTGACACCGTTTTCCTTGAGATACACAAGATCGTTGGCCGAGAGGTCGTAGGACTGGTTTGAGGTCTTGATCTGGTCGGTGATCAGGGCCTCCGAGAGGCCGGACTTGGCGAGCCGCACGATATCGACAAGACGCTGGTCATCAGGGCTGGCCAGCGCTGGTGCCGGGGGCGGCGCGGGCATCCTGGCCTGCAGAGCCGTGATCGCCTCCTGGGGCACACCGGCTGCCTTGAGCGTCTCGAGGTCGGCCGGGGTGATCTTGATGGCCGTGTAGACGGGGTCGTTGATCATCTTGACCAGACCGTTGGCATCAGCCCCTGCCCTGTGGGCAGACAGGATCTCCCCGACAGTCAGGTCTTCGGCCATGACGGCCGTAGCGGCCAGCAGAACGAACATGACCAGAACTAAGCGTTTCATGGGTCCTCCAATACGGATAAAAATTCCCTTTCTCGCGACGCGGGCGAAGCCCAGCCACAAAACGGCGAATTACTGGCTCCTCCCCAATGGGTGGAGTATACCTTAGGCTCTGGGTCCAAGTCAAGAGCCGCAAAAAGCACCCGGGGCGGGATTGTTGACACAAAATGATCGGTCTGCGCGGCCAAGCAGACAGACTCTCTGCCCGCCTGGGCCGCGCCGTCACCATCAAGGGCTGCAAGGGGATAAGGGGGATTAATCATCTCTAGATAAATTCTTGAAGGCGTTTCGGGTCTTGCACGATTGCACGGCCCGGCAAAACGACAGGCGTGTCCAAATCCGGGCTGCGGAGATGGCTTCCGGCCGCGTGAAGATGCTCATCGGTCAGGTCAGCATATATCTGTAATCTTGATGGACCTGTGACCCAGGAGAATATGGACCGCCCGGATATTCCCTGTCAGTCCTAAGGTTCCTGTCCGTCGTTATTCGTAATGCAGCGCCAGGATGGGATCGAGGAGCGACGCCTTATAGGCCGGATAATAGCCGAAGAAGATCCCCACGATCGCGGAAAATCCGAAGGCCAGGACGATCGAGAAGGGCGAGATCACCGTCGACCAGCCCGCCAGGGCCGAGATGATCTTCGACACGGCGACGCCGGCGATGATCCCCGTGATGCCTCCGATCATGGACAGCGTGAGCGCTTCGGCGATGAACTGCGTCCGGATCGCCTTCGTTTTGGCACCCACGGCCATGCGGATCCCGATTTCCCTCGTCCTCTCCGTCACCGAGACGAGCATGATGTTCATGATGCCGATGCCGCCGACGAGGAGCGATACGGAGGCGATGGCACCGAGCAGGAGGGTCATGACCCGGGCGGACTGTTCGGCCGCCTCCATGAACTGGGTGAGGTTCCTGATGGAGAAGTCGGAGTCCTGCTTCTGACCGAGGTGATGCCTCTGCCTGAGAAGCGAAGTGATTTGCCGCTGGGCGGCGTCCATCTCCTCGAGGCTCCTGACCTCGACCATGATGACGCGGACCATCCCGGGGAACGATGTTCCGAAGAGCCTTTTCTGAGCCGTGGTCACGGGGATGTAGACGGTATCATCCTGGTCCTGGCCGACAGCCGACTGCCCTTTGGAAGCCAGCACGCCCAGGACCTTGAACGGGATGTTCTTGATCCTGACCATCTGGCCCACCGGGTCATCGCTCCCGAACAGGTTGTCGACGACCGTTTGCCCGAGCAGGCAGACCTTGGTGGCGCTCTTGACGTCCTGTTGCGTGAACGCCCGTCCGCTCGACATGGGCCAGTTCCGCAACGCCAGCATGTCCGGTGTCGTGCCCTGGACGCCCGTCGACCAGTTCGTGTGGCCGTAGACGACCTGGGCCGCGCCCGAGAGGCTGGGCCCGACATAGGCCACGGTGGGGCATTCCTTTTTGATGGCGTCCGCGTCGCCCAGAGTCAGCGTGGGCTGAGTGCCGGCGCCCATCCGGACGCCGCCCGACGTCGTCGAACCGGGCATGATGATCAGCAGGTTGCTGCCGATGCTTTGGATCTGGTCGGAGATCCGCTGGCTTGCCCCGGTGCCCACGGCCAGCATGGCGATCACGGCGCCGACGCCGATGATGATGCCGAGCATGGTCAGGGCCGAGCGCATCTTATTCGCCTGGAGGGCCTTGACGGCGATCTTCAGCGTCCAGAGCAGGTTGATCATCGGGAAACCTCTTTTGCCCAGGCGTCCGTTGTCCGCTCGGCCCTCGTCCCGACCGCCTTCTCATCGCTAACCACCCGGCCATCGCGGAATCTGATGGTCCGGCCGGCGAAGGCCGCGATGTCCGGCTCGTGAGTGACGAGGACGATGGTGATATCCGATTCCTCGTTGAGCTTGACGAACAGCTCCATGATCTCGACGCTCGTCTTGGTATCAAGATTGCCGGTGGGCTCGTCGGCTAGGATGATCGGCGCCCCCTTGACGAGCGCCCGGGCGATAGCGACGCGCTGCTGCTCGCCTCCGGAGAGCTGGTTGGGATGGTGCGATTCACGGCCCGCGAGCCCGACGTTCTTCAGCGCCGCGGCGGCCAGCGGAGCCCTCTGTCTGGGCTGCACACCATCATAAAGCAGGGGCAGCTCCACGTTTTCGAGGGCCGTGGCCCGGGACAGCAGATTAAAACCCTGGAAGACAAAACCGACTTTGCGGTTTCGGATCTCGGCCAGGGCGTCCCGGTCGAGGCCGCCGATATCCTGGCCGTCCAGGAGATAGTGGCCGGCCGTCGGCTTGTCGAGGCAGCCAAGAAGGTTCATGAACGTGGATTTTCCTGATCCCGAGGGGCCCATGACGGCAACGAACTCCTTCTTCTCTATGGAGACGGATACCCCGTTGAGCGCCTTCACCTTGATCTCGCCGACGTCGTAGATCTTGACGATCTCGTGAACCTCGATGAGCGCCATTTCAGAACATCCTGAATCCGGCGGCCTGACTGCTCGGCTTGGACAGGGACTCGACGATGATAATCTCGCCTTCCTTGACATCGCCGGAAACGAGCTCGGTATAGGTCCCGTCGCTGAAGCCGATCTTGACGGGAATGCGCTTGGGCTGGTTGTTTTCGAGGGTCCAGACTCCGGGACCCCGCCCCGCGACGGCCGACTTTCCTTTTTCCATGGGCCGGAACCTCAGGGCCCCGTTCGGAATCCGCACGACGTTCCGGACGACGGAGGTGATGATAGAGACTTGGGCCGTCATGCCCGGCATGAGTCTCATGTCCTGGTTGTTCACCTGCACGACCACGTCGTAGGTGACGACGTTCTGGACCATGACGGCGGAGTTCCGGACCTGGAACACCTTGCCTTTGAACGTTTCGTCGGGGTAGGCGTCAACCGTGAAGTCCACGTCCTGCCCGACCTTCACATTGCTGACGTCGGCTTCGTCCACGCTGGTGTCGATCTGCATCTTGGTGAGGTCCGCGGCGATCAGGAACAGCGTCGGTGTCTGGAAGCTGGCCGCGACCGTCTGGCCGACATCGACGTTCCGGGAGATGACGACGCCGTCCACCGGAGAGATAATCTTCGTGTAGAAAAGATTCGTTTGCGCGAGGCTGAGGGACGCCGTCGTTTGGTCGACCTGGGTCTTGGCGGCGACGGTCGAGGCGGCGGCCGTAAGGAAGCTCGTCTCGGCCGTGTCCATTTGGCTCTTGGCCACGAGATTTCGTGCGTAGAGGTCCTTGTAACGCTCCCACGTCCTCTTGGCGTCCACGTCCGTGGCCGTCGCTTTGTCCAGGTTGGCCTTGGCGTTGGCAACGTTGGCCCGGGCCTGGTCCACCTGGGCCTGGAAAAGCTCGGGATCGATCAGGGCGATGATCTCCCCTTTCTTAACCGGGGAGTTGTAGTCCACGAAGAGCTTCGTGATCCGTCCCGAAGCCTGCGTTCCCACGTTGACGCTCTTGACCGCGTTGACGGTGCCCGTCGCCGTGACGGCCGTGATAATGTCGCCGCGCGTGATCTTCTCGGTCACGTACTGGGATCCGCCGCTCTTGCAGGCACCGGAAAAGAACCCCAAGAGGGCCAAAAATAACACGAGAATGGCTCCGGCATTTCTTTTTCTCATCTTAACCCCATGGCCTGCTCGAGTGCGGCTCGGGCAACTTTGCATTCATAGAGCGCTTCGATATAGGCAATCTTGGCGCTGATCAGGGCGGTGCTGGCGTCCGCGACCTGGATCGGGTCGCCGACGCCTTCCTTGTAGCTGCCGTTGGCGATATCAAAATTCTCCTGGGCCGCGGTCACGTTGAGCTCGTCCACGGGGACCAGTTCCTCCGCCTGCTTGAGGTTGAGGTAGGCCTGCTCCACGGCGAGGTAGACCGACTGCCTCAGGGATTCTTCGTTGGCCCGGATGACGTTCAGGTTCGCCCGCGCCTGGGCCACCTGGGCCGTCGTCAGGAACCCATTGAAGATGGGCACATCGAGGCTCAATCCGAGGCTCCAGCCCTTCGCGAGGGGAAAGGCGTTTCCGGCATAGTCGTAGGAGGCGGAGCCGCTGAGCACCGGGAAGAACCCTTTCTTGGCCAGGGTGATGGAGCTCTCCGCCGCCTGCCTCTTGGCGATGAGGGATGTCAGGTCAGGCCTGTTTTTATAAGCTTGGGCCAGCGCGTCCTCGAAGGAAACGCCGTAGGGCTCGAACGACATGTTGTCCTCGACGTCGTATTCGAGCGTTCCGGTGACGCCCATGGCGTTGTTCAACGTGGCTAGGGCCAGCTTCACGGCGTTACGGGCCTTGATCAGGTTCACTTTGGCGTTGCCCAGGTCCACCTCGGCCTTCGTCACGTCGTATTTCGGCGACAGGCCGACCTCATATTGGCCCTTGGCCTGGTCGAGGTGCAGTTGGTACTGTTTGACCGCGTCCTCCACGACATCGGTGCTGCGTTTGGCCTGGAGGACGCCGTAATAATCCTGTTTGACATTGAAGACGGCCTGCTGAGTCGCGGTCTCGATGTCGGAAACGGAAGCGCTATAGTTCAACCTCTGTATTCTGACCTGGGTCGGTGTCTTGCCGAAATCGAAGACGTCCTGGCTGAGGTTAAGTCCGGTCGAATAAGAATTGTAAGTGATGGAACTCGTCTTGAAGCCGTAGGACGTCCGCGGGCCGACCGAGGTGCGGCCGAAGGCGGAAGACCAGTCGATCTGAGGGAAATAGTTGGCTTCGGCTTGACGGATCAAGCTCTTGTCGGCTTCCGACGTGGCTCGGGCCGCCAGGATGGCCGGCAGGCGTTCGAGGGCGATAGCGATGCACTGTTCAAGCTTGAGCGTCTGGCCCTTCTTGATGATCTCGTCCGTTTGCCCGTCATAAGACGCTATGAGGGCCGGGAGCACAAGGAAAATCGTGCCCCATTGGACGCGCGCTCTCGCCCCTTTAGCCCCGTAACGCAATCTTATTCTCCTTTTTATCGCCCTACTCTGTGGATACCGATACCGGTCTCGTCAAACTCCTTACAGTCGGAGAATAAATTTAATTCTAGTCCATTCAATTTAAACATTCAAGAAACATGCCGATTTATTTCTAACCCCCAGATGCCGCGATATGAGCTGGTTTCTCTTGATTTGGGAGGCGTTATTAAGGACTTCGAAGCGAGCAGGACCGAATAGGTTTTAGAGTCCTGATCGAAGAACGCCGACATGGGGATCGAGCAATTCCCCTGTTCGCAGCAAGATTATAACCAAGGCTTTTCGGCGATGTCAACGGGACTCCCCCAGGGGGAAGGGTGAACGGCCTTCCCCTTCAGAGGTGAACCACGGCCCCAAAAATCACCCTTGGATTCACCTTCTCTGACTGCGGCTGCCATATCTTCTTGAAATTTACCAGGGTTTATTTTCCGCCGCGGAGGCCTCGCTCGGTGTCTGGCATATGGATTTCCCCGGGAGGCCGATTACGGTCTTCCTGGGTTCCCTGGGCTACTACCTGGGGAATTACTACCCTTACGTGCGGCTCAACTACGACAGGGAAAATGGGAACTCTTCGTTTTCCTGCGTCCTGACCGTTCGAAGGTATTTTTCTGCGGACAACTATCTTTACATCGGCTACGGGCGGGGCACCGGGCTGCTCGAAGACCTGACCGTTCAGGACTTGTTGACCACGCCGGGCAACATCTATCTGGCCGGCACCACGTGGTACATCTTCCGGAGCATCCGGCTCGAATTCAACTTCTCCCGGACGAGTGACAAGTCCATCTCCCAGAAGACCTTCCAGCTCACGACCGGCTATCGGTGGCAGTGAGCCCGGGTCCCGGCCTGGGCCCCATCCCACATTCATCAGCCCCCCCCGATATTCCCCGAAAAAAATCTTCAAAAAACGCTTGACTCTGACGTTACGTCATAGTTGATAATGGTCTCGAGGACAAGGCCATGAAGGAGAATTATCTCATCAAGGAGTTTGCCGACCTGACGAAAGTCACCGTCCGAACGCTCCACTATTACGACGAGATCGGTCTGCTCAAGCCGAGCTTCGAAAAAGCCAACGGCTACCGGGTCTACACCGACACCGACCTGCTGAAGCTCCAGCAGATCGTGACCCTGAAGTTCATGGGGTTCTCCCTGGACCAAGTCCGCGAGCTTCTCGACCGGAAGGGCTACGAGGTCGTGAGATCCCTGAAAATCCAGGCCGGAGCGGTCAGGGACGAGATCGACCGACTCAGGCAGGCCTCCCGGGCCATCGAGCAGGTTTTGGGCCTTCTTGAGACCAAAGGCCGGATCCACCGGCAAAAGCTCATCAAGATCATGGAGGTTATCCAAATGGGTGAAGACGTCAAGAAAACGTGGCACGAAAAGTTTTTTACGGAGGCGGAGCTCAAGGAGTTTCAGGAGGTGGGCAAGAAATACACTCCCGAGATGGTGGAGACCTATCAGCGCCACTGGGCTTTGCTCATCGAGGAAGTCAGGAAAAACCTCGAGGCCGACCCCGCGAGCGACATCGCCCAGTCCTTGGCGAAGCGCTGGAAGAACCTGCTCGACGAAGCCTACGGAGGCCACCCCGAGCTCAAGGCCAGGATCGGCCAGGCCTACACCGCCAGCGCGGTCCCGGCCGACTATAGGATGTTCGGTCCCGAGGTCTGGGACTTCATCAAGAAGGCCCGCGCCGCCAAAAAGACATGACTCCGCGAGCGACATCGCCTAGTCCCTGGTGGAGCGATGGAAGGACCTGCTCGACGAAGCCTACGGAGGCCACCCCAGGTTCAAGGCCAGGACCGGCCAGACCTGCACCGCCGGCGAAGTCCCGGCCTCGCTCATCATGGAGACGAATCGGACCGGGCGGAAGTTCCAAGACCATTGTCCGGGCTGGATATTCGCCCTCAAAAAAATATAATGAGAGGGTCATGATAATCAGCGGGTCGGTCAAATGAGGTCCTCGATGATGAAAAAGCTCCTCGGCGCGCTTCTCCTCGGCCTCTCCGTCTCAACCCTCGCTTCGGCCCAATTCCAGGACGATTTTAAAGGCCCCCTGAAAAAGGACCTCGATGGGGTCAAGGGCTGGTCCTTCTTCTCCGGAGAAGGGAACGCCGTCATGGATTTTGTCCAAAGGGACGGTTACGCCTCCATCCTGGTGGATGCAACCAAGGACCGGCGCGGCGTCTGGTGGGCGTTGATCAAGCGCAAGGTTTCCGACAAGATGGACCTCGCCCTTCTCAAACGGCCCGGCTACGCCCTCCGGGTCGAGGCCCGCATCCGAGTGAGCCACGCACCGCGCCGGGTGAACCTCCATCTCAACACCCAGAAGACCACCGATTTTCTTAGCCATCTCATGGAGTTCGACATCCCCGACACAACGAGTTGGCACACGATCAGCATGACCACCCGCGGGTTCGAGGCCGAACCGGGAGACACGGTCAACGGCCAGATGGCGCTCATGGACTGGGGATTAGGGAAATACCGCGTTGACGTGGACTATTTCAAGGTGGACATCATCGACACGGCGGTCGCCGGCCCTGATCAGGGGGATCCGGTGCCGTACCATCCGCCCGTCGCCGACCCGGGATCGTTCTCCCGCGAGGTCCGGGTGGCCGCCGACGCGACCGTCGACCTCGACAATCCGGATGTCAACTTGAACAACTGGTATGTCCGGGACGCCGGAAAAAGGACAAACGTCGTCACGGCCGGCGGCACGCGGCTCATCATCCTGCGATGGGATCTTGCCGCCTTTGCGGGAAAGAAAGTCTCGGGCAGCGGCCTACTCGAGCTGACGACCCGCTCGCTCGAGCGCACTTCGGACGAGCACCCGGACTTCGGATTGATCCGGGTCGTCGAGATCCTCGGCGGGGACCCGCGCTGGGATCAGAAGACCGTCACCTTCGACAGCCTGCGCCTGGGGAAGCCCCTCGACGATGTCCTGGATCCGCAGATGATCATCGACTGGCCCGTGACCGAGGGCGCTAGCGGTAAGACCTACCTGACCATCTCCAAGCCCGCTTTGCAGCGCCTGATCGACGGGAAGGCCTTGGGGATCGCCATCAAGCCCCTGGGCGCCATCAACGCTTCGTTTTATGCCCTGGAATACGAGGGCGGGAGATTGAGCGCCCGGCTTCTCCTCAATTTCCGGAAATGACCCCTGGCCGCGCGGCCTTCTTGATCTTCGCCCGGAGCCCGGCCTCCCATTTCATGTATTGTTCGAGAGCGTATCGGGTCGCGAAGCCCGGTTCTCCAGTCAGTTTTCCGGCGATCTCTCCCGGAGGCGTACCCAACTCCCCGGGCCGGATCTCATAACGGCTGACGGTCTGGAGGATGACCGATCGTGCCAGGCCCGTCCTGAGCGGGGGACTGAAGAAGGTTATCTCGACCTTGTCATTCGGGCTCGGGAGGTCGAGGTACCGGCCGTCGGCTTCGGCCAGCGCGGCTTTTACAGCTTCGCTGTCAAGGCCGGGCGCCGCGGCGCTCTCCGGGCTGACCTCGTTCACCTCGACCGGGACGTCCTTGCTGTAGTCCACTGCTAGCCGGTCGATCACCCAGAAGTTCACGGGAGGCATGAGCTTGATCTTGAGCGTCGGGCCGGAGACGTCGCCGATGTCGATGATGCAGAGCTTGTCCCGGGGGACGAAGGGCCCGCCGCCGTAGATCGTCTGGCGGGGCTGCCAACCGTTCTTGGTTTCCACCCAGACCCTGAGCTTGTAAAATTCCTCCTCCCGGTACCAATCCCGGGCCCGGCCGCCGGACATGTCGAGCCGGCCCTGGTCGTCCGACCGCCCGGGAACGCTGCCGCCCGTGACCCCGAGGAACATCCCGGCGAAATGGGCGGCCCACATCGTGTTCGTGGCATTCACGAGGAGCTTGGCCTGCTTGACGCCCGGCGGCTTGGGGAACTCGAAGACAAGCTCGTCCCTCAGATCCTCTTTTTTCTTCGGGTCTCTCTCTTCCTCGGGGCTCACCCAGACCAGCTTGTCGTTCCGGGCGACAAGAGGCAGGATATCCGTCCCGCGCCGGTCGCGCGCTTTCCTGGGCGCGAGCGGATCAGAGACCGTGTGGATCGCCCCCCTGAAATCCAGGGCGATGCCCGTCTTCGGCGGATGATCGACGACGATGATCTTCAACATGTCGGTGGACTTGGGCTCATTGAGCTCGTTGCCGAACAGGAACCTGGCCCGCCCGCCACCCTCCGGCGTGCAGTCGACCGCCGTCCATTCCGTGATCGTGAAGCCCTGGCCGGGCGCCGCACCATGGAGCTCGGCGTCGACGAAGTAGCTCTCCCAGAAATCTTTGTAGACGGGCGGAGGCGCCCCCTCTCCCCCCGAGTCGTCCAGGGAATCGAGGAGTCCCTCGTCCTCGGTCACGGCCAACAGGGCGATGACCAGGGTGATGACGAGGGCATAGCCCAGGCCCTGCAGGATCGAGGCCCCCGTGTTGGCGGTCTTGACCCAGGCCAGCTGAATCTCCGAAAGAGGGATGAGGACCGGCACGTAGGCCTGGCAGACGAGCTTGTCCTCTACGGACCGTGACGTCAGGACGCGATACGTTTTTCCATCTTTGGTCGTGACTTCGCCGGGCCTGGTTTCGTCGGCCATGAGGACACGGGCAATATCCGCCCGGTCGAATTCGACCGTCTTCAGGGTTTCGCCGACGACATTCCCGCCGCTGATCCTGGCCGGGCGGGCCTCGCTGAACTCGAAGTATTCCCTCGCTCTTGTCTGGACGCCCAGGATCCGGGCCTTCGGCCCGTTCCTGGCCACGGTGGCGAAGTCTCTTTGCTGGATCCGGTAGATGCAAGAGGTCGAGAACACGAAGAAAGCGGGCAGCATGAAGGCCGCGACGATTTTCATGGCCATCTGGGTTCCCCCTCGAGAGGGTTTCATCGCTCCATCCTGTCTTCGTCCGTCCGCCGAAAATATAGGGTCGCCGAGGCCCGGAGATGTCATGATTCTGTCAAGAGTTTGTTAAGAAAATGTCAACATGCGGCCGCAGACGGGACCTAAAGCCGGATGACCCTCAAATACCTGTCGATGTACTCCTCCGGGAGTTTGCAGTCCTTGGCCCCGTCGAGGATCACTTTTTCGTAATCGGGATGAGGTTTCCCCAAGGCCCGGGGCGGCCGGAAATAAGCCATCGCCGCATGGGCCTTCCCCTCCGCATCCTTCACCTCGACGACTTTCCGCTCATAGTCCTTGGGATAACCCTCGAAGGAGTCCATAGCCAGCTTGTCTTTCTCGGTGATCTCGAAGAGGGCCCCCCGGACGACCTCGGTCCCGGAGGATAAGAAATTGGCCGTCGCTCCCTGCCGTGTCTCGGAATAGCCGTCGTAGACGAACCGATGGCCTTCCAGGATGACGGGCTTCAGGAAACGGCCGCCGGGACACCTCTCCTTCATCTGGGCATGGTTCATGTTCGAAGCGTAAGCAAAATAAAGCATCGCACACCCCCGTGCCCGGCCTCCGATCGCGCCGGCGCCGGAATGGGCACAATCCATCCCTGCCCGGTCGCCTGAGCCCGGGCGGCAGCCGGCGCCTGGCCCTTCCGGGCGCTAATTCATTCCCTTCATGCCCTTGACCTTGCTATATCCCGCGGGCACGTCGTAGCTCCCGGCCGGGGCCGTTCTGTCGCCGCATTCGATGAGCTCGGTGGTCGTCACGATGTCCGAGCCCCTCATTTTGGCGGTCGTCGTCTGATAGGCAATGACGCCCTTGATCTTCTGCATCTCCTTGATGATGTCCTGGAAGCCCGGCTGGCTGGCCATCATCGCATTGACGGACGTGAGGTAGAGCTTGGCGTCGATCTTGAGGTCCTCGGTCGCCCAGGCCTCGGAATTCGTCTCTCCCATGGGCATCTTCATGTCGATAATGTACTTGCGGCAGCTCCAGCTCCCGATCTTTTTCGTTTCCCCGGTCTCGGTCACCTTCACGGTGATCCCGCCCATCATCCCTTTCGTCAGCCCCTTCATGAAGCCCGCGACTTTCTGCCCCTGTTCACCCTTCTCCGCGAGGGCTTCGTCCACCGCCTTGCTCATATCCAGGGGCATTTCCGCGTACGTCTTCTTGTTGTGGTCAATCATGTACAAAAGGCCCTTGTCCGCGAGGAGGAGGGTCGATTTTCCGCCGTCGTGGTCCGTCCGGGCCTTGTTTTCGCCGAGCCAAAAGACGACGGTTTCGTCCTTTTCCGGCTGGGTCTTGCCCATGACCGTGAAGGATCCGGTGTGGGTTTTCTGCTTCATGTAAACATCGGCCCGGACGGAGACGACCCCCAGGGCCAACGAGAAGACCAGAAGGACGACAAAAATGCTCCAGGATCTTTTCGTGCTCATATGAATCCTCCTCTTCAGAATTGGATGGTTTCATCCGCCGCCGCACGGGAGACCCTCGAAGAGCCGTGGCCGCCGGAAAAAAGCCCTGCCTGTCGAAATGGAGCCCTCATGCGGATTGATTGGTTTATATCGCGCCCGGGGTCGAAAGTCAAGCCGCGCTCCCGGCGAGCGGCGGCGATCTCCCGGAGAGAACCCGCGTCCGGAGCCTCCCGTCACGCACGCCGCCCGGCCCGGCCCCGGCCTTGACAGCCCGGCGGATGGTCGATATAAGTCATTCCATGCACCACCTCAGGATAAACCGAAGCTCCAGGGTTTTTCAGTTCTTTGCTTTGGCAACGGTCGCGGTCATGGCCGGCACTTCCCTCGCTTTAGCCGGGCCGGTCAAGCGCCCGATCTCACTCGACGACCTCGCCAAGATCCGCAGCGTCGGGGACCCCCAACGGTCGCCTGACGGGAAATGGGTCGCGTACACCGTCGGGACGACGGACATCGACAAGGACAGGCGTGATACCGACCTTTGGATGGTGAGCTGGGACGGCGCCGAGCAGGTCCGCCTGACCGCCAGCCCGGACGGCGAGAGCTCCCCCCGCTGGAGCCCGGACGGACGCTTCCTCGCCTTTCTCGCCTCGCGGGGGACCGAGGAGGAGAAAAAACTGGGCGCCCAAGTCTGGCTGCTCGACAGAAGGGGCGGTGAGGCCCAGAAACTCACGGACATCAAGGGCGGAGTCAACGATTATGCCTGGTCGCCGGACGGCCGGCGGCTGGTGATCGTCTCGAGCGACCAGGACCCGGCCGACGAGCCTGAGAAGATGGAAGGCTGGAAGCGCAAGACAAAGCCTCCCATCGTTATCGACCGCTATCACTTCAAGCAGGACCGGTCCGGCTACCTCAAGAAGCTCTATTCGCACCTGTGGCTCTTCGACGTGACCTCCCGAAAGGCCGAGCCGCTCACGACCGGGCCATATAACGATTCCTCGCCCGCCTGGTCGCCCGACGGCGGCCGGATCGCTTTCCTCAGCGAAAGGGGGCCCGACCCGGACCGCGCCCCCGACTCCAACGTCTTCGTGGTCGAAGCGAAGCCCGGAGCCGAGCCGAGACAATTGACGTCCTATGAAGGGCCGGACGGCGGGCGCCCCGCCTGGAGCCCGGACGGCCGGTGGATCGCCTTCCTCCGCGGCGACGAGCCCCGCTTTTCGGCCTACAATCTCAACAAGCTGGCCGTCGTCCCGGCGGAGGGCGGACCTGCGAAGATCCTGACGGAAGCGCTCGACCGCGGCGTTTCGGGCCCCATTCTCTGGACGCCGGACGGGAAAAGCCTGCTCTTCCTCGTTTCCGACGACCGCGTTGTCTACGTGGGCCGGACCGCGGCCTCGGGCGGTCCTGTCGAGAAGCTGACCACAGGGCGGCGCACGGTCTCGAGCATCTCGCTCGGTCCCGACAGCGCGATCACCCTGCTCGCCGGAACCGCGACGGAGATGGCCGAGGTGAACGCTCTCGAAGGCAGCACGCTCCGGCGGCTGACCCATCAGAACGACGCTTTGTGGACCGAGCTCGAGCTCGCGACGACGGAGGATTTCACCTCGAAGAGCAAGGACGGCGCGGTCGTCAACGGCCTCATTGTCAAGCCGGCGTCCTTCACGCCCGGCCGGCGCACCCCGACGCTCCTCCGCATCCACGGCGGACCGAACGGCCAGGACGACCACAGCTTCAGCTTCGAGCGCGAGCTTTTCGCCGCGAACGGCTACGTGGTGCTGGCGGTCAATTATCGGGGCAGCTCGGGCCGGGGGGCCGCGTTCCAGAAAGCCATCTACGCCGATTGGGGCCACAAGGAGGTCATCGACCTCCTCGGGGCCGTCGACGCGGCGGTGGCCGCGGGGATTGCCGACCCCGACCGGCTCGGCATCGGCGGCTGGAGCTACGGCGGGATCCTGACCGACTACACGATCGCCACCGACACCCGATTCAAGGCCGCGGTCAGCGGGGCGGGAAGCGCCCTGCAGCTCTCGATGTACGGGAACGACCAGTACATCCGCCAGTACGAGCAGGAGATCGGCGTTCCCTGGAAGGTCACGGATGCCTGGCTCCGGATCTCCTATCCGTTCTTCCGGGCCGACCGCATCAAGACCCCGACCCTGTTCATGGGCGGCGAGAAGGACTCCAACGTCCCGATCATCGGCGGGGAACAGATGTACCAGGCCCTGAAGAGCCTCGGCGTCGAAACCCAGCTGGTCGTCTACCCGGGCCAGTTCCACGGCATCTCGATGCCGAGCTACGTTCGCGACCGGTACGAGCGCTATCTCCTCTGGTACGGCAGGTTCCTGAAAAGGGGGGAATAGCGCCGCCGCCCCGTCCTTGACGTTGCATCCCGGACCCATGAGAATGGGGTGTTGCGAGTGAGGACCACCATGAAGAAAGCCGTATTGATCGCCTTGGCCTCCGCCCTGCTCTTCGCCGCGGCCGCCTCCCTGCTTTCCCAGGAACAGGTCTCGTTCAAGCTCCTGGGCGGGCCTGGCCGGGGTCCAGGGCGATGACTACAACAGGGGCATCGCCGGGGCCTTCCAGGCCGTGATCGTTAACTATTGGGGATCCCACATCGGGATCGGCATCGGCGGCGGTTTTTACCGCGTAACCAACACGAGCGGTGTGACGGGCGCGGCCTCCGTCCCCGATCCCACATATCAGTTCAGCCCTACATACGCCCCCAAGGTTTCGGTCATCCCGTTTTTCATCAACCTCCACTATAAGGTGAGGCTGGCGTCGCGGCTCGGACTCGATCTTTTCGCCGGGCCCGTCTTCCAGCTCGTCCAGTTCGGCTTCCGGAGAGAGGCCACGTCCTCTTTGAACTCGCTATCGGAGCTCGAAACGTTCAACGCCAGCGGCACGACCCTCGGCCTCCAGGGCGGCCTGAGCCTCAGCTTCCGGATCATCCGGGGGATCGCCCTCGTCGCGGACGGCTTTTTCCGGTCCTCGAAAGTCTCGAACATCACGGGGAACTGGTTCCTGAACAGCACCTCGTCCTCGGGCACGGTCACGAGCAGCAGCAGCTCCTATTACCTGTGGTATTACAATGACACGGCGGGCAGCGTCTATAACCGGATCGGCTTCTTCGACTCCAGCAGGCCGGCGGGCGAAGGCGTATCCGGCGCCCGGAAGGCCGACCTCAATCTCTCGGGCCTGACGGCCATGATCGGCCTCAAGCTCAGCCTTTAATCGGTCCCGGTCCGCCTCGCCGCAAAGACAAGATCAGGCGCTGGCCGGGCCGCGTCGGGATGAGGATTTCTCTCCCCAATAACGCCCAAGTCTTGGGCAATCCGCCAGGAGCGCAATTGAATCAGCGAATTAACGCCGTGGAAGGGCGACTTTTCAACAAGGATATGCACAGAAGCTGTGGAAATTGCCGCGTCACGGTGCCTGAAATATAGCGCCGGCCCGAGAAGGATGTCGACTGCGAGGCGGCGGGCCCGAGGTTTGACTTTTCCCGTCGCTCTCACTATATAAAAGAGAAGAAGGACAATGCGCGCGGGAGAAGCGAATCATGAAAAAACCGTACATCAAGAAGGCTGACGAGATCGGCCCCCTAACGGTCTGGATCGTAGACGGCCAACACGTCCGGAAAAATATCGACGAGGAGTTCACCAACTTCGGCCAGCACTACCGCTTCCGGTTCATCCCAGTGCATGAATTCTGGATCGACAGGGAGCACGGCCTGGGCGAAGAGCATTTCTTCATTGACCATCTGCTCGTCGAGCACAGGTTGATGGCCGGCGGCATGCTCTATGACAAGGCCCTGGAGAGGGCCGACGCCGTGGAGAGGAAGGAGCGCCGCAAAACTGAGCTTATCCAGGAGATTTCCAAGTTGCCGAAGAAAGAGATCGTCGAAAATATCCACAAGCGGCTGCTTAAGAAATACAGCGGCACGGTCAAGGTCTGGCTCGTCAAGGGCGAACTGGTCCGGAGCCTCTATTTTATCGACTTCACCGAGGGCGGACATGATAAGGTCTATCATTTCGTCCCGAGAAACGAGGCCTGGCTCGACGACGATATCGGGCCCGGAGAACGGAAGTTCGTCCTCCTCCACGAGCTCCATGAACGGCACCTGATGAGCCTGGGCTGGCCTTATTTCAAGGCCCACCGCTCCGCGAGCAGGATCGAATACCACTGCCGGGCCCACCCGGAGGAGCTGGAAGCCAACCTCCGGCTGGAAGCGGAAAAGAACGCCTGACCCGAAAGCCCCAATGAATCACGCCTTTCAGGAAAAGGGGGCCCGTGTGGCCGGCCGGAAGCTCATTCCCCTGGTCCAGATTGGAGCCATCGTTTTCTTCTACGTGACCGGCGCGGAAATTGCCAAACGGATTTTTTATAGACGGACGTCCGCCTGAGCCATCGACTCTTCTATCCCGGCGATTTCCAATTCGGTGACACATAACTAAATACCGAATTGGCTCGGGACCATCGTAAGAAAACCTATTTTGGTAATTAGCTATATGTCACCAAATTATGTGCTCTCGATTTCGGCTGACGCCGGCCTGAAAATTTATTCAGTTGAAAAGATGCTCTCCTTTGAGATAATAATTCGTTTTGGTGAAGACAAATCCATTGGTCAGAATTGTCGGGCTGGCCGCGGGCCTGGCCATGGCGGCCGCGTGCGTCCGCTACCACCCCAAGCCGGTCGAGCCTGCCAAGGTCATGGAGGACTTCGAAGCCAGAAAGCTCGACACCCCGGAGCTTAAGGATTTCCTTCTCCAGAACCAGGACATCAAGGACTGGCCCCCGGCCGCCTGGGACCTCAAAGCCCTGACGCTAGCAGCGCTTTACTATCACCCCGACATGGACGTCGCCCGCGCCGAGTGGGGGGTCGCCCGGGCCGGCCGGATCACCGCCGGCGAGCGGCCCAATCCGACCCTGAATCCGCTGATGGGCTACAACTCCACGACGCCGAGGAGCGAGGTCACGCCCTGGATCCCCGAGATCACTCTGGAGATCCCGATCGAGACCGCCGGCAAGCGGGGTTTCCGGGTCGCCGAGGCCCGGCACCTTTCCGAGGCGGCCCGCTGGAATATCCTGTCCGCGGCCTGGGAGGTACGCAGCCGCCTGCGGGGGGCCCTGCTCGAGGTTTACGCCACCGGAGAAAAGGCATCCCTCCTTCACGACCAGGAAAAGCTCCAGTCGGAGACCGTCCGGATCATCGAAGCCCAAAAGGAAGCCGGCGAGGTTTCGATGTACGACCTCACACAGGCCCGCGTGGCTCTCGACAACGGCC
Organism: Candidatus Aminicenantales bacterium; assembly: GCA_049512315.1. GTDB lineage: Bacteria > Acidobacteriota > Aminicenantia > Aminicenantales > Saccharicenantaceae > DATKJS01. Next base: position 23,177 of record JBEKXF010000023.1, on the reverse strand, counting down.
GGCTGGCCGCGATCGAGGCCGACCGGGTCAAAGAGGACGCCTTGGCCCGGCTGGCCGCGGCCCTCGGCCTGCCGCGCCGGGCGCTCGACGGCGTCAACCTCTCCTTTGATGGCTTCCGCCGCCCGGAGCCCGACATCCCGGCGGGAGAGGTCCGCCGCCATGCCGTTCTTAACCGTTCGGACATCCTGGCTTCTCTCTCCGAATATGCGGCCAGCCAGTCGGCCCTCCGGCTCGAGATCGCCAAGCAGTATCCCGATATCCGCCTCGGCCCCAACTACCAGCTCGATCAGACCGACAGCAAATGGACGATCGGCCTGGCCCTCGACCTCCCCATCCTCAGCCGTAACCGCGGTCCGCTCGCCGAGGCCGAAGCGCGGCGCACCGAGAGCGCCGCACGCTTCCTGGCCCTCCAGTCCCAGATCATCAGCGAGCTCGATGCCGCCGTCGAGGATTGCCGTTCGGCCCTCCTGAAATCCAAGGCGGCCGACGATCTTCTGGTCAACCTGACCGGACAGGAACGGGTGGCCCGGGCCAGACACGAGCTCGGGGAGATTTCGAAGCTCGAGCTCCTGGGCATTGAGTTCGAGCTCAACGCGGGTGCGCAGGCCCGACTGGAGGCCCTGGTCCAGGCCCAGGAAGCTGTCGGGCGGCTGGAGAACGCGGCCCAGAGCCCGCTCGACGTCAAGGATTGGATCACCACGAAGCCCCAGGCGGATTCCGGGCCCGTGAAGGAGCGTAAGGATGACTAAACGCCAGGTCATAACCGGGTTGATCATTCTCGCAGTCGCGGCAGCGGCCGCCCTCATCCTGATCAAAGGGCTCGGGCATAAAGCCGCCGAGGAAGAAGGCGTCGTCACGGACGTCGCCGTCCACGTCGGGAAGATCGTCCGGGCGACGCTCCACCGCTACGTCACGGCCTACGGAACCGTGGAGCCGGAGCCGCCCGGTGACGGAAAGCCCGCGGGCGGGGCCTTCGTCTCGGTCCCCGTGGGCGGCATCCTGGCCGAGATCCGGTGCACGGAAGGCCGCCCGGTCCAGGCAGGTTCGATTCTCTTCCGGCTCGATACGCGCCTGGCCGAGGTCGCCGTTTCCAAGGCCCGGAAGGAATTCGAGTCCGCCGCCAGGACTTACGAACGCCAGAAGAAGCTTCTTGTCGCCGACGGGACGTCCCAGAAAGCTTTCCAGGAGGCCGAACTGCAACTCAATACCGCCCGCAGCGAGCTGGCCGCGGCCGAGACGGAATTGTCTCTCCTCGAGATCAAGGCCCCCCTGGCCGGGACGGTGGTCAGGATCAACGCCCGGCTCGGCCAGTCGGTCGAGACGAACGCGGTCCTGGCCGAAGTCATCGCCCTTGGGCGTCTCGTCGTCACCGCCCAGGTCCCCAGCCGCGAGGCCGGCCTGCTCAAGGCGGGCCAGGCGGTCGATTTCGGCACCGGGAGCGCGGCCGCCGGAAAGCTGACCGTTGTCGGCAAGGACATCGACCCCAAGACGGATACGGTGCTGGTCCGGGCGTCCATCCCGACGGGGGCGGGGTTCCAGCCCGGCCAGTTCTTGACCATCAGAATCGTCTCGGAAGAGCGGCGCGACGTCCTGGCTGTCCCCGAGGAGAGCGTCGTCCCCGGCCCTGACGGCGGCACCGTCCTGATGATCATCGAGGGCGACAAGGCCATCCCGAAAGCCGTCAAGGCGGGCCTTCGCGACGGCGGCCTGGCCGAGGTCGAAGGGGAAGGCTTAAAGGAAGGATTGGTTATCGTCACGGCGGACGCTTACAACATCACGGGAGAAACGAAGGTCCACGTCATCGAGAAAAAATAGCCGACATGAGCAAAGATTCAGCCCTCGGCCGGTTTGCCACGCGCCATGCCCTCCCGATCGTTTTCATCAGCATCGCCCTGTGCCTGGCCGGAGTGTACGCGGCCCTGACCCTGCCGTCGTCCGTCTTCCCGCAAACGAATTTCCCGCGCGTCGTCATCCTCGTGGACAACGGCGTCATGCCGGCCGACGAGATGATGGCGACCATCACCCGGCCCATCGAAGAGGGCATGAAAGACATCCCCGGTGTCACGACAATCCGGTCGGCGACGGGGCGCGGCTCTGCGGAAGTCAATGTCTTCTTCAACTGGAAAGTCGACATGACCCAGTCCGAGCTCTACGCCCTCGGCCGCCTGTCCCAGATCCGGGCCTCGCTGCCGTCGACCGCCGAGACGAAGGTCTACCGGGTGACTTTCTCGAATTTCCCGATCATCGGCGTCAGCCTGACCAGCCCCCGGCGCGAACTGACCAAACTCTGGGAGATCGCCCGCTACGAGCTCAAGCCGCGCTTTCTCCAGATCCCGGGCATCGCCCGGGTGGACCTGGTCGGCGGACGCACGCCCGAGTTCCACATCATCGTCGACCCTCTCCGCCTCCAGGCGGCCGGCCTGACCCTGACCCAGGTCACGGAAGCCCTGAACAAGAACAACCTCGTAACGTCGACGGGCCTCCACGAGGAAAACCGGCTGCTGTACCTGGCCGTGGTCGACGGCCGCGTTCACTCCATCAAGGACATCGAAAATTTCCCGGTGACGGTCGCCGGCAAGCACCCGGTCCTCGTCCGCGATTTCGCCAGGGTCGAAAGGGGTCCCGAGCCGGTCTTCAACTATGTCACCGCGGACGGCCAGGAAGCCGTGCTGATCAATATCTACAGCCAGCCGGACGGGAGCACGCTCGACATCGCCAGGCGCCTGAGGGAAGATCTCAAGGTCCTGAGAGGTGAGCTGCCGGCCGACTTGAAACTGGCCTTCTTCTACGACCAGTCCCTCCTCGTGCGCGCCTCGGTCCAGAGCGTCTGGGAGGCCATCATCTTCGGCCTCATCCTCTCCGTGCTCATCCTCTACTTCTTCCTGAAGAGCTGGAGGACCACGTTCGTCGCGACCCTGGTCATCCCGGTCACGGTCCTCGTCACGCTCCTCTCCATCAAGGCCGCCGGGCTATCGTTCAACCTGATGACGCTCGGAGGGATCGCGGCCGCCATCGGCCTCGTCATCGACGACGCGATCGTCGTTGTCGAGGCGATCCACACCAAGCGCAAGTCCGGGCGGGACCGGCTGACGGCCATCCGCGAGGCTATCAGCGAGATCTTTCGGCCGCTGGTCGGCTCGACCCTCACTCCCGTCGTCGTTTTCGTTCCTCTCGCGTTTCTGGGTGGGGTCACCGGCGTTTTCTTCCGCGCCCTGGCCCTGACCATGGTCGTCGCCCTGCTGACGTCGCTGGTCCTGGCCGTGACCCTGACGCCGTCGCTCGCCGCCTGGTTCCTCCGCTCCCGGAAGCAGGAGGCGGAAGGGCTCCACGAGGAGCATGGCGGTCCCCTCCTTCAGCGCATCATCGGGGTTTACGAGAAGGGGGTGAGGGCCGCTCTCAAGCGCCCCTGGCTGACCATCGCTGTCTGCGCCACCGTCCTCTTTCTGGCGGTCGTGCTCTATAAGGGCCTCGAGAGCGAATTCCTGCCGCCGATGGACGAGGGCGGGTTCATCATCGATTACCTCACCCCTCCCGGGACGAGCCTGGCCGAGACCCACCGCCAGCTCCGGTACGCAGAGGACATCATCCGGTCCGTCCCGGAGCTCGAAAGCTATTCCCGGCGGACCGGGGCCCAGCTGGGCCTGTTCATCACCGAGCCGAACAACGGGGATTTCCTGCTCAAGCTGCGGTCCGACCGGAAGCGGCCGACCGAGGAGGTCCTCTCCGAGCTGAGGCACAGGCTCAACGCGGCCCTGCCCGATGTCATCTGGGAATTCCCCGGGATCCTGGGCGACCTCATCGGCGACCTGATGTACGCGCCCCAGCCGATCGAGGTCAAGCTCTTCTCGACCGACACGGCCTATCTGAAGGAGCAGGCGCCCCGGATCGCCGAGCGTCTGGGCAAGGTCCCGGGCGTCGTGGACGTCTTCAACGGGTTGATCTACACGGGGCCGACCATCAGCTTTCGCGTCCGCTACGTTGACGCGGAACGGTTCGGATTGACCGCGGGAGACATCGCGGGCACAGTGAACACGGCGATGCTGGGAGAGACGGCCTCGACTGTTCTCGAAGGTGACCGGGTGGTCGCGATCCGGGTGAAGTCGGAGCCCGGGGGCATCAACCGCCTGGAAAAACTGCGGAGTCTCCCCCTCCGGGCCGCGGACGGGACCCTGTTCAAGCTGTCACAGGTCGTGGACGTCGTCGAGGAACCGGGACAACTCGAGCTCCGGCGGGACGATTTCCGCCAGGACGTGGCCGTCACGGCCCGGCTCGAAGGACGCGACCTGGGGAGCGCCATGGCCGAGATTCGGACAACGCTCGTCAAGGACAAGACCCTTCCCCCGGGATCGGTCGAGTACGGTGGCATCTACCAGCAGCAGCGGGAATCCTTCCGCAACCTGATGTTCGTCCTGCTGATGGCCATTTTCCTCGTGTTCACCGTCCTTCTCCTCGAGTTCGGCTCGTTCTACGAGCCCCTGGCCATCGTCTTCGGCGCGGTGCTGGCCATATTCGGGACGGTCCTCGCCCTGTGGGTCACGGGGACTTCCCTCAACGTCGTCTCGCTCCTGGGGGCCATCATCGGGGTCGGCATCGTCGCCAAGAACGGGATCCTGATGCTCGATTTCGTCAGGGAGCTCCGCTCCCAGGGGCTGGACCTGGCCGAAGCGCTGGTGCGTTCGGGGCGGCGGAGGCTCCGCCCCGTCCTGATGACGTCGATGGCCGCGGCCCTGGGGATGCTACCCCTGGCCTACGGCATCGGCTCCGGCGCCGACATGCTCAAGCCCCTGGCCGTCGCGGTCATCGGGGCCCTCTGCATCTCCGTCCTTCTGTCCCTCATCGCCACGCCGACGATCTTTTACCTCATGGTCTGCCGGCGCAAAGCGGACTGACCGGAACCTATTTTCCGAATTCCAGCACCGTAAACGTGCCTGGGACAATGGTCGGCCGGGGCCGCGGCTGCTCTTTCGTCGGCGCCGGGGCCGGGCCGAATTCCGCCGTCACCAGGAAAACGTGGTGGGTCTTGGGATCCAGCTCCATGGTCCGGGCGCGCGGGGCCGTGGTCACGGTTTCAAGAACGCTGTACTTGTCGGCCGATTCCTGCTTGACGACGGTCATCGTCCCATCGCCGTTGGAGGAAAAGACCAGGCCGGTCTCGGGGTCAAAGCGGACCGCGTCCGGGCCGCCCCCGATCGGGACGGTCGTCACGACTTTCCCGTTCTCGAAATCCGACACGACCATCACCTTGTCGCAGACGCTGAACAGCCGCTTCCCCTTGAGGTCGATGGCCAGTCCGCTCGGCCCGGAGGCCGGTGCGATCGACCATCTCTTCTTGATCTGGAGAGATTTGGCATCAAAAGCGACGATTTCGTTCTTGTCCTCGCTGTTGACGAAGATCGTGCCCTTGCCGTCCGTGACGGCGAATTCGGGCTTGCCGCCGATGTCCACGGTCCCGAGGGCTTTGTTCGTGGCCGCGTCGATGGCCGTCGCGTTCGCGGTCCGGCCGTTGAAGGTAAAGACCCGGTCCGAGAAGGCGTCGTACAGGATGGCGTCGGGATTCTGCCCCGTCGACGGAACTTCTTCCAGGACCTTGTGCGTCTTGAGGTCGAAGACGGACACGCCGTTGCCCCGCCCGTTGGAGATGTATCCCCGGCCCTTATCCTGGGCGAAAGCCACGCCGTGAACACCCTTAAGATTGGTGATCGCCTCTCCCTTGACGCCGGTGTCGACGTTCAGGATCTCGACGGCGTTGCCGTGCGTCACGTAAAGCAGGCGCGCCGTGACGTCGAGGGCCAGGTAATCCCAGCCGCCCTCGCCACCGAGCATGTGCTTCTTGAGCAGGTGATAACCGGCCGGCTTCTGCGCCTGCGCGGCCGCAAAGCTCGCCATCGCCAATACCAAAAGAACGACCAGACCGACCCGTAAGGATCTCATTTCTTGTTTACCTCTTTTCATATTTTACTCCCAATCGTCCGTTTCGAACTATAACCTCTTAAGGGGCTGACGGCCTTCATGGCTGAGCATTTTCCAATGCGGCCATTCAGGCCATCTCTATTTTCTTTACGGCCAGAGGACTATTGGATGATCTTCCCGGCGGGGTCGATCGTCACGCCCTTCTTCTTGTCGTTGACCTGGATCCGCAGTTCAAACAGCTTCTGGCCATCCTTGGTCATCGCTTCGGCCTTGAGGATCTTGGAACCGGGGAATTCCCTGGCGAGCGTCTGCTGGACGGCGGCGGGCAGGCTCTCAGGGCTGACGGTTTCCTCGATCTCGGCGGCCTTGCCGTCGGCCGTGTAAAGGAGATCCCGGTTCATCTTTCCGTCGACGCTCTCGACCTCGTAATACGTCACGCCCTTTTCGGTCTCCTTGCTGGTCCCCTTGATCACGGCATGCGGATAGGCCGTTTTGAAGGCATTGAGGACAGCTGGAGGCAGGATCTTGAGGTCGACGGCGGCCGGCTTGGCTTCTTCCTTCTCCCTTTTTTCCTCGGCCTCCTCTTTCTCTTCCCCCTCTTCCTTCTTCTTGGCCATCACGGCTTTCCACTTGGGGGCCTCGACGACCTTGCCGTCCGGCGCGACCTGGACTTCGGCTTCCTGCCCGCCCTGGACGAGGTCCGCCTCGTAGATGTACCGGGGGCTGGCAAGCTTGACGAGCATCCCCTTCTCGCCTTCCTTCTTGATCTCAGCGCGGACCTCGGATCGTTCGATCTGCTTGACCGTGGCCCCGGGAGCGGCCTTCTGGATCGCTTCCGCTGCAGCCTTGGGGACATCCTTCATCGCGATGATCGTGGCGATATCCATGACTGTCCCGTCCGCGGCCACCTCGATCTCCCCCTTCCCGGCCTTGAATTCGATGTCATAAAGGGTTATCCCGGCTTCTTTCTCCAAATCGATCGAGCCGATCTCGGCGCCCGGGCAGTTCGCCTTGATCGCGTTGGCGACGACCGCGGGCAGTTCGACCTTCGACTTCCCAGCTTTTTCCTGGGCGAACCCGGCGACAGCGAGAGCGAGCACGCTCAGCGCGACGCCCATGTTAAAAACGCGTTTCATGAAAACCTCCGTTTCTTAAGTTGATTTATCCATAGGAAAACCGAGGGCGAATGTGCTGCCCGGTCCTTCCCGGATCTCAAGCTCGATGCGGCCGCCATTCACCTCGGCCGCCCACTTGGCGATGGAAAGGCCCAGCCCTGCCCCGCCGGTCTGGCTGGTCCGGTCCTTTTCGACACGATAGAACCTGTCGAAGATCAGGTCCCGGTGCTCCGGGGGGATCCCCGGCCCGGTGTCCGTGACTTCGATGAGAAACTCGGAGCCCCGGACCCTTGACCCGACCGTCACGGTGCCCGACGGCGGCGTGTATTTGATGGCGTTATCGAGAAGATTGACCAGGGCCAGACGGACCGTCGCCTCGTCGATCCGGAGGACCGCCGACTCCTTCAGGGAGAGGACGAGCTTCTGACCTTTTTCTTCGGCTAGGGCCCGCATGTCCTCGACCGCCCGCTCGACGAGGCGGGTCACGTCGGTTTCCGTCCGGCCAAGAGCCGCATGACCGCTGTCCGCCCGGGTCAGCGTCAGCAGGTTCTCGATCAGCCGGGTCAATCTGCTCACTCCCTCGAGCATGCTTCCGATGCGGTCGCGGTAGGCGGCCGCATCCAGGTCCTCCTGGAGGGCAACCTCGCCGACGCTCCGGATGACGGTCAGGGGCGTCCTCAGCTCGTGGGACGCGTCGGCCGTGAACCGCTTCAGCCGCTCAAAGGCATCTTCCAGGCGGGCGAGCATGCCGTTCATGACTCCCGCCAGCCGGCCGAATTCGTCCCCCGGGTTCTCTACGGGAAGCCGCGCCGCGAGGCTCTCCGCGGAGATCTTGGCGGCCTTTTCGGAGATGGCCGTCACGGGCCGGAGAAGCCGGCCGGCCATCACGAATCCGCCGAACGCCGCGAGCGCCAGGGCGACGGGGAGCGAGAGGAGCAGGATCGTCAGCAAGGTCCGGAGGGTCCTCCACACGGGCTCTTCTTCCACGGCCATCATCAGGAAGACGTCAGGTCCGGCCGGGCCCGCTTTCAGCCGAAACCGGGCCCCCGACGGAGACCGGAATGCCGAGATCCCCGCCGACGGAACCCGCCCGACGGACGAAAGGCCGGACCTCTCGAAGGCCGGGGTCTGATAGAAGAGCTTCCCGGCTTTGACGATCCGGAAGATCTTGCCGGCGGTTTCGGACTCGATGTCCGGAGTCTCATTGGGGTCTTCCAGAAAGGCTTGGGAGATGGTCTTGAAATCGCTTTCCAACTGCCGGTTGAGATGGCCGAAGAGGCTGGCCTTGACGAAAAGGAAAACGAATACGGAGAGGACCACGATAATCCCCGCCAGGATCAGCGAATACCAGAGGGTCAGCCGGACGCGGACGCTGGCCGGGCGGAGGCTCACGAGGGTTCCTCCGAGAGGATGAACCCCACCCCGCGGACGGTGCGCAGGAGCTTCTCCCTGAACGGTTCGTCGATCTTCCTCCGGAGGCGTCCGATGTGGACATCGATCACGTTGTCCAGAGGCGTCGCCCGCTCGGTCTCCATCCAGACCTCCCTGGCCAGCATGTCGCGGGTCACGACATGGCCCTGATGGCGCAGGAGGAATTCGAGGAGCGCGAATTCCCTGGCCGTCAGCAGGAGGGGCTGTTGGCCGCGGACTGCGGTGTGCTTGACCAGGTCCATCTCGAGGTCGGCCAGCTTCAGTTTCAGGACCTGATCGCTCCGGCCCCTCCTCAGCAGGGCCCGGATCCTGGCCGAGAGCTCGGGAAAGGCGAACGGCTTGACAAGGTAATCGTCGGCGCCGAGGTCTAGGCCGAGGATCTTGTCCTCGATCGTGTCCCTGGCCGTCAGGATCAGGACCGGCGTCCGGTCATGGGTCTTACGGAGGGCCCGCAGGATCTCGATCCCGTCCCGGCCGGGGAGCATGAGGTCGAGGACGACAAGGTCGAACGGCCGCTCGCTGAGCAGGAAGAAGCCATCCTCCCCCGTCAGGGCGACCTGGACCTCATAGTGTTCCGACTCCAGGCCCTTTTGAAGGGTCAGGGCCACCTTTTTTTCATCTTCGACAACGAGAATTCTCAAAACGCGCTCTCCAGCCGTTCCGAATATAGCACCGGGCAGGGGATCCCGCCACTGAACTTTTTCTGAAGGGATTTTCAGAGTCTCGGCCGTCCCGGCGGGGCGACCGTCAGGCTTTTTTCCGGCAGTGGAGCAGGAAGCAGGGCATGATGTTCCGCGGCTCGAACAAGACCCTGACTTGGGGAAAGCGCTTCCTCGCCAGGGAGCGCATCATGGGGCTAAACTGGTGGAAGATCACGAAGTCACCGTCGTCGGCGAGAAGCGACTCGACGGCGTCGACCAGCCCCACGCGCTGGTCCTTCGTCAGGAACGAAAAAGGGATGCTGGCGATGACCGCGTCGGCGGCCGCGACTCCCTCCGACGCGAGGATCTCCCGGACCGAGCACGCGTCGCCCTCGACCACTCGCAGGCGGGGGTCGGAGATCGACGACTTCAGGGCGGCCAGGAAGGCGGGGTTCTTTTCGATGGCGATGTAGCGGGCCCCCGGGGAGAGAGCGTCGAGGAGGGGACGCGTCACGACCCCCGGGCCGGGGCCGAATTCGACAATGGTCCTGATCGACGCGGGGCGCAGGCAGCGGATGAGCCGCCGGACGAGGAAGCGGGAGCTCGGGTGCAGCGCGCCGACGTCCTTGTCGGCGATATATTCCCTGACATAGCTCGGTCTGGGGGAAGCCATGGTCCTCCGGCCCGCTATCTCTTCTTCACCTGGAGCGCGTTGACCACGCTGACCGACGGCACGCTGGAGCGGATGAGCCGCTCGTAGCTGTCGATGTCCGATTCCTTGTCGACCGTCCCGCCCAGGGTCACGACGGTGTTGAAAACGATGATGTGGACGCGGCCGTTCATCCGGGCGAAGCTCGGACCGGTCGGGCGGGTGTAGATCAGGCGGGCGATCTGGAGGCGGAGCGAGCTGTCCATGTCCGTCGCCAGGAGGGGCTTGATCTCGTTCTCGACCTTCACGACTCCCGGTTGGGCCGCCGCGATCTTGACGAATTCAGCGGCGTGCCAGGGGTAGTACACCCAGCCCTTGAGCGTGGCCACCCGCTGGTCGGAGACCGCCACGCCGACGAGATCGAAAATGACGTAAGAGGTACTCGTTTCGATCCCCGACATGATTCCCTCGCCGATCTGCTGGAGCGAACGGCCCGCCTCGGCCAGGGCGATGCTGTTCACGATCTTGTATCCTTTGGCCGCGGAAAGGGCGTCGCGTCCGGCCTGGTCTTTCTGGGCCAGGGTCCGGACTGTCCCGCTCAGGGTAACGGTCTTGTCCCCGATGGACACCTGGATGTCGTTGCCGACGAGGAGGCCATGCTGCTTGAATTTCCCCTCGATCCGGCCCTGCACGGCGGCGTCGGAGCTTTTGTCCTGTCCGGCGGCAAGGAACGTGCCCCCGCACAGGACGGCCAAGGCCAGAAAGGAGACAATGATCCTCATTCCTGGAAACACTTTCTTTTTCATCCGTCCCTCCTTTTTGAAAGCCTGTCCGTTCAATGGCTGGTGAATTTATCACTATTATAGTTTATGGGACGAAATTTCGCCACCTGGAAGGGTTTTCTCCGGGTCGCGGACGCGGCGGAGGATGGGGCCGTGAGGAAAATGCGCGGTTCAGGCCAGGGTTTTCCGGACAGCCTCCTGCCAGCCCTGGTAGAGCCTCCGGGCTCGCTCCTCTTTCATGGAAGGCGCGAACTTCCGGTCAAGGGACCAGAATCGCCGGATCTCGTCCGGGCCGCTCCAGAAGCCCGCGCCGAGGCCGGCGAGGCAGGCGGCGCCGAGCGCGGTCGTCTCGACGGTCCGGGGCCTGAGGACGGGGATGCCGAGGATATCGGCCTGGAACCGGCAGAGAAAATCGTTGGCGGCCGCTCCCCCGTCGACCCGGAGCTCCGGGATCTCGAGCCCCGAATCCAGCCTCATGGTCTCCAGGACGTCGCGCGTTGAGTAGGCCATGGCCTCCAGGCCGGCCCGGACCAGGTGGTTCTTTCCGGCGCCGCGGGTCAGCCCGACGATCGTCCCCCGCGCCTCCGCATCCCAATATGGGGCGCCGAGCCCGACGAAGGCCGGGACGAAATAGACGCCAGCGTTGTCCCCCGCCGCTTGGGCCATGGCCTCCGATTCGGCGGACGTCCGGAGCAGGCCGAGCCCATCGCGAAGCCACTGGATGGCCGCCCCGGCAACGAAGACGGAGCCCTCCAGGGCATAGGCGACCTTCCCCTCCGGGCCGCAGGCGATCGTCGTGATCAGGCCGTGTCGCGAATCGACCCGTTGACGGCCGGTGTTGAGGATGATGAAGGAGCCCGTGCCGTACGTGTTCTTGGTCATCCCCGGCTCGAAGCAGGCCTGGCCGAAGAGCGCGGCCTGCTGGTCGCCGGCCATGCCGGTAATCGGGATCCCGGCTGGGAGCCGGCCGGTCTTCACCGTCCGGCCGAACTCGCCCGTCGAAGGCAAGGCTTCGGGCAGGATGGCCCCGGGGATGCCGAAGAGATAGAGGAGGTCGTCGTCCCAGCGCAATCTGTCAATGTCGAAGAGCATGGTCCGCGAGGCGTTGGTGTAATCGGTGGCATGGCTCCGGCCGCCGGTGAGCTTCCACAGGACCCAGGCGTCCGTGTTGCCGAACGCGAGACGGCCGCTTCTCGCCCTGGCCTTCAAGCGCTCGCGCCCGAGGATCCACTCCGTCTTGGTCGCCGAAAAATAGGCATCGACCGGGAGCCCCGTCTTTTTCCGGATCAGGGCGACCGTCCCCGGGTCTTTTCTGAGCTCGCGGCAGCGGTCGGCCGTCCTCCGGCACTGCCAGACGATCGCGTTCCGGACGGGGCGGCCCGTCCTCCTGTCCCAGACGACGGCCGTTTCCCTCTGGTTGGTGACGCCGATGGCCGCGATCGAAGAGCCGGGGACCCGGGCGAGAACCTTCTGAATGGTCCGATCGACGCTCCGCCAGATCTCCTCGGGGTCATGCTCGACCCACCCGGGCCGCGGAAAATACTGGGGGAATTCCTCGTAAGCGGCCGCGACCTCCCGGCCCCGCCGGTCGTAGACGATCGCCCGGCTGCCCGTCGTTCCCTGATCGATGGCCAGGACGTGGTCCATCTCAGGCCCTCTTTTCGGCCCAGGCAAGGATGTCCCGGAACACCTGCTCCCGGCCGAGGTCGATGGACAGGGCGTGGAGCATCTCCGGGTATTCGAGGATCGTCTTGTCTTCAAGCGCGAGCTTCCGGAACAGCTTCCGGCCGGCCCGCTCGTCGACCAGGAGGTCCGTTCCTGAGATCAGGAACAGGGAGGGGACGCGAAGCTCTCCCGCCAGCCGCTTCGCCTCGCTTTGCGCGTGCAGCGTGCCGAACAGGCATTTCAGACTGGCCACGCGCAACTCGTCGGGATTCGCGTCCATGACAGCCTGGTACGCGGCGTCGCGGGTGCACATGGCCGACGTGAACGGGACCGGGATCGTCGTCTCAGGCTTGATCGCGATTAAGGCTACGAGCTTCAGATACGCCGCGGCGGGGAACTTCATCGCGCTCTTGAAGGCCGGAGAGATGAGGACCTGGCCGGCGAAGGCTTCTGGATGGCGGCAGGCCAGGTTGAAGGCGAGGAGGCCGCCCAGGCTTTCGCCGAGGACGAAGATCCTGCGCCCCGGGTTTTCCCTGGCCGCGGTCTCGCCGAGCTTCAGGACGTCCTGCTCCCAGACGCGGAGGGAGTCGACGTGCCCCCGGGGCCTCTCGGGCGTCCGGCCGAACCCCCGGAGCTCGAGGCCGTAAGAGGAGAAGCCGTTCCGGGCCAGGAAGCCGGCCAGGAAATCCCAGCGGGCGGTGTGGGCGCCGAGGCCGTGGACGAGGAGAAAGACGGCTTCGGGGGACGCGGCCGGAGGCGTCGCCTCCCATTTCCGGTAAAGGATGTCCGTTCCGACGAGCTCGGCCATGGCGGGATTATAGCAAACAAGGTGGCGCGGCTCCAAGGGACATCTTCCATCATGACGCGGCGCCTTGACAGGGCCACCGGGAAATAAATATCATCGCGGCATGAAATCATCCGTTCAGTCCAAACCGCGCCTTTTGGCCCTGGATACGCTCCGGGGGTTCGACATGTTCTGGATCATCGGCGGCGATGCCTTTTTCCGGGCGCTGGCCAAGGTCACGAGCTGGGGCTCCGCCGCGGTCCTGGCGGCCCAGCTCGAACACGCCGAATGGCAGGGTTTTCATTTCTATGATCTCATCTTCCCCCTCTTCATGTTCATTTCCGGCGTGGCCATCCCCTATTCCCTGCTGACCAAGGCCGAGAGCGGCGCCGACAAGCGCGGCGTCTACCTCAAGCTCGTCCGGCGGGCCCTCCTGCTCGTCTTTCTGGGGTTCGTCTACAACCACCTGCTCGACCTGGACTTCGCGAACCAGCGTTACGCGAGCGTCCTCGGGCAGATCGGACTGGCCTATCTCTTCGCCGCCCTCATCATGCTGAACGTCAGGAGCTTCAAGGGCCGGCTGGCCGCACTGGCGGGGATCCTCGGCGGCTATGCGGCGATCCAGCTCCTGGTGCCCGTCCCCGGGATCGGAGCCGGCGTTCTGACTCCCGAAGGCACGATCAACGGCTTCATCGACCGTCTCCTCCTGCCGGGGCGGCTCTACGACAAGATCTTCGACCCCGAGGGGATCCTGTGCATCCTTTCGGCGACGAGCGTCACCCTGATGGGGGGCCTGGCCGGGAGTTTCCTGCGCCGTGAGAAATGGAGCGGCGCCCGCAAGGCCCTGGTCCTCGCCGGGACAGGGACCGTTTTGGTGGCCATGGGCCTCGTCCTCAAAGGCTGGTATCCGATCATCAAGAAGGCCTGGACATCGACCTTCGACATCTACGCCGCCGGCTGGTCGTTCCTGCTCCTGGCCCTGTTTTACCTGGTCGTGGACGTCTGGGGGGTGCGGAAATGGACTCTCTTTTTCCGGGTGATCGGAATGAACTCGATCACGATCTACCTGGGCAGCCGGATGATCGATTTCGAGGCCACGAGCAGGTTCCTGTTCGGGGGGCTGGCCCGGCTCGCGGGCTCGGCGGGCGTCCTCATCATCCTGGCGGGCGTCGTCGCCCTCGAATGGCTGTTCCTCTATTTCTTGTATAAGAAGAGGGTTTTCCTGCGGGTCTGAGTCCGGGGGATCTCCCCGAAAAACCCGCTCCTTCGGTCAGGCCCAGGTCCACTCTCTGAAAAGTCCGATCCCGCCGACAGGATCGCTTTTCAGGTTCGCACGGAGAACCCGCCGCCCCCGCTGCCGGAGGGCTTGATAATCCCCGAGGGCCTGGGCCCCGATCAAGGCGCCGAACGTGAAGTTCGTTTCAGGGACAGCCAGGTCACGGCGCGGTTCGTCGATGAGCTGGAGGACGAGGGCCTCGTCGGGGCCGCCCTTGTGGAGCTGGCCCGTGGAATGGAGGAACCGCGGGCCGTAGCCGAAAGTCGTCGCCAGCCCCGTCTTTTTCAGAAAAGCAAGGCGGAGGTCCTCGAGCGCCCGGCCCGTTCCAACCTCAGGAGCGAGGTAGGCTTGAAGGGCGATGTAATCCCCGGGCCTGACCTGGGCCAGCCACCGGTCGAAAGCCGCCCTGAGCGCGGCCGGGTCGTCTGTCGACGCGGCATCTCCGGGCTCCGACGACTTCGGGTCTGACCCCTCGCTTCGGGCCATCGCCTTCCTCGCCAGCTCCTTGGCTAACTCCACGTCCGGCTGGTCGAAGGGCTGGATCCCGAGGGAGGCTCCCGCCGCGGCAACGGCGATCTCCCAGCGGAAAATTTCCCGGCCGAGCGAGTAGGCATCATCGAGCCGGATCCGGATGACGGGGTGGCCGGCCTGCGCCAACGACTCCTCGAGCTCTTCGTTTCCCCGAGCCTGATCGCCGTCCAGGGCAAGCGAAACAAAGGTTCTGTCCGTGCCGTAAAGTCCGGCCGGGAGGACCGGTTCGCCTGTGACGGGGACGATCCCCTTTCCGTCCTTGCCCGTGCTTTCGGCGATGAGCTGCTCGAGCCAATCGGGGAAGCTCCGGAGCGAGGACGAGGTCAGGATGGTCAGCTTGTCCCTCAGGCGGGCGGTTTCGCCCAAGGCGGCGCCGAGCCGAAGGCCCGGCGCTTCCCCTTCCGGGACGTCCGGGGCATTGTCGCCGGCCTCGGCCCAGGCCCTCGCGAGGAGCCTGCGAATGTCCAGGCCGATGAGGGCCGCGGGGACCAGCCCGAACTCGGTTAAAGCCGAAAAACGGCCCCCGACATCGGGGTCGGCCTCGAAGACGCGCCGGAAATTCCTGTCCCGGGCCAGGGCCACAAGGGGCGTCCCCGGATCGGTAATGGCGATGAAATGGCGCCCCGGCGCATTCGTGACCTGGCTCATCCGATGCCAGAAATAGCGGAAGAAGGAGAGCGGCTCGATCGTTGTCCCCGACTTGCTCGAAACGATGAAAAGCGTCCGCGGGAGGTCGGCCATCCGTTCGACGGCCGCAACCGCCGCGGGATGGGTGCTGTCGAGGACGACGAGCCATGGGTATCCGGGCGCGCTGCCGAACGTCTTCTGGAAGACCTCGGGAGCCAGGCTCGATCCGCCCATCCCCAGCAGGACGGCGTGGGTGAATCCCTCGGCTTCGATCTCTTCAGCGAGGCCGCTGAACGCGGCGATCCGGGCCCCCATGATCTCGGGCAGGTCCAGCCATCCCAGGCGATGGATGATCTCCGTCGCGGGGCCGGACGGCCAGAGCGACGGGTCTTTGGCCCGGAGGCGGCGAAGGAAGCCGGCTTTCTCCCACGCCCGGATCCGTTCCTCCAAGCGCCCCTGGAACTCTCCGAGGCTGAACGTCTGGGAAAAGGGGACGTCGGGCCGAGCCGGCTGATCGGTTTTTCCCCGGCGCCGGAGCAGGTTCATGATTCTCCCCTCCTGCGTACTCTAGCAG
This sequence comes from Candidatus Aminicenantales bacterium, assembly GCA_049512315.1. Classification (GTDB taxonomy): domain Bacteria; phylum Acidobacteriota; class Aminicenantia; order Aminicenantales; family Saccharicenantaceae; genus DATKJS01. Next base: position 7,192 of record JBEKXF010000023.1, on the reverse strand, counting down.
GTTTGAGGGCCATCGACCAACACTTTTGATTCCCGGCCCGGCTCACGTCCAGCCGTGCTCGTAGCCGGTCTCGTACATGGCGACGATGTTCCCGGGAGGGGTCAGCGCCTGGATGTTGTGGCAGGGGGCCAGGATGTAGCCGCCGTCGCGACCCAGGATCCTGAGGTTGTCGAGGACCTCCTTTTTGACATCGCCGACCGTGCCGAACGGCAGGGTCTGCTGGTTGTCCATCCCCCCGTGGAAGACAACCTTGGTCCCAAAGTCCCTCTTCAGCCCTTCCCGTTCCATGCCGCCGCAGCGCCACTGGATGGGATTGAGGAGGTCGATGCCGGCCGCAATCATGTCCGGCAGGATCCGCCGGATGCCGCCGTCGTTGTGATGGAAAACGAAGGCCCCTCCCTCGTGGGACAGGTCGATGATCCGTTTCATCCCTGGGAGCAGGAATTCGCGGATGTGGCCGGCCGATAGCATCAGGTCGTTCTGGGCGCCCATGTCCTCGGCCACGTAGGTGAACAGGACCTGGCAGGGGATGGCCTCAAAGGTCCGCCGGGTGTCCTCGTAGGCGAGGGCAAAAAGCTTGCCCAGGCAGTAATGGACGATTTCCGGGTTCTCGACGAGGTCGATGAAGGCCTGCTCCGGGCCGCGGAGGTCCTTGTAGATGAGGAACGGCTCCGAACCGCCCCCCTGGACCGGGTACATCTCCAGCCCTCTGAGCTCGGTCGCGATGGACGCATAGTCCCACCAGTCGGGTTCGGGCCAGGCATAACTCCTCTCGATCTCGGCGACGGACCTGAAAGCCGCCAGCGGACTCGAGACGCACTCGTCATAAACGCCCGTCTCGTAGCGCATTTTCCGGTAGGCACGGCCGAAGGCGTCAAGCCCGGCCGGGAGGGCGGGGCCGACGTAGCGGGGAGCCGCCTTGATGACAAAGTCCACATGGAGCTTCTCGAGGGCTTCCCTCCGGCTGGCGCAGCCGAGGTGTCTCATGAGGCCGGCCACGGTCTCGTCGGTCCCCCAGAAATCCATGGGGACCCGGTCGGGTTTTTTCCTCCAGAAAACCGCCAGCCACCGCTCCCGGGGCGACATTGTCTCCTTGGGCATGAGATTTCTGTTCAGCGATGACGGCGAATCTTCGGTTTCATCCCGCTCCTTGGGCGATGTGGGCGTAGTACCTGTGGATGAACGGCTCCTGGACCTTGAAGGACCAGTGGACGTCCCTTATGTGGTTGGCCGCCGCCTCCCGATTCCCCTGACGGACGAGGTCGATGAGGGCCTGGTGCTCGCCGATGCTGGCCTGCTCCCATTCCTTGACGAACCCCTTGGACCGCGGGAAATCGTAGAGGCGTTTTTTCAGGGTGTTGACGATCCTGATCAGGTTCTCGTTGCCGCAGCGATTGAGGAACGTTTCGTGAAGGGCGAGGTTCTTTTCGTAGTAGAGGTCGAAGTCGTTGTCGTCGATGGCCTTGGCCATGGCGTCGTTCAGGGCCTGCATGGCGTCGACGTCCGCCGGCCGGATGCGGTCAAAGGCCTTGAGCAGGGCGATGCTCTCCAGGGCGCCGACAATATCGTAATAGTTCCGGATGTCCTCCGTGGACAGGACGTTGACGACGACCTTGCGCCGCGGCAGGATGGAGACGAAGTCCTCCATCTCGAGCTGGAGGAGGGCGTCCCGGAGAGGGGTCTTGCTGACGCCGAGCTTTTTCGACGTCTCTTCCATGTCGATCACCGAGCCCGGCCGGATCTCCCCCGTCCGCAGCTGCTCCCGGAGATACTCGTAGACCTGCTCCTTCAGGGATTTGATATTGAGAATGGGCTTTCCATCCATGGGGACGGCCTCCATCGGCTCCTAGGTTCGTGAAAATTAAGGATATGCAATTGTTCCGCCCGAGTCAATAGAACACGGGCTCCGGGAACTCGTCCCGCCCGTCGCCCGGGCCGGCTTCCTATTTCCTGACCGGAGGGGCGGGACGGGCGGGAGCCTTCGGCAGGGGCACCGCGATCTGGGTCGTGTATTCCGCCTCGATATTCTCGAAGAACAGGCCGAGGAACTGGCCGGGAGCAAGCGGCGGGATGGTCGCTTCGATATCGTAGGCCATGTCCGGCTTGAGTCCGGAAAGGTCCAGATAGCTCCCCAGGTAGGTTCGGTTGGGTGAATGGGGATAGACGCTGTTGTAGGCCTTTTTCACTTCGACCGGACTCCCGTTGATCTTGACGGCCACGTCCATGGTCTCCAGCGGGTCGGCGATGGATACAAAAAGGAGAAGCCGCCACGGGCCGAGCCACGGGGCCCGAAGGTCGTCCGCCGTGTAAGCGACGGGCCATTTTGTTTTTCTCTCCGCGAGCTGCCTGAAAACGCGGGACGGGATGGCGAGCTTGGCCCTGACTGTTCCCCCCTTGAAGGCCGGGTCGTAGCTCCCGACGCGCTGGAGCCGGCTGAAGGCCTTCCCGGCGAACCGGACCGTGAACGGGACCACGTCTGCTTTTTGCTTGAAAGGAAGGGGAACTCCGTTGACCGACACGGTCCGGGCGGTCTTCCCCGCCGGGAGAAGGACCAGGGCTTCCGAGCTCGTCCCCGTTTCGCCCGAGACCCCGCTCAGGACGAGCCGGCCGTTCTTGAAGACGAGCGAGCCGGTGGTGTTGAACAGCGCCGGCTCCTCGAGCTCTGCCGGGGCCTGGAAGACCTCGAAAACGCGCGCCTCCGCCCCTGCCAAGGGCAGGACGACCTCGCTTCCTGCCTTCCAGAATCCTTCGGCCGATCCGATGAGCTTCCCTTCCTCCGGATGGATCTCCCGGATGACGAAGCGACCGCCCTGAACGAGCCCGATCGACGCGTCGAGCCTGAAACGGGCCTCGACGCGGCCCGGGTTCGGGTTGAAGAGGAAAACAAAGCCGCGGCCGTCGACGATCGCCGCCGTCCCGTCCGGCCGGCCGACCATGGGCGGGCCGATGATCGGCCGCAGGGCGTGCATGTACCGGGCGTTCTCGTCCGTCCAGTCGAGCCAGCGCCGGAACCAGGCCTTGTCGTTTTCCGAGAAGGCCTTGAACTCCTCTGGGTCGCGGGCCGGGATGAAATCGATGACATGGTTAAACGGGGCCGTGCCGATCGACGAAAGAACGGAATACTTCCAGCCGAGATAGTCCCAATCTTTTGGCCGGAACCTATCGCGATGCATGTTCTCCTTTTCGTCCGAGCGCTCCGATTGGTGGGTCATGTAGCCGGGCATGATCTCGGGCGGGGCGAACCGCTCGACACGGTAGGTCCAGGCGGCGAAGCGTTGCCGGTCGGCCGACACCCGGTCCGTGTGCAGGTCCGGGAAGGCCCTGAAGCTCTCGGGCTGCTCGTCGGTGAGGGTGGGGTGAGGATAGGACCCGCCGAGCCACGTCCAGGGGCCGAAATTCTGGTACTGCTGGCGGCCGTCGATGACGATCTCGGGGGCCTCGCGCCGAAGCGTCTCCAGGATGCGGCGACAGCCGTACCACTGGGCGTACTTGCTCGAGGCGTTGTCGTAGGCGATCCACCAGTGGTCGAAGGAGAATCCGGCCGCGCCCGTCTTGCGGGCGAAGGCCAGGAGCTTCGCGATCCACCAGTCCTGGAAGCTGCGGTCCCCCGTGTCAGCCCCGGCGTGACCGCCGACCTTGTCCCCGGCCCATTTGGTCCATTCGGGTTTCTGGAGGAACGGGAGCGAGGGATAGGCATAGGCCATAAGCTTCAAGTTCTTCGAGGCCGCATAATCCAGCATCGCCTGGAGGCCCGGGGGGACGTCGTCGCGCGCGGGGTCCCACTCCCCCTTCCGGATCTTCTGGCCCAGGCCGAACCAGAGGATGTTCTCCCAGCCCCAGGCGTCGGCGTTGTCCTCGAGCCGGGAGAGCTCACGGTTGGCGGGCGTGTAGAGAAGGTGGGTCGCTCCGAGCTCGGCCGCCCGGCCCATGATCCGCTTGTACTCCTCGACTCCCTCCGGCGTCCCGACATCGACCTGGTAGTCGTTCTCGCACCAGGGGATGTGGACCCGGACCCGGCCCGGATAATAAAGAAGGAAGGACCGGACGCAGTCCGTCAGGGCGTTAACCTCGTTCGCGTCGATCGTCGGGACTTCGGCCAGGAGCTTTCCGTAATCCGCGACGAATTCCCATTCGGGAACAGCCTGAGCCGGGAAACGGACGCCGCTGAGCTCGTACAATCCGATGCAGAGGCGGTCCGAGGCGAAGGGGCCGTCGTCGGGCTTCCAGTCCATATCGGGGGCATAGGAGGCGGTGACGCTTCGCCCGTCGCGCTTCCAGGCCAGGAACGGGTTCTGGACGACGAAGAACAGGCCCCAGGACGGCGCGTTCGAAGCGGCCTCGTCGCCCCCGAAGCGGCAGAACGACCCCCACTTGCCGCCGGCGAGCTTGAGCTCATCGAGGACGGGAAGGCTCAGGGACGAGGAGAGTGGCGTGACCTCGTTGACGTGGAAGGGAGCACTCACGGCCGAGGTCAGGATGACCTGCTTGCTCAGGAACCCCCAGCCGGGGCGGAGCTCGTAGACGACCTCGATCGTATAAGGGTCCTGGGTGTAGCGATAGGTCAGCCGGGCCGGCTTCGTCTCGATCTCAGCCAGGCCCAAGGTCTCGACGGATATCTTCGTGCCGTCGATGGTCAGCACGGAGGGGTCCGCCGAAAGGACGATCTTCCTGTTCGCTTTGACTTCGGTGAGGGAAACAAGGCCGTGGTCGTTGAACTCGGCCTTGAGCAGACCGTTCTCGAGGGCGAGGGCGTTCTCCTGCGCCGGGAGAGAAGGCAGGCGGGCCGGCCCGGCGGCCAGCGGGACGGCGAGGGCGACAATGCCGAGGATCACGAGCGCGGAGGACTTCCGATCAAGGGCTTTCACCGGGATCTCCTTTGTATCGGTGGGCCGATGGCCGCTTTCACCGTCAGAGAGAAGATTAGTCCGAAGGGCCCCGAAAATCAACCGAAAGGAGCCCTTCCGTTGACGGCTATCTCCGGGGGTGTTAAGTTAGGGGTCCGATCCCGGAAGGAGACGCCATGAAGACAAAACCCGTTAGGCCCATCGTCATCGTCATGGTTATGGCCGGGACAATCCTCGCCGCGGGCACGGTCCGGGCCCAGAACAAGGCCGCCCTGGCAGACACGATGTTCCCCAAGACCCTAGTCGCCCCGAAGGTCGAGATCCGCGCTTACCCGTTTAACCTCAGGGACGTCCGGCTGCTCGACGGCCCGTTCAAGCAGGCCATGGAGCGCGACCTCAACTACATGCTGAGCCTCGAGGGCGACCGGCTCCTCCACATGTTCCGGGTCACGGCGGGCCTCCCCTCCTCGGCCCAGCCGTACGGCGGCTGGGAGAAGGCGGACGTGGAGCTGCGCGGCCATACGATCGGCCACTTCCTTTCGGCCTCAGCCCTGATGTTCGCGGCGACCGGAGACCCACGGATCAAGGCCAAGGCGGACGCCATCGTGGCCGGTCTCGCCGAGTGCCAGAAGGCCCTCGGCCCGAGCGGCTATCTGAGCGCCTTTCCGGAAACGTTCTTCGACCGCGTCGAGTCGGTCCGCCAGGTCTGGGCTCCGTACTACACGATCCACAAGATCATGGCCGGTCTGGTGGACATGTTCGAATTCTGCGGCAATGCCCAGGCCCTGGACGTTGCCGAAGGGATGGCCCGCTGGGTCAAATCGCGGACCGACAGGTCCGACCCCACCCACATGGAGCGGGTCCTGAGCTTCACCGAGCAGGGCGGGATGAACGAGGTTCTGGCGAACCTCTACTCGATCACGGGCAAGGCCGAATATCTGGCCACCGCCCGCCGCTTCGACGAGAGGCATTATACCGAGCCCCTCTCGCGGTCCGAGGACAGGATGAAGGGCGAGCATGTCAATTCGTTCATCCCCAATATCATCGGGTCGGCCCGCGAATATGAAATGACGGGCGACCCGGCGCTCTACGGGATCACGACCTTTTTCTGGAACCAGGTCACGGGCGCCCGCTCGTTCGTGACAGGCGGGACGAGCGACAACGAGGCCTGGGAGACCGACCCCTTCCAGATCTGCGACGAGCTCGGCAGGAACAGCCACGAGTCCTGCTGCACCTACAACATGCTCAAGCTCACCCGCCACCTCTTCAGCTGGGAGGCGGCCGCGAAGTACGCCGACTACTACGAGAGGGCCCTCTGGAACGGAATCCTCCCCACCCAGAACCCGGACGACGCCATGCTGATGTATTACGTTCCGATGATGCCGGGGATGTTCAAGACCTTCATGAAGCCGTTCGACTCGTTCTGGTGCTGCACGGGGACGGGGATGGAGAATCACGCCAAGTACGGCGACAGCATTTATTTCCATGACGGCGCGGGGCTCTTCATCAACCTCTTCATCGCCTCCGAGCTCAACTGGGCCGAAAAGGGCCTCAAGGTCCGTCAGGAGACGCGCTTCCCCGAGGAGCCGAAGACGACCCTGATCGTCTCCGCATCCAGGCCGGTCGATCTCGCCCTCCATATCCGGATCCCCGGCTGGATCGGGGACGGCGGCTTTATGAAGATCAACGGGCAGAAGCTCGCGGAGTTTTCGAGCTCGGCGAGCTACCTGACGGTCAGGCGGGTCTGGAAAAACGGCGACAGGATCGAGATCGCCCTGCCCATGGATCTCCGGCTCGAGAGGCTCCCGGACCGGCGTGACATCGCGGCCATTCTCTACGGGCCGATCGTCCTCGCGGGCGCGCTGGGAGGCGCCGAAGGGCTGACCCCCGAAAAGGTCTCCGGCCTTTACGGCCCCGAAGGCGATCCCGTCGCCGTCCCCACGTTCGAAGGCAAGAATGACGCGCCGCTCATAAGCTGGATCAAGCCCGTGGCCGGAAAGCCCCTGACCTTCGAGACCGTGAACGCCGGCAAGCCGAACGACGTCACCCTGGTCCCTTTTTACAAGCTGTTCGGCCAGAGGTATTCGATCTACTGGGAGCTGACCAAGCCGCCCCGCCGACCGAGATAATTGAGATAATGGGGTTGGGCCTCAGCAACTTATTTATAATAAATGAAATAATCAAATATTTGGGGCGCTTTTTGACCTTAATTCTTCTTTTTTGGGGCGCGAGTTCAATAGTGAAGTGCAACACTTGGGGTAGTTTTTTAGGGAGGTGCTATCCTAAGTGCCAATGGGAGAACACTATAGACACCTGAGGGTGAGGCAGCGGGAACAGCTGGCGAAGAT
>JBEKXF010000022.1:0-100651 GCA_049512315.1 Candidatus Aminicenantales bacterium | reverse complement strand
CTCAAGGTAGCGGAGGTAGCTGTTCATGGGGAACTTGACGTCCATGTTGACCTTCCGTCCCTGGGGAAGCTGGAAGGTGTAGTCGGGCCGTGACCCCGCCCCCTCGAGGGCCTTCTGTTTGAAGTAGTTGACGCCCTCGACGAACCCGGCCAGCTGGAGGACGTCTTCGGCCATCCGCTCCCCCCACAGGCCCCGGGCCTTGGTGCTGACCAGAGCCTGGCGCAGATGGTTCGCCGTGTCCTGGAGCTTGGCCGTCTGCTCGGCGGCGGTCTTCAGGTGGGCGGAGAGCTCGCCGTACTTCTGGACCCGGTCCTTCTCGAAACTGGCGACGAGGTCCTGCATTTTCTGGAGGTCCCCCCGCATGGATTCGAGGCTCTGGTCGATAAGCTTTTTCTTGCCTTCCAGGTCCTTCTCGCCGGACTGGACCTGGCTGGTCAACTGTTCCCGGGCCAGTTTGAGAAGCTCTCCCGTGTTCGCGTTGAGCACGTCCCGGGATAGCGCGCCAAAGGAATCCTTGACCCGGCCGAGGATGACCTCGAGGTCCTTGACCTTCTCGTTCTCCGTCTCGCTGACAAGCTCACGGGCGATCTCTTTCGCCTCCTTCCTCTTCACGAGCTGGATGATGAGGACGACCGCGGCACCGAAGACGCCCCCCCCGATGAATAAAAAGATGCCCGTGAGCCCTGTCATCTTCCGCCTCCTTCGCCCGCGGCGAGCCTTTCAATAGACATCGTCATCGCCTCCCGCTCCCCCGCCGGCAGCGCCTTCCCCCCCTCCTCCTTCGGTCTCTTCCATAGCTTTTTCGACCTCTTGGTCGAAATCCTCGCCCGTCTCCTCGCCCATCTCTTTTCCCATTTTCTTCATCCAGCGGGCCACGCTCTTGGGATCGTTTTCGTCCAGGCCGGAGAGCGAAGAGGGGTCGGCCAAACTCTCGAGGCGGCTTTCCTCGGACCGCAGGACGGCGACCCGGGAAACGAGCTTGCGGAGGTTCAGGCCGCCGCAGTGCCTACACTTCGGCTCCACGGCCGACTTGACGGACAGGGTCAGGACCTGCGTCTTTTTGCCGCAATCTGAACAGCGATATTCGTAGATCGGCATCTAGATCAGGATCCCCTCTTCCCAGCCGAGCTTGACGAGCTCGATCCGGGCCGGGTCGCTCACACCGAGGTGATGCCTCGTGTCGGCCAGTTGGATGTGGTGAGGCGACATCCGCGGGGGCTGGTCCTGGCCGAAAACTTCGCGTCCCTTGGCCATGATCACGCGGAGTCCGGTGGCGTCCGCCGCCACGGGGTCCGGACTGACGATCAGCCCCTTGTAGGGCCAAACATACTGTTTATCGTATTGTGTCTTGCTGCCGGGTACATAGAAAAGAGGGGTGAGCATGACCAGGATATTGAGCCTGGTCTTCCCCTTGATGTTCGGCAGGAGCCAGATCTTGGCCAGGTCCGCGCACGAGTCGGCGTGGTAGTCGGGGGGCTTGGGCACGAACTGGATATAGTTCTTAAGACAGCTCCCCATGCCCGCCCATTGGTGCACCCGGGCCGGCCGGGCGTTGATCAGGGCCGTCGCATTTTGGAAGATCGGGTTCCTGAGCACGCCCCGGTCGTCGATGGAAACCTTGTCTTCCGGGACGCCGGCGTCCATCACCCGGCGCTTGATGGCCTGCTCCACCTGGGACGTCGTGGGCAGCTGGTTCCAGACGTTGGTCTTGATGCCGACGACATCGGACGGTTTGATGATCTTTTTCCAAGCCTTGACCGTGTCTTTTTCGCCGAAAAGGGTGCGGACCGCCTCGTCCAGCATCCGCTGGATGACCTCGGCGTCGGGCGCTCCCGAAGCGTCGAGCGCGTTCGGGTCCCGGACGAGGACGACCTTGACCTTCTCTCCGGCCCCCGCCGTCCCGGCCTTGAGCGCCGGTAGGAGAGTCCCGGCCAGGGGGGCGACCGAAGCGACCTTCAGGAAATCCCTGCGGGTGATCATGTTCCGGCTCATGATTCAAAGTCCTCCTTGTCGGGGATGCCCGGCGGCCCGGCCGCCGAATGGCCGGTCCGGGCCGTCCTATTTTTTGTTCGCGGCCTCGATCAGCTCTTGAACCGAGGTTAGCTGGTTCATGGCGAACTGGTCCGAATCCGCGTTGAACACGACGATGACGATATCTCCGGCCCGCGCGGAAGCAGTATATTTCTTGTCCTCGGTCCGGACGATTCCCGCTCTCTTGGCGTCCGGCATATAGTTCTTGGCGAAGGACTCATAGGCCCGGGCGGCTTTGGCTTCGTCCGGGTAGCCGACGACGAGCAGGAAGCTCTTGCCTCCGGCCGTGGTGTACGGAGCCAGGACTGCCGAGGCCGTCTGCTCGAGGAGGAGGATGTCGCCGTCGGCGACGAAGAAATGGTAGTTGAGGACGGAATGATTGTGGAAATAGGAGACGCGGCCGGCATCGAGGCCGTCGGCCGGGAGATAGGACAGCAGCTTCGGCTTCGGCCCTTCCTTCGGGATGGCCGAGGCGATCAGGCGTCCTAGCTCGAGGACGGCGGCTTTGGTGTCTTGGTTCTCTTCTTCGGTGGACACGGAGCCGAAATAGCGGTCTTTCCAGAAGGACAGGAGCCCCGCCTTGTAGATGGATCCCTGGCCGACGCCGGTGGCCTCCCCGTCAAGGTCGTGAGTGAAAACGCCGAAGGCGTCCCCGGACGAGCCCATGTCGAAGAGGTCGACGACGATGTCGGGGCGGCCGTCCTTGTGGAAGCGGCGGGAGACGAGGAGCTTCATGTTGTAGGAACGGTAGACCTCGCCGGCGCCGTCGACGTACTGGAAGATCGTCTCGGCGTCATAGACGTGGTCCGCCTCCGAGAGCCAGGGGCCGATCGTTTTGGGGATGAACGAGGCCATGCGCCCGGCGGCCGGGCGGCTCTGCGCGGTCATCAAGCCGGCACCTCCAGCGACAACGATCGCGAGCGCGACGAGGACGGACGCCCGTTTCATTGAAGCGATTGTACCACGCGCCCGGCCGGGAGGCAAGACGGCCCCGGCCGGAGGGTTTCGGGCGGCTATTTCGCCCGAGCGATCCGGTCGCGGATCTTGCTCCAGGTCGGTGTCGCGAGGAAGCTTTCGTCCATGTTCCAGACCATCCGGACGAACTTCTCCATCGGGGCGGCGAAAGACAGGCGGTCCGGTTCGACGTAGGGGCGAGCGGAGGGGTCGAACATCCCGATGACGCAGCGGGGCGCCTTCGAGGCTTTCTCGAGGTAAGGGTATTCAACAACCGAGCCGCAGCCGGCCGAGAACGGGGCGATGACCCCGCTCGTTTCCGCCTCGTCGAAGCTCGCCAGGGTGAACAGGCCGGAGAGGACGTCGGCCCGGGCGAAGAAGATGACCGCGTCCGGGTCGTCGGGTTCCTCGAGGAGGTCCCAGCGCTTGAAGACGATGAATCTCGCCGGGGCCTTGAAGGCGGGCGTCCTGGCCATGACCTCGCGGACGAGCTCGGGCGATTTTTTATAGCGCTCGCCCGCCATCTTGCCGGGGATCCCGCAGGACAAGAAATATTCGAACCCGGGCCGGATCGTGTCCGAGAACCCGACGTACCTCTTCCCGCCCGGGCAGCCGACGGAATCCCCGTCGAAGCGGAGCGCTTCTCCTTTCCGGACTCTGATCAGGTTCGCGACCAAACATCGGTTGGACGAATCGGCGGAAACGCGCCGGCCCGCCGTCTCTTCGTCCGTGTAGTAAAACGCGACCGGGAGCTCGACCTGGGGGAAATATTTCTCCCAGAGGGCGAGAAAAGTCGTCTTGAACCGAATGTCCATGCGAACCTCCTCCACGATCCGGTTCCGGACGTCCGCTGCGGCCGCCGGGACGGCTTGAGCCTATTTCCCCGGCCCGAGCTTGTGCCCCACGTAAGCCCTCAGGAAACGGACGGCCTCGTCGGCCCGCCGGAACACGGGAATTCCCGAGCTTTCGAGGAAGGCGGCCAGGGGAGTGTAGAGCTCGCCGGCATCGATGCACGCGACGAGCGGCTTGTCCGTGGTCCGGAAGATCTCGACCGTCCGGCGGGCGAAGCTCTCCGGCCTCAAGAAATCTTCGCGATGTCCCTCGCCGGCCGGAAGAGTCTGCTCGGCCGGCGTCAGGGGGACGTTGGAAACGACGGCGCAGTCCACCCCCGGGTCCTCGATGACGGCCCGAGCGCATTCGGAGAAGACGGCGTCGTCGGCGACGGGCGTGACGTCGAGGGGGTTGTGGACGTCCTGGAGCCGGTCGATGCCGAGGGGGTGGAGGGCCGAGATGATCTTTTGCCGAGTTTCGGGCGCGAACGCGGCCAGCTCGAGGCCGGCGCCGTCCTTCAGGTTGTCGGCCAGGACGACGCACTCGAACCCGGCGTTGCTGATGAGACCCGCCCGGCGGCCCCGGACCTTTTTTGCGTCGAGGAAAACGAGGCCCTTCATGAAGCTCTCGAACTCAAAAAGGTCGGCGGCAACGATCGCGCCCGCCTGTTCGAGGACAGAGCGGAAGATGGCGTAATCGCCCGCGACAGAAGCCGTGTGGCTCGAGGTCGCGGCCCGCCCCTCGGGACTCCGGCCCGCCTTGTAGACGAGGACCGTCCGGTGACCGTCGGCGGTGATCTCACGGACGGCCCGGGCGAAAGCGAGGCCGTCCCCTGGCTTGAAGCCTTCCATGTAGACGGCGAGGCTCTTGACCTCCGGGTCGTCCCGGAGATACTTCATGTAATCCGAAACCGTCAGGTCGAGCTGGTTGCCCAAAGAAACCGCGTAGACCGGCACGATCATGGGCAGCTTGCTCATCCGGCAGATCATGAAAGCGCCGCTCTGGCTGACCACGGCCAGGCCCGATCCCGGGCCTTGCGGCCGGGGAAGCTTGTGGTCGGGGATGAAGAGCGTGTCGTAGCGGCCAGGCTTCGAATAAACACCCAGGCAGTTTCCGCCGTTGACGATGGGCGTGATCTGGCCCTCGGCCCGGCCCCTGGCCAAGAGCCCGCGGATCTCCTCTTCGATCGACCCCCCGCCCTCCTTCTCCCCCATTCCCCCGGCGATGAGGATGACCGAGCGCGCCCGGCCGTTCTCGACGAGCTCCTTCATGATTTCGGAACACTGCTCGGCGGCCAGGGTCAGGACGAAAAGATCGACCGTCTGGGGCATGTCCTTGATCGAGGAGACGCAGCGGCAGCCTTCGATCTCGAGAAGGCCGGGCTTGACGACAATGACACTCTCCCGGGGGAAGCCGTTCTTCAGGACGTTGTTGAGGATGATGTGGCCGATGTTCATCTTTTCCGAGACGCCGATGATGCCGATGGACGCCGGCCGCAGAAGCGCCCGGATATCCGCCGCGGGGCGGCCCGTCACGTCCCTTTTTTCGCGCGAAAACCGGCAGACCCCGTCGAGCGGGACGAGCTTCCCTCCCCGAGCAACGAACGGATTGACCTCGGCTTCCTCGATGACGAAGGGCGAAAGGTCCGAATATGGAGAGAAGGCCGCGGCCAGGTCCCTGAAACGGAGGAACGTTTCGGCCAGGGTCCTGGGCGCAACGAGGGGCTTGCGGCCCCGGAATTCAGAGGCCAGCTTACCGAAGAAGGCCAAGGGCTCGAGAAGGCCCGGGACCGCGTCATCCGCCACGAGATGGACGGAGCTCGTGGCCGCCGCCCGCCCCTCGCGGAGGCGCTCGTTCATGTACTCGACGTCCAGGCCGCCGCCGCCCATCGTGAGGATCGGGCCGAAGTCGCGCGAGTTCCTGGCGCCGAGGAGGAGCTCGGAGCCGAAGCCGACATTCTCGAACCTGACCTTTTCCATGACCAGGAAGCCGCGGACAGACGCCCTGACCGACTTGAGGTCCGGGGAGTCGCCGGAGCCGGCCTTGGGGGTTTTTTTCTCCCACCGGAGATAGCGCGGCGGGACGGTCCGGAGCATCTGGGCGCAGGCCCGGTTGACAGCGGCCGCGTCCGCCTGGACGAACTCCACCCCACCCACGTCCGACTTGTGGATGATCAGGGGAGAAACGATCTTGACGACGGCCGAGTCCGAGCCGAGGGCAGCCAGGTCTTTTCGGGCGGCTTTCGTTCCCGCGGGGATGAAGAAGAACCGGGGCCCGGCGACCCCGGCCAGCCTGAGGACTTCGTAGACTTCGGGCTCCAGGAGGAAGCTGCGCCCGTCTTTCTCCGCGGCCGCGAAAACGCGGTCGATCCTGCGGATGTTGATTTTCATGGGCGGCTCCCGGCTCAGGACGGCCCTGCCGCGGCCCGGCCAAGTTCGAAGGCCTTGAGGTTGGCCTCGACCATGGCCGGCCCGCGCGGCTTGAACAAGGCTTCGATGAGGGAGCGGAGGGTCGCCTCCTTGAGCGCGAGGAAAGGCGAGGCGGCGCCGAGCATGACGATGTTCTGGGCCTTGGACGTCCCGGCCTCCTTGGCGACCTTTTCGGAATCGACGATGACGCTCCGCCCGGCCTTCCGCACGGCCCCGAGGACCTTGTCCAGGTCGGGATAGTCGGGGATGTTCTTATAGGGTGTCGAGCTTGTCACCACGGTCCCGCCGGGCTTGAGGTAATCGAAATAGCGGAGGGCCTCGAGGGGCTCGACGCTCAGGATCATGTCGGCCTCTCCCTTGGGGATGAGGTCGCTCCAGATCCTCTCGCTCGAGAGCCGCAGATGGGACTGGACGGCGCCTCCGCGCTGGGCCATGCCGTGGACCTCGGCCTGCTTGAACTGGAGGCCGTCGGCCAGGGCCGCGTTATCGATGACGAAGGCGATGGACAGGATCCCCTGGCCGCCCACTCCCGCGAGAATGATGTCCTGCTTCATGGCCTAGCTCCTTTTCTTCCTCGATTCCTGGATGCATGCCCGGACGGCCACGATGACGGACAGGCCGCGGTGGTCCATTTCCTCCTTGATGACCTGGACATTCTTCTCGTGGTTCTTGGGGAGGGGCTCGATCGTCCGGATGTGTTCCTTCGGGACCCCGACGCCCTCGATGATCCTGAGGAGACGCTCGCCCGAGCCGTAGCTCGGCTGGCAGCCGGTCATGGCCACGGTCCCGTTGTCGAGGATGATGACGGTCATATCCGCGTCGGCGGCGGCCGCGCCGAGGAGAGAGGTGATCCCGGAGTGGGCGAAGGTCGAATCGCCGATGACGGCCACGGCGGGCCGGAGGCCGACATCGGAGGCCCCCCGGGCCATGCCGATGCTCGCGCCCATGCAGACGCAACTCTGGATGGCATTATATGGCGGCAGGGCGCCAAGCGTATAGCAGCCGATATCGCTGAAGACATTGGACTGGGCGTAGCCCTCCCGGGCCTTGTTCAGGGCCTTGAACGTGTCGGCGTGGGGGCAGCCGACGCAGAGCTGGGGCGGGCGGCCGGCCAGGGCGACGTCGCTCAGGCCTTGGGCCGGGAGCGGCGCGAGGCCGAGGGCCTGGCGGACGATGTCCGGAGAGAGCTCGCCTGCGGCCGGGAGCGCTCCGCTCGTCCGGCCCAGGACCCTCTTCCCGGGGATGCCGAAAAACCCCCGGATCGTCTTTTCGATCAGGGGATATCCGTCTTCAAGGACCAGGACCGCGTCCACGTGAGCCACGAGCTCGCGGACGAGCTTATCGGGCAGAGGGTATGTCGAGACCTTGAGGAACGAAGGCGAGATTCCCCCTTTCGCGACGGCCTCTCGGAAATAGTTCGCGGCGATGCCCGAGGCGATGACGCCGAGGGAACGGTCCTTGTCGTTCAAGGTCAGGGCGTTCGCGGGCGAGGCCTGAGCGAGGCGGGCGATCTCGGCCTGCCGGCTGAGGAGGAGGTCGAACCTCCTCCGGGCGTTGGCCGGGAGGAGCGTCCAGTCCTTCCAGTCCCCGATGCTGAGGCCGTTCTGGGCCCTCGGCTCTCGGGTCTCGACCGACGACCGGCTGTGGGAGAGCCGCGTCACGAGCCTGAGGAGAACGGGAAGCCCCAGCTTTTCCGAGACATCAAAGGCTTCCCGGGCCATGTCGTAGCATTCCTGGTGGTCCGAGGGCTCGTAGCAGAAGATCTGGGCGAACTGGGCGTAGAAGCGGCTGTCCTGCTCGTTCTGGGAGCTGTGCATCCCGGGGTCGTCGGCGCTGACGACGACCAGGCCGCCGTTGGCCCCGGTCATGGCCGAGTTCATGAACGGGTCCGCGGCCACGTTGAGCCCCACGTGCTTGAAGGAGACCAGGGCCCGCTTGCCGGCGTAGGACGCCCCCAGGGCTTCCTCGTAGGCCACTTTCTCGTTCACGGACCAGGCGGCCTTGAATCCCCCGCCCTTGCCGGCGAGACCGACCAGGTATTCCATGATCTCAGAGGCCGGCGTCCCAGGATAGGAGTATCCGGCGGACAGGCCGGCGTGGACGGCCCCCAAAGCCACCGCTTCGTCACCGAGCAAAACTTGTCGTGCCATGGGCATCCCCCGTTTTGAGATTGTTCCGGACGGCCCCGACGATGGAGAGAGCGGGCGTATCGAACATGGGTTGAAGGACTAGGATACAATCCGCCCCACGGAGTGTCAAGCCGCGGGGTCCGGATCACCCGCGTCCGGATGCTGCGGGTGACCCCGGCGCCTCATGAAGGGGATGGCGCGTCCATGGTAGCGCTGAATTTAGTAAACAGATAATTCCTATAAATTCATGTTGAAATCGAGGGGCCGAAGGACTAAGATAAAAGTGGAATGATAGATACTTTCGATCTGACCCCAAGGAGTCCATCATGATCAGGCTCTCGACCAAGGGGCGTTACGGGACCCGCCTGATGCTCAACCTGGCCCAGCACTACGGGAACGGCAGCCGGACGGTCATTCTCAAGAACGTCGCGACCGACGAGGACATCTCCCTCCGTTACCTCGAACAGATCATCATCCCCCTCAAGATCGACCGCCTGGTCAAGAGCATCCGGGGCGCCGGCGGCGGCTACAAGCTCGCCCGCGACCCCAAGGAGATCAAGCTCAGCGAGATCCTCCACGCCCTCGAGGGAAGCTGCTGCCTGGTCGAGTGCATCGAGGACGTCGACTTCTGCGACCGGCTCGAGACCTGCCCGACCTTCGACATCTGGAAGGGGGCCTCGGAGATGCTGAAGAGTTACTTCAACAACATCACCCTCCGCGACGTCGTCGAGATGGCCGAGAAGAAGAAAAAAAAGCCCAGGGACAAGGCCAAAGCCAGAGCCCGCTGACCCGTCCCCCCGCCCGTCCTCGCCTTTCGTCCCGCTCCAACCCCAAAAGGGAACCATATGGAAACGTTTCCTTTTTCCGGGCCCACCAGTTTCCGGAGTCAGGCTTTTTCCAATCCCTTGAAAAAGGCCGGCCAGAAAGGATCTTGGTCAGGGATGGCCAGGGGGACGACGCGGCCGTCTTGTCGTTTGAGCGTCCGGCGCCGGGGGTCGGCGACGACCTTCCCGATGAGCGACGCCGCGATCTTTTTTCTTTTCAGGCGGGCGATGATCCTGCCGGAGGCGCCGGGCCGGGCGGTGATGAGAAGGCTGCCCTCGGCGATGGCCCGCACGGGGTCGATCCCGAACGTTTCGCAGACCATCCGGACCTCGTCGGGATAGACGAAGAGCGCCTCGTCGACCTCCATGCCGACGCGGCTGGCCGCGGCGATCTCGAAGAGCCCGCCGATGACCCCGCCTTCGGTGGCGTCATGCATGGCCGTCACCCCGCCGGCGGCCTTGGCCGTTAGGGCGTCCGAAACGACACTCATCTTAAAACAGAGGCCCTTGGCCTTCTCCACGAGCGCCGCCGGGTGCGCCGCGAGGAGCTCCTCTTCGCGCAGGGCGGCGAGCAACCCGGCCGTCTCGATGGCCGGTCCCTTCGTCAGGATGACGTCGTCCCCGGGCTTCGCTCCGGCGGGCGTGATGTATTCGCCCTTGCGGGCCACGGCGAAGACCGTGATCCCCCCGATGGTCGGCGCGGCGAACCCCGGGTAAAACCCCGTGTGCCCCCCGACGATGGCGATCCCCAGGTCGAGGGCCGCTTTGTGGATGGAATCGACGATGCCCGTGAAATCCCCAGGTCCCGTCTCGGGCGGCAGAAGCAGCGAGTAGGTCATGTACCTGGGCTTGACCCCCATGACGGCCACGTCGCTCGCCCCGATGTGGACGGTGAACCAGCCGAAGGTCTCGAGGGGAAGCCGGGGCATGGTGAAGATCGGGTCCTCGGCGACCACCAGGACCTTCCCCCCGCCCAGGTCGATGACGCCCGCGTCGACGCCGGCCATCGGAGGGACGATGACCGTCGGGTCCTTCTTGCCGAGCCGCCGCAGGATGAGGGCGCGGAAGGTCGCGTCGTCGATTTTACCGATCCTCATAAAGCTCCGAAGTCCTAAAGAACGAGGCCGGCTTTCCTTTCCGCAGCCTCGATCGTATTCATCATCAACATGGTCACGGTCATGGGGCCGACCCCTCCGGGAACGGGGGTGATGGCCTCGGCCTTCTCTTTGATCGGCTCGAAATCGCAGTCGCCGACCAGCCGGAAACCCTTGGCCGCGGCCGGGTCCGCCACCCGGTTGACCCCGACATCGACGACGACCGCGCCGTCGCGGACCATGTCGGCCTTGATCATTCGCGGGACGCCCATGGCCGCGACGAGGATATCCGCCTGGAGGGTGAACCGCGGCAGGTTCGGGGTCCCTGTGTGGCAGACCGTGACCGTGGCGTTGGCGCCCTTTCTTTTCTGGATAAGAAGAGCGGCCAGCGGCTTGCCGACGATGTTGCTCCGGCCGCAGATGACGACGTGCTTTCCTTCTGGGCTGTAGCCGCTCCGGTTGAGGAGCTGGACGACGCCGTAAGGAGTGCACGGCAGAGGGCACGGCTCGCCGCGCAGCATCTTACCGACGTTGACCGGATGGAAACCGTCGACGTCCTTTTCCGGGGAGATCAGGTTGATGACCTGATCGGAGCTGACATACTTCGGCAGGGGGAGCTGGACGAGAAAACCGTTGTAGCGATCATCCCTGTTCAGCTCGTCGACCGTCTTCAGGATCTCCGCTTCGGAGGAGGTGGCGGGCATCCGGATCGTCGTCTCGAAGATGCCGATCTCCTCGGCGGCCTTGGCCTTGGCCATCACGTACGAGACCGACGCCGGGTCTTCCCCGACGAGGACGACCGCCAGTCCCGGGACAACCCCCTTCACCTTGAGCCGGGCAGCACGGCCCTTGAGCTCTTCACGGATCTGGCTGGAGACATCCTTGCCGCTGATGATCTTGGCTGGCATCTTTTCCTCCACTCGAAGCTTGGCCCGGAGCCGCCGGGTCGCCGGCCCCTGATGGCGGCTGAACGCCTATGATATAGATGAATCCGACGGGATGGTCAAGCCCCGTGATGCCGAAGCCCGGACAAGAGGGACAGTCCTCTCGCAAATGGACTGACCCTTTTGCGCCCTGGATGATCTTAGCGTCCTTGGCGCTTGATACGGGCCCGGGCAAAGAGTATAATTCCCGCGGTTTTTCTCCTGGAGAACCGACACATCCCAAGGGAGGAGAAGGACATGCGAGTAGGAATCCTGACCGGCGGCGGAGATTGCCCCGGCCTCAACGCCGTCATCCGGGCCGTCGTCCGCAAGGGCATCACCGTCCACGGCTACGACATCCTCGGCATCAAGAACGGCTGGCAGGGACTCATCGAAGGCAATGTCATTCCCCTGGACCTCGGCGCCATCTCGGGGATCCTACCCCGCGGCGGGACCATCCTCGGCACGTCCCGGGCGAACCCATTCAAGGTCGAGGACGGGGTCGGGAAGATCTTTTCCCAGGTCGAGAAGTTCGAAATGGACGCCGTCATCGCCGTCGGCGGCGAGGACACGCTCGGCGTCGCCCTCAAGCTCCACGAGCGCGGGCTGCGCTTGGTCGGCGTCCCGAAAACGATCGACAACGACCTCGCCGGCACGGATTACACGTTCGGTTTCGACACGGCCATCACTGTGGTCACGGAAGCCCTGGACCGGCTCCACACGACGGCCGAGGCCCATCACCGGGTCATGGTCGTCGAGGTCATGGGCCGGCACGCCGGGTGGATCGCCGTCGAGGGCGGCCTCGCCGGCGGGGCCGACATCATCCTCATCCCCGAATTCCCCTTCGACATGCCGGAGATCTGCTCCCAGATCCTCAAGCGCCGGGAGCGGGGTAAGCTCTTCAGCATCGTCGTCGTCGCGGAGGGCGCCCAGCCCAAGGATGCCACCCTGATCACGCAGACGGAAGAGAAAGACGCCTTCGGCCATGTCCGGCTCGGCGGGATCGGCAATGTCCTCGCCAAGGAGATCGAGAGGCGCACGGGGATCGAGACCCGGGTGACGGTCCTCGGCCACATCCAGCGCGGCGGCACCCCGACGGCCTTCGACCGCGTCCTCGCGACGCGGCTCGGCATCGCGGCCATCGACATGGTCAAGAAAGAGGAATTCGGCCGGATGGCCGCGCTCCAGGGGAACAAGATCGTCTCCGTCCCGCTGGCCGAGGCCCTGGCCAAGACCAAAACCGTCGACGAAGACCTCTACGCCACGGCCAAGGTTTTCTTCGGATAAGTTGACTCTCCCTCCCCGCCGTGATAACCTTTTTCCCCGAGGAAGGAGGCGGCGCTCATGAGAGATTTCCGCGCGTTAGGGGTTTCTCTATTTTTGACGGTCTTGGCCGTGACCGCCCCCCCCTGGGGGCCGCCGTCAAGGCCGAGCTGGGCTTCGGCTGGTCGCTGGTCGCCCCGGCGCTCAGCACGTCGTATGTGAATCAGTTCGCCCCGCCGATGACCCCCTAGCCAACTATGTCGGCAGCTCCGCGTCGCAGACGGTCCGCCTGAGGGGAAAGATCGGCTATGGCATGTCGGGGTTTTTCAACATCCTCGTCGGCGACACCGCCGGAGTCCAGGTCCTGGTGGACTATTTCCGGCCGAGCCTCTGGGGAAGCAATTCGGATTACGACGTGAACCTGAGCTATACGACGACCGGCGCCCGCAGCTACACCCGGCAGGACGCCTGGCCCGGTTCGAAGGGCGACTTCACCGAGACGACCTACAGCCTGAACGGTCTCGTCCGCTTTCCGCTGTCCCTGGACCTGGCCTTCAGCCTGTCGGGCGGCGCGACCGCCTTTTATCTCCAGGGCGAGGCCACGCCGATGGGCTTCTGGAGCTTCCGGCTCGCGCAGGACGCCGACGTTTATACCCTCTATATCAAGACCTACCAGCTGGTTTATGATTTCGGGTCCAAGACGACCTTCGGGATCAACCTGGGGGGCGAACTTGCCTACACCGTGATGCGGACCGTCATCCTCGCCCTGAACGTCCGCTATTTCCTGAACTCCAGGACGGACTTCAGGATGCAGGTCTCGCCGAACCGGGGGCTGACCGACCCCGTCGAGCCGATCGAGAGCGCCCTCAGCCTGGGCACGATCAGGATCGACCCGTCCTATCTCAGGCTGAGCCTGACGCTCCGGTTCAAATTCTGATCAGCGGCGGCCCAGCCTCTTCCGGCCGGAGATAAGAAAATACCAGTTGACTCCCGCGATGAGGAGGAGTCCGGCCGCCGTGACGATGATCTTCTCCGCCATGACTTCCCTCCCGTTCAGATCCTGGCGCGCCTGAGCCGCAAGGAATTGGAGACGACCGAAACGGAGCTGAAGGCCATGGCCGCCGAAGCGATCATGGGGTTGAGGAGGACACCGAAAAAGGGGTACAGGGCCCCGGCCGCGACGGGAATCCCGATAACGTTGTAGAAGAAGGCCCAGAAGAGGTTCTGCCGGATGGTCCGGATCGTCCGGCGGCTGAGCTCGATGGCCGCGGGGACGCCCCCGAGATCGCCCGAGATCAGGGTGATGTCGGACGATTCCATGGCCACGTCGGTCCCGGTGCCGATGGCGATCCCGAGATCGGCCTGGACCAGGGCCGGTGCGTCGTTGATCCCGTCGCCCACCATGGCCACCTTCCGGCCCTCCGACTGGAGCTTCCTGACGACACCGGCCTTCTCGCCCGGCAGGACCTCAGAGATGACGGTGGCGATGCCGGCTTTCCGGGCCATCGCCTGGGCCGCCCCGCGGCCGTCACCCGTGAGCATGACGACGTTGAGCCCCATTTTTATGAGCTTGCCGACGGCGGGCGCGGCACTTCCCTTGAGAGTGTCGGCGACGGCCAGGAGCCCGGCAGGCTTCCCGCCGGCGATGACGTAAGCGCTCGTCTTTCCTTCGAGGGCCAGCTCCTCGGCCCGGATAACGAGGCTGCCCGGATCGGCCCCCGCCTGGAGGGCCAGCTTGAGGCTTCCGACCACGACCCTCTGCCCAGAAACCAGGGCCTCGACGCCCAGGCCTTCCAGGGCCCGGAATTCGGACGGCGCGTCAAGGGAGATGCCCGTTTCCCGGGCCCTGTGGGCGATGGCCTGGCCCAGGGGATGCTCCGACATTCGCTCGGCGCTCCCGGCCAAGGCCAGGACCTTATCGGGGAGGTATCCCGCGGCGGGGATGACGTCCGTGACTTCGGGCTCGCCCTTGGTCAGGGTCCCGGTCTTGTCGAAGATGACGGTGTCAATCTGATGGGCCGTTTCCAGGCTTTCGCCGCTCTTGATGAGGATTCCTCGCTCGGCCCCCTTTCCCGTCCCGACCATGACGGCCGTCGGGGTTGCCAGGCCCAAGGCGCAGGGACAGGCGATGATCATAACGGCCACGAAATTCAGGAGGGCGAAGGTCAGGCGGGGGGACGGCCCGAAGTCGAACCAAATGACGAAGGTAGCGATGGCGATGGAGATCACGACCGGGACGAAATAGCCGGCGATCCGGTCGGCGAGCCGCTGGATCGGAGCCTTGGTCCCCTGGGCATCCTCCACGAGCTTGATGATCTGGGCCAGGGCCGTGTCCTTGCCGACCTTCGCGGCCCGGAAGGTGAAGCTCCCCAGCTTGTTGAGGGTGGCCCCGATGACCGCGTCTCCCGGCCCCTTGTCCACCGGCAGGCTCTCCCCGGTGATCATCGATTCGTCGACGGCCGACCGGCCTTCGAGAACGGTCCCGTCCACGGGGATTTTCTCTCCCGGGCGGACGATGACGGAGTCGCCCACGAGGACCTCATCGATCGGGATATCCCCTTCGGCGCCGTCCCTCAGGACGCGGGCCGTATTGGGCTGAAGTCCCATGAGCCTCTTGATGGCCTCCGACGTCCGGTCCTTGGCCCGGGCCTCGAGCATCCGGCCGAAGAGGATGAGGACGATGATGACCGCCGACGTGTCGAAGTAGACGTCCGCAGCGACTCCGGCCGAGCGGAAAAGCGAGGGAAAAAGGGTCGCCGCCGCGCTGTAAAAATAAGCGGCGGACGTGCCGACGGCGATGAGGGTGTTCATGTCCGCGGTCCGGTGCCGGAAAGCGCCCCAGGCGCCGCGGTAGAACTGGGCGCCGATGACGAACTGGACGGGGGTCGCCAGGGCCCAGAGGACGAAGAAATTCTGGAGGAAGGCCGGCACCCAGGGGAACCAGTGCCTCATGCTGCCCAGGAAGATCAGGGCAGCCAGGATCCCTCCAGCGATGACCTTGTTCCGGACGGATGTATACTCTTTTTCCCTGAGGAGCTTCTCCGTATCGATGCTCGCAGCCACGTCGTACCCGGCTTCCCTGACCGCTTTAACAAGGATTTCCGTGTTGGCGCGCGCCGGGTCGAAAAAAACGGCCGCCCGGGCCGTGGCGAAGTTGACGTTGGCCTCCTGGACGCCGGGGACGTCCCGCAGGCCGCGCTCGACGTTGGCGGCGCACCCGGCGCAGCTCATCCCAAGGATGGGGAGGTCAACTCGGCGGGATCCCTCTTTGTCGGACATCCGTCGCCGCCGGGCCTCAGCTCCGGACCTTCTTCTTCGTCGAGATGCCCAGCGGAACGTAGATCGGGCAGAAGCCGACGAGGCTGGTCAGGACAAAGACGACGGCGAGGACGCCCAGAATGATGGCCGCGGTTCCCGTGATCTGCTTGGTGAAGAACAGAACGCCCACGACGATCACCAAGATCAGGCACAGGATACGGTCCAAGCCGCCCATGTTGGTTTTCATGCCAACCTCCTTCAACGGAAGGATTATAGCATGCCGGCCAATACTTTACAATTCCTATATATTTTATATTATTTGGTTTCCGGCAGGCCCCGACCGGCGGACGTCCAACCAAGAAAAATCCGCTTTTATTCGAAAAGGCCCGCCTTGCCCGGCCGTTTGCACCGGTCCGTTATTTATGTTAAGATTTTGAGGCTCGAAAGATTAAGGAGAGGACGATGTCCGGACATTCCAAATGGGCTTCCATCAAGCATAAAAAGGCCGCGGCTGACTCCAAGCGGGGCAAAGTCTTTACCAAGTTGATCCGCGAGATCAGCATGGCCGCCCGGGCCGCCGGAGGGGACTCCGACAAGAACCCCCGCCTCCGCAAAGCCGTCAACGACGCCCGGGCCATGAACATGCCCGCCGACAACATTAAGCGGGCCATCCAGAAGGGCACCGGCCAGCTCGAGGGCGCCGCGTACGAGGAAGTCACCTACGAGGGCTACGGTCCGAGCGGGGTCGCCATCTTCATCCAGGCCGTGACCGACAACAAGAACCGGACGGTCTCCGAGCTCCGGCATGTCTTCGCCAAGAACGGCGGACGGATCGGAGAAACCGGATGCGTCGCCTGGATGTTCAAGCGCATGGGCTACATCGACGTCGAAAAAGGCAAGGCCGATGAGGACCAGCTCATGGATATCGCCCTGTCGAACGGCGCCGACGACCTCAGGGACGACGGTTCACTCTTCGAGATCACGACCTCCCCCGAAAAATATGAGGCCGTTTTCGAGGCCCTCAAGAAGAACAATATCGAGATTTCCTCGTCCGACGTCGGCTACCTTCCCCAGAATTACATCAAGGTCGAGGGCAAGGAAGCCCATCAGGTCCTCCGGCTGATGGAGGAGCTCGAGGACCACGACGACGTCCAGAACGTCTCGTCCAATTTCGACATTTCCGAAGAGGAGATCGCCAGCTTCTCCCAAGCCGGCTGACGGCCGTTCAAGGTCCATGCGGGTTCTCGGGATCGATCCAAGCCTTCAGTCCTCGGGGTTCGGGATCATCGAGAACGACGGCGACCGGGCCAGGCCCGTCGCCTACGGCGTCATCAAGCCCATCTCCGGCCTCCCCTTTTTCAGGAAGCTGAACGAGATCCGTGAGGAGATCGAGAAGCTCATCCGGGACTACGGGCCGGACGAGGCGGCCATCGAGAACCCTTTCTACGCCAAGAACGTGAAGACGGCCATGCTCCTCGGACAGGTCCGGGGGGCGGTCCTCGTCGCCATCGCCGGGACGGATTGCGGCTTCTACGAATACTCGGCCCTGGAGATCAAGAAGGCCGTGACCGGCTACGGCCAGGCGGACAAAGAGCAGGTCCAGACCATGGTCCAGGCGCTCCTCGGCCTCGATGACGACAGGATCCCGCTCGACGCCTCCGACGCCCTGGCCGCCGCGATCTGCCACCTCAACTGCCGGCTCTCCCAGATCAAAATGGAGGGACCGGACCCGTCATGATCGCCTATCTCAAAGGGATCCTCATCTCCAAATCCCCCGGCCAGGTCATCATCGAGACCGGCGGCGTAGGCTACCGCGCCACGATTCCCCTCAGCACCTATTTCAAGCTCGGCGAGGTCCGGGAACCGGCCGAGCTCCTCATCTACACCCACATGACCGATGATTCCCTCTCCCTTTTCGGCTTCGCCGCGGAAGAAGAGAAGGATATGTTCCTCAAGCTAATCGGGATCTCCGGGATCGGGCCGAAGCTGGCCATGAACATCCTCTCCGGCATCGAGCCCGGGGACCTCGAGGAGGCGATCCGCAAGAGCGACGTCGCCCGGATCGCGCTCGTCCCCGGCATCGGGAAGAAGACGGCCCTCCGGATCACCATGGAACTCCAGGACAAGCTCGAAAAGAAGGAGAAGCTCCTGGCGGCCAAGGGATCGCCGGAGAGGGAGGACCTCGTTTCCGCCCTCCTTAACATGGGCTTCCGGCGCAAGGAGGTCGAACAGGTCGCGGATCAGGCCATGGGCGCCCAGAAATCCGGCGCGGGATTCGAAAAGCTCCTCAGAGACTGCTTGAAGCGCCTGGCGAAAATATAGTAATTAATAGCCATGCCCGCGATCCTCAGCCCCATCCGGACCAAGGAGGACGTCCTTTTCGAGGACAGCCTCAGGCCCCGGACCTTTGATGAGTTCGTCGGCCAGCTGACCGTCAAGGCCAACCTCAGGGTCTTCATCGAGGCGGCGAAGAAGCGCGGCGAGCAGCTCGATCACGTCCTTCTCTACGGTCCCCCGGGGCTGGGCAAGACCAGCTTGGCCTACCTCATCGCCAAAGAGATGGGTGTCACCATCAAGCCGACCGCGGGCCCGGTCATCGAGCGGACCGGCGACCTGTCGGCCATCCTGACCAACATGCAGACGAAAGAGGTCCTGTTCATCGACGAGATCCATCGCCTCCAGCCCTCGGTCGAGGAGATCCTTTATTCGGCCATGGAGGACTTCAGCCTGGACATCGTCATCGGCCAGGGCCCCGGCGCCAGGAGTCACAAGCTCAAGATCAAGAAGTTCACCCTGATCGGGGCGACGACCCGGGCGGGCCGGATCACGGCGCCTCTCCGGGGCCGGTTCGGCATCATCCACCGCCTCGACTACTACAAGGACGATGACCTGAAGCAGGTCATCCAGCGGTCGGCCAAGATCCTCAAGGTCAAGATCGACGGCGACGGCGCCGGCGAGATCGCCCTCAGGTCGCGGGGGACGCCGCGCGTGGCCAACCGCCTGCTGCGGCGGGTCCGCGATTACGTCGACGTCAAGGGCGACGGCGTCATCACCGCCAAGGAGGCCCGGAAGGCCCTGGACATGATGGAGGTCGATTCGTTGGGCCTCGACGACGTCGACCGGAAGATCCTCACGACCATCATCGAGAACTTCGGCGGCGGGCCGGTCGGGATCGCCACCATCGCCGCGGCCATCGACGAGGAGAAGGACACGATCGAGTCCATCTACGAACCCTTCCTCATGCGCATCGGCTTCCTTGACCGGACGATCCGCGGCCGGGTGATCACCCCGCGGGCCTACGCCCACCTAGGCTACGAATTCGAAGGTTCCCGGGCGCACGCGGCCGGAAAGGCCGACGGGAAGGCGCGGCCCGCCGGCCAGAAGAAGCTGTTCAAAGACTGAGGATGCGGGTCTCGGATTTCGACTACGACCTGCCGCCGGGGCTCATCGCCCAGCACCCCCTCCCCCATCGGGACGACTCGCGGATGATGATCGTCGAAAGGACGACCGGCCGGATCCGCCACGGCCTTTTCAAGGAACTCCCCGGTTTCTTCGCGGCCTGCGACCTTTTCGTCCTCAACGATACGAAAGTCATTCCCGCAAGGGCCTGGGGCGAACACGGCGGGGCAAAGATCGAGTTCCTGTTCCTTAAGGAACGCGGGCCCGGCCTTTGGGAAGTGCTGTGCCGGCCGGCCCGCAAGCTCGAAAAAGGACATAAGATCCGCTTCGCCCCGGGCTTCGAGGCCTTTGTCGAGGAGGTCGGGGAAGAAGGGAAACGGGTCCTCCGCTTCGAGAGGCCGGATGTCCGGGCCGAGCTCGAAACGATCGGCTACGCTCCCCTGCCACCGTACATCAAGCGGGGCCCGGAGGACCGCCGGCTTCGGCCTGAGGATCTCGACAGGTACCAGACCGTCTTCGCCCGGAGAGAAGGGGCCATCGCGGCGCCCACGGCCGGGCTCCATTTCACGAAGGATCTGTTCAGGAAGCTCGAAGCCAAAGGCATCGGAGTCCGGCGAGTGACCCTCGAGGTGGGCCTGGCGACCTTCCAGCCAGTCCGGGCAGAGGTCGTGGCCGAGCACAGGATGCTCGAGGAATGGTATTCGATATCGCCCGCCGCGGCGCGGGGCATCAAGGCCGCCAAAGCGGACGAGCGGCCGGTCACCGCGGTCGGGACGACGGTCGTCCGGACCCTCGAAAGCGCCTGGCGCGACGGGGAGCTCCGCCCCGGCCGCGGCTCGACATCCTTATTCATCTATCCGGGTTATGAATTCCACGTCGTCGACCGGCTGCTGACGAACTTCCACCTGCCGAGATCCACCCTCCTGATGCTCGTCGCGGCCTTCGCCGGACACGATCTGATCATGCGCGCCTACCGGGAAGCCGTCCATGAAAGCTATCGCTTCTTTTCCTACGGCGACTGCATGCTCGTCGTCTGATCCGGCTTTGACTTGGTTTTTCATTTTGAATTATCATAAGGCGAAAAAAACATGATGACGTGCGCCGACATCGCGAAGGAGATCGAACGCCGCCGGGCCGACATCCTGGGCCTGAGCCGGCGCATCCATGCCGACCCCGAGCTGGCTTTCCAGGAAGTCCGGACGTCGCACCTGCTCCAGTCCGTCCTCTCGGCCGAGGGCTTCACCGTATCCCCGGCGACGAGTTCCCTCCCGACCTCGTTCCGGGCCGTTACCAGGCTCGCCGCCGGCCGGCCCCGGGTGACGTTCACGGCCGAAATGGACGCTCTGCCCGGCCTCGGCCACGCCTGCGGACACAACATCATCGCCGCCGCCGGGACGTACGCCGCCGTCGTCCTCAAATCCGTCATCGGCCCCGAGGTCGGCGGCACGATCGAGGTCGTCGGAACGCCCGCCGAGGAAAGGGGCAGCGGCAAAGTCCGGATGATCCAGGACGGCGTCTTCGAGAATTCCGACGTTGTCCTCCAGGTCCACCCGCACGCGCTGGACACGGTCGTCGGCCAGGCCATGGCCCGGCGCACGCTCGTCGTCGAATACTTCGGCAAGAAGGCTCATGCCGCGGCCGCGCCGCGGGAAGGGATCAATGCCCTGGACGCGCTCGTCCTCTTTTACCATTCGGCGGCTCTGCCCCGAACCAAGCTTCCCGCGGGCTGCCTCTTCCACGGCATCATCGAGGAGGGAGGGCAGGCGCCGAACATCATCCCTGACTATTCCCGCGGCAGGTTCTCGCTCCGGGCGGACACCTTGCCGAAGCTCGAGGGGCTCTTCGAACAGGTCACGGCCCTGGCTCAGGCGGCCGCGGCGGCCACCGGATGCCGGTGCCAGGTCACCGAGCCCGGGCCCGGCGTGACGACCTTCCGGCGAAACCCCGCCTTGGAGGACCTGTTCGCGGGGCTGTTCGAGGACCGCGGGCGGTCTGAGCCCAGGAAAACACGGGAATCCTATGGTTCGACCGACCTGGCCAACGTGTCCCAGGTCGTCCCGACGATCGAGCCAATGGTCAAAGCCAGTGATTTCCTTATCCACACCGAGGAATTCGCCCGGGACGCCGTGGGGGCCAGCGGCGAGCGCGCCCTCCTCGACGGCGTCTTCTTCCTGGCTTGCGCGGGCTTCCGCATCTTGACCGAGCCGCGCCTCCTCGACCGGATCCGCCAGGATTTCCTCGAAGACCCGAACGCCGCGCCGAACGCGGCCGAATGAGATGCCGGCGCCGATGAGAAGCCTCCCTGACCTCCTCGGCGGGAAAAGCGATTGGCGCATCGTGATCACCGACTCGGGCCTGGGCGGGTTGTCCATATGCTCCGAGCTGGAGAAGCGTCTGCGCGGCGCCCCCGGGAACTGGGCCAACCGCCTCGTCTACGTGAATGCCTGGCCAGACTCCCGGGGCGGATATAACGATCTTTCGGACATCGCCTCCCGCGCCGCCGTTCTCGACAAGGCCCTCGCCGCGATGACGGCCTTCCGGCCCGGCCTCATCCTCATCGCCTGCAATACCCTGTCCATCCTCTATGACCTGACCGAATTCAGCCGGGCGCCAACGGTCCCCGTGGCCGGCATCATCGAGGAGGGAATCGACCTCTTTCACGAAGCCCTGACGCGGGACCCCAAGGGCATCCTCGTGCTTTTCGGGACGCGGACGACGATCGAGTCGGGGGAACACGTCCGCAGGTTGATCCGGAGAGGGATCGACGCCCGGCGCGTCCTCGCGGCCGCCTGTCACGGGCTGGCGGGGGCCATCGACAAAGATCCCGATTCCCCCGGCTTGGCCGGCCTGGTCGAGGAGTGCGTCTCCCGGGCCATTCAAGGAATAAAGGTCGACGGCACCCTTTACGCGGGTCTTTGCTGCACCCATTATTCCTATATCGCGGATATCTTCCGGGCATCGCTCGAACGGCGGACCGGGGCCAAGATCGAGGTCCTCGATCCCAACGAGCATCTCGTCAGGAGCCTGACGGCCGGACTGGGAGACCGGAGGCCGGAGGGCACCGAGGCGGATATCGCGGTGAAAGTCATTTCCAAGGTTGAGCTCGCCGAAGCCCAGCGAAGGGCCGTGGCCCGGCGGCTTGAGCCCGTGTCCGCCCGGACGGCCCGCGCCCTGATCGAATACACTCTGATCCCCGAACTTTTTTGACGGAGAAGCGCCATGAGAATCGTCCTGTTGACAGGCCCCGGAGGAGATGCCCAGGGCTGGGGGGACATGAAGGTCACGGAGTCCGTCCGGGAAGCCGCCGAGTCCTGGGGCTGCCCGACGCGGATCGCCTATATCGCCGATGAAGCGGAATTCTTCCGCCTCATCGACCGGCCCGACTTCGACATCGTCTGGAGCGCCCTCTACCACATCACGCCCAACGAGAAGTTCATCGGCAGGAATTCGGCCGGGATATGGGTGGCCGATGAGCTGGACGCCCGGAAGATCCCCTACATCGGTTCGGACAGCCGGACCATGAAGGCCATGATCGACAAGTTCCAGACCCACGAGATCCTGGCCGCCGGCGGTGTCGCCGTCCCCGCCCATATCCTGCTCCAGACGGGAGACGACGTCACTCCGGTCACCTACCCGGCTTTCGTCAAGCCCATCTGCGAATCCCGGTCGGTCGGCATCTCAGACGAGAGCGTCGTCCACAACGAAGAGGAGCTCGGACGGCGCGTGGGCTACGTCGAGCGGGAGTTCGACCAGCCCGCTCTGGTCGAGGAATTCCTGCCTGGCGCCGAATACACGGCCCTGGTTCTGGGCAACGGGGAAACCCGGGAATGCCTGCCCGGGCTGGTCTCGGTCGAAGAGAAGCACTACAAGAACTATCGGATTCTCCGGACGGACCTCCGGGGCGTCGGCCTGACGAGGATCAGTCTGGCGGGGGAGAGAACGGAGGAAGCGCGGCGGCTGTGCGACAAGGCCGCCGAGACAATGAGGTGCCTGGATCACGTCCGCATCGACATGAGGGTCGACGCGGCCGGCCGACTCCGGATCATCGAAGTCAACGGCATCCCCGGGCTCAAGCCCCACAAGAGCTGGGCCCCACAGATCTACACGCTCTACCACGCGTCGCCGCTAGGGGAAGAGGAGGACTATCGCCGGCTCATCGGCGCGATCATCGAATCCGCCCGCCGACGCTGCGGCCTTTAGACGCTTCCGGAGGGCGTAGTTTTCGTGAACCACTCCTCGATGAGCCGTGTCATCCCGGCCGGGACAGGGCTTTCCTTCTCAGCCATGAACCGAGTCAGGACGTCCCGCCACAGTTCGGAATGCTGGAGCGTCGTGATTCTGTTCCGGAACATCGCCGCGCCTTTCCGCGGTTCGGATTCCATCTTCTCCAGGATGCCGAGGACTTCTTTCTTGAAGCCGCCGGGCCCGTAGTAGGCGAGGTAGGCCTGCCAGGCTTCGGCGATCCCTGAAGCGGATCTCAGGGGTTCCGAGATGCGGCCGAGCTTGCCGAGAAGCTCTGTCTCCTCACGACGGCCGAGCTTGCGTAGCCCCCGTTCCGTGATCCTGTAAGGGTGCAATCCGTAGGAGGACAGGCAATTCCCCCGGACGTTGATCTGGAGGCAGAATCCGGTCCTTCGATAATACAGTTCGGACGGCTGGTAAAAAACGAAATTGCCCAGGCTGTAGAGGATCAGCCGTCCGCCCCGGACTTCCAGGCCCTGCGGGACATGGGGGTGGTGGCCGATGACGCAGTCCGCCCCGGCCTCGGCCAGGGCCCGGTAGGCTTCGACAACGTAAGGAGGAGGAAAAGGAATGTATTCGAGGCCGGCGTGCCCCACGGCGATGACGAAGTCCCCCCGCTTTTTGGATCTCCGGGCGAGCGGAAGAAGCCGGTCGATCTCCCAGCCGCACACGCCAGGCCCGCCCCGGGAGGCCGTGAGGTCCTCCCCCTCGCTGAAGTTCAAGATCGTGACCCTCGTCCCCCTCACGTGGACGGTCAGCGGCGATAAGGCCTCTTTAAAGCTGAGGCCCGCGCCGACCGTCCGGATCCCGTTCCGACGGAGGAGATCCAGCGTATCCCGGAAACCCCTGACCCCGTAGTCGAAAACATGGTTGTTCGCCAGGCAGGCGACCTCGAACGGAACCCGGGTCAAGCCGGCGAGATGGGCGGGCAGGCCCTTGAAGACCGCGCCGCTCTTCCAGACGGGCTTCCGGGCCGCCGTCAGTGCACATTCGCAGTTGACGACCCTGAGGTCGGCGCCGCGAAGGACGGGCAGCATATCTCCGTAGACGGTATCGGGGGCCGAGCGGACCACGGGCTCCAGGGCTCTGATCGGCGCCCAGTCGGCCGCGATGACAATCGAAATCCCGTCGCTTTTCGCCCCATCCTGCCTATGCCTCGGGGACGCGTGATGAGTCATGATCATCCCGACTGTCTTCCTCTGCCTTTCCTTAGGCGGCCCGACGCTCGTCCTTTGATCCCGGGCTGGGTGCAGCTCAATGCTTGTCCCCTATTTTGAACGCCTGGCCATGTCTTTGGCATGGGCCGAGACGATAGCTAGGGTCGAGGCATCGGTGTCATAGACGGAATACCAGCCGGCGGGTTCGTGCGGCGGGTCGCCGACCCACGGGAGGCCCGGCCGCGCCTTCCCCGCCCAGGCCCAGAAGTTGTCGCCCGCCGCCGGGCCGCCGGCCGCTATCGAATCTTCGACCTGTTTATAGAGGGCCGCGTAAAAGAGATCCTTGTAGGTTGTCGGAGAAGCCGGGTTGTAGTTGTCGTGGACCGGCTCCCAATCGCGGGCCAACCCGAATTCTTCGAGGACGAGCGGTTTCCGCAGGGCCGCGGCCTCCTTGGCATGCTTTTGAAAATAGGCCATCGCCTTGGCTTCCGCCGATTTGTACATCGACGGGTTTTGAGGATCGAACCAGCCCCAATTCTGCGGCCAGATGTGGATGGTGACGTAATCGATATCGGGGCCGCCGTGGGTCTTGACGAAATCCTGGGTCGGCTCCTCCGGCGGAGCCCCTTCGGACCCCGTCGTGACCATATGATGAGGGTCGAGAGACTTGATGTAGGAGGCTGTCCCATCGATCCAGCTCTGGGGATATCGCCTCGGCTCATTCCCCAGCTCCCAAGAAAAAATTGCGGGGTCGTCCCGGTATTTCAAGGCGGCATACGGATTGGTGCGGGCGACGAGCATCGCGATGTGGTTGCGGAACCACCTCTGGCACTCGGCACAGGCGTAGAATTTCGCCGAAAAGTTGATGAAGACCTCATAGTCTCCCGGATACGGGATGGGCGTCTTCTCGTGCCACGAAACGTACTGGGCCATGCCGCCGGACCACTGCCAGAAATTATTGAGAACCATCACGGCCCGCATCCCGCGCTTGCCCATCTCGGCCAGGAGAAAATCCAGGCCGTCGAGGAGCTTCTCGTCGTAGACTCCCGGGGAGAGCATCAGGGCGGGGACGATCCGATGGGGTTCGGTATTGGGCCCCTCGGAGGCGGCCACGACGCGCAGGTTGATCACGCCGAGCTCGCGAAGGCGATCCAGCTCCTGAAGGAGCCGGGTCCTGTCGCCGCCCGGGCCGCTCGAGGCCAAATTCATTCCCTGCCAGAAATTGGCACCGACGAAACGGTAGGGCTGACCGTCCAAAATAAATTTCCCGTCCCGGACGGTCACGAACTTTCCGGGATCAGCCGGACCGGCTTGCAAACCCGATGAGACCGCCGTGGCAGCCGGCTTGGCCGCGGGGCCGGGCTCCTGTCGTTGGCGGCAGCCCATGATGAGCAGACAGATGACCAAAATGGGGAGAAGGGTTCGTCTCATGGCATTGGTTTCCTTCCGAAGCCGCTTTCCAAAAATCATAGCCCCGGGGCCCGGGGCTGTCAAGGTGCTGGAGACCCGCATCCGGGCCTGTCGTCCGCCTGGGCGTTCGGATCCGCGGAGGCCGAACGGTTTTGATTCTGACCTGCTTTAATGAGATAATAAGCGCGCCATCCTGAGAACCGGGCAGGACCTGATCTCCGGAGGCACCATTCGATTAAAGGAGGAGCATGATGGGTCTCTTCGGGAAGTCTTTCAACGAGAAAGTCCAGGACGCGGTGATGGCTGTCCGCGGCGCCGTCCCCGGCGTCCGGGACCTTCAGGCCACGGTCGAGGGGAAGGTCGTGACATTGGAGGGACAGGCCGACAGCCTGGACGCCAAAGGCCGGATCATGGTCGAATTCAACAAAATGGTCGTTACAGAAAACACCATCAACAGGATCCGGATTCTGGAAACCCCGGCCGCGCCGCCGGCCGCGGCTGCGGCGCCGGAGACGCTCTACGACGTCAAACCGGGTGATACGCTCAGCGCCATCGCTCAGCGCTTCTATGGGAAGGCGAGCCTCTATCCGAAGATCTTCGACGCCAACAGGGATATCCTGAGCAACCCGGACCTCATCAAGGTCGGCCAGAAGCTGAAGATCCCGAAATAATCCTGCGGCCTGTTTTGGATTATCCCGTATCAAGAGCTGGGGGTTATACGAAATGACGGGGTTACTAGCGGCTTTCGGCCTGGCCGCCGCGACGGGATTGAACGCCTATCTGCCCCTGCTGATCGTCGGCCTGCTGGCCCGGTACACCCACTTCATCGCTCTCAAGACGCCCTGGAGCGCTCTGACCCATCCGGAGGTGCTCGTCATCCTCGCCGTCCTGCTGGCGATCGAGATCACCGTCGATAAGATCCCGGCGGTCGACACCGTCAACGACGTGATCCAGACCGTCATCCGGCCCGCCGCCGGGGCCGTCCTCTTCGCCGCGAGCGGGAACGTGATCAGCAACCTGAGCCCGGTGCTGGCCATGGTCTGCGGCCTGCTCATCGCAGGCGGCGTCCATACGGTCAAGGCCACGGCCCGTCCCGCCGTCACGGCCGGCACTCTGGGCACGGCCAATCCGGCCGTCAGTCTGGCCGAAGATGTCGTTTCCGGAGTGACGACCTTCATCGCCGTCGTCGCCCCGGCCGTTCTCGCGGCCCTGGCCCTTCTCCTCGTCTTCTGGCTTCTCCGCCGGCGACAAAGAAAAGAGAGTCAGCGCTAGCAGGCCTGGCGCTGGGGCAGGAATCCCGTGAATCAAGGACCTCGGCATTCGGCGCTCCAGGAGCGGCTGAGGATCATCGGAAAAAACTATCTCGTCCCCACCGCGCTCATCCTTTGTTTCTTGTTTTCCCTGTTGATGGCGATCCTCAAGCCTATTCCCCATGGGCATGCATATCATCTCATGGTCAACTTGACGTTTTCCTTGCTTTTCGTTTGGTTTCTTTATCGCGTCAGGCCGGAGTGGGTGTTCCGGAAGGGATTCCTGGCGGCCGTCGTGCTTGTCGGCCTTGGCCTCGGCGTCTTGGGATTCTTGACGATCCATCCCGATGCCGAAATCGTCTATCATTACGACACGGCTTTCGTCGCGATGCGGAACGGGCAGAACCCCTACACGAGCGGGACGATCTTCCACCGGGGGGAGTCTTCGCAGACCGTTTACGGGAATTTCAACTACCCTCCCATGGAAATCTATCCCTACTTCCTGGCCCGTCTCTTCGCGGGGCGCTGGAATATTGGGATCCTGACGATCGTCTTCCTTCTTCTCCGCGGTCTCGTTTGTTGGGTTTTCATCCGGACATTCCCCGAGATCCGGCGGAAATATCTGTGGCCTTTTTTCCCGATTTTTCTGTTCGCCGAAATCCATATCAATTCGGCCATGACGTTCCTCGCCCTGGCTCTGATCCTCTGGGCCATCAGGAAAGAAAAGGACCGGCCTCAAACGAAATACCGGGTCATCATCGCCGTTCTTTTCGGGATCGGCTTGATGACCAAGTTCCTGATCGCCCCCATCATGGCCGCCTACTACTGGAACAAGTTCGAGGCGAAGAGGCTCCAGTCGCTCATCGATATCGCGGCCGACGCGGGCCTCGCTGTGGCGACGGCGGTTTTGATCATGGTTCCGTATGGGGTCAGGGCCGTTTTCAAGAGCACCATCCTCTTCAACCTCATTCTCAAGAGCCGGGACACCATGACGACGTTTTTCCCCAATGTCCTCTCGGGATTCTTCAGCTGGGTCGGCGCGAGCGGTCTCTATCCCGCCATCGCGCTGGCCCTTCTCGCTTTGTCGGTCCTGGCGGCCCCCAGACTGCGCCCCTTCTCGGCCATGCTGGCCTCGGCCTCTACGTTTCTGCTCGTGGCCCCCATTCCGAGATCCCAGTTCATTCCCATCGTCCTTTACCTGGCGGTCGCCGGGATCTACGTGAACGCTGAAAAAGGTCGGACGCTGCCGCCTGACATCCTCAGACCGGCTCCGCCGGACGCAGCCCACCCGGCCCACCCCTAACGCCATTTATCTGCGGAAACAGCCTGGGACGAGAAGCCGCCCCCCCCGTCGATGAGAGGGTTTCCGATGACTTCAACCTCTTCTCCGGCGAAGTCGAAGCCCGCGGCTGAACTTTTCCGCCGCCCTCTAATCCAGCTTCTTGTGGAAGCGGGCGACGCTCAGGCCAAGGATTACCGTCCCTAGAGCCAGGAGGGCCGCGGCCTGGCTCCAGAGCTCGGGCCAGCCCGCGCCCTTGAGCATGATCCCCCGGATGATGACGAAGAAATAGCGGATCGGGATGATCGTCGTCAGGTATTGAAAGACCTTGGGCATGTTCTCGATGGGAAAG
The DNA here is from genome assembly GCA_049512315.1 of Candidatus Aminicenantales bacterium. GTDB lineage: Bacteria > Acidobacteriota > Aminicenantia > Aminicenantales > Saccharicenantaceae > DATKJS01. The sequence goes on along the minus strand of JBEKXF010000022.1, from coordinate 71,826 downwards.
ACGAAGCCGCTGAGCATGATCTGGGGCATGATGAAGAACAGGGACGTCAGCATGGCCTGTTGTTGCGTTTTGGAGATGGTCGAGATGAACAGGCCCGTGCCGAGCGTGTTGAGCATGAAGGCCAGGCAAAGGGCGAACAACAGCGCGACGCTGCCCCGGACGGGGATGCCGAACCAGCCTCTGGCCACGGCGATGACGAAGGTCGCGTCGACGAGCCCGATGAGGACGAATGGCAGGAGTTTGCCGATAATGAGCTGGTATGGCCGGATCGGAGTCACGATGAGCTGCTCCATTGTCCCCGTCTCCCTCTCCCGGACGATCCCCAGGGAAGCCAGCGACGTGGTTATGATCATCAGGATGAGTCCCAGGACGCCGGGGACCATGAAATTCCGGCTCTTGAGCTCCGGGTTGTACCAGACCCGGACCTCGGCGTTGACAAGGACGGGCTTCAGGCCGAGGCCCCTGGCCCGCTCGAAGGTCTCGAAAATGATCTTCTGCGTGAACCTGGCCGCGATCATCGTCGCGTAATTAACGCCGATCGACGCCGACTGGCTCTCCGACCCGTCGGCGATGATCATGACCGAGGCCTCCCGCCGCGCGGCGACCTTGTCGCCGAACCCCCGGGGGATGACGAAGGCCATGGCCGCATCGCCGTGATTGAGGTAGCGGTCGATCTCGTCCATCCGCCCGACTCGGGCCTCGACCGAGAAATATCCGGAGTTGACGAAGTCGTCGAGGAAGGCGCGGCTGGCCGCCGAGCGGTCCATGTCGCAAATGACCGAAGGGATGTTCTTGACGTCGAGGTTCGCGGCATACCCCAGGAGGAGAAGCTGGAGGATCGGGGAAATGAAAATGACCGGGAACAGCTTCGGGTCCCGCCGGAGTTGGAGGAATTCCTTCCGGAGGATGGACAGGATGGCCTTCACCGCGCCCTCCTCCCCCCTCGCTGCCCGTCCTCGCCGCCCGACCGGAGCATGATGACGCTCAGGGCGAGGGTCAGGACGCCGAAGCCGGCCAGGGACAGGACCTGGTCCCAAAAGGCGCCAAGTCCCGCCCCCTTGAGGATGATGGCCCGGAGGGCGACCAGGAAATATTTGGCCGGGATGAGGTAGGTTATAGCCTGGATGACAGCTGGCATGTTCCTCACCGGGAAGACGAATCCGGACAGGATGAAGGTCGGCAGGATCGTCGTCAGGATGGAGATGAGGAAGGCCACCTGTTGCGTCCGGGTGATCGCCGAAACGAGGATCCCCTGCCCCACCCCGCAGATGAGGAACAGGATCATGGTCAGGAGGAGAAGGAAGTAGTTCCCCTTGACGGCCACGCCGAAAAGGACCCAGCCCAGCCCGAGAACAAGGTGGGCCGAGGCCAGAGAGATCAGGACGTAGGGGATCATCTTGCCGATGATGAGCGCCGCGGGACGGAGGGGCGAAACGTTGATTTGCTCCATGGTCCCCCGCTCCTTCTCGCGGACGATGGAGAAAGCCGTCGACGTCGTCAGGATGACCATGAGGATGAAGGCCATCAGCCCGGGCAGGAGGAAGCGGGCGCTCTTGAGCTCCGGGTTGTACCAGACCCGGACTTCGGTGTTGAGGGGGAGCGTCAGGCCCCCGAACCCGCGGCGCTCCATGGCCGCGAGCGTGACCTTTTGCGAATAGCTCTGCAGGATGGCGGCGGCATAGCCGGCGGCCGTCGTCCCGCTCATGGCGTTCGCGCCGTCGATGAGGAACTGGACGGAGGGACTGCGCCCGGCCAGGAGGTCCTCCGAGAATGTCTCGGGGATGACCAGAGCGGCCTTGATCTTCTCACGGGCCATGAGGCCGTCGATATCGCCAGTCCGGTCGAGCTGCGCTTGGACGTCGAAATACTCCGTCGTCCGGAACTTCTCGGCGAGCTCACGGCTGGTGCGGCTCCCGTCCTGATCCACGATGGCGAGGGGGATATGCTTGACGTCGAAGTTCAGGGCGAACCCGAACATGAGGAGCAGGAAGGCCGGGAGGAAGATCATGAAGATGAGCGACCGGCTGTCCCGCCTGATCTGGCGGAACTCTTTCCGCATGACCGGCCCGACGGAAGCGATCGGCAGGGACTTCACGGCGCCGCCTCCCCGCTCCCCCGGCTTCCGGACTGCTCCTCGATCTTGTGGATGAAAACGTCCTCGAGCGACGGGACGATCCGGTCGATGCGCTCCGGCACGATGCCCGCGCCGGCCAGCCGCTCCCGGATGAGCCGCCGGCCTTCCTCCTCGTCGGCGACGCTGACGTGGAGGGACGTCCCGAAGATCGATGTCTCCAGGACCCAGGGCTCCTTCTGAAGGATCTCCAGGGCGTCGACGGCCCTGTCGCTCGCGACCTCGAGGATGGGATTGCGGATGACCTCGTCCTTGAGCTCGCGGGGGCTGCCGCCGGCGACGATCCGCCCGGCGTGGATGAGCCGGATGTCGTTGCAGTATTCCGCCTCATCCAAATAGTGGGTGGTGACGAAGACCGTGACCTTCCGCTCGGACAGCTCGTTGATGAGCTCCCAGAACCGCCGGCGCGAGGCCGGGTCGACCCCGCCCGTCGGCTCGTCGAGAAAGACGATCTCGGGCTCGTGGAGGACGGCGCAGCCCAGGGCCAGTCTCTGCTTCCAGCCCACGGAGAGGGTCCGCGTCAGGCTCCGCTCGCGTCCCTTGAGGCCGGCCATCTCCAGGACCCAGGGCATCCTCGAATCGATGGCCCTTTTTGCAAGACCGTAGACGCCGCCGAAGAAGCGGATGTTCTCGGCGACGGTCAGGTCTTCGTAGAGAGAGAACTTCTGGGACATGTAGCCGATGACCCTCTTGACCCGTTCCGGCTGCCGGTCGATGTCGAAGCCGCCGACCGAGGCCGTCCCCGATGTCGGGCTCAGAAGGCCGCAGAGCATCCGGATGGTCGTGGATTTGCCGGCCCCGTTGGCCCCGAGAAAGCCGAAGATCGCGCCGCGGCCGACCGCGAACGAAATCCCATCGACGGCGGTGAAGGCGCCGAACCTCTTGGTCAGGGACTTCACTTCGATGGAATATTCGGGCACGGCGGGCGCTCCCCTCGGTCCCCGCTCAATGTCCCAGGGCCTTCTGAAGCCTGGCCTGGGCCAGGACCAGATCGATGGCCGCCTGGGTCCGGTTGATTTTCGCCTGGAGCAGGGAGACCTCGGCGTCCAGGACTTCGATGTTCAAGGCCAGGCCCTGCTTGAACCTCTCCCGGGTGACGCGAAGGTTCTCCTCCGCCTGGGCGACCGCTTGCCCGGCAACCCCGGTCTTCTGCCACGCCTGACCGAGGGTCAGCCGGCTCTGAGTGACTTCTAGGACGGCCTGGTCATTCAGGAGCTTTCGGGCGTCCCGGGCCTGGTCCAGCTGGGCCCGGGCCTGTTCGGTCTGGCTCTTCGTCTGCCCCCAGTTCCAAAGGTCAAAGGACAGGGAGATGCCGACATCCCACGTTCCGTAAAACTCGTCCTTGGCGGGCATGAGCCTTGGGTTGGGCCTGAGGTCATAGTAATTTCCGGAAAGAAAAATCTGAGGGTACCAGCCGGACCTGGCCGCCTTCACCCCGGCTTCAGAAGCCCTGATCCTGAAATCGGCGGACTTGAGCTCGGGGCGGTCGGCAAGAGCCGTCTGGATGAGCGACCGGGCCGCTGCTTCGTCCTCGCCTTCCTTCTCCCCGGCCGGAGGAAGGGTCACGGCCAGGCTTTCGGCCGAAGTGGTCAATTCCACTTCGGTCTCGAGCGGCAGGCCGATGAGGCTGTTGAGCGAGGTCCGGGCGACCTCGACGGCATTCCGGGCGTCGATCCTCATCATCTCCGCGTTCGAGAGCTGGAGCTCGGCCCGGAGGACCTCGTTATTCGTGAGGAGGCCCTGGCTGAAGAAGGCCCGGACGTCCTTGAGGTGCTCCGTGACCTGGTTGATATTCTCCGCAACGACCTTCTCCAATTCCCCGGCCCTGGCCAGACCCCAGTAGGCGCACTTGACGGCGAAAATGAACTCCGCCCTGTCCTTCTCGAGGTCCAGGCCCGCGGCCTTTTCGAGGAACCTGGCCGATTCCGTGCCGGCCTCGAGACGGAAGCCGGTGAACAGGGGCTGCTGGACGCCGATCCGAAGGTTGTAGCTGTTGAAATAATTCTGAGAAACGACGATCGGGTTCGGGGAGATCGGGAGGGTCACCTCGAAGGGGGGGACCTCGCTCAGCCGGGTGTACCCCGCGCCGAGCTTGAGCGCAGGCAGCCGGCCGGCCAAGATCTCCCTCGTTTTCGAGGCCGAGGATTCGACCTTCAGCCGAGAGGCGTGGAGTCCGGGGCTCGCCTGGAGCCCGGCCGCGACAGCCTCGTCGAGCGAAAGGGGTTTTTTCTGGGCCCAGGTCGCGAGCGGGATAAGCCAAAGGGCCAGGAAGATAGTTGGTTTTTTAGGCATGGGCGGCCTCCGTTGGGGCGGATTGGGTGACGGAAATGAAGACATTTTCGAGCGTCGGCGGGAGGACGCGTTTCTGGACGACGGGGATGCCCTCGCCGGCCAACGCCGCTTCGATGAGAGGGACCTCTTTCTCCGGCGCCTCGACGACCACGTTCAGCCGGTCGCCGAAAAGCTGAACCTCGCGGACGTCGGGAAGCTTCTTCAGCACGGCGAAGGCCCGGCGGATCTCGGGGCAGAGGATCTCGACGACCACGCCCCGCATCAGGGCCTTGACGGCCTGGGGCGTGTCCGCGGCCAGGAGCCTCCCTCCGCTGAGCAGGCCGACCCGCGAGCAGCGCTCGGCCTCGTCCATGTAGGGGGTGGTCATGACGATCGTGATCCCGGACCGAAGAAGGCTCGAGAGGATTTTCCAGAAGTCCCGCCGCGAGACGGGATCGACGCCCGTCGTCGGCTCATCAAGGAAAATGAGCCGGGGTGTGTGGATGAGGGTGCAGGCCAAGGCCAGCTTCTGGCGCATCCCGCCCGAGAGCCTGTCGGCCAAACGCTTGCGGAAGGGTCCGAGCCGGGTGAACTCGAGGAGCTCCTCGCGCCGCTTCCGGAAATCCCTGACCAGGTGGATCTCGGCGAAAAACTCGATGTTCTCGTCGACGGTCAGGTCGCCGTAAAGGCTGAACTTCTGGGAAAAATAACCGATGTGGTCCTTGATCTGGTCGCTTTCCTTCTCGAGGTCGTAGCCGAGGACCGAGGCCCGACCGGACGTCGGATGGAGGATGCCGCAGAGCATCCGGATCGTCGTCGTTTTGCCGGCCCCGTCGGGCCCGACGAGACCGAACATCTCCCCCTCGCGGACGGTCAGGTCCAGCGAGCGGACGGCCTCGATGAGTCCAAAGGCCTTGCCGAGGCCCTGCGTTTCGACGGCGAAAGCGGTCATGAGGTTTCCGGACTCGGGACCTTGGCCGAGGGACGGACCCGGATCGTAGCGTCGGCCGGGAGCCCGGGTTTGAGCAGCCCTTCCCTGTTTTCAATCTCGACCTTGACCCCGAAGACGAGCTTGACCCGGTCTTCTTTCGTTTGGACGTTCTTGGGCGTGAACTCGGCTTCGGACGAAATGTAGGTGACTTTCCCGGAAAAAACCTTATCCGGAAAGGCGTCGATCTTGATATCGGCGGCATCGCCGAGACGGACTCGGCCCAGCTCCTTCTCGGTGACGTAGATCATGACATACACGCTGTCCAGCTCGGAGATGGTCACGATGGTCGCGCCCTGGCTCACGAGCTCCCCGGCCTCGACGGCCTTGTGAGTCACGAGCCCGCCGACCGGCGCCGTAATCGTGCAGTCGGCGATCGTTTTTTTCAGGAGATCGACGGCGGCCTGAGCCTGAGCGAGGCGGGCCTCGGCGGCCTGGATCTCTTCGGGACGGGCGAGCGTCCGGGTCTTTTTCAAAACCTCGGCGGCGGCGCTGCGCTGGGCGTGGGCGACCGTCAGGCGGGCCTCGGCGTCCTCCCTCTGTTTCGGCGTGACACTCCCGGTTTTCACGAGCTCGCGCATCCTCAAAGCATCGTTTTCGGCGACCGTGAGGGACGCTTCGGCCTGCTGGAGGGCCGCCTCGGCCTGCTGGATATCCTCCTGGCGAGCGCCGTTCCGGAGGAGGACGAGCTGGGCCTGGGCCAGGTCGACACCGGCATCGGCCTGGCGGAGCTGGATCTCGAGGGTCGCGTGGTCGATCTCCGCGAGCTTGTCGCCCGCCCGGACCCTCGCTCCTTCATCGACCGTGCGCTCCTCGAGCTCGCCGGCAACCTTGGAAGCGACGTTGACCTCGATCGCCTCGATTGTTCCCGACGCAGAAATCACGTCCTTGGCGCCGTTCCCGGAGCAGGAGAGGAAAGCCAGCAGGACGAACGAGACCGAAAGGATCTTGGTTTTCATAACGCGCCCTCCTTGCGGGGCTCAAAAAGGGCCGGGGTTCTGGACGAAAAATCCAGCCGGCCCCGGTCCGTCAGGATCCCCTGGAAAAAGACCTTGATGACCGATTCGAACGTCTCGGCAGGCGTTCGCCCCGAACGGAGGATCTCCGCGGGGTTGACGAATTCTTCGACGAGCTTGAGGAACATCCTGAGAAGAAGGTCCATGTCGATGTCGCTGCGGAAAAGGCCCTGCTTGTGCCCGGCCGCGAGGATGATCTTGAAGTTCGTCAGGATCTTGTCCCTGCGGAAGTCGTCGATCTCTTTCCAGACGAGGGGCGCGCTTTTTTGGAGGTCGCGGACGAGAAGCGGCCCGAACTGGGAGATGCGGCCGCCGACGAAGGCGAAGAGGGCGACCAGCCTTTCGACGAAGCTCAGCGTATCGTCATGGATGAGAGCCTCGACCCGGCCGATGATCTCGTTCATGAAGTCCCGGACCACCGCTCTGAGGATCTCCTCCTTGCTCTCGAATTCCTTGTAGAGGGTGGCCTTGCTGATGCCGATCTGGGCGGCAATCTCATCGGCCGTGACCCGGACGAAGCCCCGGCTGAAGAACAGCTCTTTTCCGGCGCCGAGGATCCTGGCCCGCAGGGCGGGGGCCTGGTCATTGTGGGGTTTAGAAACTATAAAAACTCTTTTGGTTTTCACAGTTTTATTATAGGCCAACAGGTGGCCTTGTCAAGTTTCTTTTGCCCTCGGGTCACAGGGCGGGAGGGATCTCCCGACGGCTAATGAACGGCCGGACGGTGCTTTCCTCTATGAACCTCGGTTCAGACGGCGGCCGGGGCCGTCTGCCCGGGCTGCTCTTCCATGTACTGGATGTAAAGCTCCGTCAGGTCCTCGTGGGCGAGCTCCTTGGCGGTCTTCAGCATAACTAACTTGCCTTTTCTCATGAACCCGATCCGGTCGGCCATCAGCTTGGCCCGGAAAATGTCGTGGGTCGACATGAAAACTGACTTCCCCGCGTCGCGCATCTGGACGAGGATCTCGAGGAACTCTCGCCCCGATTGGGGGTCGAGTCCAGAGGTCGGCTCGTCGAGGAGGACGTTGGGAGCGTCCTTCAGCAGGGCGATGGCGATGCCGAGCTTCTGGCGCATGCCCTTCGAGAAATTCTTGATGCGCTTGTCGAAGGCCTCCTTGTGGAGTCCGACCCGGCCCAGGACATCAGCGTAATCCTTTTTCGTCAGGGTGCGTTTCCCCGCCAGGCGGCTGAAGTAGTCCAGGTTCTGGATGGCCGAAAAGTTGCCGTAGAGCATGACGTTTTCCGAGACAAAGGAGACGTTCTTCTTGGCCTTGAGCGGGTCCTTGACGACATCGATCCCCTCGATCAGGGCCGTGCCCGAGGTCGGGGGGATGAAGTTCAGGAAAAGGTTGATCGTCGTCGTCTTCCCCGCCCCGTTGGCCCCGAACATGCAGAAGATCTCGCCCGGGGCAACTTTGAAAGTCAGATCGTCCAGGGCGAGCTGCCCATCTTCATATCTCTTGGTCAGGTTGATGGCTTCGAGCATTGGGACACTCCTTAACGGACATCGTAGCGGAGGAAGGAGACATAGGCGCCGACGAAGAAGATGATGATCATGACGACCATCAGGACATAATCCGGTAGGGTCCGGACAAGCGATTTGCCCAGGCTTTCCGGGGCGATCGAATGCAGGGGCATGTCGTCGAGCTTGATCTTGGTCTGCTCCCCCGTCTGAAAATTGATGCTCTGGCCGAGCTTCGAGTTCAGCCACTTCGTGTAGATCGGCTTGTAGGCCCGGACCGAGGCTAGGAAGCGGTCGTATTCGTCGACGCCCGTCCGGGCCAAGGTCATGGAGCCGAAGGTCAAGGCCGAGGCAGGCGAGATCCGGGATAGGTTCACCGCTAGGTTCTGCTGGACTTTCTTTTTCAGCTGGTAATCCCGTTCGAGGGCGGCGTTGTTCTCGTCGATCTTGGACGTCAGCTGCTGCTGGTAGTCCTGGATGAACTGGCGGAATTTCTCCTGGTAGGCCTTGACGTCCTTGGCCGCGTCGGCCGCGTTCTTCCGGGCCCAGTCCTGGACGCCCTTCTGGCCTTCCACTTGGACCTGCTGAAGGAAAGCGTCCTTTTTAGCCGTGATCTCGTGGACTGACGGGATGGGCTTGATCTGGCTGGCCGTGATGACCGCGACCTTGGGGATGACCATGACGAAGACCACCCAGAGGAAAAGCAGGACGAGGAAGCTCGTCGAGGAGCGCGACGTCCTGGCCGAGACGAACAGGCCCAGGCTGAAGAAGACCGAGAGGTAGAGGAAGAACATCAGAAAGATGAGAAAGAGCCGGGCCCAGTCCCCGCCGTTCAGGGCGAGGTTGGGGGCGATGATCAGGATGATGAGGCTCAGGACCAAGGGGATGAGCAGGGGGATGAGCAGGCTGATGTAGCCGCCGATGGCCTTGCCCAGGATCAGACGGTCCCGGGGGACGTCGTTCGAAAGGGCCAGCTTCAGCGTCCCTTTCTCCTTCTCGCCGACGATCGTGTCGTAGGTGAAGAGGATGGCGAAGAGGCTGAGGACAATCTTGACGATGAACATCAGATCCAGGGCGCCGAAGACGGCGAAGACGGGGTTGCTGCCGTACTTGGAGTCGACCAGGTTGGGGTCGGAGGCGATGTTGACCGGCGCGACCCGGCCGACCGCTTCTTCGATGCCGTTGACCACGGTCCCCAGGACCTGGGGCGGCTTGTTGACCTTGATGCCGATCCCGGCCAGCGATGAGTAGTTCGGCTGGTTCTCCATGTTCTTCTTGTTCAGGGCCACCGCCGCCGTGAACTCCTTCTTCTCCGAGCCGTAGTTCGCGACTCCGGTGTAGACCGAGAGCAGGATGAGGACGGCGCAGAGGAGGAAGGTGAAAACGAATTTCGGACTGGTGATGTTGTCCAGGATCTCTTTTTTGATGATGTCTCTAAGCATGGCCTCCCTCGAATCGTCGAAATTTGGTCTATCGGCTCATGACAAATAAAAGCCCGCTGTCTTTTGCTTTATTATACGGGAAAAGGGGTCGGAAGTTCATCTATTTACTTACGGGACTCCGGGGCCTCTTTGTGGAGAAGCCGATGGCGCGGACCGATTCGGCTTGACACCCCTCCTGGGCCATTATATAAGGCGGAAGAGCCCCGTGGCCATCGCCTGAGACAAATAAGGAGGACGCAATGACATCGGCGAGAATCCGTCAGATCATGACCTTATCGGTCGTTCTCGTTTTGCTCATGGGCTTGCCAGGAACCGGCCAGGTCGCCAAGGAAAAAGAGGCGGCCGTTTCGCTCCAGGCCGGCAGGAACCTGATCGCGACTCCGGTCTATACCGAAGCCGAGGACGGGAAGATCCTGGCCCTGTTCAAGGGATTGCGGGTCTCCGACGTCGTGGACGGGATGGACGCCGTGGGCCTCCAGAATATCGGCACGATGGACCCGGAGATCCACCCCCTCTGGCGCGACGTCCAGACGCTCGCCCATCGCTTTGTGGGCGTGGCCGTGACGGCCCGCTATGTCCCCACCCAGAACCCGGCGGCCGGGAAGATGACGACCGCGGCCTACGACGACTGGGCCGGAGACTGGTACGACAAGCGCTCGAGCGAACCCTACGCCGCGCTCATCCGCAAGGGCACGGCCCTCGTCATCGAGGACGCCGCTTCAGCCGACGTCGGTTCGATCGGGTCCTACAACATCCTGGACTGGAAGATACGGGGCTGCGTCGGCGTCGTCACGAGCGCCACGGCCCGGGACTCGGACGAGATCACGATGGAACGGGTGCCCCTCTACTTGAAGAAGCCGGGGCGCGGCATCCGGCCCGGCCGGAACGAGATCGAGTCCGTCAACCGGCCGATCGTCTGCGGCGGCGTGCTCGTCGTCCCGGGCGACATCATCGTGGCCGACGGCGACGGGGTCGTGGTCGTGCCCCGGGCCCAGGCCGAGGCCGTGGCCATATATGCCAGGAAGACCTTGGAGGAGGACCAGGGCGGACGCCGCGAACTCTACAAGAAGCTCGGCCTCAAGGAAGACGTTTCGCTGAAGAAATAAACGGCCTCAGGCGGTCAGGATCTCGTGCGAGCGGAGGAGCCGGCTCCTGACCTTCAAACCGTAAGGGCAGGCGCTTTCGCAAGGTCCTGCGCAGCTCTCGCAGCCGAGCGGCTTGCTCTGGGGCGCGAGCTCTGCGTAATAATCCATGGCCTGCCTTTCCATCCCGTAGTTCTCGTAGTACATCGCGTAGCGGAGGACGTCGTTCACGGCGACATTGTTCGGGCAGGCGGACAGGCACTCGGAGCAGCTCACGCGGCAATATGTGTCGTGGACCTGTTCCCGGTATCGGGCGATCAGATCCAGTGCCGCCCGGTCGAGGGGCCGGCCGGAAGCGGCGACATATTCCTCGACGTGGGAATAGCTGCTCATGGTCGGGATGCAGGTGTCGAAATCGGGGTTGCTCATGACCCAGCGGATAGCGGCCTGAGGGTAGCTCGTCTCCGGGCCGACCAGGCCCTTCAGGTTCCCCTGCTGGCTGCCGGCGAAGACCTTCATGGCCACGGTGCCGATGCCCTTGGCCCGGACGGCCTTGACCAGGGGCTCGATCTCCTTGCCCTCCATGTGGTTGTAGATGACCAGGACGACCTGGGGAAAATCCGTCTCCAGGGCCTGTTTCAGGGTGAGTTTGGCGTTGTGGCTCGAAAAACCGGTGAACCTGACCTTGCCGTCTTTTTTGAGCTGATCATAGGCGGCGAGGACCTCCTGGTTGTTGAGGAGGGGCGTCAGATCCCCGATATTGTGGACCATGGCCACGTCGACGTAATCGGATTGAAGGCGCTTGAGGCTCTCCTCCATCCTCTTGATGATGGACGCCTTTTCGATCCTCTGGCTGGGGTTCAGGCCGTGCTTGGTCGTGATGACGACCTTGTCGCGCACACCCTTGAGCCCCTGGCCGACATAGGCCTCGCCCTTCATCCTGAGGTAGCTTTCAGCCGTGTCGAAATAGGTCACGCCGCATTCGTAGGCGTAGCGAAGGACGTTGGGCTCGAAAAGGGAGATGGCTCCGCAGCTGACGTCCGGCACCTTGAGTCCCGTCTTGCCGAGGTCGTTATATTTCTTGATCCGGGGGGACGCTGCCTCTTTTTGGCCGGGAACGGTGCCCGGCATCCCCGCCTTGAGCTTCCCGGCAACGCCCAGGCCGACGGCGCCGGACGCGATCGAGGTGATGAACTGCCTTCTTTTCAAACCCGACATGTGACGTTCTCCTTTAATTCGCCTTTTTCTTGACGGAAATGATGGCCAGCGGCTTGAGCTTTCCCTGAAGGGAGGCGGTCTCTCCGCCGATGATCTGGACGGCGAGGCCCTCGCCGCCCCGGGGCATGGGCGCCAGAAGCCGGGCGCCCTTGGCCAGCTCGTTCTGGGGGGGAATTTCGTTGGCGAGGGCGTAGAACGCGAGCTCGGACTCGTCCCCTTCGAGGAGCAGGGTCAGCTTGTCGCCTGTCCGGAACCCGGCCTTCTCGACGTCCTTTTTCGTCCAGTTGGTCGCGATGGTCAAGCCGAAGGGGGAAGAATTGAATTCAAGGACGTTCCCTTTCATTTCACCCGGTTGGGATTCGGTTTTCCCGGCGTTCGTCTCGGGCTTCGTGAAGAAATCCCTGGCCAGGGGCTGATTCGCCTTGAGCTCGGTGACCTCGGTCATGTTCCCTCGGGTTCCGACCTGGGAGACAAACCAGGAGAGCGGGAGGCTGAGCCCCTCGGTCTCCTCGAACGGAGCGAAATCGTAATTGACCTCGTACTTGTCTCCCTCGGGCGTCGTCCCCTGGAAGACAAGGCGCTTCAGGCGGAAGTCGTCGGCATTCAGGTAAAAATGGACTCCGACGGTCCCGCTTTTAACCTTGAGCGTCAGGTGATAGAGCTTCGCCGGCCCGAAACTTTTCAGGCCCTCGAGCTTGAGCTGGCCCTCGAACTTGGCCAGGGAAAAAACCCCGGCGTAGAGTTTGGCCAGAGTCCGATAAACGGTTTTTTCAGGCTCCGTGACATCGCTGAGCACATTGAGCGAGTTCCGCTGGACCTTGTCCCCTTTCACGAGAACGACCTCGGTGACGACCGGGTCTTTCCCGGTGAGGACTTTGAGCTCCCCCGCGGAAGAGACGATGTTCCGGGTCCCGCCCGTCTTGAAGGACAGGTTCTTGACCTGGCCGATCCTGGCTTTTCCGCCCGAGGCTTGGACGTTCCTGATGAGGATCTCCTTCAGGGAGAGGTTGGCCTCCGCGGAAGCAACAAAAGCCGCGGCCAGGAAAACGACGACGCCGGCGGCCACGCGCCGACAGGGAATTCGATGCATGCGGCCCTCCGTTCGGGAAGTCACAAGGAACCATTCTAAAGGAAAACCTGAACGGGCGCCAATCCTCTCAGGGTTCGATGATCCCGAGGGGCGGGTTCGTCTTCCACAGGCCGCGTGTGAAATCCGGGATGGCGACGGGCCTGCCCTTGCCGGCGACGCTCTGGCAGCTCGCCCCGACGATGGCGCTCCAGGCGGCCGCGTCGTAGACGTCCTGGTCGAGCGGCTCGCCCTTGCGGAGGGATCGGATCAGCCGGTAGTCCTCGATATAATCCATGCCGCCGTGGCCCCGGCCCTCCCCTTTCGAAGCGACGGCCTTCCACAGGGGATGTTCGAACTCGGCGGCGAACTTCTCGAAGTCGTCCCACTCGTGGGGCTTCACGGCCTTGCCCTCGATGTAGATCCGGTCGGGCCACTTGTGGGCCAAGCCCTTTGTTCCCTGAACGAGGTTGATCCGCGTGTAGGGTCGGGGCAGGTTCGTGTCGTGGATGAGAATGATCGTCTTTCCGAGCTTCGTCCTGATCAGGCTCGTGTTGACGTCGCCGAGGACATATTTTTCGCGGGCCTGCGTCGATTCCGGCCCGAATTTTTCGACGGCGTATTCGTGGAGCCCGCGGGTGGGGCTGCTCACGGATACCAGGAAGTCGAAAGCGTCGCCGCGGTTGACGTTCAGGCATTGAGCCACCGGGCCGAGTCCGTGCGTCGGGTAGAGATTGCCGTTGAGCTTCTGGGACCAGGCCCGGCGCCAGAGCCCTTCGCCGTCGCTCGAGAACTTGACGTCCCGAAGGTCATGGAGGTAACCGGCCTCGGCGTGCAGGACCTCGCCCAGGACGCCCTTCCGGACAAGGTTCAGGGTCATGAGCTCGATCCGGTCGTAGCAGCAGTTCTCCATCATCTGGCAGTGCTTGCCGTATTTTTCGGCCGTTTCGACAAGCGCCCAGCAGTCGTCGAGGGACATGGCCGCCGGGACCTCGGTCACGGCGTGCTTGCCGTTCTTCATCGCCGATAGGCAGACCGGGACGTGCCATTCCCAGGGCGTCGCGGTCATGACCAGGTCGAGCTCTTCGGTCGCGCACATGCGCTCGAAATCGTGCGGACCTTTGAAGTAGCCCGCCGGCTCGGGCTGGCCGGTCGCGACGACCCATTTCTGGGCCCGGGCGACCTTCTCCGGAACGATATCGCAGATGGCCCTGACCTGGACGCCCTCGATGTTGAGGTAGTTCTGGACATGGGCCGACCCCATGCCGCCGACACCGACGAAACCCACCCGGACTGTCGAGATGGGAGCGGCCTTGAACTGGGACCTGGCTCCCCGCGATCCGATGGTTTTTTCACCCCCGCTGAGGTTCATCCCGGCAACGGCGGCGCCCAACCCGGCCGCCGCCCCGATCTTGAGAAAATCCCTGCGGGTTTGGTTCTTTTCGTTCTCGCTCATCGGACCTCCTGGATTTCGGATGATCGTCGATCGCCCGTAAGGCAAAAGATGGCCTTTCGCGGACCTTCATTTAAGCAAATTAAAGGGCCGTGCGCAAGAGCGATGTCCCCTGCCACTTTGCCCGTAGGCCCGGGTCGGCGAGCATCTTGATGAGCACGCCGCCGACGACGGGTCGCGCCTGGAAGCCGGTCTTTTTGCCGCTGTCGGTCCAGTACCAGTCCGTCATCGGGACCCGGTCCGGGCTCTCGATAAGGAAGGCGAATACCGGATCGGCCAGCCGGCCGAACGTCGCGGCATCGTCGGCCAGGGTCGCCGTCCAGAAGACCCAGTCGAGCTTGGTGTAAGTCTTCCGGTTGTCGAGGGGAAGGCCGTACCTGAGTTGTGATTTGAGATAATAATCGAGCTCCTTGCGGGCGACCGCGGCCGGGAAGAGGTTGAAACCCAGGATCTTGTCCCAGACGAGGTTGTATTTCTGACTCCAGGTCCCGGGGCGGTCGAAGGCCAGCCGGAAATGGTCGCCGTCGTCCGCCTTCGCTACCCAGGCCCGGGCGAAATTCTGCGAAATCCGGAGATATTCTTTGGCCTCCAGCTTGCGCCCCGTTTTTTCGCAGAGCCAGGCATAGGACCGGAGGGCCAGGATGGCCTTAAGGGAGAGATTGGTGTTGTGGGCCAGGTGTCCCGCGAAATCGTCCGTGCAGAGCTGGTTTTCGGGGTCAAACCCTTTGTCCCCGAGGTAGCCCGCCCAACGCGCCAGGAGGTCCCAGTAGCGGACGGCGAAATCCGGCTTCCCCTCGGCCTGGGCCAGGGCCGTGACCAGGATGATCATATTGCCGCTCTCCTCGACCGGCATCTGGTCGTCCTCGGTCTTGTTCCCGCCGCCGTAGACCTGGCCGTTGGCCTGCGGGTAGGTGCCGAGGTCATGCGGAGCGAACGGGAACGGCCACTGTGGGCTTTTCGCATAATCCATCACCGGGATGAGCATCCCGCGGACGAGCGCCGGGTTGAGAAGAATGTACTGCGGCGCCGCGGGATAGATTACGTCCACGGTGGAGATGCAGCCGTTGCTGAAATTCTCGCGCGGGAAAAAGAGCGGCGTCCCGTCGAGGTCAGCAACCAGCTTGCAGGCTGCGATGGACTGGCGGTAGGCGAGCGACGCCGTGAAGGCATATTTTATCCCCCCGGCCTTCTTCATGTCGGCCATGAGTTCGGCGTCGAAGGCCCGGCAGCGCTCGAGAAGCGACGGATAATCCCTCTCGGCGGCCTCCAGAAGGTCGCGGGCTTCCCAGCCCGTCCGGCGCCAATAGGGCCGGAGCTTACGGTAGAAATATTCGATGGAGAATCCATCGTCGTAAGCCAGGAGGAGGTGGCGGGACGCCACGGCGCCGCCGACCGTCCCGAGGTCGAATACGACGGCCGCGGCGACGTCGTCGTCGGCCGGACGGGGCATCTCCATGTCGTCCGCATCAGGAAGCCGACCGTTCCTGGCGAACGTATCACGGCACACGTCACCGGGGGCCATGGCCGTGGCATCGGCCCTGGGAACGGCCAGGTAGAGGCGGCCCCAATCAATTCTGAGGTCGTCCCCTTTTTTTTCGAGCACCGGCTGGTCCTTGGAGCCGATGGCCATGACCTCGAGTCCGGGCACGAGGTAGCGGCCCCAGACGACCTTCTGGTCCGGCGTATTGACGCAGAGAGCGGCCGGGGCGCCGAAGTAGAACGAGACGGAATGGGGTTTCCCGTCAGTCGAGCAGAACGCGGCCGTGATGTAGGTCGCGGGCCGGGACATGATGTCCAGGTCCTTGATGAGGAGAGGCGAGGTGAAGGTCAGGCGGAGCTCGACCCCTGCGTCGTCAAATGTGTAAACCGTCTGAGTAGGTGTCACATCCAGGCCGGTCTGGGTCAAGGCCGGGACCTGACGGGGGCTTGGCCCCATGACCCGGAAGGCTCTCCCGTCGATGCGGGCCATGGCCGAGAGGCCATGAACGGTTCCCGTCCAGTGCCGCGGCCAATCGTCTGTCAGCTTGTCTGTGACGGCCCAGATGCTGAAGTAGGGGTCGTGCGTCACGAGAGGGATAGCCGGCGGGCGCATGGGAGGAGCGTCCGCGGCCGTGGCGGGAATATCCGAAGCGGTCGAGACCAGAAAAAGAGCGATCAAGCTCAAGAGACATTTCTTGTTCATGAATTCTCTCCCCTCGAGTCATTAATTACGGTGACACACAACTCAATACACTAAATAGGAACCTGTGTTTATTTCGGCAATTAGTTATGTCTCACCGTAATTGTCACCGTAATAAGCGGCGCTCCGACCGATCAGGAAAGCAGCTTCCGTTTTCTGTTCCACCGCTCGCGCAGCCGGACCGAATCGAGACCGAGGTAGTTTCCCTTCGAGAGCGGGTTCCGCCCGAGGCATTCGAACCTCAGGGTGTGTTTGCCGGGGACGAACTTGAAGCTGCCGAGGTAATGGTCCTTGACCTCGAGTGTCCCGGAATAGAGGTCATAGTCCTGGATCTTCTGGCCAGCCATATAATCCTCGGGCTGCCGGACGTTCTTCCCGTCAAGGAAGATCCTGTAGATCCCGTAATCCTCGGCATAGGTCAGCCGCAGGATCAGGCCGCCTCGAGCGCGGGCTGGTCCGAGGCCGGCATGAAAAGGACCTGCCCCTCCCCCGTCCAGTCGAAACCCTTCTGGAGCTCCAGGACGCCCTGCGAATGCTTGGCCGTCGGGATCAGGGTCTTAGCTTCGATGACGATATCGAGGTTCGGCAGAAGGCGCTCCGCGAGCGGCGGGAGCTTCGTGAACCGCTTCGGCTGCCCTTCCTGGTACCAGAACGCGACCGTGGCCATGTCGTCCTCGCGCTCGACGTGGCCCTCGATCTTGCCGCTCTCGGTCTCGTCGGCGGATATCCAGCCGGTGTGCTCCATTTCAAAGCGCAGGGACTTCGAGTAGCGGATGGCGTCGGCGATGTGCCAGCGGTAGAGGCAGTACTCCGTGCCCAGGTCCTCGAAGTCCGTGCTCATGTAGGTGCAGCCGAAGTAAGGGAATTGAGCCTGGCTGAGCCCCCAGGCCATGAGGAAGTAGTCCTCGGTGCCCGTGCCCTGGATGGAAGGCTTCGTGTCGCCGTCGACATAGACCCGGGCGTCGCCCTCGCCGAACCAGAGAGGACTCCGGGACCGGACGGACATCACGGTGCCGACGTAGTGCCCTTTCCCCTCGAGGTCGGCGACGAGGTAATCCTTCCCCAATTTCTCCGGGAAAGCCTGATTGTACTGGGCGCAGAAGTAGGCGGAATCGGGCGCCAGGGCCGGCGCCTCCTCATAATCGACGTGATAGTAGAAGGAGCGGATGTTCTTCGCGCTCTCGTTCGTGACCGTGATCAGGCCCCGCTTGAAGAACGGCATCGGCCAGAAGCAGTTGTAGCCGTCGCCGCCCTCGACCTGGACGGGCACGGACTTGAGCTCGAGGCGCCGGCCGAATCCCGCTCCGAAGAAGTCGCCGACCGGGGCTTCGACGGCCGGTTCCTGGGCATCGTCCCAATACATCCGGAGGACGATCTCGTTCGGCGCGGCCGACCCCCCGGCTTCGAGCCAGTTCGGCCGGGCCTCGTTGAACGTCAGCCAGATGTGGCGGACGACGGCCGGGCCCTTGATGTCGGCCAGGACCTTGGTCTCGCCCGGTGTGACGTACCTGATCCGGTCGGCGTTGCTGTTCAGGTTGGGGTCGGACGAGGTGACCGCCCGGGACTTCCCCGGCCTGATCTTCATGAGCGAGTCGAGGTCCTGGGCGGATAGCCGCCCGGCCGCCGCGGCCATCAGGGACAAACCTAGAAGGGAGACTGTCGCCTGGAGCAGGATCCTATTTTTCATGCGCACCCTCCATGATCCGTCGGATAAGGGCACGTTTACCACAGTTCCCCCGGATAAGTAAATATCATCCTCCGGCAATTCGGACGCGCCAACGAGGGGGAAACTCTTGGAGAAAGCCGGAAGGCGCAGGCAAGGGAACATTTTTCGGCCAGCTCCGTACTATAATAGGGTGAACGTTTATGAACGGGAGGTTCAGATCGTGACGAAAAAGCGCTCCGTGCTCGTGTCCCTGGTTTTCATCCTCACGCTGTCAGCCTACGCATCTGCCCGGTCCGCCCAGGCATCGAGCGACGAGGCCCTGGCGAAGAAGATCGACGCCGTCATGTCCGAAATCTACAAGCCCGGCGAGCCCGGGGCCGCGGTCATCGTCCGCAAGGACGGCAAGACCATCTTCCGCAAAGGCTACGGCCTGGCCGACCTCGAGCTCGGGGTCGCCGTCGAACCCGACATGATCTTCCGGCTCGGCTCGATCACCAAGCAGTTCACCGTCTTCTCCATCCTCATGCTGGCCGAGCAGGGCAAGCTGGGCCTACAGGACGAGATCACGAAATTCCTGCCGGATTATCCGACCCAGGGCCGGAGGATCACGGTCGAGCATCTTCTGACCCATACATCGGGTATCCAAAGCTACACGGACATGCCGGAGTGGCTGCCCCTCTGGCGGAAGGACTTCACGGTCAAGGAGCTTGTCGATTTCTTCAAGGACAAGCCGATGAAGTTCGAACCCGGCGAGCGGTGGGTCTATAACAATTCCGGCTACATCCTCCTCGGGGCGATCATCGAAAAGGTCTCCGGACAGACCTACGAGGAGTTCATCGACTCTCACATCTTCAAGCCGCTGGGGATGAAGCATTCGTACTACGGGAACACCGAACGGGTCATTCCGCGTCGGGTCCCGGGTTACCAAAAGGGCAAGGACGGGTTCGTCAACGCGCCCTACCTGAGCATGACCCAACCGTACGCAGCCGGCTCGCTCCTTTCGAGCGTCGACGACCTGGCTGTCTGGAGCGACGCCGTTTTTTCGGGGAAGCTCGTCAGGAAGGAATGGCTGGACAAGGCCTTCACTCCCTACAAGCTCAAGGGCGGAGAATCCACGGGTTACGGATACGGATGGTTCATCGCGAACTTCAGCGGCCATCGGTCCATCGAGCACGGCGGAGGCATCAACGGCTTCACGACGTATGAAATGACCTTCCCCGAAGACAGGGTTTTCCTGGCCATCCTGACGAACTCCGCGGTCGCCGGCCGCGACCCTGAGCCTCGGGCGGTCAAGATCGCCTGGCTCGCCCTCGGCCTGCCGGAGCCCGAGCGAAAACCCGTCAAGCTCGAGGCCAAGGACCTCGATCCGGTCACCGGCGTCTACGTGGACGAAAACAAGGAGGAGCGCTATATCACGAGGGAAGGCGCCTTTCTCTATTCCCAGCGGGCCGGCCAGGCCAAGTACGAGATCCTGCCCTCTTCGGCCAACGAATTTTTCTTCAAGGAAAATCCCTCCCGTATCCGCTTTATCAAGGATTCGGCCGGCGCCGTGACCGGTCTCCGGCTCGAAGCCCGCATCGGCCCGGCCCAGATCTACACGAAGACGGCCAAGCCGCTCCCTTCTCCGAGGAAAGAAGCCGCCGTCGACCCGAAGATCTACGACCTCTATGTCGGGGATTACGAGCTCACGCCCGGCTTCGCGATCACCATCCTGAAGAGGGACAACACGCTGATCTCCCAGGCCACGGGACAGGCGGAGGCCGAGCTCTTCCCGGAATCGGAAACGAAGTTCTTTCTCAAGGTCGTGGACGCCCAAGTCGAGTTCGTGAAGGACGCGTCCGGCCAAGTGACCGGGCTCATCCTTTATCAGGGAGGTCAGACGCTCCCCGCGAAAAAGGTCAAAACCCCTTGAATTCCGGAACCGGGCCAGGTCATTTTTCGTATATAATGATAGAGATCAGAAATAAAAGATCAGGGAGGTCAATTATGAGCGTGTCCCGTGTCAAGATCGCGGCGGGTATCCTTCTCTTGGCCGGGCTCTTCGTCGCCTGCGACGAGCCCAGGGAGTTGCAGACGGACAACCGGACGGTGGCGGCCGGCGGGGCCAAAACCGCGGAAATCGAGCTCCGGATGGGGGCCGGGGAGCTCCGGCTGGCCGGGGCCAACCAGGACGCTCTTCTCGAGGCGACTTTCCGCTACAACAGAGCCCGCCTGAAACCCGAGGTCGATTACCAGGTCTCCGGCACGACGGGCATCCTCAGGATCGGGCGCCACGGCCGGAGCGGCATCAGCTTCGGCCGCACCCGCAATGAATGGGACCTTCGCCTGAACAAGGCCATCCCCCTGGACCTCAAGGTCAATCTGGGCGCCGGCCAGAGCCATCTCGACCTCCGGGGCCTCGAGCTCTCGAGCCTGGACATCGATACCGGCGTCGGCGAGATGAAGCTCGACCTTCGCGGCCCCCATCCGAAGGGCTTCAGGGTCAAGATCGACGGCGGCGTCGGGAGCGGGACCCTCTACCTTCCCGCCGACGTGGGCGTCCGGGTCAAGGTGGACGGAGGGATCGGCTCCGTGAACGCCCACGGGCTTTCGAAGGACCATCACGTCTACACAAACGACGCCTACGGGAAGAGCAGCGTCACGATCGATATCGAGATCGACGCCGGCATCGGCAGCCTGGACCTCCGGGTCGAACCGGGTGAAGCGATCAAGCTCTGATCCAGAAGCTCAAGCCTGACAGGAAGGATTCGCTCCCCATCCCGGTTTCTCACGCCTTCCGAATCGTCCTCAGAAAGATCAGCGGACGCAGGGGGGATGTCCCGGAGAAAACATTGAGCGCGACGCGGGCACGGTTCCTCGAGCGCAGCGAGAGGAGAGCGGAGCGATCACAGAGTGGGATTCCTCGCTGGGGAATCCCACGCTTTTCGGAGGGACTCCCCCCGAGTCCGCATCCTTCAGAAGAAGCGCCGAGAGGATTGCCTAGATTTCCTCGAGCCGCGCGGTGAAGTGCCGGAGGAAGGGCGACTCCCGGACGATCCTCAGGCCACGGATCTTCTCCCGGTTCTTGTGGAGCTCGATGAGGGCTTCGGCGACGGCCTGGAGGTGGGAGGCCGTGTAGACCCGCCGAGGAATGGCCAGCCGGACCATCTCGAGCTCGGGGTAGACCTCCTTTTTCCCTTTTCCTGTCTTCTGGCCGAACATCACCCCCCCGATCTCGACGGCCCGGATGCCGAACTCACGGTAAAGGGCTACCGTAAGGGCCCAACCCGGATACTGAGACCTCGGGATATGCGGCAGGAAGCGGTCGGCCAGGATGTAAACGGCATGGCCGCCGAAGGGCCTGAAGACCGGCACGCCGGCGCGGTGGAGCAGGCCGCCGAGGTAGGCCACCTGGGCCGTCCTATGTTCCAGGTAATCCTCGTCCAAGGCCTCGTTCAGGCCCCGGGCCATGGCCTCGAGATCCCGACCGGCGAGCCCGCCGTAGGTCGTGAAGCCCTCGCTGATGATGAGGAGGTTCTTGACCTTCTCGGCCAGGCCGTCGTCGTCGAAGGTAACGAAACCGCCGATGTTGACCAGGGCGTCCTTCTTCCCGCTCATGGTCGCGCCGTCGGCGTAGGAGAACATCTCCTGGGCGATCTCGAGGACGCTCTTCTTCTCATAGCCCTTCTCTCGCCTCTTGATGAAAAAGGCGTTCTCGGCAAACCGGCAGGCGTCGAAGAAGAAAGGGATCTCGTAATGGGCGCAGACCTGGCTGACTTCCTTGATGTTCTTGAGGGAGACGGGCTGCCCTCCTCCGCTGTTGTTGGTCACGGTCATCATGACGAGCGGGATCTTTTTGACGCCCTTGGTCTCGATGAACTTTTTCAGCCCGGCCACGTCCATGTCGCCCTTGAACGGGCCGTCCGAATCCGGGTCGTAGGCCGCGGGCCTGACCAGATTCACGGCCCGCGCTTCCAGAAACTCGATATTGGCCCGGGTCGTGTCGAAGTGGATGTTGTTCGGGACATAATCCCCTTTTTTGACCATGGCGCCGAACAGGATCCTCTCGGCGGCCCGGCCCTGGTGGGTGGGGATCACATGGGTGAAGCCGAAGATCCCTTGGACGGACTTCTCCAGATGGAAGAAGTTCCTGGCCCCGGCGTAGGATTCGTCGCCGGTCATGATTCCGGCCCACTGATCGTCGCTCATGGCGGAGGTCCCGGAGTCCGTCAGGAGGTCGATGGTGACCTTTTCCGCGGGGATGCCGAACACGTTGTATCCGGATTGCCGGAGGAGGACCTCCCTCTCCTTGCGCGGAACGGCCCGGATCGGCTCGATCACCTTGATCCGATAAGGCTCCACCGGCATTTTGATCTCAGCCATGTTTTTCCTCCCTTTCCGCCCGCCTCGCCTGTCCGGGCTGTGGCGCACGCTGTCAAAAAGAGATCAGTTTCTTGAAATCGCGGAACCGGCCTTCGATCGCGGCCCGGTCCAGGGTCCGGAAGCGGTCGATGCCGAAGTCCTCGATGGCGAAAGAGGCCAGAACGCTGCCGTAAACAGCGGCCCGCCGGACCTCCCGGCGGGCGAAGCTCTCCGCCCGGTCGAGGTAACCGAGGAACCCCCCCGCGAAGGAGTCGCCGGCGCCGGTCGGATCGATGACAAGGGCGCAGGGGTGGGCCAGGACGCCGAAGACGAAATCCCGACCGAAGACGAGGGCCCCATGCTCGCCCTTTTTCAACACGACGAGGGAGGGGCCGTACCTGACGAGCGCCCGGCCCGCCGCGACGAGGTTCAGCTCGCCGGAAAGGAGCCTGGCCTCCTCGTCGTTGGCGAAAAGCACGTTGACCCGGCCGAGCTCACGGATGAGCGCTTCTCTCTTCGTCTCGATCCAGAAGCGGATCGTATCCATGGCGACGACCTTGGGCGATTGGAACTGCCGAAGGATGAACTCGTGACCGTCGGGGTCGATATTCGCGAGGTAGACGATGTCGGCCTTGGCGTAGGCGGCGGGGACCTCGGGCCGGAAATCCTTGAAGACGTTGAGCTCCGTCCGGACGGTCTTCCTGATGTTGGGGTCCTTTTCGTAACGGCCCTCCCAGTGGAAGGTCTTCCCCGACCTGACTTTGAGCCCGCGCAGGTCGACACGTCTTGCCTTCAGGAAAGCGATCGCCTTTTTCGGGAAATCCCGGCCGACGACGCCCACGATGCTGGGACGGGTGAAGTAGCCGGCTGCGAGCGAGCAGTAGGTCCCGGAGCCGCCCAAGATCCGGGCCCGGCGGCCGAAGGGCGTCTCGATGGTGTCAAAAGCGACGGACCCGATGATGACAAGGCTCATGTGTCCACCCGGCGATCAAGGCTGGAGGTATTTCCCGACCAGGAGCCCGAGCTTTTCCCGCGTTTCGGCCGGGATGAGGTCCGGGCTCGTGACGATCGTGTTCCGGAGGGCCCGGCCGCAACCGCAGGTGTCGGGCTGACCGGGGCCGAGCCCGGCGACCGCCCGCTTGATGACGGCCTTGGCGTTCCCGATATTGTGCCACAGGTTCTGGAGGATGAGCTTCACGGACACCGCCTCCTCCTCGGCGTGCCAGACGTCGTAATCGGTGACGAGGTTCATCGTGGCGTAGCAGATCTCCGCTTCGCGGCAGAGCTTGGCTTCGGTCGCGGCCGTCATGCCGATAACGTCGCAGCCCCAGGACTTGTAAATGATGGATTCGGCCTTGCTTGAGAAGGCCGGCCCCTCGATCGAGATGTATGTGCCCCCGGGGTGGGCCCTGAGTCCCAGTCCGATGGCCGCGTCATAGACGGACCGCGATAGCTCCGGGCAGACGGGTTGGCCGAAGCTGATGTGGGCGACGAGCCCGCCCCCGAAAAAAGTGCTGGCCCGGCGCGTCCGGTCGAAGAACTGGTCGGCGAGGACGATGTCCCTGGGCCGGATGTCCGCCTTGAGGGAGCCCACGGAATTCACGGAAATGATCCGGCCGACGCCCAGCATCTTGAACCCATAGACGTTGGCCCGGTAGTTGACCTCGGCGGGGAGGAGCCGGTGGCCGCGGCCGTGGCGGCTCAGGAAGGCCACCCGCTTTCCTTCCAGGGTGCCGACGAAGAATGGGTCCGAGGGGTCGCCGAAGGGGGTTTGGAGGCGAATTTCCCGGACGTCGGTCAGGCCATCGATCTCGTAGAGCCCGGTCCCCCCCAGAATGCCGATATCTGCGCACGGTCCTTTGGCTTTGTTTATTCGGGCCATGGCGCCTCCTCATCCTCATATACCTTTTTCCGCGCGATCAAGTCAAGCGGGCATCCTGTTGATCGTCGAAGCCTCTTTGCTTTTTGGCCTGGAAAGCGATATCCTAGGGGGCGAATTCGACGGGCCATGGCGGTGCTCCCAAAAGGATAAACGGTATGAAATACGCCTATTTCGACGGTTCGTCCGGTCTCTCCGGCGACATGATCCTCGGCGCCCTCCTCGACCTCGGCGTCGACCGTGACCATTTCAAGGAGAAGATGGCCGGGCTTCGCCTCCCCGTTGAGATCGAGATCCGCCGCGTCAGGCGCGGCGCTTTCGGGGCCCTCAAGGTGGATGTCCATGTCCGGGAGGACATCCACGTCGAGCGGACGCTGGCCGACGTGGAGAAAATCATCGTCCGGAGCCGGTTCCCGGGAGCGGTCAAGGACCGCGCCGTCGTGATCTTCCGGAGGCTTTTCGAAGCTGAGGCCAAAGTCCACGGCCGGAAACTCCATGAGGCCCACCTCCACGAGGCCGGGGCCGACGACGCGCTCGTCGACATCGTCGGCTCGGCGTTCCTGACTGAGGAGCTCAATATCGGAATATTCCACGCCACCCCTCTCAACGTCGGATCGGGATGGGTCAAAACTTCGCACGGCGTCCTGCCCGTCCCGCCGCCGGCCGTGGCCGAGATGCTCAAGGGCGCACCCGTTTATTCCGCCTGGGTCGCGTCCGAGCTCGTGACGCCGACCGGCGCGGCCATCGTCTCCACCCTGGTCAAGAAGTTCAGCAGGCTTCCTGAGCTCGTCTACGACAAGATCGGGTACGGCGCGGGGAGCAAGGATTTCCACGAGATGCCGAACATCCTGCGGGTGTTCTACGGCAACGCGCGGCATTTCGAGGCGGGCAAGCGCGTCTTCGTCATCGAGGCGACTCTCGACGACGCCTCCCCCCAGCTCCTGGCCCATTTCCTCGAGACGGCCTTCGAGGAAGGGGCCCTGGACGCCACCCTCTCCCCCATCGTGATGAAGAAGAACCGGCTGGGGACCAAATTGACCCTGCTCGCGGCAATTGATAGAATAGACGCTCTCATAGAGGCCGTTTTTAGGGAAACAACCTCGATCGGCGTCCGCTACTTCCCCGTCGAACGGCGGGTCCTCGACCGCGCCTTCAAGACCGTGCGGGTCGCCGGAGAGCCGGTCGGCGTCAAGGTCGGTTCTCTCGGGGGAAAAGAGGTCAACGCCCAGCCCGAGTACGAGGACTGCGTCAAGGCCGCCCGGAAGACGAAAAGGCCTCTCAAGGAAATCGCCCAACTGGCTATCTGCGAGTACTACAGGAAACGGTAACGGGACGGCGGCCGGGGCGAAGGAGCGACGATGGACATTAAAAAGATCGAAAAAGGGGTCCGGCTCGTCCTCGAGGGCGTCGGCGAGGACCCGCAGAGGGCCGGGATCCGGGAGACACCCCAACGGGTGGCCCGCATGTTCGCCGAGATCCTCGGCGGGACCGAGAAGGAGGCGACCCGGACCCTCCGGGTCATCGAGGACGAGAAGCACGATGAGATGGTCCTGGTCAAGAACATCCCGCTGTATTCGATGTGCGAGCATCACCTCCTGCCCTTCGCCGGGGTCGCCCACGTGGCCTATATCCCCAAAGGCGGGCGGATCGTCGGGCTGAGCAAGATCGCCCGGGTGGTGGAGGAGCTTTCTAGGCGGCTTCAGGTCCAGGAGCGGTTGACGAAACAGATCGCCGACCTCCTCGACAAGCACCTGAAGCCCCTGGGCGTCATGGTTGTGATCGAGGCCGAGCATATGTGCATGTCCATGCGAGGGGCCAAGAAGCCCAAATCGATCACGGTGACTTCGGCTGTCCGCGGGTCCTTCCGGACGAACCCGGCGACCCGGGCCGAGGCCATGATGTTCATCCGAGGAGGAGCTCTCAGTGGAAAAGAAATCTGAAGGAAGGTTTTACATCACCACGCCGATCTATTACGTCAATGACGTCCCGCATATCGGCCACGCCTACACGACAATCATCGCCGACGCCCTGGCCCGGTTCCAGAAGCTCGCCGGGAAGGAGGTCTTCTTCCTGACCGGGACGGACGAACACGGGCAGAAGATCGAGAAGGCGGCCGCGGAAAAGGGAATGACGCCCAAGGCCCTGGCGGATTCGGTCGTCGGCCGGGCCCAGGACCTCTGGAAGGCCCTGGACATCTCTTACGATTTTTTCATCCGGACGACCATGGACTTCCACGAGCGAGGCGTCCAGAAGATCTTCCAGAAGCTTCTCGACCAGGGCGATATCTATAAGGGTGAATACAAGGGCTGGTACTGCGTCTCCGACGAGAATTTCCTCGCCGACGACGTGCCTCTCGATAAAGAAGGATGCAAGACTTGTCCCGACTGCGGCAAGAAGGCCACGGTCGTCTCCGAGCCGACTTATTTCTTCCGGCTTTCGGCCTACCAGCAGAAGCTTCTCGACCTTTACGCCACCCATCCGGAGTTCGTCCGGCCGCAGAGCCGGATGAACGAGGTCGCCAGCTTCGTCCGGGGCGGGCTCAAGGACCTGAGCATCACCAGGACCACGGTCAAATGGGGCGTGCCCGTGCCAGGCGACCCGGCCCACACGATCTACGTCTGGTTCGACGCCCTCCTGAACTATGTGACGGGAATCGGTTACGACTGGAATCCGGCCCTCTTCGATAAATTCTGGCCGGCGACGATCCACCTCGTCGGCAAGGACATCCTCAGGTTTCACGCCGTCTACTGGCCGGCCTTCCTGATGGCGGCCGGCTTCCCCCTCCCCGGCACGGTCTATGGCCACGGCTGGTGGCTCAAAGACGACTGCAAGATGTCCAAATCCAAGGGGAATGTCCTGGACCCCCAGACGATCCTTAAAACCTTCGGGCCCGATCCGCTGCGGTATTTCCTCCTCCGGGAGATCCCCATCGGCCAGGACGGGAATTTCTCCCACGAGGGCTTCCTCCACCGGGTCAATTCGGACCTGGCCAACGACCTGGGGAACTTGGTCCAGCGGACCTTGACGATGATCCGGAATTACTTCGGCGGTGTTATCGCCGACATGGACGCCGAGTCCGGCGACGACCCGCGGCTGCGGACGGAATTCGAGGGCCTGAAGTCCCGGGTCTTCGACCACTATGCCGCCTGCGCCCTGAACAAGGCCCTCGAGGAAATATGGGGCTATGTCAGCCTCGTCAACAAGTACCTCGCGGACCACGAGCCCTGGATCCTGGCCAAGGACCCCGGCCGGAAAGGCCGGCTCGCCCGGATCCTCTTCCAGACCGCCGCGGCCATCCGGGGCATCGCCTATCTCATCTCCCCGGTGATGCCGGGGTCGGCGGAAAAGATCTGGGGGTTCCTCGGGGAGGGGAAAAAGCCGGCCGAGGTCCGGTTCGAGAGCTTGAGATTTGATGATCCCAAGCCCGGCCGGAAGTTCGGGACGCCCCAGGCCCTCTTCCCGCGGGTGGCCCTGAAGGATTTCCTGGGCGAAGAACCGGACGGCGCGGCGGCCGCTCCCCAGCCTGCTCCTGCTTCGACAGCCGAAACAAAAAAGGAGGGACCGAAAGCGATGGACATCATCACCTACGACGAATTCAAGAAGATGGACCTCCGGGTCGCTCACATTCTCAAGGCCGAGCGGATCCCGGGCGCGACAAAGCTCCTCAAGCTCGAAGTCGATATCGGGACGGAGAAACGCCAGATGGTGGCCGGGATCGCCGAAACCTACGCGCCAGAGGACCTGGTCGGGAGAAAGCTCATCGTCATCTGCAACCTGAAGCCCGCCGTCATCCGGGGCGTCGAATCCCAGGCCATGCTCCTTGCGGCGGTCGTGGACGACAAGGCCCTCATCCCCTTTTTCGACAGGGAAGTCGCGGCCGGCGCGGTTGTGAAGTAAGGGGGAGCCAGGACCGGCTGGGCTCCTGTTTCGCTCAGCCCTCAGCTCTTGAGGGCGGCCCGGATCTTTTTCGCCGGGATTATCCCTTCCCGAAGAACCCGTGGTTCGGGCCCGACCAGGTCCACGATCGTGGACGGCGCGCCGCCGGGCGTCCTCCCGCCGTCGACGATCAACTCGACTTTCCCGCCGAAACCGGCGACCACATCGGCGGGCTCGGACATCTCCTTTTCCCCAGAGAGGTTGGCGCTCGTCGCCGTCAGCGGCTGGCTCAATTCGTAGGCGAGCCTCCGGATCCAGGCGACGGGCGGGATGCGGACCGCGATCGTGCCGCCGGGTCCGGCCAAAAAGACGGGACATGAAGAGGCGGATTTGACGACGAGGGTCAGCGGGCCGGGCCAGAACTCCCCGGCCAAGGTCAGGAAGGCCGGCGTCAGGTGCCCGGCGATCTCCCTGACCATCTCCAGGTCGGCGACAATGACCGAGAGGGGTTTGGCAGGGTCCCGGCCTTTCAGCTCATAGATCCTCGAGACGGCCTTGGCCGAAAGCCCGGCGGCCCCCAGCCCGTAGAATGTCTCCGTCGGATAAACCATGACCCCGTCCTTCAGGAGGACGGACGCGACCTCCCCGATCAGGCCGGGATCGACGGCGGCCGGGTTTATCTTCAGGATCGTCGTTTTCATGGGTTCTTTTCCCCGACGGAATGGTAAGAGGGGGAGGCCCAAATGTCAACCCGGGCCGCTCCGGAGGACATCTGACCTTTTTTTAACACAACGCCGGGCTCCCCTCTCCCTGGTCTCACCTGCACCCCTTCTGGCACGGTTTTTGCTATAATAATAGGCGTAAGGAGAAACAACATGAAAAAAACGACCATCCTGATGGCGGCCTTGATCATCCTTATTCCTTCCTTGGCGTATTCCGACATGCTGACTGTCAGGCTCGGCTATTACATGCCTCAGGCCTTGAACAACCTGGCGGCCCATCCCGACAGCCTGTGGGCCATCGAGCTCTCCCAGATGAGCATGCTGAAGAGCGATTATCGCGGGTCCATCCTGGGAGCCGGTTATGAGTTCTTCCTAACCCCGCAACTCAGCTTCGCCATTTCGGTGGACTTTTTCAGCAAGGAGAACGGCGGATACTATCTGGATTGGGTAGCGAACACATTGGACAATGGCGGCGTCCAGCAGGATTTCGCCTTCCCGGCGGGGAATTTTAACGGGAGCGACATTTTGCATACCTTCCATGTGTCCATGACGCCCGTCCAGTTCTCTCTCAAGCTCACGCCGCTCGGCCGCAAAACGCGCGTCATTCCTTACGTGGGCGGCGGCATCGGGGCCTACTTCGTGAGTGCGAGTGTCTGGGGATCGATCGTCGATTTCAGCCAGGAATATACCTATTCCGATCCCGACTTGGGCGATGTGTCAGTCTATCCGGTCGTGGGAGCCGACGCCCATGAGACGCGGGTCGTCCTCGGCGGCCACGCCTTCGCCGGGGTCATGATCCCCGTCGGATACCGGATGACGATCGAGGCCGAAGCCCGTTATCACTACGCCAAGGTCAATTTTCGAGAGGCTTTCCCCGCCCCGGAATACGACAAGTTCGACCTGAGCGGACTCTCGCTGAGCATCGGGTTCAATTACTGGTTCTGAGACCCGGGCCAACCACCCTCTTCCCGACTCACACGGGGCCGGCCGCAAGCCGGCCCTTTTTTTATGGTTCACTCAAGGGAATGGCTGGAGCGCCGTTTTTCCCGGCGCGCCGGCCGGCGGTCAGGGCGATTTCTCGACCGGCACGGTCTGAGACTTATCGAAGTGGATGAGGAGCCGGCCCCAAGCGGAAGCGATCTCGATCTCGCCCACCAGGCGGCAGGGCAGGACCGGCTTCTGGAAAAGGTCCCGGACGTCTTTTCCCGCCTCGAAAAAATCGATGATGAAAGGCAGGGAAAAGGCCCGGTCGCCGGAGCGCGGCAGGCTCTTGTCCCCGGGGATGAGGCCGGAGAGGACGTCCTTCTCCCCGAAGGAGAGGCTGTAGCTGATCCGGGTGACGATGAGCTCGTAACTGTTGAAGTTCTTGAACCGGGGCTGGAAGACGACGTCGGCCCCGCCGACGGTCAGGTCGTTGACCTTGAGGGGGAGGAAATCGACCTCCGGGTCCTTGAAGATGGGAAACTCTCCGGGAAAGGCGAAGCCGATTTTCTCCTCCCGCTTCCTGTCGTCGGCGAAGACCATGTCCCCGACGATGTCGCACAGGGCCTTTTCCTCAACCAGGCCCACAGCCTCGAAGAGCAAGGGATAGGAGATCTTCACGGGCAGGGCGATCAGCGTATCCCGCCCGCCGGGCACGGAGAGAGGTTCGTCCAGGCTCACCGATATGTTGAGGAATTCCCTCTGGTTGATGGTGACCCGATAACGGTACCGGACGAGCTCCCGGTCCGACGTCGCTCTGTTCATGACAACGATGTGGAAGGCCAGGGTGAGGCCGGACGAGCTGAGGTCCCGGATGACTTTTTCCCTCAAGGAAAGCGAAATGTCCTCCCGCGGGAAGCCGCCGGCGTGATTCCGGAGAGGAGCCGCGGTCGAAAAGGCCGGGAAGAGGAGCAGGGAAAGCGCCGCGAGCTGCGGCAGACCCGGGTTCCGTCGGGATATCTTCATTTCGAACTTCCTAGGATACACGAAAAGAAACGGTGAGGCAAGCCCGCCGGCCCGTTGAAAACGCTCCCTTTGGCAGGGCCGAGCCATTGTTTTTTGCCTTCCAAAAGGATATGCTTCGAGGCCGGGCCGGCGCGGCGCCCGGAGAGGAGGCTTCCCGTGAAGAAAAGAGCTTGGGTCATCGCGGTCCCGTCGCTCGCGATCATGGTCCTGTTGGCCGTTTCCTGCCGGAAGGAGGAGGCTCCGAAGGGCGAGAAGGTCGCCGAGAGGCTGGGCCGGGACGAAGCCGTCTATGTCAAGAGGACCGCGGGCGGCGCGGAGGAGACCGTCCTGGCCATGGACTTCGCCAAGGTCGAACGGCCGGCAAAGACCGGGGAATTCACGGAGCTTTCCCATCTCCCCCCCGTCCGCCAAGGAAAGACCGGGACCTGTTGGTCCTTCGCCACGGCGTCGCTCCTCGAATCCGAGGCGAGACGGCTCGGCAAGGCGGAGGTCAAGCTGTCCGAGATGTACATCGTTTACTGGGAATACGTCGAAAAGGCCCGCCGCTTCATCCGGGAAAAGGGGAACTCCTTCCTCGGCCAGGGCTCCGAGCCCAACTCGGCACTCGAGCGCGTCAAGCAATACGGCCTCGTCCGGGAAGCCGATTATCCGGGCCTGCCTTCCGGCGGCACGGAGCACGACCACGGCCCGCTCTTCCGCGATTTCAAGGCTTTCCTGGAGGGCCTCAAAGCCCGCGGCGACTGGGACGAGGCCCGGGCCATCGCCGGCGTCCGGGCTATCCTCGACCGGCACCTGGGAAAACCTCCGGAGAGGATCACCGTGGACGGCCTCGTCCAGACCCCAAAGCAGTTCCTCGAGGGGACACTGGGCCTCAAGCCCGCGGATTACGTCTCGTTCATCAGCTTCTCCTACCTCCCGTTCTACACGAAGGGCGAATACAGGGTCCCCGACAACTGGTGGCACAGCCGCGACTACCACAACCTGCCCCTCTTCGAATTTTCGCTGGCGCTCCTCCGGGCGCTCCGGCGGGGGTACTCGGCCGACCTGGCCGTGGATTTTTCTGAACCGGGATACTACGGGGAGCTCGGTCTCGCCATCGTCCCCTCGTTCGACATCCCCCGGAACTTCATCGACCAGTCGAGCCGCGAATACCGCTTCGTCTCGGGAAGCTCCACGGACGACCATGCGGTCCATTGCGTCGGGTATAAGGAGGGCAAGGACGTCTGGTTCCTAATCAAGGACTCCTGGGAGAACGCCTACTGGAGCGACCACAAGGGGTACTATTTCTATCGGGATGACTATGTCAAACTCAAGGTCCTGATGTTCATGGTCCACAAGGACGCGGTCAAGGAAGTCCTGGCGAAATTTTGAAAGAATAAATGGGGACGGTCCTGATTTTCTGAGAAGATCAGGACCGTCCCCGGTTGAATCTTCTTCCCAGTTCACGGGAAAACCTGCTAGAATATGAAATCGAAATGGCTCAGTTGAAATTCGATTTTGCTGACCGGAAGCTCTTCATCAGGCTTTTCAGCGGCGATGTCTACGCCGTCGGCGGCTCGGTCCGCGACCTCATCCGCGGGAAACCCTCCCCCGATGTCGATATCCTTGTCGCCCGCCATTCGATCACGGAGATCGTCCGCGAGCTGCGGAAACACGGCCGGGTCGACCTGGTCGGGAAAAGCTTCGGGATCATCAAGTTCACGATCGCCGGCAGGACCTACGATGTCGCCCTGCCGAGGAAGGACGTTCCCCGCGGGAGCGGGGCCAAGGGCCACAAGGACTTTGTCATCGCCGCCGACCCGGACCTGCCCATCGAAAAAGACCTGGAGCGGCGCGACTTCCGCTGCAACAGCATGGCCCTCCGGCTCAAGGACGGCGCTCTCATCGATCCCTTCGAGGGCTGGGGAGACACCTTGGCGAAAAAGATCAGGCTGACAAATCCCGGCGCCTTCCCGGACGACCCGCTCCGCGTCCTCCGGGTCGCCCGTTTCGCCTCGGCCCTCGGGTTTTCCGTCGATCCCGCGATCTACGAGGTCGCGCGGGGCATCGACCTCGGCGGCCTGAGCGTCGAGCGGGTCAACGAAGAGCTGTTCAAGATCCTACTCCAGTCAAGCCGGCCTTCTGTCGGCCTCGAAGAGCTTTTCAAACTCGGCGTTCTGGACGAGCTCTTCCCCGAGCTCGGCGCCCTGGCCCTCGTCATCCAGGACTCAGTCTTCCATCCGGAAAAAGACCCCTACGGCCATCACACGGTCTGGCAGCACACGAAGCTCGCCGTCGACCAGGCGGCCGCCCTGGCCCGGACCGCCGGCCTCGACCAGGCCAGGACGCTGACCCTTCTTCTGGCCGCCCTCTATCACGACATCGGCAAGCGGGCGACCACGCGCTGGGAATTCAAGCGGGGCCGGATGGCCATCACCTCCTGCGGCCACGACGTCCTCAGCGGCCGGCTGGCCGGAAAGGTCCTGGCCCGTTTCCGGATCCACTCCTGGAACGGATATCCCTTGGGACAGATGGTCCCCCTTCTCATCCGGACCCATCACCGGGCCGCCGAGCTCTGGCAGAACAGGGAATCAGTCACGAAAAAGGCCTTCAACCGCCTGGCGGCGGAGATCCGGGGGGAGATTAGCCTGATGATCTATCTCGACGCGGCCGACCGGGCCGGCCGCCGGGAAAGGCTCGTCCGGGGCCTGGACCGCGAGGCCCGCTGGCTCGTCCGGCGCTTCGAGGAGCTCCGGGTCAACGGGGAGACGATCAAACCCCTGATCATGGGCCGGGACCTCATCGGCCTCGGCGTCGCTCCCGGGCCAGGCATGGGGAAGATCCTGAAGCAGCTCTACAAGATGCAGCTTGACGGCGGCTTCGAGACCAGGGCCCGGGGGCTCGACAAGGCCCGCCGGCTCATCGAAAGGAAGACCGTATGACCATCCTCGTCACCGGAGGCGCCGGCTATATCGGGTCCCATACGGCTAAGGAACTCCGAAAGAGCGGATTCGACGTTCTCGTCTTCGATAATTTCTCCTCTGGCAGGAAGGAGCTCATCCGGACGACGCCGTACGTCCAGGGCGACCTGATGGACAAGCAGGCCGTCCGGGAGGTATTCCGGACCAGGCCCATCGTGGCCGTCCTCCATTTCGCCTCCCTCATCCAGGTCGGGGAGTCCTACGCCGACCCCCGGAAATACTACACCCATAACCTCCAGACGAGCCTCAACCTCCTCGACGCCATGCTCGAGGCCGGGGTGGCCAACTTCATCTTCTCTTCGAGCGCAGCCATCTATGGCGTCCCGGAGGAGACGCCCATCCCCGAGACCCATCCTCTCAACCCGGCCAACCCCTACGGCCGGACCAAGCTCATGGTCGAAAGGATCCTCCAGGATTATGACCGGGCCTACGGCCTGAGGTCCATTTCCCTCCGCTATTTCAACGCCGCCGGCGCCGACCCGGACGGGGAAACGGGAGAGACGCACCACCCCGAGACCCACCTCATCCCCAACGTCCTCCTCAGCCTCCTCGGAAAGGGACCGCGGCTCGGCATTTTCGGGGACGATTTTCCGACGCCGGACGGGACTGCGATCCGGGACTACATCCACGTCACCGAT
The DNA here is from genome assembly GCA_049512315.1 of Candidatus Aminicenantales bacterium. GTDB lineage: Bacteria > Acidobacteriota > Aminicenantia > Aminicenantales > Saccharicenantaceae > DATKJS01. Next base: position 37,489 of record JBEKXF010000022.1, on the reverse strand, counting down.
CTGGCGGCGGCCCACGTCCTGGCCCTGAAGGCGCTCCTTTCCGGCCGGCCGAGCGACAGCCTCAACCTCGGGACCAATGTCGGCTTTTCCGTCCTGGAGGTCATCAGGAAAGCTGAGGAGGTGACGGGCCGGAAGATCCCCTATGACGTCCGGCCGCGGCGTGAGGGCGACGTGGCCGTCCTCCTGGCCTCCAAGGAGAGAGCGGAGCAGGCTCTCGGCTGGAGGCCCGTGCTCTCGTCGCTCGAGACCATCATCGAGACCGCCTGGAAATGGCACCGCTCCGGAATGGCCGGTTGACCGAGCCCGGAGCCTGGGAATTCCAGGTATCCCCTCGCTCCGAGGCCCTTTCTGAGAAAAAAGGGCCGTGGGTGAATTCGGCCGCGTCTGGTCGGTTGACTCTTCTTCGCGCGCATGCTATAAATATGAGCTAATAATGAAGATAAGAAAGAAAAACCCCGTCAGCCTTTGTCTCCTTGTCCTGGCCGTTAGTCTCGCCGCCTGTTCGTCGGCTCCGAAGGCCGTTCGTACGACCCCTAAAACGGCGTCCCATCCGGCCGGGAAGGCGGTCCCCGTTACTCCCCCGGCCCAGCAGACGGGCAAGCCGGCCCAGTCGGACGAGCTCAGGGAAGACATCAACGGCGAGGCCCAGGCCGAGAAGAACGGCGATATGGACAAGGAGGCCTCGGCCCTTCTCGAAGAAGGGTTTGCCGCCTACCAGGAGGCCCTGGCCGCCATCGACCGGAAGGACATGGACGCCGCCTTGGCCAAGCTCGACGACGCCTACGAAACCCTGCCCAAGATTAAGCTTCCCCCCGACTCCCCTCTTCTCCGGGAAAAAAACGGCCTGCGGATCCTGATCGCCCAGAGGATCCAGCAGGTCTACGCCTCGAGCCAGCAGATCAACGCTCCGCGGATGACGACCGTCTCCTCAGTCAACAATTCCATCCCCCTCGTCGAGAACCAGTGGGTCCAGAAGGAGATCTCGAGCTTCCAGAACGGTGAAAAGGCCTGGTTCCTGGACGCCTACAAGCGGTCCGGGCTGTACAAGGACATGATCACCGCCGAGCTCCGCGGAGCGGGGCTCCCGGAACAGCTCGTCTGGGTCCCGATCATCGAGAGCTGGTTCAGGGTCCGGGCCCTGTCCAGCGCCCGCGCTCTGGGGATGTGGCAGTTCATCTCCTCGACGGGCTACCGGTACGGCCTCAAGCGCGACAAGTACGTCGACGAGCGGATGGACCCCGTGAAGGCCACAAAAGCGGCCGTCCAATACCTGAGCGACCTCCACGCGATGTTCGGGGACTGGACGACGGCCCTGGCGGCCTACAACTGCGGCGAGGGCTATGTCCAGAGGGTCATCCAGGCCCAGAGGATCGATTATCTCGACAACTTCTGGGACCTCTTCAACAGCCTGCCCTGGCAAACGGCCCGTTACGTGCCCCGGTTCATCGCCTCCCTCATGATCGTCTCCAACCCGGCCAAGTACGGCTTCGATCTGCCGACGCCCGATCCGCCCCTGAAGTTCGATACGGTCCGAGTCAGCAATCCCGTCAAGCTGGCCGGGCTGGCCCAGAACCTGGGGCTCGACCCGCTCCTCCTGACCATCCTCAATCCCGAGCTCCGCTTCGATTCGACGCCCAACTATGAGTACGAGCTCCGCGTCCCCGAGGGCTACGGGGAGAAATGCTTGGCCTGTGTCGCGACCCTTCCTCAGTACGTCCCTCCCGACGTCATCACCGACCGCTATCGAGTCCTCAGGGGGGATACCCTCGGGGCGATCGCCCGGAAATTCCGGACGTCCGTAGACATCCTGATGCGGCTCAACGGCCTGAAGAGCCCGACGATCATCCGCGAAGCCCAGGTCCTCCGGATCCCCGTCAGCGGCCAGCCTTCGAATCCGTCCTCGGCCGCTTCATCGCCCGCCCACAAGCCTGGGAACAAAGTGATCTACGTGGTCAAGGCCGGGGACACCCTCTTCACCCTCTCCAAGATGTTCGGGACGACAGTCGAGAAAATCAAGGCCGACAACAACTTGACGTCGGACGAACTCACGGTCGGCCGGAAGCTCACGATCCAAGTCGGGCGATCCTAGGCCCCGCCGCCCGAATTACCAAACGTCGCCGGTTACTCCCAGTCCGGGCCGGTCGTTGAGGACGAGACGGTCCTTGACGGTCCGGACGCCCTGGAAGGGGTCGTTCGTGATGAGCAGATTCCCGTCGAGGTCGGCGTGATCGAAGAGCGGAGTGATGGCCGCGGCCGCCGAGATGCCGAGGGAGGTTTCGACCATGCAGCCGATCATGAGTCGGAGCCCGAGGGCCCGGGCCATGGCGGCCATGCGGACGGCCTCCTGGACCCCCCCGCACTTCATGAGCTTGATATTGAGCCCGTGGAAGTACGGCGCGATCGCCGGGATGTCGGAGGCCTTCATCAGGCTCTCGTCGGCGAAGATCGGGAGCTTGGACCTTTCCTTGAGCCACGCATAGTCCTTGAGCATGGCGGCGGGCATGGGCTGCTCGATGAGCTCGACCCCCAGGCCGGCCATCCAGTTGATCATCTCCAGGGCTTCCTCCTTCGACTTCCAGCCCTCGTTGGCGTCGGCCCGCAGGGGCTTTGCCGTCACGGCCCGGATGCCCTCGATGATCTTCCGGTCGTCCTTGCTGCCGAGCTTGATCTTGTAAACGCCGAAGTCCGGGGACTCGCGGACCTTACGCTGCATGACGGGGATCTCGTCGATGCCGATCGAATAGGTCGTCGTCAGGGCCTGGCCGCGGCTGAGCCCAAGGAGCTTCCAGAGGGGCACGTTGAGCTTCTTCCCTACCCAGTCGAGGACGGCCAGGTCGAGCGCCGCCTTGGCCGCGTGCTCCCCGGGGGCCAAAGCTTCGAGCTCGTTCCAGCGGACGGCATATTCCCAAAGGTCGCGCTCGAGGACGGAGCGGGCCTTCTCGATGAAGGCCGCGGCTCCCTCCGCGCTCTCCTCGTACCGGGCGATGGGGGCGGCTTCCCCGATCCCCACGGTCCCATCGCGTTCGATCCTGACGAAAGCGTTGCGCCGGGTCGTCCAGGTCCCCCGCGACAGCCCCCAGGCGTACCGCAGCTTGAGGTCGAGGAGCTTAACCGAGATCCGCGTTTTCCCTCCCCCGACCTTTAAGGCTTGCCCGAGCGCGGATGGGATCGAAAAGACTGATCCGGCCGCGGCTGCTCCCGACAATTTCAGAAAATCCTTACGTTTCATGGCCAACTCCTCTCGCCGGCTATTATATGTGAACGCCTCCGAACATTTCCAGCTGATTCGAGAAAGCGATCCCTGGGAGGATGGGCATGGAGGATGATGAGAACTCTATACGCGGTCTAAGCTTCCCGAAGCCCGCATGAAGGACGCAACGGAACAGGACCCGTCCGACGGCAGGAAAAAGTACTATTCGCCGGCCGCGTTCGGGGCTATAATGGATTTTCAGGAGGTCAGGTCATGCGCAGATTTACCGTGCTTTTTCTCATCGCCACCCCTTTCTTATTCGCCACCCTCGCGGCGGCGGAAAAATCGTCCATCCCGCTTGCCGGCGTCGTCATCAACACGGCCGAGAACATGCACAGCCGATCGAACGCCGGCACCGACGTTGTCAGCCAGGCCCTACTCGGGACGAACGTCAAGGTCCTCAAGGCCGAGAGGAACGCGGACGGCGAAGACTGGTCCTATATCGAGACCCCCGACACGTACAAGGGCTGGGTCATCAGTTCGTCGCTCTGTTTCTTGAAGCCCGGCGACAAGCCCTACGCTTCGGCGGGGAAGATCTTCGTCGTCACGTCCCTCTTCGCGAACACCTATCGCGAGCCCGACGTCACCAAGCACAAGCCGGTCAAGGTTGCGTCGATCAGCTCAGTCCTCGAGGTCTTCCGTGAGGGGGACGCCCGCTGGCTCCAGGTCACTCTCCCCTGCGGGACGAAGTCCTGGGTCCAGGCGGGCGACGGCGAGCTCCGCGAGGCCCCGATGGTCTGGGCGAGACGGCCGCCGGAAGAGATGATCGCCCTGTCCCAGCGCTTCATCGGGGTCCCCTACCTCTGGGGAGGGACATCCCCGCTCGGCCTGGACTGCTCCGGCTTCGTCCAGCTCATCTACAAAATGGGCGGCATCCCCATCCTTCGGGACGCGGACATCCAGTTCGAGGGGAGCGGCCTTCTCGAAGTCGCGGCCGACGACGAGGCGGCCGGGGATCTCGTTTTCTTCGGCAGCGCGAAAAACAAAATCGGCCACGTGGGGATGATGATCAACCGCGACGAGTTCATCAACGCGACGGTCCATGACAAGCCCGTCGTCCAGATCTCGCGGCTCAAGGACGCTTACTGGCAAAAGATCTACCAGGGCGCTAGGCGGGCAAAAAAATAGACCTGACGGCAGGGAGCGGAGTCCCCGGAGCGACCGACAAAAGTGCGGCAGAGATACTCGAAGCGGCACTTTTAGGAAATATCTGAGAAAAAACCTGCCTCCCCCTAACGCTGCAAAATAGGGCTAGGTTTTGGGCGAGGACATATCCTCTGCGGGTGATTAAAACAAAAAGGCCCGGCCGTCGCCGGGCCTCCTTAATCTAGCTGTTTAGTGACCGGCTATTTTCCGGACGACTTCTTGGCTTCCTTCTTCTTTTTCTTGGCCTTTTTTTTGTATTCGGTGCCGACGAGCTCGAGCAAGGCCATGACCGAGCCGTCCCCCATCCTCCGGTCAAGCTTGACGATCCGGGTGTATCCGCCGGGCCTTTCGGAGAAGCGCGGGGCGATCTCGTCGAAGAGCTTTTTCACGGCGGACTCTTTTGTCATATAAGCCAGGGCCTGGCGACGGGCGTGGAGGGTTCCCCTCTTACCCAGGGTGATCATTTTCTCGGCCAGAGGCCGGGTGACCCTGGCCTTGCCCAGGGTGGTCGTGATCCGCTCCCGCTCGAGGAACGACGTCACGAGGTTGCGCAGGAGGGCCCGCCGGTGGGCCGAGTTTCTCCGCAGGTATCCTTTCTTGACTTGGTGCCTCATTCATCCACTTCCTTCCCGGACTTGGTCTCTTTAACCTCCGCCTGGATCCGCTCGATGAGCTTGGGGTGGAGCTCCAGGTTCAGTCCGAGGTTCAGGTTCGACAGGGTCTCCTTGATCTCGGCGAGCGACTTGCGGCCGAAATTCTTTGTCTTGAGGAGGTCTTCCTCGGTCTTTTGGACGAGCTCGTAGATCCTCTCGATGCCGGCCGCCCGGAGGCAGTTGTTGGACCGGACCGAGAGTTCCAGGTGATCGATCGTCTTGGCCAACACGTCCGCCTGGCCGAGATACGGGATCTCCTTCTTCGTCGGGGCCAGTTCCTTTTCCAGGGGCTCGTCGACCACGTTCAGGAAGATCCCGAGGTGGTCCCGCATGATCTTGGCCGCCTGGGAGAGGGCGTCCATGGGTCGGATAGCGCCGGTCGTCCAGATTTCCAGGGTCAGGCTCTCGTAGTCGATCCTCTTGCCGACGCGGGCCGGCTCGACCTTGTAGTTGACCTTCAGGACGGGAGAGTGGGAGGAATCGAGCGGAATGTAATCCAGGCTCAGCTCCTCGTCGAAATTCTGGTCGGCGGGGATGTAGCCCCGGCCGTTCTTGACGATCATTTCGATCTCGAGCGTCCCGTCGACGTCGAGCGACGCGACGGGCACGTCCTTGTTGAGGATCTCGATGTCGGAGTCGTGGGCAATGTCCGAGGACTTGACCTGGATCGGCCCGGTCTTCTTGAGCGTCATCCGCTTCGGTTCGTCCCCCTTGAGCTTGAGGGGAATGCTCTTGAGGTTGAGGATGATATCCGTCACGTCCTCGACGACCCCGGGGATGGTCGAGAATTCGTGGAGCACGCCGTGGATCCGGACGGCCGTGATGGCGGCCCCGGTAATCGACGAGAGCAGGATCCGGCGCAGGGCGTTGCCCACCGTGACGCCATAACCCCGCTCGAAAGGCTGGGCCTGGAACCGGCCGTACTTCTCGGTCAGCGTCTCAAAATCGCACTCCAAATACTTTGGCCTCTGATAATTCGATTCCGTCATGTGTCCTCCTTCTGGGGATGTCCTCGCAGGCGTCCCTCAGGATGTTATTTGGAGTAAAGTTCGACCACCAGATGCTCTTCCACGGGGAGGGTGACATCCTGGCGGGTCGGAAGAGCGAGGACCCTTCCCTTCAGGTGCTCCCTGTCCACTTCGAGCCATCCGGGAACGGACTTGCTCTTGTTCGAGGCGACAACGGCCTGCATATCTTCGCTCTTGGCCGTCCGCTCCTTGAATTCGATGACGTCCCCGGCCTTGACCAGCGCCGAGGGGATGTTGACCCGGCGGCCGTTGACGCGGAAATGCCCATGGGCGATGAGCTGGCGGGCGTGGCCGCGGGACAGCGAGAATCCCATCACGTAGAGGACGTTGTCGAGCCGCCGTTCGAGCATGGACAGGAGGTTCTCGCCGGTGATCCCCCTCTGGCGCTCGGCCCGCTTGAAGAAGAAGCGGAACTGCTCCTCGGACATCCCGTAGTACCTCTTGAGCTTCTGCTTCTCCCGGAGCTGGATCGCGTAGCCCAGGATCCGCTTCCTGTCGCGCCCGTGCTGGCCGGGCGCGTAGGCCCGCCGCTCGAGGGGGCATTTGTCCGTCAGGCACTTGTTGCCCTTGAAGAACAGCTTGTTCTTTTCGACCCGGCACAGCCGGCAGTCAGGTCCTTGATATTTCGCCATGGTCCTCTCCTTCGGGCCTCAGACCCGCCGTCTCCGGCGGACCCGGCAGCCGTTGTGCGGGATGGGAGTCACGTCCTTGATGGACTTGATCTCCAGTCCGGCCGCCTGCAGGGCGCGGATGGAGGATTCGCGGCCCGCACCCGGCCCCGTCAGCCGGACGTCGACGTAGTGCACGCCGAACTCCCGGGCCTTGGTGGCCACGCCCTTGGCGGCGAGCTGGGCGGCGAAGGGAGTGCCTTTCCGGGCCCCTTTGAACCCCGAGGTGCCGGCGCTGGCCCAGCAGAGGGTCCCGCCCTGGTGGTCCGCGATGGTAATGATCGTATTGTTGAAGGTGGACTGGATGTGAGCCACTCCGTAACCGATCTCTTTCCGGACCTTCTTTTTCTTGGTTTTGGCTTTTGGCATGGGCGCGTCCCCTCCTTAGGCTTTCTTTTCCTTGAGTTTCTTGATCTTCGAGCCGCGGACGCCTTTCCGGGTCCGGGCGTTCGTCTTGGTCCGCTGGCCCCTCGTGGGAAGTTTCTTCTTGTGACGTAGGCCCCGGTAGCAGCCGATGTCGACGAGCCTCTTGATGTTCATGGTGATTTCCTTGCGGAGATCACCCTCGATCTTTTCCCGCTTCTCGATGATCCGGCGGATCTTGTCGACTTCGTCCTCGGTCAGGGCCTTGACCTTCTTGTCCTTGTCGATCTTGGCCTCGGCCAGGATCTTTCCCGACTTGGAACGGCCGATGCCGAAGATGTACGTCAGCCCGATCTCGATCCTCTTTTCCGGCGGGAGCGTGATGCCTGCGATTCTTGCCATGTTGACCTCGTCCTATCCCTGTCTTTGTTTGTGCCGCGGGTTGGTGCAGATGACCCGCACGATGCCCTTGCGCCGGACGATCTTGCAGTTCCGGCAGATTTTTTTCACGGATGCTTTGACTTTCATCGTCCTGTCCTTTTATTTGTATCTGTACGTGATGCGTCCCTTGGTCAGGTCGTAGGGGGAGAGCTCCACCAGGACCCGGTCGCCCGGGAGGATCCGGATGAAGTGCTTCCGCATCTTCCCCGAGATGTGGGCCAGGATGACGTGCTTGTTCGAGAGCTCGACCCGGAACATGGCGTTCGGGAGGGTCTCGAGGACCACGCCTTCGGCCTCGAACATGTCCTGTTTAGGCATGGGGACTCTCCTTGATGACGGGAGACCGCCCGGCCACGGCGTCCCGCGCCCGCGCGCTCAGGATCTCCGGCCCGTCCTCGGTCAGGGCCACGGTATGTTCGTAATGGGCCGAGAGGCTGCGGTCCCGGGTCACGGCCGTCCAGCCGTCCTCCAGGACCTCGACCTCGTAGGACCCCAGGGCGATCATGGGCTCGATGGCCAGGGTCATGCCTGGCTTGAGCTTCGGGCCCCGGCCGGGGACCCCGAAGTTCGGGACCTGAGGGTCCTCGTGAAGGGCCCGGCCGATGCCGTGGCCGACGAACTGGCGGATGACGGAGAACCCGTCTCCCTCGACGGACCGCTGGACGGCGGCCGAGATATCGGAGAGACGGTTCCCCTCCCGCACCTGCTCGAAGCCCTTGAAAAAGGCCTTCTTCGCCGACTCGATGAGCCGGCCGGCCCCGTCGCTTGTCCGGCCGACCGGAACGGTCAGGGCCGAGTCGCTGTAAAAACCCTCGTAGAGGACGCCGAAATCCAAGCTGACGATGTCGCCCTCCTGGAGGAGCCGCCCCGAGGGGATGCCGTGGATGATCTCTTCGTTCACCGATACGCAGACCGATGCCGGGTAGCCCCGGTACCCCTTGAAGGCCGGGACGGCGCCGAGCTCTCGCGTCCGCTTTTCCGCGTAAAGGTCCAGGTCGCGGGTCCGGAGCCCCGGCCGAACCAAGGGCTCGAGCTCGTCCAGGACCTGGGCCACGATCCGGCTGCTCTGCCGCATGGCTTCGAGCTCCGCTGTGGACTTGTAGATGATCATGGCCGCGCCTGCGTCTCCTTCGCTCTCCGGAGCTCGCCGTCGAGCCCCGAGCGGATGGGTTGGAACGTTTCTTCAAGGCTCCCGCTGCCGTCGACGCGCCGGAGGACGCCTTTCGCTGCGTAATAGGCGACGAGGGGCTCCGTCTTCTCGTGATATGTCCTCATCCGTTCCTGGATGACGTCGGCCCGGTCGTCCGCTCTCTGGACGAGGGCCGCGCCGCAGAGGTCACAGACGCCTTCCCGGACGGGCTTCTTCGTGATGACATTGTAGATCGCCTCGCAGGAGGGACAGACCCGGCGGCTCGCGAGCCTCCGGACGACGACGTCTTCCCGGGCCTCGATCAGGAAAACGGCCTCCCGCCGGCCGCCATCGAGGCTCTCCAGGTCCCGGGCCTGGGAGAGGTTCCGCGGGTAGCCGTCGAGGATGTAGCCGGCCCGGCAGTCCGGCCCGGACAACCGCTCCCCGAGAAGCTTGAGGACGAGGGCGTCGTCGACGAGGCCGCCCTTCCCCATCTGGGCCGAAGCCTCCAGGCCGGGGGGCGTTCTCTTCTGGACGGCTTCCCGGAGAAGATCTCCCGTGGAGATCCGGGGGAAACCGTAGGCCGACCTGATGAGGTCGCCCACCGACCCCTTCCCGCTTCCGGGAGCGCCCAGGAGGATGATCCTCATCACCTTCTCCCCCTGATCCGGCTCCGGCGCATGAACCCGTCGTAGTGCCGCATGACGAGCTGGGCCTCGATCTGCTGCATGGTGTCCATGGCGACGCCGACGACGATCAGGATCGAGGTCCCCCCGAACAGGAAGTCTATGCCCAACCCCTGGGTCATGAACTTGGGCAGGTTCATCTCGAGCCACGTCCCGATCCAGGGCAGCGACTGGACCTTGACACCCGTGATCAGGAACTCGGGCAGGATGGCGACGACCGCCAGGTAGATGGCGCCGACGAGCGTGATCCTCGACAGGACCTCGTCGATGTAGTCGGACGTGTTCTTGCCCGGGCGGATGCCGGGGATGAAGCCGCCGTACTTCCGCAAGTTGTCGGCCACGTCGACCGGGTTGAAGATGATCGAGATGTAGAAGTAGGTGAAGAAGATGATGGCCGCGACGTAGAAGAGGTTGTAGAGGGGCATGCCCATGCCGAACTGCTGGGCGATCGACTGGAGCGCCGGCACTTTGACGAGCTGGGCGAAGGTCGCGGGGATGGTGATGACGGAGGCGGCGAAGATGATCGGGATGACGCCGCCCGTGTTCACCCGGAGGGGCAGGTGCGTGCTCTGGCCGCCGTAGACCTTCCGCCCGACGACGCGCTTGGCGTAGGACACCGGGATGCGACGCTGGCCGCGCTCGACGAAGACGATGAACCCGATGACGGCGACCATCAGGATGCCCAGGAAGATCATCTTCAGGGGGGCCATGGCTCCGCTCTTGAGGCCGCTGAGCATGCTGATGAGCCCGGACGGGAAGCGGACGACGATCCCGGCGAAGATGATGAGCGAGATCCCGTTGCCGATCCCCCTGGCCGAGATCTGCTCGCCGAGCCACATGACGAAAACGGTCCCGGTCGTCAGGGTCAGGATGGTCAACAGCTTGAACCCCCAGCCGCCGTGGGGAACGATGAGAGCGCCCCCCGGGCTCTTGAGGGACTCGAGAAAGGCGGCGATGCCGAAGGACTGAATGATGCAGATGCCGAGTGTGCCGTAGCGGGTGTACTGGGTGATCTTCTTCCGGCCCAGCTCGCCCTCTTTGGACAGCCGCTCGAGGTAAGGCCAGACGACCGTGAGCAGCTGGAGGATGATGGACGCGCTGATGTAGGGCATGATGCCGAGGGCGAAGATGGTCATACGCGACATGTAGCGTCCCGAGAACAGGTCGATGAAGCCCAGGAGGGAGCCCTTCTGCTGCTGCCAGAACTCCGCCAGGGCCGAGGCGCTGATGCCCGGGTTGGGGATCTGGCCTCCGATCCTGTAAACCGCGAGGAGGAGGAGGGTGAAGATGACCCTCTTCCGGAGCTCAGGGATGCTGAAGATGTTGCGGATGCTGTCTAACATTATTCTTTCCCGATGGTGACGGCTTTGCCGCCCTTGTCCTCGATCTTTTTCAGGGCCGAACCGGAAAATTTATGGGCGTGGATGGTCTTCGGGGAGGCGAGCTCGCCCCGCCCCAGGACCTTCACCCGCTCCGACTCGTTCTTGATCAGTCCGGCCGCGACCAGGTCCTTGATCTCGACCTCTTTCTTCGCGATCTTGGCCAGGCTGTCCAGGTTGACGACGGCGTAATCGGTCCGGAAGATGTTGGTGAAGCCGCGCTTGGGGATGCGGCGGACGAGCGGCATCTGGCCGCCTTCGAAGTCCCTCTTGCGGGAATAGCCGCTGCCGGAAAGCTGCCCCTTGCTGCCGCGGCCGGACGTCTTGCCCAGCCCGGAGCCCGGGCCCCTCCCCACTCTCTTGCGCTTTTGTCTCGATCCCTTGGCCGGTTTCAGGTTGCTGAGGTTCATGGCTTTTCGGTCGCCTCCACTTTCAACACATGGGCCAGCTTGCGGACCATCCCGAGCGTCTCGGGAGAATCCCGGCGGACGACGTGGGACTGGAGCTTTCTCAGGCCGAGGCCCTTGGCCACCGCGCGCTGGGACCGGGGATAGCCGACCAGGCTCCGGACGAGCGTGATCTTCAGGAAGCGTTCCGGGGCCGGGGCCTTCTCGGCCCGCTTCCGGGTCTTCGCGAGTTGCGTCGTTGTCTCCGTCATAGCCCACCCTTGACCTTTCCGCGCATCTTGGCCACGTCATCGGGGTTCCGGACGCTCCGGAGGGCGTCCAGGGTGGCGTTGGCCACGCTGATCGGGTTGTTGCTTCTCAGGGACTTGGTCAGGATGTCCCGGATCCCGGCCAGCTGCATGATGACCCGGACGGCGCCGCCGGCGATGACGCCCGTTCCCTTCGCGGCCGGCCGGAGGACGACCAGGCCGGCGCCGTCCACCCCCTTGACGAGGTGGGGCAGCGTCGTGTCCGCCAGGGGGACCCGGATCATGTTCTTTTTGGCCGCTTCGACGCCCTTGCGGATCGCCTGAGGCACTTCCCGGGCCTTGCCCTTTCCGATGCCCACCCGGCCGCGCTCGTTGCCGACGGCCACCAGGGCCGAGAAGCTCAGGTTCTTTCCGCCCTTGACGACCTTCGTGACCCTGCGGATAGAGATGACCTGGTCCTTGAGCTCGAAGCCGTCCTCATCGACTGCGACAACTTTCTCGAATCTTCGATCGTTCACGCTCTCGCCTCCTTAATCGGCCCTTCCCCTTAGAATTGGATGCCCTCTTTCCGCATGGCTTCCGCCAGGGTCTTGATGCGCCCATGGTAGGGGTAAACGCCCCGGTCGAACACCACCCGCTCGATCTTCTTGGCCTTGAGCCGCTTGGCCAGCATCTCGCCGAGAAGCCCGCTGGCCTTCTTGTTCTTTCCGTTCTTGGACTTTTCCTTGAACTCCTTCTCGAGGGTCGAGGCGGTCAGCAGGACCCGGCCCTCGGCGTCGTTGATGACCTGGGTATAGAGGTAAGTGTTGCTCTTGTACACGTGGACCCGCGGACGCTCCGACGTCCCCCGGACCTTTTCCCGGATCCGCTTGCGGAGACGGTCGTCCCGCACCCTCTTGGCGACGATCTTGTTCTTAAGCACTGGCCACCCCTGCCTTTCTCTCTTTCTTGATCAGTCTTTCGCCGACGTACCGGACGCCCTTCTGCTTGTAGGGGTCCGGAAGGCGGAATTTCTTGATGTCGTTGGCCACCTGGCCCACCTTCTGCCGGTCGATCCCCCGGATGGTCAGCAGGGTCGGCTTTTCCGCCACGACCTCGACCCCGGCCGGGATCTCGTAGACGATCGGCCGGGAGTAGCCCAGGCTGATCTCGAGCCTGTTCTTGTCGACCTTGGCCTTGTAGCCCACACCCACGATCTCCAGTTGCTTGGAGAACCCCTCGGTGACGCCGCGGACGGCGTTCTGGGCCAGGGCCCGGCAGAGGCCGTGCAGACTCCGTATCGTCTTGGTCTCGTCGGCCCGGGTCAGGCTGAGCTGCGGGCCGTCCAGGCTGGCCTGGATCCCGGCGTAGAGCGGCGAGGACAGCCGGCCTTTCTTCGCCTCGAAATCGATCCTGTCCGGCTGGATCGTCACCTTGACGCCCGCCGGGATCGTGATGGGCTTCTTCCCGACTCTAGACATATTGACCTCGCTTCGCGCTCACCAGATGCTGCAGAGGACTTCGCCTCCCGCGCCGAGCTCCTCGCACTTCCGACCGGCCAGGACGCCCTTCGACGTCGAGACGATGACCAGCCCCAGGCCGTCGAGGACCTTGGGGACGGAGTCCCTCGTACAGAAGATCCGGCAGCCGGGCTTGCTGACCCGCCTCAGGCCGCTGATGACGCTCTTGCCGTCCTCCCCGTATTTCAGGGTGACGTTCAGGACGCCCTGCTTGCTATCGTCGATGACCTTGAAATTCTTGATGTACCCCTCTTCCTTGAGGATCTTGACGATCTCGACCAGGAGCCGGGAAGAGGGGGCGTTGACTTCCTTCTTCTTGGTCTTGACCCCGTTGCGGATCCGGGTGAGTAAATCGGAGATGGAATCCATGGACCTATCCTTTCCTCGACGTCACCACGATGACTTCGTGACCCCCGGAATCTCCCCCTTGAGGGCCAGCTCGCGGAAGCACAGCCGGCAGAGGTCGAATTTCCGGTAATAACCTCGGGAGCGGCCGCAGAGGCGGCAGCGTCGCCGGGTCCGGATCGCGTACTTGGGCTTTTTCGCGTATTTGGCCATCCGCGCTGTTGTCGACACGTTCACCTCGCCTTTCAGGACTCTCGGAAGGGCATGCCCAGCTTCTTGAGGAGGGCATGGGCTTCCTTGTCGGTCCGGGCCGTGGTCACGATGGTGATGTTCATGCCCCGGGACCTCTCGACCTTCGTGTAATCGATCTCCGGGAACATGAGCTGGTCGCGCATGCCCAGAGTGTAGTTGCCCCGGCCGTCGAAGGAGTTGCCGGGGACGCCTCGGAAGTCCCTGACGCGGGGCAGGACGATGTTGACGAGCCGGTCGAAGAACTCGTACATCCTCCGGCTCCGGAGCGTCACGTAACAGGCGATCGGTTGGCCCTTCCTCAGCTTGAAAGCCGAGATCGACTTCTTGGCCCGACCGACGCCGGGGAGCTGTCCCGTGATGAGGCCGAGCTCCGTCTTGGCCGTGTCCAGGAGCTTGATGTTCTGGATCGCGTCGCCGACGCCCATGTTGACGATGATCTTCTCCAGATGGGGCACGGCCATCTTGTTCTTGATCCCGAGCTCTTTCTGGAGCTCGGGGAGGAGTTCTTTCTGGTACTTGTCGTATAAGCGGCTCATAGTGCCATCCTCACTTCTGCTTCTCGATCAGGGCCTCGCACTTGATGCAGAGCCGGGTCTTGCTGCCGTCCTCGAGTCTCCGCGTCCGGACCCGGACGCCCTGGCCGCATTCCGGGCAGAAGAGCATGACGTTGGAGACGTGGATCGGGGCCTCCTTCTCCATGACCCCTCCCTGGACGTTCTTGCTGCGGTCGGCCTTGACGAAGTGCTTGCTGAAGTTGATCCGCTCGACGATGACCCGGTCGGTCTCGGGAAAGATCTTGAGGAGCTTTCCGGTCTTCCCCTTGTCTTTCCCCTTGAGGACGACGACGACGTCGTTTTTCTTGAGCTGGATTTTTCCCATCACAGGACCTCCGGCGCCAGGGAGATGATCTTCATGAATTTCCGCTCCCGCAGCTCCCGGCCCACGGGCCCGAAGACGCGGGTCCCGACCGGCTCCCCGGCCTTATCGATGATGACGGCGGCGTTGTCCTCGAAGCGGATGTAGGAGCCGTCCTTGCGGCGGAGTTCCTTGCGGGTCCGGACGACGACGGCCCGGACGACCTTGCCTTTGGCGATCTTGCTCTCGGGGTCGGCCTCCTTGACCGAGGCGGAGATGACGTCCCCGATCCGGGCGATGCGGCCGACGCTGCCGCCCAGGGGCGTGATGGCCATAATCCTCCGGGCGCCGGAATTATCGGCGACCTTGAGCATGGTTCGCATCTGGATCATGGACGTTCTCCGGACTCCAGGTTTTTGCCGCCTCCCGCCAGGCCGACGATCTCGAGGACGCGCCACCGCTTTGTCTTGCTGATGGGCCGCGTCTCAATGATCCGGACGGAATCTCCGACCTTGCACTTCTCGGTCTCGTCGTGGACCAGGAACGTCTTCTTCTGGCGGACGATCTTCTTGTACAGAGGGTGCCGGATCTGGCGCTCGACCTCAACCGTGACCGTCTTCTTCATCTTCTTAGCGACGACGGTCCCGACCTTGGTGGTCTTCCGTTTCTTTCCCTTGGTGTCCATTCTCTACTCCGTCTCTTTCGAAGGGGCTTTCAAGAGCGTTTTGATGCGGGCGATGTCCCTCTTGACGTTCTTGATCTTCATCGGGCTTTCCAACTGGCCCAGGGATTTCTGGAAGCGGAGCTTGAAGAGCTGGTCCACGAGCTCCTTTTCCTTGGTCTGCAGCTCGTCTGCCGAAAGTTCTTTCAATTCACGGATCTTCATCTGAGTTCTCTCGCTTCCCGGGAGATGAATCTCGTCTTGATGGGAAGCTTGTGGGCGGCGAGCCGCATGGCTTCCCGGGCGTCCACTTCCTCGACGCCTTCGATCTCGAAGAGGACCTTCCCGGGCCGGATGACGTCGACCCAGAATTCCGGGTCGCCCTTCCCCTTGCCCATCCGGACCTCGGTCGGCTTCTTCGTGACCGCCTTCCAGGGGAAGGTCCGGATCCAGAGCTTGCCGCGCCGTTTCATGTGGCGGGTGATCGTGATGCGGCCGGCCTCGATCTGCCGCGCGGTCAGCCAGCAGGGCTCGAGGGCCTGGAGGCCGAACTCGCCGAAGGACAGCGTACTCCCCCGCTCGGCCTTGCCCCGCATCCGGCCGCGCTGTTGCTTGCGGAACTTGACTTTCTTCGGCATTAACATGGCTAAATCTCCTCGACCTCCGCCATCTGAGAGGACATCTTCGGCTTTTCGACGTCGCCCCGGTAGATCCAGACCTTGATGCCGATCTGGCCGTAGGTCGTGAAGGCTTCGGTGAACGCGTAATCGATGTCGGCCCGCAGGGTCTGGAGGGGGAGCTGCCCCTTCAGGTACCACTCCGACCGGGCGATCTCGACGCCGCCGAGGCGGCCCGAGCACATGACTTTGATGCCCTTGGCCCCCATCTTGAGGGCCATGTCCACGGCCTTCCGCATGGCCCGACGGTAGGCGATCCGCTTCTCGAGCTGGACGGCGATGCCCTCGCCGACGAGGAGGGCGTTGAGCTCGGCATGGTCCACTTCCCGGATGTCGACGTAAACGTCCTTGTGGGCGATCCCCTCGAGGTAGCCCTTCAGGCTCTCGATTTCCTTGCCGCCGCGGCCGATGATGATCCCCGGCCGAGCCGTGTGGATGATGATCCGGATCTTCGGGCCCACCCGCTCGATATCCACCTCGGCGATCCCGGCGTGGTAGTATTTCTCCTTGATCGCCTTCCTCATCCGGAGGTCCTCATGGATGAGACGGGCGTATTCTGATCCTTTGGCAAACCAACGGGACATCCATGGTTTGTTGAAGCCGAGCCGGAATCCGTATGGATGTGTTTTCTGTCCCACCGCTTATCTCCCTTTTTCGTCTAAATAGATCTGGACATGGCTCGTCCGCTTCACGACGCGGTGGGCCCGTCCCATGGGCGCCGGGCGGATCCGCTTGGCCACCGGGCCGCCGCCGATCTGGATCTTCGAGATGTAGAGATTGTCGACATCGAGGTTGGGGGTCTTCTGCTGGGCGTTGGCGATGGCCGAGCGGAGGACTTTTTCCAGGATGGCGCTGATCTTCTTCTTCTCGCTGAAGCGGAGGATGGTCAGGGCCTCGCCGACGTAGCGGTCCCGGATGAGGTCGGCCACGAGCCGGCTCTTCTGCGGGCTCATCCGCACGAACCGGGCGGCGGCATAGGAAACGTGACTGGGCTCGCTCATGTTACTTCCCCGCTTTGAGCTGTTTGGCGGTCTTCGAGGTGTGTCCCCGGAAGGTCCTCGTCGGGGAGAACTCCCCGAGCTTGTGCCCAACCATGTTCTCCGTCACGAAGACCGGGATGAATTTCCGGCCGTTGTGGACCCCGATCGTCAGGCCGACCATCTCCGGGATGATCGTCGAGCGCCGGGACCACGTCTTGATGACCTGTCGCTTACCACCCTGGGCGTCGGCGACCTGGATTTTTTCGAGAAGGTGGGCGTCCACGAAGGGACCTTTGCTCAGCGATCTGCTCATGGTTACTTGCTCCTCCGCCTGACGATGAAGGCCTGGGTTCTCTTGTTCCGCCGGGTCTTGTATCCCTTGGTCGGGATGCCCTCGGGGCTCACGGGGTGACGTCCGCCCTTGGAGCGGCCTTCGCCTCCGCCGTGCGGGTGGTCGATCGGGTTCATGGCCGTCCCGCGGACGTGGGGGCGCCAGCCCTGCCAGCGGCTCCGGCCCGCCTTGCCGATGGTGATATTCTGGTGGTCGAGGTTCCCGATCTGGCCGATGGTCGCCCGGCAGTCAAGATGGATCTTGCGGATCTCGGACGACGGCAGCCGGACCTGGGCGTAGTCCCCTTCCTTGGCCAGGATCTGGGCCCCGGCCCCGGCCGACTTCGCCACCTGGCCGCCCTTGTCCTTGCGGAGCTCGATGTTGTGGATGACCGTGCCCAAGGGGATGAACCTCAGGGGCATGGCGTTCCCGGGCAGGATGTCGACCTGGGCGTCGGAGGACACGATTTCCTGCCCGACTTTCAGGCCCAGGGGGGACAGGATGTAGCGGCGCTCCCCGTCCCTGTATTTCACGAGGGAGATGAACGACGACCGGTTGGGATCATACTCGACCGTCTCGATGACGCCGGGGATGCCGATCTTGTCCCGCTTCGCGTCGACCATCCGGTAGAGCTTCTTATGCCCGCCTCCCCTGTTCCGGATCGAGAGGTGCCCCCGGCTGTCCCGGCCTCCGGACTTGGGCAAGGAGACGAGAAGGGGCTTGTAGGGACGGTCCCCCGTCAAGTCGTTATAGTCGTTGGTCGTCCGGTGGCGCAACCCGGGTGTGATTGGTCTGTAGGTTTTGATGCCCATGTTAGACCGCCTCGAAGTATTCAATCATTTTTTCGCCTTCCCGGAGCTTGACGTAGGCCTTTTTCCAGTCCTTCGTCTTGCCCGAGTTGCGGCCGACCCTCCGGACCTTGCCCGTCTTCGCCTGGGTCCGGACGCTCGCGACCCTCGTCTTGAAGAGAAGCTCGATGGCCTTCTTGATCTCGATCTTGTTCGCGCCGCGGGCGACCTCGAAGCAGATGACCCGGTCCGAATCCTTGAGCCGCGTGCTCTTTTCGGTGATCACCGGCCGGATGATGATTTTATGGGGATCTTTGATCACTTCAATCTCTCCATGGCGGACTCGAGGGCCCGCTGGCTGAAGACCAGCCACTTATGGTTCAGGACGTCGTAGACGTTGAGCGTCCGGACGTCGACGGCCTTGACCTTCGGGAGGTTCCGGACGGAGAGGAACAGGTTCGTGTTCTCGTGGCTGTCGACCAGCAGGGCTGAATCGATGTGGAAGGCCTTGAGCAGGGCCGCGGCCTCCTTGGTCTTGGGCTCCTTGATGTCGAGCTCGCTGAGGACGAGGATCAGGCTGTCGGCGAGCTTCCTGGAGAGGACCGACCGGAGGGCGTTCCTCCGGGCCTTCTTGGGCAGCTCGTAGGAATAATCCCTTGGCTGGGGCCCGAAGACCGTGCCGCCCTTTCTCCAGAGGGGCGAACGGGTGCTACCCGCGCGGGCCCGGCCCGTTCCCTTCTGCCGCCAGGGTTTCTTGCCGCCGCCGGCGACGTTCGCTCTCGTCTTGGTGGCGGCGGTCCCCTGCCGCTGGTTGGCCTGGTAGTTGACGACGGCCTCGTAAACCAAGTGGCCCTTGTCCGGATAGGCGAAGATACTCTCCGGCATGTCGACCTCGGCGGCCGGCTTCCCACTTTTATCGAAAACTTGCAGTTTACCCATGGTGCACTCTTTCCCCGCCTACTTGGCGCTGCGGGCGCTGGCCGTCCCTTTCCGGATCAGGAGGTACCCCCCCCGGGCCCCGGGCACCGCGCCCTTGACCACGAGGAGGTTGTTGTCCTTGTCCGTCTCGACGACCTTGAGGTTCCGGACCGTCACCCGCTCATCGCCCATGTGGCCGCCCATCCGCATCCCCTTGACAACGCGGGACGGGTAGGAGGAGGCGCCGATCGAGCCGGGCGCCCGGTGGAACATCGAGCCGTGGGCCGCGCCGCCGCCGGCGAAATGGTGCCGCTTGACGACGCCGGCGAAGCCCTTGCCCTTGCTCGTCCCGACGACATGGATCATCTCGCCGACCTCGAAGATATCGACCAGGACCTGGTCCCCTTCCTTGACTTCCGCCGGCTCGGTGCAGCCGACCTCCTGGAGCTTTCGGACAACGGGGACGCCGGACTTCTTGAAATGCCCGACTTGGGCCTTCCCCGGCCTCTTGGCCCCCTTATCCTCGACGAACCCGAGCTGGACGGCCGCGTAGCCGTCCTTCTCCCGGGTCTTCATCTGGATGACCGTGCAGGGCCCCGCCTGGATGAGGGTGACGGGGACGACGTTGCCGTCGTCGTCGAACCGCTGGCTCATGCCGATCTTCTTGCCGATCAACCCTTCGACCATGATCATTCTCCCGCCCCGAAGGCCTGGATCTCGACGTCGATCCCCGCCGGCAGCTCCAACTTCTGCAGCTCCTCGATCGTCTCGTTGTTGTACTCGGTGATGTCGATGAGCCTCTTGTGGATCCTCATCTCGAAATGCTCGCGGGACTTCTTGTCCACGTGCGGAGAACGGAGGACGCAGAACTTGTGGATGCGCGTCGGCAGAGGGATGGGGCCCGCGACGCTCGCGCCCGTGCGCTTCGCTTTGACGACGATATCTTTCACCGATTGGTCCAGCAAGCAGTGGTCGAAGGACTGCAGTCTGATTCTGATTTTTTCCATCGTTCGTTCCTCTGTTCTCCGGTTTATTCCCAAGGCCCGGCGGCGCGCGCGGGCGCCCGCCGGCGGACGATCTACTCGAGGATCTCGGTCACGGTGCCGGCGCCGACCGTCCGGCCGCCCTCGCGGATGGCGAACCGCAGGCCCTTTTCCATGGCCACGTCCATGATCAGCTCGATCTCGAGCGTGATGTTGTCGCCGGGCATGACCATCTCGACGTTCGCCGGCAGCTTCACGGAGCCCGTGACGTCGGTCGTCCGGAAGTAGAACTGCGGCCGGTAGCCCTTGAAGAACGGCGTGTGCCGTCCGCCCTCTTCCTTCGTCAGGACGTAGATCGCAGCGGTGAACTTCCGGTGCGGGGTGATCGACCCCGGCTTGGCCAGGACCTGTCCCCGCTCGACCTCGTCTTTGCCGACGCCGCGCAGCAGGGCGCCGATGTTGTCGCCGGCCTGGGCCTGGTCGAGGAGCTTGCGGAACATCTCGACGCCCGTGACGACCGTCTTGCGCGTCTCGCGCAGCCCGACGATCTCGACCTCGTCGCCGACCTTGACAACGCCCCGTTCGACGCGGCCCGTCACGACCGTGCCGCGGCCGGTGATCGAGAAGACGTCCTCGATAGCCAGCTGGAAGGGCTTGTCGACCTCGCGGAGGGGTTCGGGGATGTACTCGTCCAACGCCTTGATGAGTTCCCAGATGGGCTTGGCGGCGTCGCCCTTGGGGTCTTCCAGGGCCTTGGTGGCGCTGCCGCGGATGACGGGGGTCTTGTCGCCGGGGAACTGGTACTTCGAGAGGAGTTCGCGGACTTCGAGCTCGACGAGGTCCAGGATCTCCGGATCGTCGACGAGGTCGCATTTGTTCATGAACACGACGATGGCCGGCACGTTGACTTGACGCGCCAGCACGATATGCTCCCGCGTCTGGGGCATGGGCCCGTCGGCGGCCGAGACGACGAGGATCGCGCCGTCCATCTGGGCCGCGCCGGAGATCATGTTCTTGATGTAGTCGGCGTGGCCGGGGCAGTCGATGTGGGCGTAGTGCCGTTTTTCGCTCTCGTATTCCACGTGGCTCAATGCCACCGTCAGGATCTTGGTCGCATCCCGGCGGAACATCTTGGCGTCGGCCTTGGCCACCTCATCGTAGCTCTTGGCCTGGGCCAGGCCTTTCGTCGCCAGAACTTTCGTCATGGCGGCCGTCAGCGTCGTTTTCCCGTGATCGATGTGACCGATCGTCCCGACATTGACATGGGGTTTCGTCCTTGCAAACTTTTCTTTCGCCATCGCTCACCTCCTGTTGGCGTTTTCCGTGTTAAAAAACATGACAAACCTCTTATGCCTGATCCCGGAAGGGAACCCGCCCCTCGGTCCGGGCCACGATGTCGTCCTGGACCTGGGCCGGGGTCTTGTCGTACTGGAAGAACTCCAGGCTGAACACGCCCCGCCCCTGGGTCAGAGTCCGGAGGGCCGTCGCGTAACCGAACATCCCCGCGAGCGGCACGAGAACCTTGATGACCCGGGAGCCGCTCCGCATCTCCATCCCCTCGACCTTCCCGCGCCGGGCGTTGATGTCGCCGACGATGTCGCCCATGTACTCGTCAGGACTGATGATCTCGAGCTTCATGATCGGCTCGAGGAGGACCGGCCCCGCCTTCTTGGCGGCCTCCCGGAAGGCCAGGGAGGCGGCGATCTTGTAGGCGAGAGGGGTGGATTCCGTCTCATGATAGGACCCGTCGATGAGGCTCACTTTGATATCGGTCACGGGGAAGCCCGCGACGAGGCCCCCCTCCATGGCTTCCCGGACGCCGTTCTCGATGTCGCCGATGAACGCCCTCGGGATGACCCCGCCCCGCGTCCTGTCGGCGAACTCAAAGCCGCGGCCGCGCTTCAGGGCCTCGACGTGAAGGACGCAGTGTCCGTAGATCTCCTTGCCGCCGATCTGGCGGACGTATTTCCCCTCGCCCTCGGCGGCCGCCTGGATCGTTTCCTTGTAGGCGACCTGGGGCTTGCCCAGGTTGGCCTGGACGCCGAATTCCCTCTCCAACCTGTCCATCAGGATCTCGAGATGAAGCTCGCCCATGCCCTTAATGAGGGTCTGTCCCGTCATGGGGTCCTGGACGATCTTCACAGTCGGATCCTCCAGTTGGAACCGGCCAAGGGCGTGGGTCAACTTGACATGGGCGGCCTTGGTCTTGGGCTCGATCGTCGCCGAAATGACCGGCTCCGGGAACCGGATGGACTCGAGGACGATGGGGTGGCTCTTGAGGCAGAGGGTATCGCCCGTCGAGATATTCTTCAGGGAGCCCATCGCGGCGATGTCGCCCGCGTAGACCTCCTTGATCTCCGTCCTCTTATTCGCATGGATCTCGAAAAGCCGGGAGAGCTTCTCTTCCTCGCCCTTGGTCGAGTTATAGACCGACTGGCCGACCTTGGCCTTGCCGGAGTAAACCCGGAAGTAGGCCAGGTGCCCGAGGAACGGATCGTTCATGATCTTGAAGACGAGGCCGGAGAAGGGCACGTCGTCGGACGCGGGCCGCACCTCCGGGGCCTGAGTCTTGGGATGATGGCCTCCGACCGGGAGGATGTCCACGGGCGAGGGCAGGTAGTCGACGATGGCGTCGAGGAGCGGCTGGACTCCCTTGTTCCGGAACGAGGCCCCGAAAAGGACCGGGACGAACTTGAGACCAATGGTCCCCTTGCGGACCGCCGCCTTGATCTCCGGTGCAGTGATCTCGACCCCGTCGACATACTTCTGCATCAGAGCATCATCGGTCTCGCTCAGCATTTCGATCATGTCCTGTCTCTGTTTCCTCACGTCCTCGCGGTTCTCGTCCGAGACGTCCCGGACGACAAAATCCGTCCCTAGGATCTCCTGACCCCAGTCGATCTCTTTCTCTTCGATGAGGTCGATCACGCCGCGGAATCCGTCTTCCCGTCCCAGGGGAATCTGGACCGGCAGGGGCTTGGCCGCCACCCGGCTCTTCAGCTGCTGAATCGCCCGTTCCGGATCGGCCCCTATCCTGTCCATCTTGTTGATGAACACGATCCGGGGGACCCGGTACTTGTCGGCCTGGCGCCACACTGTCTCGGACTGCGGTTCGACGCCGCCAACTCCACACAGTATGGCTATCGCGCCGTCGAGCACCCTCAGGGAGCGCTCGACCTCCGCGGTGAAATCCACATGACCGGGCGTATCAATGATATTGATACGGTGGTCATTCCAAGTGCACATCGTGGCGGCCGATGTAATGGTGATCCCACGCTCCTGCTCCTGGACCATCCAGTCCATCACGGCCGTCCCTTCGTCCACCTCTCCCATCTTGTAGGTCATACCCGTATAGAACAGAATCCGTTCCGTCGTCGTGGTCTTCCCGGCGTCGATATGGGCCATGATACCGATGTTTCTCACTCGCTCGATCGGGTATGACCGCATAAACTCTCTTCTCCATATCGAACCGGATCACTCGAGGAACTTTCAAGAGCGACTTACCATTTATAATGAGCGAAGGCCCGGTTGGACTCCGCCATCTTGTGCGTGTCTTCCCTCTTCTTGACCGCCCCGCCCCGGTTGTTGATGGCGTCGACGATCTCGGCCGAGAGCTTCTCTTCCATGCTCTTGCCGCTCCTCTCCTTGGCGTAGTGGAGCAGCCAGCGGACCCCGAGGGAGAAGGACCGGTTGGGTGCGACCTCGATCGGAACCTGGTAGTTCGCCCCGCCGACCCGCCGCGATTTCGTCTCGAGGAGCGGCCGGACATTCTCCAGGGCCTTTTCCAGGATCTTTAGGGGGTCTTCCTTGGTCTTCTGCTTGACGATGTCCATCGTCCCGTACACCACGCGCTCGGCCGTGGTCTTCTTTCCCTTGCGGAGCAGAAGGTTGATGAGCCGGGCGACGACGGTGCTGTTGTAGAACGGGTCGGCCGGCGTTTTCCTCTTTTTTACGATCCCGCGTCTCGGCATGATGTCTCTCCTCTCCTAGGCGGCCTTCTTCTCTTTAGGCCTCTTGGCCCCATACCGGGAACGCGCCTTGAAGCGGCTCTGGACACCCTCGCAGTCCAGCGTGCCGCGGATGATGTGGTAGCGGACTCCGGGCAGGTCCTTGACGCGGCCTCCCCTGATCAGGACGATCGAGTGTTCCTGAAGGTTGTGTCCGACGCCGGGGATATATCCCGTGACTTCGATGTTATTGGTCAACCGCACCCGGGCGACTTTCCGCATGGCCGAATTCGGCTTCTTGGGAGTGGTCGTGAAGACGCGCGTGCAGACCCCTCGCTTCTGAGGGCAGGCCTCGAGGGCCGGCGATTTGCTTTTGTACTTCTTCAGCGTCCTGCCATTCCTGACAAGTTGGTTGACGGTTGGCAATTAAAAATACTCCTCTATGCGAATTTCCAAATGGAGCTTTATTCATCCCCTGGAAGATAGTCCGGAGGCGAATATCGGGATAATAGCAAAAATTGCTATTCCTGTCAAGAAATTTGAGGAAATTTCAGGCCGGACGCCGGATTCAGGTCTCCGGCACGACCTCCTTTTCCTTCTCAGGGAGGACGGGCTGCATTTCTTCCTTGAGCTCTACGTTCCGGTAGAACTTGTACCCCGTCCCGGCCGGGATCAGCCGGCCCATGATGATGTTCTCCTTCAATCTCCTCAGATAATCCACTTTCCCATAGAGACTGGCTTCGGTCAGGACCCGCGTCGTCTCCTGGAAGGAGGCCGCGGCGATGAAGCTGTCCGTGCTCAGGGCGCTCTTGGTGATCCCCAGGAGCAGGGGCCGGGCTTTGGCCGGCTTGCCGCCCTTTTTCATGACCTTCTCGTTCTCCTCCTGGAAGATGAACTTGTCCACCTGTTCGTCCACCAGGAACTCGGTGTCCCCGACCTCCTCGACCTTGACCCAGCGCAGCATCATCCGGATGATCGTCTCGATGTGCTTGTCGTTGATGGGAACACCCTGGAGCCGGTAGACGGCCTGGATCTCCTTGAGGAGGTATTCGGCCAGCTCCTTCTCCCCCAGGACGCGGAGGATATCATGGGGGTTGACCGGGCCGTCCATCAGGGCGTCACCGGCCCGGATCCTTTCCCCGTCGGAGACGCTCAGGTGGGCGCCTTTGGGGACGAGGTATTCCTTCTCGCCGCCGCGCTCGTTGCGGACCATGATCTTCCGATATCCCCTGACCAGCCCCTCGATCTGGATCGTCCCGTCGATCTCGGAGATGACCGCGGGGTTCTTGGGCCGGCGGGCCTCGAACAGCTCCTCGGCCCGCGGCAGGCCGCCCGTGATGTCCTTGGTGCGGGCCGCCTCGCGCGGGATCTTGGCCAGGACCTCGCCGGCAAAGACCCGGTCCGCGTCCTTGATCTCGAGGTTCGCGCCCGAGGGCAGGAAGTATTTCCGGAGGACGACGCGCTCATAATTCGCTTCTTTACTGCCCTTCTTTCTAGCCTTTTCGTTTTCTGCGTCAACCGAAGTCTTTTCGACCACTTCGTGTTTCTTATATCGCGTCTCTCCCGGGTCATGAATCTTAACCATTATCGGGTCGAGGACCTCGATCTGAGGCTGAAGCTTCTCGTTCTTGGGCTCGATGATAACCTGCGTGATCAGTCCCGTGAACTCGTCCTGGACCTCTTCCATGCTTTCGCCGCGATCGACCTCGTGGAACCGAGCATCGCCCGTTTCCTCGGTCAGGATGAACGTGTTGAAGGGGTCCCATTCGGCGAACCCCTGGCGGGCCTTGATCTCCGCCCCGTCCTTGACGAGGACCTTGGCGCCGTAGGGGACCTGGTAGTGCTCGACCTCGCGCCTCCGGTGATCCAGGATGGCGATGTTGGCGTTGCGGTTGACGACGATGAGGGTCCCGTCCTTGTTCTCGACGGCCTTGAGGTTGTTGAAACGGACAACGCCCTCGTTCTTGGCCTCGAGCTTGGACTTCTCGGCCCCGCCCATGGCGATGCCGCCGACGTGGAAGGTCCTCATGGTGAGCTGGGTGCCCGGCTCGCCGATGGACTGGGCAGCCACGATCCCGGCCGCCTCGCCGAGTTCGACCATGCGGCCGCTGGCCGGGCTCCGCCCGTAGCAGAGCTGGCAGATGCCGCGCTTGGACTCGCAGGTGAGGAGGGAGCGGATCTTGACCCGCTCGATACCCAGGTTCTGAAACTCGTGGGCGACCTGCTCGGTGATCTCCTCGTTCATGTCGACGATGGGTTCGCCATTGTCCGGGTTGACGACCCTCTCGAGAGCGACGCGGCCCACGATCCGGTCGATGAACGGCTCGATGATTTCGCCGTTCTCGACGATGGCCGAAACGTTGATGCCCTTGAGGGTGCCGCAGTCGTGCTCGTCGACGATGACTTCCTGGCAAACATCCACGAGCTTCCGGGTCAGGTAGCCGGAGTTGGCCGTCTTGAGGGCGGTGTCGGCCAGGCCCTTCCGGGCGCCGTGCGTCGAAATGAAGTACTGCAGAACGTCCAAGCCCTCCCGGAGGTTCGCGGTGATGGGCGTCTCCAGGATCTCGCCCGAGGGCTTGGACATGAGGCCGCGCATGCCGGCCAGCTGCCGGATCTGCTGCTTGTTGCCGCGCGAGCCGGATTCGGCCATAACGAACAGGGGGTTGAGCTCCTTGCCTTCGAGGCTGATCTTGCGCATCTCCTCCATCATGGCGTTTGAGACCTTGTCGGTGACCGTTCCCCAGATCTCGATGACCCGATTGAAGCGCTCGCCCGAGGAGATCGTGCCGTCCCGGTAGAGGTTCTCGATCTCCTGGACTTCTCTCTGGGCCTTGTCCACGAGGTGGCTCTTCTCCTTCGGGATGACGAAATCATCGATGCCCAGGGAAAAGCCGGCCCGGGTCGCGTAGGTGAAGCCGAGCTCCTTCAGGGCGTCGAGCATCTCGACCGTCGGCCCCAGGCCAACCTTCAGGTAAGTGTAAAAGACGAGGTTCTCGAGGCCCTTCTTCCGGACCATGCCGTTGACATAAGGGACGCCCTTGGGGAGGACGCCGTTGAAGATGATCCGGCCCGGGGTCGTTTCGATGAGTTCCGCGGCGATCTCCTGGACGGGGCAGGTCATGACGGCCTGGTCGTCGTAGTAGGTGGCCAGGTTCATGAAAGGCCCCGTGAAGCGCAGCTTGACGGCGCTCTGGAGCGAGATCTCCTTGTTTTCCAGGGCCAGCAGGACTTCCTCGGGCCGGCCGAAGATGCGGCCCTCCCCTTTCTGGCCCCTCTTTTCCAGGGTCAGGTAATAGCAGCCCAGGACCATGTCCTGGCTCGGGATGGTCAGGGGCCGGCCGTGGGCGGGAGACAAGATATTGTTCGTCGAGAGCATCAGGGTCTGGGCCTCGATCTGGGCCTCCACGGAAAGCGGGATATGGACGGCCATCTGGTCCCCGTCGAAGTCGGCGTTAAAAGCGGCACAGACCAGGGGATGGATCTGGATGGCCTTGCCCTCGACGAGGAGGGGCTCGAAGGCCTGGATGCCCAGCCGGTGGAGGGTGGGCGCGCGGTTGAGGAGGATGGGATGCTCCCGGACGACCTCCTCCAGGTAGTCCCAAACTTCGGGCCGCTCCTGTTCGTGCCACTCGCGGGCGACTTTAACGCTCGGGACGAGCCCCTCCTTTTCCAACCTGTTGAAAATAAAAGGCTTGAATAGCTCGAGGGCCATCTTCTTGGGAAGCCCGCACTGGTTCAGCTTGAGCTCGGGACCGACGACGATGACGGACCGGCCCGAGTAGTCCACCCGCTTGCCAAGCAGGTTCTGGCGGAACCTCCCCTGCTTGCCGCGGAGGGCCTCGCTCAGGGACTTGAGGGGCCGCCGGTTGGCTCCGAGGTGGACCCGGCCGCGCTTCCCGTTGTCAAATAGGGCGTCCACGGCTTCCTGGAGCATCCGCTTCTCGTTGCGGATGATGAGCTCGGGGGCTTTGAGTTCGATGAGCTTCTTTAGCCGGTTATTGCGGTTGATGACCCTCCGGTAGAGGTCATTGAGGTCGGAGGTGGCGAAACGGCCGCCGTCCAGCCGGACGAGAGGCCTGAGGTCGGGCGGGATGACCGGGATGACGTCCAGAACCATCCACTCCGGGCGATTGCCCGACCGCTTGAGGGCCTTGAAGACCCGCAGGCGTTTGGCGTAACGGAGCCTCCGCTGTTGGGAGGTCTCCTTCTTCATCAGCTTCCTCAGCCGCTCGGCCTCCTTCTGGATGTTGATCTTCTCGAGGAGGACCTTGATGGCCTCGGCGCCGATCGAGGCCTCGAACTTGTCGCCGTATTTTTCCTGGGCGTCCTTGAACTCCTCCTCGTTCAGGAGCTGTTTTTCCTTGAGCGGGGTATCGGCGGGATCGATGACGATGTAGGACTCGAAATAGAGGACCTTCTCCAGGTCCTTGATCGACAGGTCCAGAACCAGCCCGATCCGGCTCGGGGGGCTCTTGAAGAACCAGATGTGGGCGACGGGCGAGGCCAGCAGGATGTGGCCCATCCGCTCGCGGCGGACCTTGGACTTGGTCACTTCGACGCCGCACCTCTCGCAGATGATGCCCCGGTATTTCATCCTCTTGTACTTGCCGCAGAGGCATTCGAAGTCATTGATGGGGCCGAAGATCTTGGCGCAGAAAAGGCCGTCCTTCTCGGGCTTGAAGGTCCTGTAGTTGATGGTCTCGGGCTTGGTCACCTCGCCCCAGGACCAGCTCTTAATCTTTTCGGGGGAGGCGATGCTGATCCTGACCCGGTCGAAATCGGGCTTCGGTCTTGGACCCATCGGCGGCCTGATATCCATTAGGATTCTC
The DNA here is from genome assembly GCA_049512315.1 of Candidatus Aminicenantales bacterium. Classification (GTDB taxonomy): domain Bacteria; phylum Acidobacteriota; class Aminicenantia; order Aminicenantales; family Saccharicenantaceae; genus DATKJS01. The sequence goes on along the minus strand of JBEKXF010000022.1, from coordinate 9,026 downwards.
CTTTTCCGGATTGGGGGACGGCGATCCCCCAGGGCAGGACTTCTTCCTTGTCGCCCTTCTCGAGCTCGACGTTCAGGCAGAGGCTCTGGAGCTCGCGGATGAGGACGTTCACGGACTCGGGAAGGCCCGGCGTGAATTCCAGATCTCCCTTGACGATGGCCTCATAGATCTTGGCCCGCCCTTCCACGTCGTCGGACTTGACCGTCAGGAGCTCCTGGAGGGTGTAGGCGGCGCCGTACGCTTCGAGGGCCCAAACCTCCATCTCGCCGAACCGCTGGCCACCGAACTGGGCCTTTCCGCCCAGGGGCTGCTGAGTGATGAGGGAGTACGGGCCGGTCGAGCGGGCATGGATCTTGTCGTCGACCAGGTGGTAGAGCTTCATCATGTAGATGTAGCCGACGGTCACTTCCTGGTCGAGGAACTCGCCCCCCACGCCGTCGTAGAGAGGGGTCTTGCCGGATTCCGGCAGTCCGGCCTCTTTGAGGAGCTTCTTGATCTCGTTCTCCTTCGCGCCGTCGAAAACGGGCGTCGAGAGCCAGAGGTTCAGGGTCCGCGCGGCCCAGCCGGCGTGCGTTTCGAGGATCTGGCCGACGTTCATGCGGGACGGAACGCCCAGGGGGTTGAGGACGATCTCGACCGGCGTCCCGTCGGGCAGTCGGGGCATATCCTCCTCGGGGACGATCTTGGCGACGATCCCTTTGTTCCCGTGGCGGCCGGAGACCTTGTCGCCCACGGAGAGCTTGCGCTTCATGGCGATGAAGACCTTGATGGCCTGGATGACCCCGGGGGCCAGCTCGTCGCCTTTCTTCAGGTTGTCGACTTTATCCTTAAAGACGGCGCGGAGGGCCTCGATCTGCCTCTTGACCTTCTTATCGAGGTCCTTGATCTCCTTGTCGATGTCCCCGTTCTCGGTCAGTTTGAGCTTGATGGCCTCATCGAAGGAGAGCTCGTCGAGGATCTTCTCGGTGAGCTTCGTCCCTTTTTCGAAGGTCATCCCGGCGACCTTCTGGGGTTTGTCGACGACCTCGCCTTTGAGGAGGGCTTTGACCTTCTGCCACTTCTCGTTCTCCAAGATGACGATCTCATCGTCCAGATTCCGCTTCATTTTGGCGATCTCGTCCTTCTCGATGGCCTTGGCCCGGGGGCCCTTCTCGATGCCCCGGCGCGAGAAGATCCGGACGTCGATGATCGTCCCCTCGACGCCGGGGGAGCAGTAGAGCGAGGCGTCCTTGACGTCGAGGGCCTTCTCGCCGAAGATCGCCTTGAGGAGCTTCTCCTCGGGGGACAGCTGAGTCTCGCCCTTCGGCGCCACCTTGCCGACGAGGATATCGCCGGACTTGACATGGGCCCCGATCCGGACAATGCCGTTCTCGTCCAAGTTGCGGAGGAGGTTCTCGGGGACGTTGGGGATGTCGCGGGTGATCTCTTCGGGGCCGAGCTTGGTGTCGCGGGCCTCGATCGTCTCCTCGACGATGTGGAGGGAGGTGAAGATGTCGCCTTTGATCAGTTTTTCGCTGACGATGATCGCGTCCTCGAAGTTGTACCCTCTCCAGGGCATGAAGGCACAGAGGACGTTCCGGCCGAGGGCCAGCTCTCCCCCATCCGAGCAGGAGCTGTCCGCCAGGACCTGGCCCTTCAGGACCCTGTCGCCCCTCCGGACGATGGGCCGGTGGTTGGTGGAGGTATTCTGGTTGGTCCGGAGGAACTTGGTCAGGATGTAGAGGTCCGTGCCGACCTCGTAGTTGCGCGGGTTTTCCTTCTCGTCCACGCGGACGAGGAGCCGTTCCGCGTCCACGAACTCGACGACCCCGGACCGCCGGCAGACGACCACGTCGCCGGAGCCGACGGCCACCAGGTCCTCGATCCCGGTGCCGATGAGCGGCGCCTCGGGCCGGATGAGCGGGACGGCTTGCCTCTGCATGTTCGATCCCATGAGGGCCCGGTTGGCGTCGTCGTGCTCGAGGAACGGGATCAAGGCGGCCGAAAGGGACACGAGCTGCTTGGGCGAAACGTCAATGAAGTGGATCTGGTCCTTGGGGATGACCTTGAAGTTTCCGCGCTCGCGGGCGCTGACGAGGTCGGTGACGAACCGCCCCCGTTCGTCGACCGCTGCGTTGGCCTGGGCGATGTTGTATTTCTCCTCTTCCCAGGCGGTGAGGTAGAAGCTGTAGGCTTGCAGGATGGGGAGCTGCCGGGCCTTCTCCGCCTTGAGCTTCTCAACGGCCTTGAGCATCTCGTCCTTCTCGATGATGTCCCCGACCTTGTAGTCGCTGCTCCCCGGGTGGAGGACCTTGACGTAGTCGATGATCCGCCCGTTCTTGACCTTCCGGTAGGGCGTCTCGATGAAGCCGTAGTCGTTGACCCGGGCGTAACAGCTGAGGGAGGAGATCAGGCCGATGTTCGGGCCTTCCGGGGTCTCGACGGGACAGATCCTCCCGTAGTGCGACGTCTGGATGTCGCGGACCTCGAAACCGGCCCGCTCCCGGCTGAGGCCGCCCGGCCCGAGGGCGCTCAGGCGCCGCTTGTGGGTGATCTCGGCCAGGCTGTTGATCTGGTCCATGAACTGGGAGAGCTGGGAGCTGCCGAAGAATTCCTTGAGGGCCGCGATCACGGGCTTGGAATTGATGAGGTCCTGGGGCATGGCCGCGGCCAGATCGGCGGTGATGGTCATCTTTTCCTTGATGGTCCGCTCCATCCGCGTCAGCCCGATCCGGAAAGCGTTCTCGACGAGCTCGCCCACGGACCGGACGCGCCGGTTGCCCAGGTGGTCGATGTCGTCCGTCATCCCCTCCCCGTGACGGAGGTTCAGGAGGTACTTGATGACCTGGATGTAATCCTGGGGGGACAGGGTCTTTTCGTCCATGGGCGTCTCGAGCCCGAGCTTGATGTTGAACTTGAGGCGGCCGATCCGGGAGAAGTTGTACTTCTGGGGATTGAAGAACAGGTTATTGAAGAGGTTCTGGGCGCTCTCCTGGGTGTGCGGCTCGCCCGGCCTCAGCTTTCGGTAGATCTCGCCGAGGGCCCCCGGGCGGTCCTTCCGGAGGTCCTTCCGCAGCGTCGAAACGATGATCTGGCCGGCCCGGTCCTCTTCGGGGTAGAAGACCTCGAAGGGCTCGCCGCGGCCGATGAGGAGGTCGAGCTGGACGTCGCCGATCTCCTCGTTGACCCGGACCTTACCCTTGATCCCGCTGAGGGAGGAGGCCCCCTGGAGCTCTTTCTTGAGGAGGGGGACCCGGGCCACTTTGGCGTCGATCAGGGCCTGGCAGACTTCCCGGGTGATCTTTTTCTTGCCCGAGGCCAGGACTTTCCGGCCCCGAGCGTCCATGACGTCCTCGGCGGTGGTCTTACCGACGAGGCTTTCGGACACTTCCCAGAACAGCTTCCCGTCCTCGACGATGACCTTGTAGGACTTGTGGAAGAGTTTGAGGATCTCCTCGTCGGAGCCGAAGCCCAAGGCCCTCAGAAACACGGTGGCCAGGAACTTCTTCTTGCGGTCGAGGCGGACCCAGAGGAGGCTCTTGGAATCGTGCTCGAACTCGACCCACGCCCCGCGGTAAGGGATGAGCTTGGCGATGAAGAAGCCCTTGGCTTCGGCCGGACGGAAGAACACGCCCGGCGACCTCTGGAGCTGGCTGACGACAACCCGTTCGATCCCGTTAAAGATGAACGTCCCCTTCTCCGTCATGAGCGGGATGTCGCCGAAATAGACTTCCTGCTGCTTGATGTGCTTGAGCCGCTTGGTTTTGGTGGTGGCGTCCTTTTCCCAGGAAACGAGCTGGACCTTGAGCTTGAGGGGGACGGAGTACGTGTAGCCCTTCTGGATGCACTCCATGGGGCTGTACTTGATCTTGAGGCCCACCCGGTCTCCGCAGTGCTCACAGAGAGGGATCTCGATTTTCCGCATCGCCCCGCAGTACGGGCACATCTCCTTTTCGGTGAGCTCGACGTCGGCCGGGAGGAGGGTCCCGCAGGCGTTGCACTTGGCCCGCGAGTTCTCGACGCCCTTGAGTCGCCCGCACTTGCACTCCCACGTTCCGATCGAGTAACCGAGGAATTCGAGCTCCGTGGTCTCCTTGAAGTCGGAGATGGGGAAAACGTCCTTGAAGGCCGCCTGGAGGCCCGTTTCCTTGCGCTCCTCGGGCAGGAGCTCCATCTGGAGGAACTCGGCGTACGACTGGGTCTGGATGTCCAGGAGGTTGGGCATCGGGAAGACCTGACCGATCTTCGAAAAATCGACCCTCTCGCGAGAAGAAATTTTAGGTTCTGTTAGCATGCTCACTCTCTTGATAAGAGCTTTTCGTGTCCTGAGTCCATTTTAGGAAAATGGATGATCAGCCAACCGGGCCTTGCGATTTACTGGAGCTCGATGACGGCTCCGACTTCGGCGAACCTGGCCTTGATGGACTCGGCCTCTTCCTTGGTCACGCCCTCTTTGAGCGACTTCGGCGCGCCGTCGACGAGGTCCTTGGCTTCCTTGAGCCCGAGGCTGGTCACTTCGCGGACGACCTTGATGACGTTGATCTTCTTGTCGCCGACGGACTTCAGGATGACGTTGAACTCGGTCTTCTCCTCGGCGGGCTTGGCCTCGGCCTGGGGGGCGGCTCCGCCGGCCATCATGACGGGGGCCGCGGCGGCGCTGATGCCGTACCGGGTTTCGAACTCCTTGATGTAGTCCGAGAGCTCCAGAATCGTCAGGCTGTCCAGATGCGCGAAAAACTGTTCCTTGGTGAGTTTTTCCATGTCACGAGTCTCCTTTATTTGGTCTTGGGTCGTATCGACCTCCATCGATTATTTCCCGTCCTGTTTCTTGGTCCCGAGCTGGCTCAGCAGGCTCCCCATGTTCCCCAGGGGGGCCTGGAGGGTCCGCATGAGCCGGACAAGCGGCGAGGCGATCATGAATCCGATCTTCCCGATGAGATCGTTGCGGGAGGTGAGCCGGGCGAGCTCGTCGAACCGCTCCGGGGCCATGTACTGGCCTTCGACGACACCGGCCTTGACCGCCAGGACCTTGCCCTGGGCGGAGTAATCCTTGAGGATCTTGGCCAGCCCGATGGGGTCCTGGGCGGCGAAGGCGATCGCCGTGGGTTTCTCGAAGAACGGTTTGAGCTCGGCCGGGGCCCGCCGGCTGAGAGCCCGCAGGGCCAGCCTGTTCTTGACCACCTTGTAGGTGTGGCCGTTCTTCCGGAGGAGCTTGCGGAGCTCCACGGCCTGGGACACCTTCATCCGCTTGAAGTCCACCAGGTAGTATGTGCTGTTGGCGTCGGCGACGCCCTCGAGAGCCTTGATGACTTGTCCCTTTGTTTCCTTCTTCACGACGCTCTCTCCTATTTCTCTAAGATGTCCTCGGAGATCTTGAACGACGGCCCCATGGTCGACGAGATGAACATGCTCCGGATGTACTTGCCCTTGGCGGCCGGCGGCTTGGCGTGGACGATGGCTTGGATGAAGGTCTGGACGTTCTCCGCGAGCTTGGCCTCGGGGAAAGACACCTTCCCCACCGTGGTGTGGACGATGCTGGTCTTGTCCACGCGGAACTCGACCTTGCCGGCCTTGGTCTCGGCGACGGCCTTCTTGATGTCGAAAGTCACCGTGCCGGACTTGGGGTTGGGCATCAGGCCCTTGGTCCCCAGGATCCGGCCGAGCTTCCCGACCCCGCGCATGACGTCCGGGGTGGCGATGACGACGTCGAAGTCGATCCAGCCGCCGGCGATCTTTTCGATAAGCTCCTCGCCTCCGGCGTGATCGGCCCCGGCCTCTTCGGCCTCCTTGATCTTCTCGCCGGCCGCGATGACGCAGATCTTCTTGGTCTTGCCCGTGCCATGGGGCAGGACGATCGTCCCCCTGACCATCTGGTCCGAGTATTTAGGGTTGATGCCCAGCCGGACGGACACGTCCACCGACTCGTCGAACTTGGCATAGTGGGCCTTCTTGAGGAGGGCGACGGCCTCCTCGACGGAGTACTCCCGGACCTCCTGTCCCTTGACCTCTCTGGCCTTGACGTAGTTCTTGCCGCGCTTATTCACTGACGATCTCCAATCCCATGTTTTTAGCGGTCCCTTCGATGATCTTCTTGGCCGCCTCGATATCGTAGGCGTTGAGATCGGGGAGCTTCGTCCGGGCGATGTCCTCGATCTGCTTCCAGGTGACCTTCCCGACCTTGTCCTTGTTCGGCGCCCCGGAGCCCTTGGCGATGCCGGCCGCCTTCTTCAGGAGGTAGGAGGCCGGGGGCGTCTTGATGAGGAAATTGAACGACTTGTCCTTGAAGACGGTGATCAGGACCGGGACGACGGTCCCTTCGTCCATCTTGCCCGTCCGGTCGTTGAACTCGCGGACGAACTGCATAATGTTGACGCCGTGCTGGCCGAGGGCGGGGCCGACGGGGGGGGCGGGGCTCGCCTGGCCCGCCACGATCTCGAGCTTGATCTTCGCGATGACTTCTTTCGACATCTCGTCCTCCTAAAGCTTTTCCACCTGCAGGAACTCGAGCTCCACGGGCGTCGACCGGCCGAAGATGGTGACGAGGACCTTCAGGGTGCTCCGCTCGTGGTTGACCTCCTCAACGATCCCGCTGAAGTTGAAGAAGGGGCCGTCGATGATCCGGACGGCCTCGCCCTTATCGAACGAGTGCTTTGGCTTGGGTTTCTCCGAGGTGGTCTCCATATGCTCCACGATCTGGCTGACGTCCTTTTTGGTCAAGGGCGTGGGCGTCCGCCCGGACCCCACGAAGCCCGTGACCTTGGGGACCTGGCGGATCATCAGCCAGTTCTCATCGTTCATCTCCATTTCGACGAGGATGTAGCCCGGATAAGACCTCTTCGTGGAGACGACCTTTTTCCCCGCCCGGATCTCGATGACGTCCTCGGTCGGGATGATGATCTGCCCGACCTGGTCCTCCAAGTGGACCTCGGCGGCCTTCTGCTTGATGGTCTCCGCCACGAACTTCTCGAAACCCGAGTAGGTATGAACGACATACCAGTTTTTTGCCATCGCCTGTATCCTTAATCTAATTAGCCGAACAGGGACTGGACCTTGCCGAGGACCCAGGTAAAGATGACGTCCATGAAAAAGAGGTAGAAGCCGAAGAAGATCGTCGCCGCGATGACGACGATGGTCGTGCTGTAGACCTCGTTCCGGGAAGGCCAGGTGACCTTCTTGAGCTCCGACCTGACGTCCTTCAAAAAGTTCCCGAACCGTTTGTACCAGCGAATCTTGTCATTCATGGCTTGGCCCTCGCAGAGCGTCCTCCGGCCGGACCCGTTCCGGCCGGCCGGAGAAAGCATGGCAGGTGAGGCAGGGCTCGAACCCGCAACCTGCGGTTTTGGAGACCGCTGCTCTACCAATTGAGCTACTCACCTGTCCCTCTCTCCTCACTGGTCCCTCACTTGACTTCCTTGTGAAGCGTGTGCTTCCGGCAGAACGGGCAGTACTTCTTGATCTCGAGCTTGTCCGTCTGCTTTTTCTTGTTCCTTGTCGAAGAATAATTCCGGCGCTTGCACTCGCCGCATTGAAGCGTGATCATCTCCCGCATGTTCGAACCTTCCCTCGGATATTCCTCTCCGTCCTTCGGCCCCTAACCCAGGACCTCGGTGACGGTGCCGGCCCCGACCGTCCGCCCGCCCTCGCGGATCGCGAACCGCAGGGCCTTCTCCATGGCCACGTCCGTGATCAGCTCGATCTCCAGGTTCACGTTGTCGCCCGGCATGACCATCTCGACGCCGTCGACGAGCTTGACCGAGCCGGTCACGTCGGTCGTCCGGAGATAGAACTGGGGCCGATAGCCCATGAAAAACGGCGTGTGCCGCCCGCCCTCTTCCTTCTTCAGGGCGTAGATCTCCGCCCGGAACCTCCGGTGCGGCTGGATCGACCCGGGCTTCGCCAGGACCATGCCGCGGGCGACCTCTTCCTTGTCCGTGCCCCGCAGCAGGACGCCGACGTTGTCGCCGGCCATCCCTTCGTCGAGGATCTTGCGGAACATCTCGACGCCGGTGATGACCTTGCGCTTCGTCTCGCCGAAGCCGACGACCTCCACCTCTTCGTTAACGGCGGCCCTCCCCCGTTCGACCCGCCCCGTCACGACCGTGCCGCGGCCTGAGATGGTGAAGACGTCCTCGATCGGCATCAGAAACGGCAGGTCCACGGCCCGGACGGGGTCCGGGATGAACGTGTCGACCGCGTCCATGAGCTCGAGGATCTTCCGGTTCCACTCGTTCGCGGGGTCGCCGTCGGACTGCATGGCGAGGAGTGCGGACCCCCGGATGATCGGCGTCCGGGCCCCGGGGAACCCGTACTTTGTCAAGAGGTCGCGGATCTCGAGCTCGACGAGATCGAGGATCTCCGGGTCGCTGACGAGGTCCACTTTGTTCAAGAAGACGACGATGGCCGGAACGTTGACCTGCCGGGCCAGCAGGATGTGCTCCCGCGTCTGCGGCATCGGGCCGTCGTCGGCGGCCACGACCAGGATCGAGCCGTCCATCTGGGCGGCCCCGGTGATCATGTTCTTGATGTAGTCAGCGTGGCCCGGGCAGTCGATGTGGGCGTAATGCCGTTTCGCCGTCTCGTACTCGATGTGGGCGATGTTGATCGTCACCCCCCGCTCGCGCTCCTCGGGGGCATTGTCGATCTGGTCGTAGGCCCGGAACTCGATCCCGGCGTAGGCCTTCGACAGGACGCGGGTGATGGCCGAGGTCAACGTCGTCTTGCCATGGTCCACATGGCCGATCGTGCCGATGTTGACGTGAGGTTTCGTTCTTTCGAACTTCCTCTTGGCCATTCTCTCACACCTCCCGAGGCCCTATCTTTGAGGACCACCGTCTGCGATCATGAAAGCCCAAGACCAGAATTGAACTGGTGACCCCGTCCTTACCAAGGACGTGCTCTGCCAACTGAGCTACTTGGGCCCGACAAGCTCGTGAAAGAGCGGGAAACGGGATTCGAACCCGCGACATTCAGCTTGGAAGGCTGACGCTCTACCAACTGAGCTATTCCCGCGGAAATGGGCAGGGAAGGATTCGAACCTCCGAAGCGTT